>CAXTPQ010000032.1:0-30674 GCA_964246215.1 uncultured Terriglobus sp. | reverse complement strand
CGTTGACGGATGACGAACTGATCGCCTTCTCCCGCAAGAACAAGCCATACCGGATTGAAAAAAACACAAGGGGAGAACTGGTCATCATGACGCCAGTCGGAAGAAGCGGCGGTCAACGTGAAGTAAAGGTCTTCTATCAACTCGAGAGTTGGGCGCGGCAATCCGGCCATGGCGAGTGCGATGGTCCGAGCACAGGATGGAATTTGCCGGATGGCGCAACCTTGAGCCCGGATGCATCATGGACGAGCACGGAGCGTTTGGATGAGTTCGATGCCGACGAGAAGGAGCGCTACCTCCCTCTCTGCCCCGAGTTCATCATTGAAGTCCGTTCCAAATCCGACAGTCCTTTCCTGCTCTTCGCCAAAATGCAGACATGGATGGAGAACGGCGCGCAGCTCGCCTGGATGATCGATCCATACGCTCGTACGGTGACAGTCTTCCGCACTGGCCGCGAACCGGAAATGTTGCACAGTCCCAATTCAGTACAGGGTGAGGGTCCAGTGGAAGGATTTACACTCACCCTGCAAGAGATTTGGGCTTAAGCTCGTGCTGCATCAAGTGATGCGAAGACAAAGGAGGTCACATGGAATGGTCGCTGACGGGATTGCCGCTGCCGATCGTCCTGCGTCCTCCTTCGCCGTTGACGGATGACGAACTGATCGCCTTCTCCCGCAAGAACAAGCCATACCGGATCGAGAAAAACACAAAGGGAGAACTGGTCATCATGACGCCAGTCGGGATGGAAGGTGGAGACCGGGAGCAGGAGGTCTCTTACCAACTGAGAGCTTGGAAAAGGCAGACCCGGCGAGGCCGCGCAAATGGCCCAAACGCAGGTTGGAATCTGCCGGATGGCTCCACACTGAGTCCAGACGCCTGCTGGACGAGCAACGAACATCTTGATGCATTCACGAAGGAACAGCGCGAGCGCTTTGTTCCTCTCTGCCCCGAGTTCATCATTGAAGTCCGTTCCAAATCCGACAGTCCTTTCCTGCTCTTCGCCAAAATGCAGACATGGATGGAGAACGGCGCGCAGCTCGCCTGGATGATCGATCCATACGCTCGTACGGTGACAGTCTTCCGCACTGGCCGCGAACCGGAAATGTTGCACAGTCCCAATTCAGTACAGGGTGAGGGTCCAGTGGAAGGATTTACACTCACCCTGCAAGAGATTTGGGCTTAAGCTCGTTCCAGAGCCAAGCGAAAACCAAAGCGCCACTCCCTCACTGGCGTTTCTGCACACAGACGATTCAGATGTCTGCGTGTCAAAACAGTGCGGCACGATATGTGAGGGTGGCAGATGCGTAGGTTTTTGAAGGTTGTTTTCAGCACGGTTCTTGCGGGAGCCGGTGCTTTGGCCGTGCTCTGGAGCGCACAGGCAGTCCGGCCAGCTACAGCGCATGCCGCCGATCGCTCACCGGTTCTGGTAGAGCTCTTCACCTCAGAGGGCTGCTCCAGCTGCCCACCGGCGGATGCTCTATTGCGGGAATGGAACGGCCGCACCACCGCCTCGGGCCGTAAAGTCATCGGCTTGAGCGAGCACGTCACCTACTGGAATCACCTCGGCTGGACCGACCCCTACTCAGCCGAAGGCTTTACCGAACGGCAGAACCGTTACGGTGAACGTTTTCGTTTGAATAGCATCTTCACGCCACAAATGGTGGTCAATGGACGCACACAGCTGGTCGCGAATGAACGAGCCGGCGTACTGGCGGCATGGGAGGCACAACCGGCTTATCCTCTCACCGTGGAACTCCAGTCCGCTCATTACATTGCTGACCGGATCGACATGTCCGCACGCATCTCCGGCAAGCTGCCGAATCTGGATGCCGACCTGTTCGCGGCCGTGACGGACGACATGGACCAGACGGAGGTTCGGCGTGGCGAAAACGCCGGCGACACGCTCCATCACACATCCGTTGCCCGTGAGATTGTGCGCATCGGCCGCGTCCACCCGGACGGAAACACGATCAGCTACATGGTCCCGCTGCCGCCGTCCGTTCGCTCTGGCGACCAGCGTGGCCACCACATTGTCCTCTTTGCCCAAGGGCCGCGCCTCGGCGAAGTTTACGGCGCGGATACGATCGAGGTGCGATAGCCGGCCTAGTAGTGCTCAGGCCAGCTCCGGCGCTGCTTCAGTCACCTTGAACTGCAGTTCTTGCGTGCCCAGCACGGGATGCGTCGCACGCAGCGTGACCGTACCGGCAAGTTCCTTGGCACGCACCCACACGGCACCTGTGCCACCAATGAGTCCGAATGGATTGTCGCCGATCAGTTCAGCCGGCCCGTCAAGTTTGATCGCAATTGCATCCGCGGCAAAGGGACGGATGTTGCCAAATTCGTCTTCCACCCGCAGGACCACCCGCGTGGTGTCGCCGCCATCGGCGATGAGCGCGGTGTCATCCGGCACAAGCACGAACTTGGCATCGATGCCGCTGCCGGACCAGGTGCGGCTAATCACTTTCTTGCCGCCCACATAGCCGTCCACCCGCAGGTCGCCCCAGATGTTCGTACTGGTCTTTACCGGGAAGATGAATGGCGCGTGCGGCAGATGCGGATAAGTGGTGCGGTCCGGGCCGCCACTATAAATCGGCTCTTCCTTGCCGGGGCTCAGCATAAAGGCGCGCACGGTTTCGCAGTTGCTGCACAGGTAGATGCTGGTAATGCCGACAGACTCGTCGTTCCGCGCCCAGTGGTGCGCCATCTCCAGCACCGGCTCTTCGCTCACTTCACACATGGATTTGTAGAGGCCTGCCGCCGGTTTCGGCGTACGAAAGATGTCGGCCACGCCGTGATAGCAGATGTGATCACCCGAACCGAAACTGAAATGTGTGTCGTAGTCAAAGGCGCACCACCCAATGCCGCCGGCATACTGCGGATTGGACGCGAGCTGATCGTGCACCCTCGCATGGCGGTGCGTGTGCTCCTTCAATCGTTCCAGCGAGTCGATCGTCTTTGTTGGATAAGTGTGGCCCACAAACTCCGTATTCAAATAGCGCGGATGTTTGGGCGGCAGCAGTGGCCAGCCGAAGTCGTTCATGGTGAAGACGTCTTCCAGAAACTCCGATGCCTGGAAATAGCGGATGCCACCGGTTTGCCGTGAATCATCCAGCGCATGTGCCAGTGTGTTGGTGCGTGTGTAAAAGTCATGGTTGTCGCGCGATTCGTTGATGCGCACGCCCCACAGAATGATCGAAGGATGGTTCCAGTCACGGCGGATCATGCGCCGGACGTTGTCCACGCTGATGTCCTGCCACGGCTTGGGCCCGATATGTTGCCAGCCGGGAATCTCCTCCAGCACAAGCAGGCCCATCTCATCACAGGCATCCAGAAAGTGGCGCGACTGCGGATAGTGCGAAGTGCGCACGATGTTGCAGTGGTAATCCTGCTTCAGGATTTTCGCATCCTGCCGCTGAACCCGCCCGGGCATGGCCTGGCCTACCCACGGAAAGGTCTGGTGGCGGTCCAGGCCGCGCAGCTTGACTACCTTGCCGTTCAGCTTGAATCCCTGCTCGGTAAAGCTGGCTTCACGGAAGCCGATGCGGCGGGAGTCCTCATCCACAACAGCACCGCCGGCAAGCAGCTGAACATGCACGGTGTACAGCTTGGGTGCGTTCATTTCCCACAGCTGTACCTTGCCCAGCCTGGTCAGAATCACCACAGCCTGCGGTTTGTCGGCATCGTTGAAGGGTTCGGCTCCGCGTGCCTGGCCTGCGTCCTCATTGGAGAGCGGCGGCGGAAAGCTGGGCGTCACCGGAGCTGTACCGGAGGCGACGACCCGCGTGCCATCCCGCAGTTCCGCCCGGACCTGCAACGGCTGTTTCTGGACCGCGGCTTTAGAGGACTGCTCAAGATAGCAGCGCACCTGAACCGACGGTGTGCCGGTCAGCACGTCCTTCGGCTCAGCAAAGATGTTCTCGATGGAGGTCATCGGCACGATGCGCAGCGCGACCTCGCGATAGATGCCGCCAAAGGTGAGGTAATCCACCTCATTGCCGAATGGTGGAATGTCTTGCCGCTCAGTCGAATCCACCTCCACGGCCAGTACATTCTTGCCGCCGCTGTAATCCAGAGCATCGGTGAGGTCAAAGGAGAAAGGCGTATACCCGCCCTTGTAGTTGCCGATGCGTGTGCCGTTCAGATACACGGTCGTGGCCACCATCACACCTTCAAAATCGAGAAAGACGCGCTTGCCCTGCGCGCCGGCCGGCAGCCTTATCTCACGCCGGTACACCGAGACAAACTGGAATGCCTTCTCGCTAAATCCATGCCAGGGTAGCCGCACGTTGGTGTGTGGCAGACAGACGGGCGCAAAGGCGCTGTCGTCGAAGTCGCGGCTACGCGCTTCAGCAGTCGCCGTATTGCGGTAACGCCAGCCACGGTTGATGGGCAGGATCTGCCGCCCACCTGCAATGCCGGACTGCCGCACCGGTTTCGCGGCTGACAATAGACCCGTTGGAACAGTGGAGGCGGCGGCAACAGCTCCGCCTGTCTTTAGAAAGCGGCGGCGATCAAGGGTATGCATGCGCCAGTCAGTGTACCCGCTTTCATTCACGGTGAGCCACTCAAGCGAACAGGCCGCTTCTGGAGCGGCCCGTTCAGTAACATCCGTAGATTGATTCCCGCTACATGCCGGCGGAAAGCACAGGCCCGTAACTGGTGCTCTGCATGTACTTGTGAGGATTCACGGCAATGTCGCGCACCCGCACCTCATAGTGCACATGCACACCGGTGGTGCGGCCGCTGTGGCCCACGTAGCCGATCACCTCGCCCCGCACGACGCGCTGGCCGGCACTGCAGTGCAAGCCGGACATGTGGCCGTACAGCGTTTTCACGCCGTTGCCATGGTCCACAATGACCTCCGTCCCATAGCCATTGCCGAGGCCCGCCATCTGCACAATACCCCCGGCGGTCACGTGAATCGGCGTACCCATCGGTGCCGAAATGTCCACGCCTTTGTGGAACTCGCCTTCACCCGCGCCCAGCACAGGATCTTCCCGCTCGCCAAAGGGTGAGGTGATCGGGCCGACGACCGGCCACAGCGTCGGCATGCTCACGCTGGCATCCAGCGGCGGCCCAAATGCTGGGCCGAAATTGCCCATTGGCGTGTCATTCCAAGTGCTGGAGATCGCGCGCGACGCGTTGCCTGTCATCGCCGAGGCGCGCAGCTGGTAAAAGGCGTCCAGGCTCTTGTAATAGTTGGCGTTCGTTAGATTGTTGCCCGTGGAGGCGGGTGCCAGTGCGGTGCTGGCCGCAGCTGTTCCGGCCGCGGCCGTGGTGCTGCCGTGGCTGAACCGTCGGCCCGCGCCCATGATCAGATTGCCCGCTGGTGTGACCAGCTTTTGCGCCGTAAATCCGTACAGCGCCGTCACCTCACTGGCCAGCGCGCCAAGCGATGCCGCCTGCACTTCCTTCTCATGCTCGCGCTTTTCCAGGCGGGCATAGTCCTGCCGCAGCGACTGGTGCTCCTGCCGCAACTGGTTAAACTTCGCCGTCTTCAGCAGCATGCGCGAGTAAGATCCGGCCAGGCCCGCGATGGTGAATAAACCCACCACCGCCGCAGCTACGCACACATACACAAACTGGAGAGGAACCGGCAGCCGGTGCAGCGAACCATCCTCATCCCGGGAGACAAACACAACGTAAAAACGTTTTTTCAAGAGGGAGTGGGCCTTTGCGGGAGATCTGCGGCTCGAATCGCAGGAGAAACGCCAACTCTCCAAGTTTACTGTCCGGGTACGTTTGCGGCAAGCATCGCCTATCCTCAGTGGGTGGCCCGCCAACAAAGCAAAGGGGAATTGGAACTGATCGCGGCGATCCGTTCAGTTGCGGGGCACCCCCGCGGCCCGGTCCGGCTCGGTATCGGGGACGACTGCGCGATTCTGCGGCCGCCGCCTGGGCAGGAATTGCTCGTCACCACCGATTTCTCAATAGAAGGACGGCATTTCCGACGCGACTGGCACCCGGCCCGCTCCGTGGGGCACCGCTGCCTGGCTCGCGGGCTGAGCGACATTGCCGCCATGGGCGGAAAACCCGCGGCAGCTTTTCTCTCTCTTGCGCTCCCAACTACGCTGCGGGCATCGGCTGCCGGGCGCAAGTGGGTACAAGGCTTTTTGGATGGCCTGCTGGCGCTGGCACAGGCCACCGGCACGCAGCTAAGCGGCGGTGACACGGCCGCCGCACCTGGAGATAACATCCTGGCCGACATCGTCTGTCTCGGCTTTGCACCCGCCGGCAAAGCCCTGCGGCGGAGCACCGCGCGTCCCGGCGACGCACTTTATGTGACGGGAACGCTGGGCGGCGCGTCCGCGGAACTCGCTCAACTCGGCGTCAACCCGAGGCGCTTCCAGTCCGCGACGCCACAGGACGCGGGCGGACACCCGCACCTCTTCCCTGCCTCGCGCATCCTGGTCGGCCAGGCCCTGCTCCGGCGCGGGCTTGCTACGGCTGCCATTGATCTCAGCGACGGACTGTCCACTGACCTTGCTCACATTTGCGAAGAGTCGAAGACCGGGGCTGTCATCGATGCAGACGTTTTACCAATAGCTCCCATCGTCCATCGGCCGGACCTGCAGGATGCATTTGCCCTCGCTCTGCACGGCGGCGAGGATTACGAACTGTTGTTCTGTGCCCGGCCCACGGCAAAGATGCCGAAACAACTGGCGGGCGTCGCGCTCACCCGCATCGGTGAAGTCACGCAGGAGCTGGGCATGCGTCTCCGGCAGCATGGCCGCGAAACACCGCTTGAGGCGCATGGTTGGGAGCATGCACTGTGAGCATTGGAAGGCGCTTGGGTGCAATGGTGCTGCAAACGCCGCAATGGTCAGTCCGCATGCTCGCCGGAGCGCCGCTGATCGCGCCGGCACGACAGTTCGTCTTTCCCAACGCCGTGCCCGGCGAGGAGGATGCGCTGGCCCGCGGCTCCGTGTACTTCGACGTTCGCCCGGCGGCGGCATCGCCGTTCCTGGCACAATGCGCGCTGGGCTACGCGTCGGCCGATGTGGCCACCGGACTGTGGCCGGTGCCGGAAGCCTGGACGGAACAAGGCAAGGATGCAGACGTGTTCCTCGCCATTGCGGGCGGCTACGCGTATCTTCTTCGTCCCACGGCCCCGCAGACGACCGAGCTGCTGGCGATGCGGCCCGTGCTGGAAGTTGTGACATCCGCGGAGTACCTGGTGTTGGCGGGGTACCACGATGTGCTGGTGCTGCCGTCAGACGGACGGGCGTGGCGCAGCCCAAGGTTGAGCTGGGAAGGGCTAACCCTGTCCGCACTGGAAAGCACACAGCTGGCCGGCACCGGATGGGACATGCTCACCGACGAAGAGGTCTCGTTCACACTCGACCTGGCGACGCAGGAACTCAAGGGCGGCGGCTACCGCGTCTAGACGGTCCTGCCGAGACACAAGCGTCCGGAACTACCGCCGGAACATCAGGTCCAGTAAAGAATCCGAGCCGGCGGCAGCACTTCCGCAATTGTCGACTCAAAAAAGCTGCGCATCTCACGCATCGGGTCCTTTGGATAGACGTACTTGAATCCGCCAAACTTATTGCGCTTCTCGGTGCGGTTCGCCTCGTCCAGATCGAGCGTCGTCTTCGGGTACCAACTCAGCAGCACATCTTTTGATCCCGGCGTGAAGCGGTGCGTAATCAGCTCGACCGTCAAGTCCACGTCCGGCACACCGGCAAGCTGCGCCGCCACATCCTGAAAAAGCTGCGCATACGACTCGCGCCAGTCCTCCACAGGCATGATGGGTGCCACCGTTAGGCCCACCGGGTAGCCGGCAAGAGCCATGCGCCGCATTGCCCCCAACCGTTGCGCCAGCGTGGCCGTGCCGCCTTCAAAGTCCCGGCTGACACTCGTCGCATTCACGCTGAACCGCACACGCGTGCGCCGCCAATGCTCAACGGGCAGCAGCGAGCCCACCGCCGCGAACTTTGTGGTGAACCGCAGCTGCACCGGCGCTTCCCACTGCCCAAAGAAGCGGATGCTCTCCGCCAGCGCACCGGTCAGGTGCTCAATCCCCAAAGGGTCGGTGTAGCAGGACGCCTCAAAGGTTGTGCCCTCGTGCGCGCGGTCCTTTGAAGCAGAGGTGACCTTGCCGGTGCCGGCGTACTCACGCAGATTTTCCAGGATTTGCGGCAGGTTGGCATATGCCCGCGTAATCGGCGGCCCGCTCAGCGAACCGGCCAGATAGCAGTACTGGCAGTGCGCCGGGCAGCCCTGCGCAAGGTGAAACTGCCAGTCGGCCGAGGGTGGAATCGGCTGCAGCTTCCGCGCGCCCGGCGGCGACACAACAATCGCAAAGCTCGTCTTCGCAAGCGCGTAAGCTTTCTGAGGCGACTCATCGCTCAGGCCTGTGAGCCGGTTCGCCTTCAGCCGCACCACGGTTGCGCCAAAGCTCTCCGCCCGTTCCAGCATCAGGCGGCCATGCGGCAGGGCGTATGCATCCGGCGTGATCAGAACACGTCGGGGGCGCCACAGTCGGCCCTCGGCCAGCGCCAGGTCGGGCGCAGTTTGCCCCGCATCCGATATCGCCGTTGATGAGAGCTCCTCTTGCAGCGGCAGAACAGCTATAGCCATATAAGATTGGATGCCCATCGCGAGCGCTCGCATCCGGTCTAGGTGCGGGTATCTCATCAGTGTTTACGGTCAACACAGAATGCACACGTATATTTCAGAAATGGGAACCGCCTGGCGCATCAGGACTGTGCTGACGTCCGCTTTTCTGGGCTGGCTGACGATGTGTCTGTTCCGCTGCTCTGCGCAACTGGTTCAGTTCGTCCGGCAAGCAGTCATTAATCACTCTCCTGTCAATTTTCGTGATGTATGGGACGTAGTTGCTTTCTGGGCAGTTTGTACGCTCATGGTCACTATGTTCACGGCCTTCATCTTCGTAACACCTTATTTCATATTGAGATCACCAGACTTCCTGCTTCACAAGCCGCTCCAGGTCTTTGCCGAGCCAGCGTGCATTGTTGCTATGGTCGGTGCAGGTCTGAGTTTCCTTCTGCAGTCGCAGATCAAAACTTTCTGGGGAACCTATAGGATTTACGGCTTCTATGCCATTGAAACCAGCCTGGTCAGCAGCGCCTACTACCTGTTTGCATTGCGCCGAGCCGCGCGCAAGCAGACTTACGCGCCTGCCGATTAAGCATCCCGCCCCAGCTCGGCGTTCAACTCCGCGCCGCACAGCACCGTCAGCCCTGTCAAAAAGAGCCAGAGCAGCAGCACGACACCCGTTCCCAGCGAGCCGTAGGTCCGGGAGTAGTTTGCAAAGTGAGTGACGTACCATCCAAATCCAAGAGTGGTGATGAACCAGGTGACCGTCGCAAAGGCCGCGCCCGGCAACACGCGCCGCCACGCGGGCCGCACCGGCAAGCCAAAGCGATAGATCGCCGCGATCACGGCGACAGACACCACCATGGCCACGCCCCAGCGCGCAGCCGTTTCCAGCACCAGCAATGTTCTGTTCAGCAGCGTGGGTGTCAGGTGCTGCAGCATGGGCAGCAGGAAGTGGCCGAAGATCACTAGCACGCTCGCCCCCGCCATGGGCAGCAGTGAGATGGGCACCAGAAGCAAGGACCACAGATAACGCCGGACCTGGCCACGGAAGCCCGCACCCCAGCACTCGTCCTGCAGGCCGTAGGCGCGGCGAAAGCCTTCCATCAGCGTGCCCAGCACACCCGCCGCACCGGTCACGCTCACCACCACCGTGCCGAGCACCACACGGGCGGACTCCGGCGAGTTCTTCGAAGTGATGAAGTAGTGCTCCAGCAGCGGCGCGACCGCCGCCGGCAACACACGATGGAAAAAGATGGCCAGCTGATATCGCAGCGGCGCAGAATACGGCAGAAACGTCACCAAAGCCGCCAGCACGATCAGCGCCGGGAAAAGCGCAAAGATTGCCGAATAGGCCGCGGCTTTTGCGGTATTCAGGCAGTCATGCTGAAAGGCATTCCAGTACGCCAGCCGCACTTTGTCGGTAAATCGCAGGCCTTCCTCGCCAAAGGTGCGCGCCCGCCCCACATGTGCGTGGGCCAAGATGGCGGGCGTTGTTCCCCGCCCCGCGCGTTCCGTGGTGGGGTCGATGTTGGCATCGACGGCGGGCGCGGCAATGGGATCAGCGGCATTCAATCAATCGAACTCGCACCAGAGATCATGAGCAATCACGCCTGCACATGCATCACGGCTGCAGACGCACCTATGCTGCATCGAGACTACGCTCTCCAGCGGTTCAGAAAATCCGTGACGCTGGTCGAACTCATATTGCGCATATTCTCAAACTCGCCTGTGGCCTGCGCGTACAGCACCTTGCCATGCGCATCCAGCACCGCCAGCGCCGGCACACCCTTTTTGATATTCACGCCATAACCCGTAGGAATTTCAAGGTTCTTGTCGATATGGCCGACCGACACATGCACCAGCACGTAGTTCTTCTCCAGCACTTCGCGGTTCGGCGACTGGTGGAAATAGATGTCGAGGACCTGGCAATCGGGGCACCAGTCACCGCCAAAGTCGACGATCACATGCTTGTGCTCGCGCTGCGCCTGTTTCACGGCAGATGCAATGTCCGCCCGTGGATTGGCATTGTCATCATAGATATGGGCCTTCACGGCAGGCGATGTCATCTGCGCCGCGGCAACCGGCGCAGCCGGCAACACCGCGATGCTGGTGGTGAGCAGCGCGGCAACCAGCGCGCTCCGGAGCTGCTGCAGATCCGCGGTTTTCAGATGGCGAATAATCTTCATACGTCTACAGATGCATCGCGGCGTAAAACGTAACAGGCACCTTCGTAATCCATTTCCAGACTGGCCCGTCTACCCAACGTGAACTGCTCTCCAAAGCGAAAATCCGCTGCCCGGCACACGGCCGTTTCCTTGCTCCTGTGCGGCATGTTGACCTGCTCCGCCGCTCCGCAAACCGCGCCGTTAACCACCGCGAAGCCCACAGATGGAAGCACCGCGGAAAGCCATGCGCCGACCCTGAGCGTGGACGCCCGGCTGGTTGTTGTCCCCGTTACTGTTCGCGACAAAAAGAATGCTCTGAATGGTCATCTTGCCAAAGACGACTTCACCCTGGCCGAGGACGGCAAAGCTCAGACTATCCGCTACTTCGATCACGAAAACAACGCACCGCTGACGATCGGTCTGCTGGTGGATGTGAGCGGCAGTGTGCGCAATGTGCTGGACGAGGAGCGCGACGCGAGTTCGTCTTTCCTTGACAACCTGCTCCAGCCCGATCGCGATAAGGCCTTCATCGTTCAGTTCGGCCACCAGGCAGACCTGCTCGCCGATGTTACGGGATCGCTCCCCAAGCTGCAGGCCGGACTGAAGCGCATCGACCCTGACGCAGACCGTCCGCAGCTCCACAACACTTCCGGCAGTGGTGGCCCGGGCACCCAAAGCAGCGGCACCGGCGATCCTTCTGCAAACACGCAGGATTCCAGCCGCGACAACGGGAATGGCGGGAGCGGTGACCGCGACGGCCGAGGCAATCGTAGCGGCGCAGGCCGCGGTGGCGGAACGGTGCTCTACGACGCGATTTTTCTTTCCTCGGATGAGGTGATCAGCAAGCAGGCAAACCGCAAGGCACTCATTCTGCTCACCGATGGTGAAGATCGCGGCAGCAAGGAGTCCATCTCCAGCGCGATCGAATCCGCGCAACGGGCAAACACGACCGTGTACGCCATTTACTTCAAAGGGGAGGAACCGCGGAGCTTTGGCAACGGCGGAGGCTTTCCGGGAGGTGGCCGGCGTGGCAGCGGCTTTCCCGGGGGCGGAGGCGGCTACCCTGGCGGGGGCGGTGGTGGACGCGGCGGGCAGGGCGGCGGCGGACAGGTGCATGAAGATGGCCGGAAGGTACTCGAGCGCATCTGCGACGAAACCGGCGGACGCATGTTTCAGGTGAGCAAGAAGGAGCCGGTCACGGAGATTTACCGGCAGATTGCCGAAGAACTGCGCTCACAATACCGGCTCGGCTTCACGCCAACGGACACCAGCGACGGCTATCATCGGATCGTTGTTGACACTCCGAAAGACAAAAAGCTGGTGCTGCAGGCGCGCGATGGTTATTACACCGGTGCGGCGGCAAAGTAACTTGTCGACAAAAAAGATCAACTCATCAGTGTCATCCTGAGCGCAGCGAAAGACCTGCTTTGAATTCTGAAAGCATCTCCCTCTCAATGTGGCAAAGCGAACATCGCTGCACCGTAAGGCGGCAGGACAACTTCTTTCAAGTCGACCGCCGAACCTGGCTGGCTGTAGTTACTTTGCAGCACCGAGGCATGCGTTGCAGCGAGCTTTTGTGTGGCTAAGTCGAAGTGAACCGCCTGCTTCTCTCCACTCATATTCAGAGCGACCAGGATGTTACGTCCCGGAACGCCGGGCTGCAGCCGGCGCATGAAGCTGAACACATGCGTGTCGTTTGAGTTAAGGCCAACATAGTCGCCAAACAGCAGCGCCGGTTCGGTATGCCGCAATTGCAGCGCTCCCTTATAAAAATTCAACAGGCTTGCTGGGTTAGCTGACTCGCTTTCGACATTGATGGTGCGTGCGCTGGGCGGCACGGGCAGCCACGGCGCGGCATTCGGCACGGTAAAGCCTGCATTGGGCGCGGCGGCCGTCCACTGCATCGGTGTTCGCTCGCCATCGCGGCCCTTCTCCTTGGGCCAGCCGGTAATGCCGATCGGATCGCGCACGTCTTCCACGCGCTTCGGCTCCGTGGTGCGCATGCCGATCTCTTCGCCGTAGTACATCTGCGGCGTGCCGCGCGGCGTCAACTCCAGCAATGCCATCAGCTTGGCAATCCGTAGCCGTTCCTCGTCGTTTTTCGCGGTGGCACTGTAGCGTTCCCACTGCCGCACCTGGTCATGGTTGCTGAAGAACCACTCCGGCCAGCCATCCGCCGGGTTCGTTTCCACTTCGCTGAAAAGCTTGCGAAACTTCGGCGCGGAAAGCTCATTCAGATCGGCGATCTGGAAGTCCATCGGCAACTGCACTTCATCCCCGTGCGCGCCGTACATCTTACTCAGGTCGGCAATGGTCGGCTCGTCGGCCTCGGCGATCAGCACGGGCTTTTGCGGATAACTATCGGCTAACTTGCGAAGTTCGCGGAAGACCTCATGCGTTTCCGGCAAATCGTCCGTGTACTTATGCTGAATGTTACGGTCGCCAAAGGCGTTGGTTCCCGGCAGATATGGGTCGTCGTGCAGATTTGGGTCTTCAAACAACCGCGACACCGCATCCATGCGGAAGCCCGCGACTCCCTTATCCAGCCAGAACTTCATCACACCGTACATGGCGTTGCGCACTTCCGGATTACGCCAGTTCAGGTCGGGCTGCTGTGTGTAGAAGTAGTGATAGTAGTACTGGTTCGTTGCAGGATCCAGCGTCCAGGCCGAGTGCCCGAACCACGACTGCCAGTTATTCGGAAAGTTCCCCGGCTTGTCCGTCCGCGGCGGCGTGCCGTCATGCCAGATGTACCAATCGCGCTTGGGATTCGTTCTGGAGGAGCGTGATTCCTTGAACCAGGGGTGCTGATCGGAGGTGTGATTCAGCACAATGTCCATGATCACGCGAATACCCTTGGCATTCGCTGATTTCAATAACGCGTCGAAGTCGCCCATGGTGCCGTACTGCGGGTCGATCGCCTCGTAATCGGCAATGTCATAGCCGAAATCCACCTGCGGCGAGGGGTACATGGGCGTAATCCAAATGGCGTCAATGCCGAGCTGCTTCAGGTAATCAAGCCGGCTATCAATGCCCTTGATATCGCCCTTGCCGTCCCCATCGGAATCCTGGAAGCTGCGCGGGTATACCTCATAGATGACGGCATGCTTCCACCAGGCGTCGGCAGGCGTGCGGCTCTGGGCGGCCTGCGCCTGGGCGGGTGGCGACTGCTGCGCAAAGGCCGGTGAAAGGGTGCTGACAGCAAGACAGAGCGCGGCGAGACACAAACGCAAGGGGACTCCTCCGGAACGAAGATGAGTGTATGCGTTCCCACACACGCCATGCCATAGCCATATTTTCTTGCGGTGATTTCCCGGTCAGCCGCATCCATCCTCACATGAGTGGTGAGGAGCTTTACAACCTGTACCGGGCCATCCGGGTGCAGCAGGGCTGGGAAGAGTGGAAGTGGGAAAGCCTGAACCAGAGCCAGCAGTTGGTGTGGAATCACCTCGCCACTGCGGCCGCACACAAACTTTTCCGAAGCGTCGCCCTGCCATCCTGAACAATTGCTGACCCGTTTGCCGGGGCTTAGCGCGCCATAGCGCCAGGATTGGGGACAAAGTACAAGAAAGCCCCCAGGACAAACAGCAGCGCCAGATAACCCGCCAGCGTTTTCGCGCTATTCTCCGCTGGTGCGTCATTGGTAAACAGCCGCCATGTCATGCCTGCAGCTATGAAGAGGAAGACGCCCTCATGCATCAGGGCAAACAGCACCAGGCAGGCAGCCAGCATCAACCCGCGGCCCAGCTTATTCAAGGCATAGGTGGCCTGCGCGCCATCCAGCCCCAGCACGGGAATCAGGTTCAGCAGATTTACCCAGGCACCCACGTATGCCACCGCCAGAAAGACCGGCTGCCGCGTCCACACCAGCAGGCCCAGGCAGGCCGTGGCTGCGAAAAGCCCAAAGAGCGGGCCGGCCAGCGCGATGGACGCCAGCGCCCCCAGCGGCAAACCCTGGTTGTACCAGCGCACATAGGCACCCAATCCCGGCAGAAACATGGGCAAGTCGGCCTTCATGCCGCGCCGCCGCACAGCCACATAGTGGCCGAGCTCATGCACAAGAATGCTGAGCGTGAAACCCAGCGCAAATTTCCATCCGTACAGCGCCCAGTACAGCCCAAAGAATCCGACAAAGCCGAGCAGGAACTTGAGCTTGAACAGCAGAAACAGGGCGCTTTTGAACTTGGCAGCCGCGAACAGCACGGGTGCCAAAGGACCCAGACGCTTGGTCCAGCGGGCCTTGCGCTCGTCCTGGACATTCTGGCGGCCACCCAGCGCGTCCATGTGGCTGCGGATCTGATTGGCCTGCGCGGCATCCGGCGGCAGCCAGCCAAGCGCCTCGTTCCACAACTCGCGCGCTTCCAGCAGCTTGCCTTCCCGCTCCGCAAGCGCGGCGGCGGCACCAATCCGGTTCAGGTGCGAGCCATAAATCAGGGTGTGGCAATCGGGGCAGGCCAGCGTGCCTTCTGTTAAATAGTGGCTGCAATTTGGGCAGGAGTACACCGGCTCGGGCGCGGGTATCTGCTCGGGTGTAAACGTGTTGGCGTAGGTGGCAGACATCGCTCTCTATTCTCTACCGATTAGATGTGCCGCACACTTTTTCGATACGCCCGGGCATGCCCCAGACGCAGCTATCATGAGGATCATGCCTTCAGAACTTGGCTCTGTCATTGCGTTTCTGCTGGAGATTGATCGGCTGAAAACGGTGGAGCGCAAAATCCGCGTGCGCGGCGGCGGTGGCCGCTTTGAAAACTCGGCCGAGCACAGTTGGCAGCTCTGCATCATGGCCGTCGAGCTGGAGCGCTTCGCCGCCGAACCGGTGCGGCTCGATCACGTGATCCGCATGCTGCTGGTGCACGACATCGGCGAGATCGACACAGGCGACACCATGGCCTTTGTCGAGGGCGGCTGGACGGAGCGCAAGCAGCAGGAACTGGAAGCCGTCCGGCGCATCTTTGGCCTGCTCGGCCCGGAGCGCGCGGCGGAGTTGACCGCGCTGTGGCAGGAGTTTGAGGCGGCCGAAACGGCGGAGTCACGGTTTGCCAACGCGGTGGACCGCGCCATGCCGCCGCTGCTGAACCTGGCCAACGGCGGGCAGAGCTGGCGTGAAAACGGCATCAGCTACGAGCGCGTGGTGAAGCGCATCGAAAGCCAAGTCTCCGTGGGCTGCCCAGCCATGTGGGGGTATCTGCGCGACAGGCTGGCGGCGGCGCGGGAGGAAGGATTCTTTGCGCCTTGAAGTTGCCTGGCGCTGCACTCGCTCGGTATGCTCACGCCTGTCATGAAGCATTCCAGAGCAGATACCATGGTGCGCCTCACAGCGTCATACCGGCATGGCATGAGAGGATTTTGTTATGAGCGATTTCATTCCAAAACCCGGCACCAAAAAGATTGGTGGGCTCGGCCCAAAGGCACAGAAGCTGCAAGCGCTGCGCGAGAAACTTGAACATCAAAAGAGCGGAGAAAAGCCCGGCATCGACCCATCCCAAGCCTCTTACAAAGCAAAGTCGCTGGCAGGCACCAAGAAGACCAATTTTCAGCGCAAGGCGACCTAACATCAAGGATTTTCGGAAATCCGGAAGTTCAACTTGCCGCGCAGATCAGACACGGGTGTTCCACGATATGCTTGGTAGCACCTCATGAGCGCCACACCCGCTGTGCTTCCAACCTCGACTCCGCTGACTCAGGTTCCATCGGCTGCGGCATTGCCGTCAAAGAACCACTATCAGGTGCTGGACGGCCTGCGCGGCGTGGCTGCGCTCATTGTGGTCGCCTTTCACATTTTGGAGGTTTACTCCGGCGGTGACCACACCAAGCAGATCTTGAACCATGGCTACCTGGCCGTGGACTTCTTCTTTCTGCTTTCCGGCTTTGTGGTGGCCTATGCGTACGACGACCGCTGGAACCGGATGACGCAGTGGGAGTTCTACAAGCGGCGGCTCATCCGCCTGCAGCCCATGGTCATCATGGGCAGCATCATCGGCGCGGCACTCTTCTATCTCGGCAAGGGACCGGTCTTCACGCTGATCGCCGGCACGCCTTTTTGGAAGGTACTGCTTGTGATGCTGGTGGGTTGCACGCTGCTCCCGCTGTGGCCGTCGCTGGACATTCGCGGCTGGAGCGAGATGCATCCGCTGGATGGTCCAGCGTGGTCGCTCTTCTTTGAGTACATCGCCAACATCCTGTATGGGGCCGGCTTGCGCCGCTTATCGAAGAAGGCGCTGAGCGTGTTTGTTCTGCTCTCGGCCGTCTTCCTGGTGCATCTTGCTGTGACCAGCCGGCACGGCGATGTGATCGGCGGCTGGAGTCTGACGCCGGGCCAGTTGCATGTGGGTTTCGCGCGATTGCTCTTTCCCTTCTTCGCGGGTGTTCTGCTCATGCGCTCGGGCTGGCGCATTCCTGTCCGGGGAGCCTTTGGCGTGTGCAGCCTTCTGCTGGCGTTGATACTCTGCTTTCCCCGGGTGGGCGGCACGCAGCACTTGTGGGTCAACGGCCTGTATGACTCGTTCGCGATCATCGTGCTGTTTCCGCTTATCATCGCGATGGGCGCGGGCACGGGCACACACGGCAACCTGTCGCACAGGCTTTCGGGCTGGCTGGGCGGCATCTCCTATCCGCTTTACATCACTCATTACCCGCTGATCTATGCCTACTATGCGTGGGTGCTGCCCGAACACATCACACCGGGCCGCGGCGCGCTGGTGGGCGTGTTGCTTTTTACCGTCGCCGTAAGTGTGGCCTTTGCGCTATTGAAACTGTATGACGAGCCGGTGCGCGGATGGCTGAGCCGGCGGTTTCTGGCAAAAGCACGCTAAAGGCCGACCAGAGCCATTCGGCTTCCTACCTCGGGATTGTTCGGCAAACGGGCTTCCAGGTCAGCCAAAGCAAATTGCTGCCCCGATAACCGCAACGGCCAAGGCAGAGGAGGGTGTGACTGCCCTCCTCTGCCATAGACCGCTTTCACCTTATCTGCACTTCTCGGCTCTACGGTGACTGCCAGTGAGAAGTTAAGCTTTCCCGGTGTGACCCGTGGCTAGCTTTTCCCCTGCACCTTGGCGATAATCTCTTCACTCACCTGTCGCGGTGCCTCTTCGTATTGCGCGAACTGCATGCTAAAGTTCCCGCGGCCCTGTGTCGATCCACGAAGATTGGTTGCATAACCGAACATGGTGCTCAGCGGCACGGTCGCCTTGATCGCCTGCACACCGCCTACCATCTCCATGCCTTCGATGCGGCCGCGGCGGGAGTTCAGATCGCCAATGACGGTGCCCATGTAATCTTCCGGCACTGTCACTTCGACGGCCATGACCGGCTCCAGCAGCACAGGCTTCGCCTTCCGCGCGGCCTCCTTGAACGCCATGGAACCGGCGATCTTGAAAGCCATTTCGTTGGAGTCAACGTCGTGGTAGCTGCCGTCGTAGAGTGACACTTTGATGTCAACCATCTCGTACCCGGCCAGAACGCCACCCTGCATCGCTTCCTGAATGCCCTGGTCGATCGGCTTGATGTATTCCTTCGGGATCGAGCCGCCCTTGGTGTCGTTCGCAAACTCATAGCCCTTGCCGGTTTCGTTCGGCTCAATGCGGATTTTGGCGTGGCCGTAGTTACCGGAACCACCCGATTGGCGGATGTACTTGCCTTCCGCTTCAGACTTGGTGCGGATCGTTTCGCGATAGTTCACCTGGGGCTTGCCGACGTTTGCCTCGACCTTGTGCTCGCGCATCATGCGGTCGACGATGATCTCCAGGTGCAGCTCGCCCATGCCGGAGATGATGGTCTGGCCATTCGTCTGGTCGGTGCGCACGCGGAAAGTCGGATCCTCCTGCGCGAGCTTGGCCAGCGCCATGCCCATCTTTTCCTGGTCGGCCTTGGTCTTCGGCTCTACCGCAACTTCGATCACCGGCTCCGGAAAGTCAATGGACTCGAGCACGATGGGTGCCTTGTCCGAGCAAATCGTGTCGCCTGTGACCAGGTTTTTCAGGCCAACGGCGGCGCAGATATCGCCTGCAAGGATTTCGGTGATCTCCTCACGCTTGTTGGCGTGCATCTTCAGAAGCCGGCCAATGCGCTCCGTCTTCCGGGTACGCGGATTTAGTACCGAGTCACCCGTCTTGAGCGTGCCCGAGTAGTTGCGGATGAAGATGAGCTGGCCGACAAATGGGTCGGTCATGATCTTGAAGCCCAGCGCGGAAAACGGCTCCTTGTCATCCGGCTTGCGGATAAGTTCCTTCTCCATGTCCTCCGGGTCGTGGCCGATCATGGGCGGGATGTCAAGCGGGCTCGGCAGGTAGTCGACGACGGCGTCCAGGAGCGTTTGCACGCCCTTGTTCTTAAAGGACGAACCCATCAACACCGGGAAGATGTTCATGCCGATCGTCGCCTTGCGGATTGCCGCCTTCAGCTCGGCCGTGGTCGGCTCCTCGCCTTCGAGGAATTTCTCGAGCAAAACATCATCCGTCTCCGCAACGGATTCAATCAGCTGCATCCGGAAAGCCTGCGCTTTTTCTTTCAGCGCGGCGGGAATCTCTTCTACGTCATAGGCAGAGCCCATCTCTTCGTCATGCCACAGCACAGCCTTCATCTCAACCAGATCCACCACACCGGCGAACTTGGCCTCTGAGCCGATGGCAATCTGGATCATCACTGCTTTCGCGCCCAGGCGGTCGCGGATGGTCTGCGTCGCATACTCGGCATCGCCGCCGTTCTTGTCCATTTTGTTGATGAAGCAAATGCGGGGAACCTTGTACTTGGTCGCCTGACGCCACACCGTTTCCGACTGCGGCTGCACACCCGCGACTGCATCGAAACACGCCACCGCGCCATCCAGCACGCGCAATGAGCGTTCGACCTCAGCAGTGAAGTCCACGTGGCCCGGCGTATCGATGATGTTGATACGAATCCCATCCCACATGCAGGTGGTCGCGGCGGAAGTGATGGTGATACCGCGCTCCTGCTCCTGCTCCATCCAGTCCATGGTGGCGGTGCCTTCGTGCACTTCACCAATCCGGTGGTTCACACCCGTGTAGAACAGGATGCGCTCGGTCGTGGTGGTTTTGCCGGCATCGATGTGTGCCATGATGCCGATGTTGCGGCATTTGTCGAGAGTGATTGTGCGTGCCACGGTGTGTGTCGTTTCTGCGGAGCAAGTCCGCGGTGATTCTTAGTTCTAAGTGGATAGTAGAAAGTCAGAGTGGGCTATCGTCTGCCCATCATGAGTTGTCTGCAAAGAGGAGGGCGACTTGCGCCGCCCACCTCTTGCTTGAACTTTCTACGTTTGAATCTGTGCCGGACTTACCAGCGGTAGTGTGCAAAAGCCTTGTTCGCCTCGGCCATGCGGTGAACATCTTCCTTCTTCTTCATCGCGGCGCCACGGCCGTTGGCAGCATCCAGCAGTTCGGCGGTCAACTTGTCGACCATGCCCTTTTCCCCGCGCGACCGGCCAAAGCTGACCAGCCAGCGAATGGCGAGCGAGGTGCGGCGCTCCGGATTGACTTCGATCGGCACCTGATAGTTGGCACCACCTACGCGCCGGGACTTCACTTCCAGAAGCGGCTTTACGTTCTCCACGGCCTTCTTGAAAAGCTTCAGGGCTTCATCGCCACCCTTCTGCTCCAGGTTGGTCATGCTCTCGTAAAAGATTTTCTGTGCGGTCGACTTCTTGCCGCCCCACATCATGCTGTTCACAAACTTCGTGACGAGGGTCGAACCGTAAATCGGGTCCGGATTGACCTCGCGCTTGGCGATATGACCTTTTCTTGGCATTGCTTTCTCTTCTTCCTCCAGCGCCGTTGACCTCTCAAGCGACTGGACCTGCTAGTTACGAGTTTCAGAGTAGGTCGTTTGAAGCGACATCGCTAACAATCACTTACTACCCACTTACTTTGCTGCCTTCGGACGCTTTGCACCGTACTTCGAGCGGCTCTGCAAGCGCTTTGCCACGCCCACCGAATCCAGCGTGCCGCGAACAATGTGATAGCGCACGCCCGGCAGATCTTTCACACGGCCGCCACGGATCAGCACGATCGAGTGCTCCTGCAGATTGTGGCCCTCGCCCGGGATGTAGCTGGTGACTTCAATACCGTTGGTCAGGCGAACACGCGCAACCTTACGCAGGGCCGAGTTCGGCTTCTTCGGCGTTTGGGTGTACACACGGGTGCACACGCCACGGCGCTGGGGTGAACCCTGCAATGCCGGGCTGGCCGTTTTGTAGTTCGGCGC
The DNA here is from genome assembly GCA_964246215.1 of uncultured Terriglobus sp. Taxonomy (GTDB): domain Bacteria; phylum Acidobacteriota; class Terriglobia; order Terriglobales; family Acidobacteriaceae; genus Terriglobus. Next base: position 9,729 of record CAXTPQ010000032.1, on the reverse strand, counting down.
AGTGCGGCCCTTCTTGACAAGCTGATGAAACGTAGGCACGTTGATTCCCCTGGTCTCGCGTCATGTGCGCGAAGGTTTCCAAAACTTTGGCGTTTGCTTCAGCTGGTTTCAGAAAACCTCAGCCGCTCGCTTGTGCCACGCATCCGTTCGCTGGGCGAACACTCTGCCGGCTTACCAGGATGACGCGCACAGGCCTGGATTGCGCGCAGCCGATGAAGGCCTCGCAACCTTCTCACTTTATCAATGCCGCCGATGGGCGTCAACCGGGCGCACGCAACCTGCCGCGCGCAGGCCGCCATCTCTCTGAGATGTAAGAGCCGGGAGGCAACTATGCCAGCGCAGAACATCAATAAGAACGACCAGGCTCCGGAAGGACTGGAGCCGACATTGCCCGAGGAACAAACCTTCCCTCTGGAAGAGGTCATGAAGGTTCAATCGGCACTGCGATCCGCGGCCCGCATGCCCCCGGAGCGTTACCCCCTGCCGCAGATCATCGGCATGATCTCAGATGAAATTGAGGCGCTGCGCGCTCGCGGGCACAGCGACACAGAGATCGCCACGCTGATTGGCGGCAACTCGCTGATCAAGGTGGAAGCCGAAACGCTGCAGAAGTTTTATGCTTCGCCGGAAGAACGCGGGAAGGCTCCTCAGGCAGGTGGAAGTATCGAGTAGCCTGCACCATCGGCCGGCCGCCCCGTGCTAGCCTTTCGCCATGCGTCTTTCTGCGTGTGCGGTCCTGCTTGCCGCAAGCCTTGCTCCTGTTTCCGTCTTCGTTGCCGCCGCCCAGGGCCCCTCCGCAGCGGAGGCCTCGTCTGAAAAGCCGGATATGCCGCTGGCAAGCGCCAGCCCCCGCATCCAGCAGGCAATGGATGCCCTGAAGACCGACACAGGCGTTCGCAACTTTGGAGCGGTCGAGCTGTCGCCGGACGGCAAGCAGATTGCTTGGACAGTCGGCGGCTCTGGTGGACGCCGCAGCGGCGGGGGCGGCGAACTGCACATCAGCCCGCTCGCCAATCCCGACCCCAAAGATGCAATCGTTACCGCCGGTCAGGGTTGCCAGTCCGGCACGCCGCGCTGGTCGCCAGATGGCAAGACGCTGGCCTTTGTGGCGGCGTGCGCCGACCATCAGCCGCAATTGTGGTTGCGTGACAACGCGAACGGGACGGTCAGGCAGCTCACGCACATCACCGGTGCCATGACCGATCCCAACTGGGCGCCCGATGGCAAGTCCATTGCCTTCCTGTATGTCGAGAATGCGACCCGCGCCGCCGGAGCCCTGGCCGCCATGAAACCACCCGCCGGTGTCATCGGCGAGGACGGCGTGGAAGTGCAATGGGTCGCCGCGGCCGATGCGCAAACCGGCAACCTGAGCGTTTTGACTCCCAAAACACTGCACGCCTATGAGTTCGATTGGGCACCGGACGGCAGGCATCTCGCCTTCGTCGCCGCCAATCCACCGGGCGAGAATACGTGGTGGATCTCCCAGATGTATACCGTGACCACGGGCCAGCCGGACTCCGCGAAGAGCATCCTCGACCCGCAGAAGATCTCAGGCTCGCTGCATGGCCTGCAGATCGCCGTGCCGCGCTACTCCACCAACGGCCAGAATATCGCCTTCATCGGCGGCCTGATGAGCGATCAGGGTGCCACCGGCGGCGACATCTATCTAATGGGCGCGGACGGCAGCGGCCTGCAAAATTTGACGCCTGGCCGCAAGTCCACACCGGTGTACCTCGCCTGGGCTGACCCCGACCACATCCTGTTCAGCGAGGACGCCAGCGGCAAAAGCCACATCGGCCTGCTCGGCACCAATAAGCAGGAACTCACGAAGGGCTGGACCGCCGAGCAGTCGGTCGGCAACGGCCGTGCCTCTCTTTCCTTCTCCTTTGCTCCGGCGGCACGCGCCGTCGCCTTCGTTTCTTCCGGGCCGGAGCACGCGCCCGAAATCTACGCAGGCGACTTCCGCGGCATACACGCGATCACCCATCTGAACGAAGGCGCGAAAGCACCCGCAGCCAAAACCGTCTCCGTCGAATGGGACAACGAGGGTTACCACGTGCAGGGCTGGCTCACCATGCCGGTCAGCTACGATCCCGCAAAGAAATACCCCATGATCGTCAGCGTCCACGGCGGCCCATCGTCAGCCGTAGGGCCCTACTGGGGTGGCACCAGCATTTACTCACAGATGGGCTACTTTGTCTTCCAGCCCAACCCGCGCGGCTCCTTCGGGCAGGGCGAAGCGTTCACTGCGGCGAACCGCAAAGACTTCGGCTACGGCGATCTGCATGACGTTCTTGCCGGCGTGGACGCGGTAGAGAAGCGCTATCCCGTGGACGACCGCCGCCTTGGCCTGACCGGCTGGAGCTATGGCGGTTTCATGACCATGTTCGGCGTCACCCAGACCACGCGCTTCCGCGCCGCCGTGGCGGGAGCCGGCATCAGCAACTGGCAAAGCTACTACGGCGAAAACTCCATCGACCAATGGATGGTTCCGTTCTTCGGCGCGACGGTCTACCAAGACCCGCAAGTCTACGCCAAGAGCTCGGCCATCAACTTCATCGACAAGGTCAAGACGCCAACGCTGGTCATCGTGGGTGACCGCGACGGCGAGTGCCCTGCCCCGCAAAGCTACGAGTTCTGGCACGCACTCCGCGCCGAGGGCGTAAAAACGCAACTCGTCATCTACCCCAACGAGGGCCACGGCTTCGTCAGCCCGGTACACAATCGTGACCGCACGATCCGCACCGCGCAGTGGTTTGAGGAGAATCTGGGGCAATAATCATGGCGACCTGTTTTGTAATTCAGCCTTTTGATGCAGGGAGATTCGATAAACGCTATGAGCAAGTGTTCGTACCAGCAATAACAGCTGCTCGCTTAGATCCTTATCGCGTCGACAAGGACTTTCGGGCAGACGTGCCAATTCAAGCAATTGAAGCTGGGATTACTGCGGCCAGTGTCTGTTTAGCGGACATCACCACAGACAACCCAAATGTCTGGTATGAGTTAGGCTACTCGTTCGCGGTTGGTGTACCTGTTGTAATGGTATGCGCCGAGGTACGCGAGGGTAAGAAGTACCCGTTCGACATACAGCACCGCAAGGTACTCCCCTATTTGTCAGATGCACCCAATGACTTTGTCGAGCTAAGAGACAGCATCACTCAACGTCTCTTGGCGGCCACGGAGAGCAGAGCGAACATCAGGCGCATGGCTGAGTCAGACATCGTCGCGCCGATCGCAGGACTTGGTCAACACGAGATGACTGTACTTTCGACTGTCGCTGCCATAGCAGGTATACCCGATGGTTACGCAAACATCTACTCGGTGCAACAAGGTGGTGAGCGTGCAGGTTTGACAAAACTTGGCATAACACTTGGGATGCGTGGCCTGATATCAAAAAGCTTTGTTCGGAAAGTCGATATTCAGCGCTTCAACGACGATCCAGAAGCAGCGCTTGAGGTTACCGATGCGGGGTGGGCGTGGATCGAAACCAATGAAGGCAAATTCATCCTTCGTAAGAACGTCCAAGACATACCAGACGAGGACATACCTTTCTAGCGACACTACGCTCGCATTCGCTAAAGTGGTCACCCGTTCGCACTGCGAAGGATGCGCTAGCCTGCTGACGGTTTGCGCTCGCACCCGCCCGGGCCTACACTGCCAAGAACCTTATGCTCGCTGTACCGGTTCCAGAAGCACTGACCTTTGACGACGTCCTGCTCGTCCCCGCCTTCTCCGATGTGGTGCCCACGCAAGTCTCCACTGCCACGCGCCTCACGAAATCCATCACGCTGAACACACCGCTGCTGAGTGCCGCCATGGACACCGTCACCGAGTCGCGCCTGGCCATCGCCATGGCACAGGCCGGCGGCATGGGCGTGGTGCACCGGAACCTCAGCATCCCGCAGCAGGCCAGTGAAATCGATAAGGTCAAGCGTTCAGAAAGCGGCATGATCGTCGACCCGGTCACCATCGAGCCGGACCAGCCGATCGCCTCCGCCCTGGAGGTGATGCGCCGGTACAAAATCAGCGGCGTGCCCGTTACGAAAAGCGGCAAGCTCGTCGGTATCCTGACCAATCGCGACCTGCGCTTCGTCAACCGGACAGACATTCCCATCTCCGGCGTGATGACCAAGGAACACCTCATCACCGTTCCCGTCGGCACCACGCTGGAAGACGCCGAACACATCCTGCACCAGCACCGTGTTGAGAAGCTGCTCGTGGTGAACGACGCCTTTGAGTTGAAAGGCCTGATCACCGTCAAAGATATCCAGAAAAAGCTCAAATACCCCAACGCCTGCAAGGACGATCAGGGCCGCCTGCGTGTCGCCGGAGCCATTGGCGCAACCGGTGATTACCTGGAACGTGCCGCGGCATTGGTCGAGGCACGCGCCGATGCACTTGCCATCGATTCCGCCCATGGCCACTCGACCCGCGTTCTTGAGGCTGTCAGTGCCGTCAAAAAGCGCTTTCCCCACATCAGCCTGCTGGCCGGCAATATCGCCACCTATGATGGCTGCCGCGCGCTCATTGATGCCGGTGCGGATGCCGTGAAAGTCGGCATTGGGCCAGGTTCCATTTGCACGACACGCATGGTTACCGGCGCAGGCATGCCGCAGATCACGGCCATCAGTGAAGCCTACCGCGCCGCGCAGCAATCCGGCACGCCCATCATCGCGGACGGAGGCATCAAGTATTCCGGCGACATTACCAAGGCCGTGGCCGCCGGTGCCAGCGTCATCATGATCGGTTCGCTTTTTGCCGGTGTGGATGAGTCACCGGGCGAGACGATCCTGTATCAGGGCCGGTCCTTCAAGGCGTACCGCGGCATGGGCTCACTCTCCGCCATGGCGCAGGGCTCGGGCGAACGGTATTTTCAAGGCCGTGAAGATCTGGGCAACACCGATTTTCCGCAGTCGATCACCGCGCCCGAACCAACGACCAACAATCGCCTTGCGAAATACGTGCCGGAGGGTATTGAAGGGCGCGTGCCCTACCGCGGTCCGCTCGGCGATATGGTCTATCAACTCGTGGGAGGCCTGCGCAGCGGCATGGGTTACCTCGGCTGCGCCACCATACCCGATCTGCAACAGAACGCCCGCTTCGTCCGCATCAGCGGTGCCGGCCTCCGCGAGTCGCACGTGCACGACGTCATCATCACGCGAGAGGCTCCCAACTATCACGTGGAGTAACGGCGAAGTCAATCACCCAAAGGTGGATAGATGTTCCTGTAAACGAAACGGGCAGCCCTGCCACTAACACCATGTCACCAGCTTTCGCCTGGAACGATCGCTCTCTCAGCCACGCTGCTGAGCGTGGGTGCGCGGTGACTTGGGAGAACAGTGATGATGGTGCAATCAAAGATCGCGCTCGGCAGATTGAGCGCGATGGGCACGGCAATGGCCGTGCTCCTCACAGGATGCAGTTCCGGAACATCCGCAACAACCCCCAGCAGCGGCAGCCTGACCAGTGCGGCCACGCTCACCCAGGCCTTCATCACCGACGCGCCCAGCAGCCAGGTGATAGCGCTGGGACTCACCATCAACAGCATTCGCCTTTTCGACGCGGCAGGCAATGGCACGGACGTTCTGACCACGCCTACGACGATTGAGGCATGTCACCTGGATGCCGTGCAGGAGCCGCTTCGCGCCAACCTGAACATTCCGCAGGGCACCTACACCTCAGCCGTGATTACGGTGTCGAATCCCACGGTCACGTACGTCGATCCAGCCACCGGCACGGTCGTAAACGCGACGGCGACGCTGACAGCCAGCACGGATACGGTGACCTTTGCAGCGCCCATCACCGTTACGGCAACGTCTTCGCCCATTGTTTTCGACCTGTTGGTCGGGCAGTCGGTCACTCTCTCCGGCACCACGGCCACGGTCACGCCCACCTTCAATGTGACGCAGACTGCCGTAAGCTCCTCTCCCTCCAACTGGGGCAACGGCCGCTACGAGGGCCTGTACGGATCGGTCGTTTCCACAAGCAGCACCAGCGTGACTCTGCTGACGGCCAATGGCACACAGGTCGTTGTCAGCACGGACTCCTCCACTGTGCTGCAAGGGTTTACCGCCCTTTCTCAACTCACCTCGGGTGAAGTGATCGACGTCGATTACGCGCAGCAGACCAACGGCACGCTGCTCGCATTGCGCATTCACCTGCACAACGGCGCGGCTGCCAATGAAGTCATTGGTCTGGTCACGGCAACCACCGGATCGCCCATCACCAGCTTCACCGAAACGGCTCGGCAGTGGCTCGGATCCGCAACGGCTTCCACCACGGCCGGCACCAGTTTCACGGTTACGGTGAACAGCAGCACCACCTTTGCCATTGCTTCACAGTTCGGCACACTCCCGTCCCTGCCATTTACGCCCACCTTCACCAACGCCACACTCTTTGCCGGGCAGAATGTCGCGGTACAGGCGTCCTCAATCAGTGGCAGCACCGCCGTCGCGCAAACAGTCACACTGCTGCCGCAAACGATTGATGGCACAGTGTCGGCCATCACTACCTCTGGCAGTCTGCAGGTCTACACCGTCACGCTCACAACCGGATCGTCACTGGCCACGCTCACCGGCGCGAGCTCGGTACAGGTCTACACAACAGGCTTGACCCAACACCTGAACGCGGCAACTATCGCGATCGGCAGCACGGTACGTCTGAACGGTCTGCTCTTCAAGAATGCCGGCACGCTCAGCATGATCGCAGGCGGCAGCTTCGACGGAGAGCACAGGGCACCACAGCAGCACTACTAAACGCAGGCTATGCGGCAGAAAGGACGGGCTTCGGCTCGTCCTTTCTGTTGCAAGCGAACTACTTGAAAAGCCTGACACTTTGTCAGAAGCTTTCTAGTGGTGGCCCAATCGATGGAGAGCATATCGCCGGCGGCTGCAATCCTGGCGGTTAAGCTGTGCTTCCTTCGATGTCATCCTGAATGAAGTGAAGAACCTGCTTTTGGGAGCCGTTTGTGTTCAGGAGAAAGCAGATCCTTGTCGCAAACACCTCAGGACGACGCCTCATCCATTGCCGCAGATGAGAACTGCTTGAAAGCCGCTGGTATCCACGATTATTGGCGCCCGCGGGTCAGGTCCTGTCCACAAGCATCAACGTTTTTGCTGGCCATAGCTCACAGATCGCGAGATGGGTGCACGTGCCTGGGAAACCCGGCATACTGATTTTGCCGGCTGGTGGTGAGGCCGGCCTGTACCCAATGCGATATCTTCCATCCCGTTCAAGGCAGCCTCGGCGGTGACCGGCTCTTTCTCCCCCTTTCTTAAAGAGTTGAGGAGCTTTTCAATGTGCGCCTTGTGAAGCACGATACGGTCTTTCCCCGCGCGCTTGGCCTCATACATGGCATCGTCGGCGCGTGATAGCAGGCGGGCCACGTTGCGCGTCGTCGGGTTCAGGCTTGAGATACCGATGCTCACGGTCAAAGAGACCGTGGCAAAGGAGGCCTGGCGCAAATCCAGCTGCATTCGCTGGGCAAGCTTCTCGGCATCTTCCGCCGCTGTGTTCGGCAGCATGACCGCGAATTCTTCGCCACCGATGCGCGCCAGAATGTCTGTCGAACGAACACAGCCACGAAGTACCTTTGCCAGCATGCGCAGCGCCTCATCTCCCGCCGCATGCCCGTACTGATCGTTCCGCTTTTTAAAGTTGTCGACGTCAATCAGCAGCAGCGACAATGGCCGTTTGTTCCCAGTCGCGGAGGCAAACTCCATCTCTGCCCGCATGTCGAAAGCTCTTCGGTTCCCGAGACCTGTCAGTGCATCGGTCGCGGCAAATTGCTCCAGCTTTGCATTGACCTCAGAGAGTGCCCGCTCGCGTTCCACCTCCTGCGAAATATCGATCGCGACGCCCCCGATCAGCGGCTCGCCCTGCGTTCCGGTCAGCGGAAACTGAATTGTGCGAAAGGTCTTCAGGCCGCCGGCCGCCGCGCTCAGGCGGTTGCACACTTCCACGCGGCAGTTTTCCCGTAACACCTGCTCGTCATGCAAACGGAAAGCATCGGCAACCGGCGCCACCAGCACTTCCTGGTCGCTTGAACCGATCCACTCTTCCTTGCCGATGCCGAAGTGACGGGCAAATGCCGTGTTGTACAAAACGTACCGGCCATCGGCGGACTTGATGTAGGCATGATTGGGGCTGTTGTCATGAAAGGCGCGGAGCAGTGCCCGGTTCGCCTCGGCTTCCTGCGCCAGTATCCGGTTCTGTTCCAGGGCGGCCGTCAGCTCTCGCTCCCGCTCCATGTCCCTGCTCAGGTCAACGGAAATGCCGGCAATCATAGTCCCCAAGTGCGGATCGGCAATGGGAAATTTGTACGACCGCCAGTGGATCGAGCCTCCATCGGGCGATGGCGTGACCTCCTGCATTTCAACCGGTACACCACCGTCCATCACCTGCACATCATGCCGGCGAAACTGCCCGGCCATCTCCGGCGGCCATACCTCGTGGTCGGTCAGGCCGATCCACTGCTGCTCAGTGATACCGAACTGCCGGGCAAGCTGGGCGTTATAAAAGACGAACCGGCCTTCGGCATCCTTCATGTAACTCACAAAGGGGCCGTTGTTCATGAAGGCACGGAAGAGGTCCATGCTGCCCTTCAACTCGATTTCCTTGGCGCGATAGGCCAGGCGACCCTGCACTTGCCGGGCAAGGATGGCGAGAGCGCGGCTCTGCTGTGCCGTCAGTTCACGGGGAACAGTATCAATTACGCACAGCGTCCCGATAGCTTCACCACTGGGAGCGCACAGCGGCACACCCGCGTAGAAGCGGATCGCAGGATTGTCTGTGACCAGCGGATTGTCATGAAATCTCGGATCCCTGGAAGCATCGCCCACCACGAGCATCTCTTGATGCTGAATGGCATGGCTGCAGAAGGATTGGCTGCGGGGCATTTCCTTCTCCCGGAGCCCGACTGCCGCCTTGATCCACTGCCGATGCTCATCCACCAGAGTCACCGTGCTGATGGGTGTACCGCAGATCTGGGCCGCCAATTCCACGACTTCATCGAACTCAAGCTCTTCGGGTGTGTCCAGAATCTGCAACTTACGCAGGGCCTGGATGTGACGGTTCTCGTGGAATGCGCTTCCCATGTAGTTCCCCTGCTCTACCCTCGCATCACGAACCGTGTATGCAAATGACATGGTAGTTGTATCGGCAACTCCAGACGAGTGACATAGCCCAAAATGGAAAAGATCAACAGGAAGGACTTGGATACCTTCCATTTAAAGAGAATGTCGAGCAAGTTCTCGGAGATTCATTCATCGACCAAGTTGGAACACAGCAGTTCTGCCGGCAGTGGAGCGGCAAGTCCCGTTGCGCTAAAGCTGCTCTTTCGTAACGAATCTCCAAGTTCTAAGGCTTTAAGCTCTTCATAGAAGAGCAGCCAACGACCCGCACCGGAGCCTTCAAAGGTGAAAAAGACAAGCCCGCTGCTTTGCATCCCCTGAACGTGATGGATGAAAGAGCCGGTGCCGCGGGAAGCGGTTACCCAAGTGCTCAACCGCACCTGCGATAATTCGTTGCGCAGGTGCCGGCCCATTTTCGCTGCAAACATCTACCTTGGCGGCTGTTCTCTGCCTGCTCGGGCTTGCATTGAACAGCCTCACCGCCCAGGTGCCGGTCAAAGTGCCCGCTCCGCCCGCCGTCCCGGTCATCCGCGCCACCACCCGCGTGGTTTCTACGCCACCACCGCGCAGCCCGAAGGTTCGTACTCCGCCGGAGCCA
>CAXTPQ010000031.1:9810-36584 GCA_964246215.1 uncultured Terriglobus sp. | reverse complement strand
CGGCGACGAGCGCCGGGACGCCGCCGCCCTCGGTGAAGACCTCACGCACGCGATGGCCGGGCGATTTGGGAGCGACGAGCGAGACATCCACGTGCGCGGGCGGAGTGATGGTGCGGAAGCGGATGTTGAAGCCGTGGGCGAACATGAGGGTTTTGGCCAAGGCGGTCTTCATCGACAGGCCGGGCTCAATCTCCTTGTAGACCGCCGCGGCAGTCTGGTCCGGCACCAGCACCATGATGGTGTCGGCCCACTCCGCCGATTCGGCGACGCTCAGAACTTCCAGCCCGGCGGCCTTCGCCTTCTCCGCGCCCTTCGAACCTGCGCGCAGGCCGACCTTCACCTCCACGCCAGAATCCTTGAGGTTGAGAGCATGTGCGTGGCCCTGAGAGCCATAGCCGATGATGGCGACTTTTTTCGACTGGATGAGGGAGAGGTCTGCGTCGTTATCGTGGTAGGTCTTTGCCATGTGGTGTCGTTCCTTTGCTATGGGTGGTTGGGCGCGGAAAGGGAGGCGTTGGCGTGCGATGTTGCCTCGCAGGGATGCTGGATAACCTCCAGGATCGAGCTTTGCAGGCTGCCCATTACGGCGTCGGACCAAAGCGCCGCGTAGCCGTTGAAGTCGGTGGAAAGCCGTTGCTGCGATGTTAGCCGCAGCAGGATAGTACCGTCATTGTCTTGCTCGATGCGGTATTGCCCATCCAGCACGTCGAAGTACGGTCCGCCAATCTTCACGTGCTCGTCCAGCGTCGTGGGCGGGATGTGTTCTGTATCCGCCTTGATGGTGAAACCAAGCTGATGAAGCGGCTGCCAATCATTCACGGTCTCGTAAAAGACAAGACCATGCTCAAAGCTGGCGGTACGCACTCCCCCGATCCCGGGCCGCGAGAGCACGGCGGCGACTGGCCTCGGGAAGCCGATGCGGTGCGTCCATGTCGGCCGCAGTTCATTGGCCGAAATGGGCGGGACGGACTGTATATTTTGCCAGACAGTTGCGGCATCAGCATGAATGCGGATCGTGTTCTCAACGGTGCGCATCTCCACTGGGCGCTGCATTCGGGCTTCGGCAAAGATAAGAATGAACGGCAGCATGGCAGCGCAGGAAACCACGGCAGGCCGTGCCCGCAGGAGGCGCGTGACCGCCAACGCCAGCAAGCCGCCGATCGAGCTAAAAAGCATTCCGATCGGCAGCAGAAGCACGACGCAGATGGAACCCTCCCACGCAAAGAGTGCCGCGACGGCACACGTGATGAACAACGGCGACCATGGCAGAAGAATGGCCTTGCTGATAGGTAGATGCTGGCGGCGGCCGGGGACGTATGCCGAGATAAAACCGATCGTCAGCGGTCCCAGCACAATAAAGGCGAGCGTCATCATCCTGGAAGCATTCTGTGCGCCAGCAGCCTTGAATGGACCTGCGTGTTGTTCCAACCCCGCCGCCAGCCGGAATAGCACACCCCAGAACACCGCCAGGATCACCCCTGTGAAGGTGGCGTGGCTCCAACGATGCGGGTTCAACGTGAATGTGCCCACTGCTTCAGGCCTCATGCTCTTCAAACTGGTGGGGCAGGGTATTCATGGGGTCGAGGGCGTCTGGGTCTTCGTTCAAATCATAGCTTGCCTCGTGTGCCTTGCTGCCGAGCGCGCGCATCACGCGGCTGGAGTGCGCGCCGCGGCGCATGGCCATGCGGCCGGTGCGGCTGACTTCCAGGATCTCGTACGCGGACTCGCGTAGGACCTGCACCAGGCCTTCGATTTTGGAGGCGGAGCCGGTCATCTCCAGCATGATGGATTCAGGCGCCAGGTCCACCACGCGCGCGCGGAAGACCTGTGCCAGCTCAAAGATCTGCGTGCGCGAACTCACACCATGGGGTGATGTCGGCCCGGCCGCAACCTTGATCAGGCAGAGCTCGCGCACGACGGCCTCACTGCGGTTGACCTCGTCCACTTCACGCGTGATCTCGAGCTTGTAGAGCGACGCACGGATGCGGTGCGCGGCGTTGTCCGGCGCGTCGCAGACGATGGTCATGCGAGAGACGTCTTCGCGCTCCGTTTCGCCCACGGTGAGCGAGGCGATGTTGATGTTGAGCCGGCGAAAGAGGGAAGCGACGCGGGTGAGGACGCCGGGCTTGTTGTCGACTAGGGCGATGAAGGTGTGCAGCATGGGAGGCCTCAATAGAACAATATGCGGACAAATGCATGCCCGGTTATGCGCAACGAGTGTTCGTCAGGTACAGAGTGTTGTTGAAGATTCAATGTAGCGACCGTGTCAGATAGTTCGAGCTCAGATGGCAAGACACGTTGCCACATCGGGCTGAAGGCCCGAGCTATCTTAGCCTGGGGCAACGCCCCAGGTAGACGTGTCAATAGCACCTGCGGGCTGTAGGCCCGCGCTAAAGGCCGATGCGGCGGACCAAGCGTCCGGATAGGCTCGCGCTTATGCCGCAGTCGCTTGCTTTTGTTCTGGTTCACATTATCTTCAGTACGAAAGACCGCCGGTCCTTCCTGAATGACGCAATCCGGCCGGAGATGCACGCCTACCTCGCTACTGTCCTGGGCCACTCCGAAAATGTGTGCGTACGCGTCGGCGGCGTGGCAGACCACGTTCACATTGCGGTCTACCTCGCCCGAACCGAGTGCATGGCGCGGTTGATCGAACGCCTGAAGGTCTCCTCTGCAAAATGGATCAAGACCAAGGGCCCGGAGTTCGCGAAGTTCCGGTGGCAGCGCGGGTATGCGGCCTTCTCCGTCGGCCTGGGTGACAGGTCCGCTTTGATCCGGTACATCGACGACCAAGAAAAGCACCATGCCCGGCGCGATTTTCAGGCGGAGATGAGGGCGATGTTCGTGAAGTATGGCGTCGCGTTCGATGAGAGGTTTGCGTGGGATTAGGCGTTTAGCGCGAGCCTTCAGCCCGCAATCCGTGAAGGGATGTTTACCTGGGGCGTTGCCCCAGGCTAGAGTAGCGCGGGCCTTCAGCCCGCCAAATTTACCCACGACATTGCCATAACTGCCGAGTACGCCATTGTCGAACTATGTAAGTCGTGTAGGCATACAGCAGAAGGTTCGTCACGGCTGCAACGCTTAGGCCTAGGTAGAAGTGATCTGCATGAACACCCTCAGGCGCGACTAGCAGTCCGAGCAGAATGCCCGGAGCGAGCAGAACCAGAACTGGCCATAGATGAGGAAGGCATGCCAACGCGCAGATTGTCGTGACGACAGCCACACCGGATGCGCTGGCGGCGAGATACCTAGAACGTAAGCGCAAAGTTACTCCTCACTCGTCTCCACCAGCGGATTTGGCCGTCTTACCATCTCATGCAGCGCGGATCCCGGAGCGATCATCGGGTAGACGCCGTCCTCTTTCTCGACTGCGAAGTTGATGAGAAACGAGCCCTTGCCGGTGCGGGCGCGGGTAACGGCGGGCAGGACTTCTGAGCGTGAACAAACGTGTGCGCCCGGGATGCCATGGGCGTCGGCGAGTTTCACGAAGTCGGGCGAGAGGATGGGCGAGCTGGCATAGTTCTTGTCGTAGAAGGCCTCCTGCCACTGGCGAACCATGCCGAGAAAGCCGTTGTTGATGATGGCGATGTTCAGGTGCAGGCCTTCCTGCTGAATGGTGGAGAGTTCGGCGGCGGTCATTTGGAAGCCACCGTCGCCGGCGATGACCCAGACGTCTTTCTCCGGGCAGGCCATCTTGGCACCAATCGCCGCCGGCAACGCGAAGCCCATGGTGCCCAGGCCGCCGCTGGTGACGAGCGTACGCGTGACCTCGTGGCGGAAGTACTGCGCCTCCCACATCTGGTGCTGGCCCACGTCGGTGGCGATGATGGTCTGCTCCAGCCGGCCGGCGGCGCGGGCCTCCTGCCAGATGTCATGAATGACGTGTGCGGCGTAGAGGTGGCCGTTGTCGGGCAGATTGATGATGTCGCGGACGCTGGCGTCGCCTTTGAGGGAGCGGATTTCTTCGCGCCACGGGCGGGTCTGGTCTTTCAAGCTGTCCTGTATCAGGAGATCGTCATTTCGACCGGAGGACGCGTTCTTTGCGTCCGCAGCGGAGAAACCTGCTGTTTGTCCGCTGACCCGAGATGCTTGGTTCGGGGCGAGGGAAGCAGGTTTCTCCACTGCGCTTTGCTCCGGTCGAAATGACGGATCAGTAGGAGAGTTTTGCATCGGTTTAGACAAGAGGTCATGCGAAGCTGGGTGCCCCATGTCCGGATCTTCGGACATGGGTTTTTCTGGATTCAGCGCAGCGTCCAACCGACCCAGCACCTGCTTCAAATCCCCGATGAGAGCAACGTCGACCTTGACGTTTTTGTTGACCTCGCTCGGGTCGATCTCCACATGAATCTTTTTCGCGTTGGGTGCGTAGTGTAAGAGGTTGCCGGTCACGCGGTCGTCAAAACGCATGCCGAAGGCGAGCAGCAAATCCGCCTGCTGAATGGCATGGTTGACCCACGATTCGCCGTGCATGCCCATCATGCCGAGAGCCAGCGGATGCGAGGCCGGAAAGCCGCCGAGGCCCAGAAGCGTCGTCGCGACGGGGATGCCGTGGCGCTCGGCAAAGCTCTGCACGGCGGCCTCCGCGCCGCTCTGCAAGATGCCGTGGCCGGCCAGGATGACCGGCTTCTTGGACGTGGAGATCAGTTCGAGCGCGCGTCCCAGGTCGGTGGACAGCTCGGCTTGCGCGGCGCGCAGCATGGGGTGCGGGCGGTAGGGCCGCGGCTTGGACATGTCGAAGTCGAAGATGGCCGTGCCCTGTTGCGCGTCCTTAGTGACGTCGACCAGAACGGGGCCGGGCCGACCGCTGACGGCGACCTGGAAGGCCTCGCGCAGGGTCGGCGCAATGTCTTCGGCGCGTGTCACCACGTAATTGTGCTTGGTGATGGGCAGCGTGATGCCGGTAATGTCGATTTCCTGAAAGGCGTCGGTGCCCAGTACCTTGCTGGCGACCTGGCCGGTGATGGCGACGACCGGGATGGAGTCGAGCATGGCTGTGGCCAGACCGGTGACGAGGTTGGTCGCGCCCGGGCCGCTCGTCGCCACGCACACGCCCACCCTGCCGCTGGCGCGCGCGTAGCCATCGGCCATGTGCGAGGCACCCTGCTCATGCCGCACCAGCACGTGATGGATGGTGGGGAATTTGCGTAGCGCGTCATAGACCGGCAGGATCGCGCCGCCGGGGTAGCCGAAGACGGTCGTGACGCCTTCGCCGGCGAGCGTGGCCCACAGGATTTCGGCACCGGTCAGGGTGGGTGCGGCGTGCATTTTCTCGCTGCTCATGTCGGTTGCTCCTGCTAAGTGTTGTTGCGTTGTCATGCGACCGGAACTTCTCTTTCTGGTGCGCCCTGTGCACCCTGCCGAAGAGTGACACGTGCTTTGCGGCCAAGAGGTGAAGCGCGCAGTACGGGCCGTACTACTTGAAACATCCTGTCCGCATCCGGGCCGGTGTAAGTGCTCAGCACGCTGTCTGCGCGGAACTCGTTTTCCCTGAACTCACCTGCATCCGCATCGGCCAGAACTTCGGTCAGCTTATCTTCCAACTCGCACAGTTCGCTGTCTTCGTAGCCGGTGGACTCCATGTCGAAATCGGCGATGTTCAATGTGACGATGACGGCGTGTGGGGCAGGTAGGTTTGCCTTTTCTGATTGTCCCAGGAGACGCGAAAGGAAGCTCATACTGGCTTCTTCAAAGTGTGCAGATGACGCTGCGCTTCAGCTTTCCAGCTTAAGGGCTGGAGGCCCGACGGCATAAGAAGCTGGGCCGCAAGGCTTAAGCGGAGGGTTCTCTTAAGGCGCTGTTCATATGCCGTCATAAGGCACCTTCGATGTAGTCGGGCAACGGTAGGCCGTCTGCTTTAGCTTTACGGGCGAGCTCTATTTCTTCCTTCGCGATCCGAACCTCTTGCATCTGCAATGGGCCAATCTTTTGAGCAAAGAAATCTCGCCTTTGCTTCTTTGGGACCGTCTTCATCTGCTCCGCCATGTGCATCTCTTGATTTAAGAGGTCCACACCCGCTTCATCCTTCTGATTGATCGCAAGAACGAAGTCGGCTACCCTCAACAGACTCTTATCAGCAGGATGTCTTCTAACGGCGTCGATAACGTTTCGCCTTGCCTCCGCGTAGTAATCCTGCATGCTAGGTATTAATGGTCGAACCTTCTCGCAACGATTGATATAGTCGTCAGGATCCGTAGCAGCGGAAAGATCGATCTTCGTCAGAGTTGATCTAAATCGCTCTCGGGCATCAACGGCTTCGAGATTTGTGAGTAAGCCTGACTGAGAATCATGATCCTGAGGTCGTTGAGATGTGGTCTTCATTTGTGAAAGTTCGCGGACGCTTTTCTCACCTACTGCTTTGGGATTCGGATGGCCATAAAGACCTATCCTACTCACGATGAGCAAAACTATAAGTAGTACAGCCGTGCCGAGTTGAACAGACAGACGACGGGTGGGCTTGTCATTTCGGAAGGTACTCACGACAGCGATGATCTTCGACAGTGCAGCGCACCATAAAAAGTTGCTGGCCCACGACCCAAAAAACTCGCCTACACCGCCTTTGAAGTGGGCGTCTATAGCCGCAATGACCAATGTTACTGATAGCAGCAGAAAAGAAATCTGCTTTTCGGTCATCAATGCAGTCGAACGTGTTTTCATAATTTTAGCTCGTCACCGCACCAATACTCGCGCTAGTTACCGAGTTTGCATACTTTGCAAACACTCCGCTTTTGTATTTCGGCTTGGGTGCTTGAAATCCAGCAAGCCGCGACGCAAGCTCCCCCTCGCTGACTTCCAGCCGTAACTGCCGGTTCGGAATGTCGAAGGTGATCCGGTCGCCTTCGCGCACCGCCGCGATGGGACCGCCAAGCTGGGCTTCCGGGGCGACGTGGCCGGCCATCAGGCCGCGGGTGGCGCCGGAAAAGCGGCCGTCGGTGAGCAGGGCGACAGTTTCGCTCAGCTCGGGGATGCCCTTGATGGCGGCGGTGACGGCGAGCATTTCGCGCATGCCGGGGCCGCCGCGGGGGCCTTCGTAGCGGATGACGAGCACGTCGCCGGGGCGGATTTCGCCGCGCTCGACGGCGGCGTGGCAGAGGTCTTCGGAGTCGAAGACGCGGGCGGGGCCGGTGTGGTGGATGCGCTCGTGGCCGGCGACTTTGACGACACAGCTTTCGGGCGCGAGATTGCCGCGCAGGATGACGAGGCCGCCGGTGGGCTTGAGCGGCTCCGCCCAGGTGTGGATGACGGGCTGGCCGGGCGTTTCGATGGCGGTCGAAGCTTCCTGGTGCAGCGTTTTGCCGCTTACGGTCAGGGTGTCGTGCAGCCCGTTACGCTCGATGAGCCGCTCGGCCAGCACGCGCGATCCGCCGGCATCCTGGTAGTCCTTCGCGGCGTACTTGCCGCCGGGGGAGAGGTCGCAGATGAAGGGCGTGCGCTCGCTGATGCGGTCGAAGTCCTCCATGGTGAGCGGGATGTCGAGCTCATGCGCGATGGCGATCAGGTGCAGCACGGCGTTGGTCGAACCGCCCGAAGCGCAGATGGCGGTGATCGCGTTCTCGAGTGACTGCCGCGTCAGGATTTGGGATGGCTTGATGTCCTTGCGAACGAGATCCATGACCATGCGGCCGGCCTCTCGGCTGGCATTGGCTTTCTGCGGGCTAAGCGCGGGCACGCCGGTGATCTCCATAGGACTGATGCCGAGGAACTCGCCGGCCATGGCCATGGTGTTGGCGGTGAACTGGCCGCCGCAGGCACCGGCACCGGGGCAGGCCGCGGCTTCCAACGCTTCCAGTTCGTCGTCGGTGATCTTTCCGGCGGCGTGCGAGCCCATGCCTTCGAAGACGTTCAGGATGGTGATTTCCTTCGTGCTGCCGTCTGCTTGTTTCAGCGTGCCCGGTGCGATGCTGCCGCCGTAAAGCATCATGCCGGGGATGTCGAGCCGTGCCAGCGCCATGATCGCGGCGGGCATGTTCTTGTCGCAGCCGGCGATGCAGACCAGGCCGTCAAAGCTGTTGCCGCGCGTGACCAGTTCGATGGAGTCGGCGATGACCTCGCGCGAGATGAGGGAGGCCTTCATGCCCTCGGTGCCCATGGTGATGCCGTCGGAGATGGTGACGGTGTTGAACTCCATGGGCGTGCCGCCGGCCTCGCGCACACCCTGCTTGACCGCCTCGGCGACTTGGCGCAGGTGAAAGTTGCAGGGTCCGATCTCGGTCCAGGTGTTGGCGATGCCGATGATGGGTTTGGCGAGGTCGTCCTTGCTGAAGCCGACGCCGCGCAGGTAGGAGCGCGCGGCCGCGCGGGATGGGCCTTCAGTGAGGACGGTCGAGTTGCGTTTGCCGGGGAACTGACTCAACGTACCTCCTTTGCATGCAGATGCTTCGGGGCGGACCAGAACTCCGCGTCATGCGCTACTTCAAAGGAGTCAAGCGCATTCGCATGTCGCAGCGTCAACCCGATGTCATCCAGCCCGTTCAGCAGGCAGTCTTTCCGGAACGGGTCGATCTCGAAGCGGGCGTGAAAGCCTTCGTCATCGACGATGGTTTGGCGTTCCAGGTTGATGGTGATCTGGTGATTGGGGCTCTTAAGAGACCGCTGCATGAGCGTTTCAACTTTGTCGTCGTCGAGACGCACGAGGACGATGCCGTTCTTGCCCGCGTTGGAGTAGAAGATATCCGCGAAGCTGGGTGCGATAACGGCGCGAAAGCCGTACTGGAAGATCGCCCATGCGGCATGTTCCCTTGACGAGCCGCAGCCGAAGTTCTTTTCGGCAATCAGGATTTCAGCACCGGCGTACTCGGGCTTGTTGAGCACGAAGTCCGGGTTGGGTTGGCTGGCGTTCGGGCCTTCCTGGATGCGGCGCCAGTCGTAGAAGAGGAAGTCGCCGTAGCCGGTGCGCTCGATGCGTTTCAGGAATTGTTTGGGGATGATCTGGTCCGTGTCGATGTTGGGCAGCGGCAGCGGCGCAGCTTTTGAGGTGAGGATGTTGATGGGGGTCATGCATCACCTCCATTGCTGCCTGACTGTGCTTTGGTCTGTGAGCCCCGCACGCATAAAGCCCTCATGCCGTCAAATGGATATGGCCAGCCAGCAGGATCTACGTCAGCTTTTCCTTCATTGAAATCAAAGTGAGGAGCGTAACAGGTCCATAAGCACCTCTCCTTGGGGTTCTGGTCGATCCAGATAGTGCCGGTGAGGAAGATATTGCCTCGAATGTGCCAAGTCGCTGCGTCAACGTTGTGATAGCGCTCGAGGCCCATCGTGCCGGGCGATGCTGCAAGCTTGTCGTAGAGAGCTTGCGCTTCAATCATTGCAGGAAGCCGCCAATCAGAAAAGCCACTTAACCTTAACTTGTGGCAGTGACTGGCCGCCGCTTTCCAGCTTATGTCTTTTCCGTTATCCTTCGCTGTCCAAACTAGTTGTGTGTCGGGGTCGGTCCAGGTCTCGCTGTGGGTAGTCGTCTGACACAGAGCGGTCGAACTAAGGACCAGTGCTAACGCCGGATTGATGGCTTTCGAGGCAGAATGCTTCATCGCGAGCCTCCATCGACGAGAACTTCGTCCGGTGCGAGCGAGGGGTTTGGGGCGATGCTGGGCCACTTGCGTACATCGGTCAGGTGTCCGGTGATGGCTGCCGCCGCGGCCATCTCGGGGCTGAGCAGATGCGTGCGCCCGCCGCGGCCCTGGCGGCCTTCGAAGTTGCGGTTGGAGGTAGAGGCACAACGTTCGCCGGGCTGCAGGATGTCCGGGTTCATGCCGAGGCACATGCTGCAGCCGGGTTCGCGCCACTCAAAGCCGGCGGAGGTGAAGATGTCCTGCAAACCCTCGGCTTCCGCCTGCCGCTTGACTTGCTGCGAGCCGGGCACGACCATGGCGCGTACAGTGGTGGGGACATGGTGGCCGCGCACGATGCTTGCGGCGGCGCGGAGATCTTCAATGCGAGCGTTGGTGCAGGAGCCGAGGAAGACTGCGTCGACTTTGATCGACTCGATCGGGATTCCGGGCTGAAGGTCCATGTATTCGAGAGCTCGCGTGAAGCTCTTGCGGTCGGCGTCGGAGAGGGCGTCTTCGGGGCTGGGGACCTGGCCGTCGATGCCCGTGACCATGCCGGGCGAGGTACCCCACGTGACGCGCGGTGACAGTTGGGTCGCGTCGATGTGGAGCTCACGGTCGAAGTGTGCGCCGGGGTCGGTGGGGAGGGTTCGCCAGTGAGCGACGGCTTCTTGCCATTTTGCTTCGCTGAAGTCTGAGGAACCTACCGTTTGCGATGGAGCTGCAAAGAATAGGGCAAACGCTTCTGTGCTGTCTGAAGCAAAAGCAGGTTTCTCCGCTTCGCTTTGCTCCGGTCGAAATGACGAGTTCGTTCCGATGGCCGGCAAATGATCCGCCCTCGATGGCGTGCCGGGGCTGAAGCGGCGGCCTTTCAGGTAGGCGAAGGTCGTTTCGTCCGGGGCAATCATGCCGGCGCGCGCCCCGGCTTCAATGCTCATGTTGCAGATAGTCATGCGGCCTTCCATGCTGAGCGCGCGAATGGCCGAGCCGGCGTATTCGATCACGTAGCCCGTTGCGCCATCGGTGCCGATGCGGCCGATGATGTCGAGGATGATGTCTTTCGCGGTCACGCCGAAAGGCAGCTCGCCTTCCACGTTGATGCGGAATGTCTTGGCCTTCTCCTGCGGCAGCGTCTGCGTGGCCATCACATGCTCCACCTCGCTGGTGCCGATGCCGAAGGCCAGCGCGCCGAAAGCTCCATGCGTTGAGGTATGTGAATCGCCGCAGACGATCGTCATGCCCGGCTTGGTGGCGCCCAGCTCCGGCCCGATCATGTGCACGATGCCCTGAGCCGCGTCCTGCACGTCAAAGAACTCCACGCCAAAGTCCGCGCAGTTCTGCCGCAAGGCCTGCACCTGTTTGTTGCTGATCTGGTCGGCGATGACCAGCCTGTCCTGCACGCTCGTGGTGGGCACGTTGTGATCGACGGTAGCGATGTGCCGGTCGGGGCGGCGCAGCTTGCGGCCGGCCAGCCGTAGACCTTCAAAGGCCTGTGGACTCGTGACCTCATGGACGAGCTGCAGGTCAATGTAGAGCAGCGGCGGTTCACCGGCGGGCTCGGCCACCAGGTGTTGCTGCCAGACTTTCTCGAAGAGTGTTTTTGGTGTGGCCATGTCTTGTTCCTGCGTGGTTCAATCGCGCTTGATAATGTTTTGCCGGCCTGTGGCCACCAGCAAAAAGTTCATGAGAGGAAAGATCAGAATCGATGCAATGACGATGAAGAGGACCGACGAGGTGCGCCAGTACACCACCGCCAGCGCCAGAAGCACAACAACGTTGGCCAGTGCGGCTTTCGTTCCATTTGCCATGTGAGCCTCAGAATCAGAGTGCCGTGAGTGGAACAGTGGTTGCGGCATTGGCAAGCTTCTGGTTGACCTTGTTCAGAATGAGTGCGCCCATCTCTGCCGTTGCAATTGTCTGTTGGCCGGTAACGGTTCCACGTGCAATGTCCGCCGTGCGGAAGCCCTCTTCCAGAGTTTCGACAATGGCGTTCTCAATCATCGTCGCTTCTGTCTCCAGATTGGCGGAATAGCGCAGCACCATGGCCGCGGTCAGGATGGCACCGATGGGATTTGCTTTGCCCGTGCCAGCGATGTCCGGCGCGGAGCCGTGCACCGGCTCGTACAGGTTCACCTTGCCGCCCAGCGTAGCCGAGGGCAGCATGCCCAGTGAGCCGGTAATCACGCCACTTTCGTCGGAAAGGATATCGCCAAAGAGGTTCTCCGTTAAGACGACGTCGAAGTCGCGTGGCCGCGTCATGAGGTGAATGGCCATGGAGTCGACGAGCTGATGTTCCAGCGTGACAGAAGGAAAGTCACGTGCGACTTCCGTGACGACCGCGCGCCACAGCTGCGATGTCTCCAGCACGTTGGCCTTGTCGACGCTGGTCACCTTGTTGTGTCTTGCCGCGGCCAGTTCAAAGGCGATGCGGGCGACGCGTTCCACCTCAGCTCGCGTGTAGACCATGGTGTTGTAGGCACGGCCGGCGGTCTTGTCCCATGCGCGCGGCTCGCCAAAGTAGAGGCCGCCAAGAAGTTCTCGGACAAAGAGAATGTTTGCATCTTCCGTGATCTCCGGCCGCAATGGAGAATTGTCGGCCAGCGCGCGATACGAAATGGCAGGCCGCAGGTTGGCGAAGCCGCCCAGCGCCGCGCGGATCTGCAGCAGTCCCGCTTCCGGCCGCTCGCTGGGCGGCAGAGGATTGAAGCGGTTGTCGCCGACGGCACCCAGCAGCGCGGCATCGCACTGCAACGTGACATGAAGCGTTTCGTCCGGCAGCGGCTTGCCATGTGCGTCTATCGCCACACCGCCAATGAGCAGTGGAAAAAACTCGAAGACATGTCCACCGTGATTGGCCACGGCAGTCAGCACGTGAACCGCCTGTTCCGTCACTTCCGGCCCGATGCCGTCACCCGGCAGTAGTGCGATCTTCAGGTGCATGTTTCTCCAGCTTTTGAGCGAAGCAGAAAGCAGTCACATCCGGGCTACATTGGATGGCACGGCTTGGGTGCATTGACGAATCCCGCTAAGCGGGCTGTGGCAGAAGCGCCACCACATCCTGATCGAAAATCAGCTTCTTGCGATCAGCCAGCTCCGTGAATCGTGTGTAGACCTCGTTCAGTTCGTCATGGGTGAGGGCATGTCCAAGTTCATGCAGCCGGTGTTCCAACGCCCGCCGGCCGGAGTGCTTGCCCAGCACGATCGTGTGCGCGTGCACGCCAAAGCTGGCGGCGGACATGATCTCGTAAGTGAGCGGGTTGGCCAGCATGCCGTGCTGATGGATGCCGCTGGCATGGGCGAAGGCATTCCTGCCCACGATCGCCTTGTTGGGTGAGGGTGTAAACGAAATCATTTCGTCAAGCATGCGGCTGGTCGCACCGATTTCGTCCAGCTTCAGCGCGTTTGTAAATGGGTAACGGTCATGCCGGATTTTCATGAGCGCCGCGACTTCTTCCAGTGCCGCGTTGCCGGCGCGCTCGCCGATGCCATGCACGGATACCTCAACCTGCCGCGCGCCGCCCTGCACACCGGCAAGCGTGTTAATGACGGCCAGGCCCAGGTCGTCATGGCAGTGAGTGGAAAGCACGGCTTGCTCGATGCCGGGCACACGCGCGCGCACTGTCTCAAACATCTGCCGGTACTCGCCGGGCGTGGAATAGCCAACCGTGTCGGGCAGATTGATGGTCGTCGCACCGGCCTGCAAGGTGACACGAATCAACTCGATCAGAAACTCGAGATCGGAGCGTGTGGCGTCTTCTGCGGAGAACTCGACGTCCTCGGCATAGGTTTTTGCGAGCCGGACGCACTCAGCCGCCTGATCCAGCGCCTGCGCGCGCGTCATGCGCAGCTTGGCTTCCAGATGTAAATCGGACGACGCGATAAACGTGTGAATGCGGCTGGTGGCTGCGCCTTCCACCGCTGCCGCGGCTCGTTCGATGTCACCTTTCCGGCAGCGGGCCAGCGCGGCGATCTTAGGGCCACGCACTTCCTGCGCAATGGCCTTCACAGAGGCAAAATCCCCATCGGAAGCAATCGGAAATCCTGCCTCGATGATGTCTACATTGAGCGTGGCAAGCTGGTGCGCGAACCGCAGCTTCTCGCCATGGTGCATGGTGCAGCCGGGCGATTGCTCACCGTCGCGCAGGGTGGTGTCAAAAAACAGCACCTGATTCTCATGTGGACCCATATTGCCACCCCTTGTTATTGAGAAGTATAGCCATAAGCTGGTCTTATCGGACATGATAAGCAGATTCAATTTGCTTATAGTCATTTCCCCGCTTACCTTGTGAGGCATGGACCTGTTCGCATTGGAAACGTTTCTGGCCGTGGCGGAGGAGCGGAGTTTTTCCCGGGCAGCAGCGCGGCTGCACCGTACCCAGCCCGCAGTCAGCCAGGCCATCGCCAAGCTGGAAGCCGAACTGGGTGAGTCACTGCTGGAGCGGTCCGCGCGCGACGGTTCTCTTACAGACGCAGGCGAGGTGCTTCGGGACTACGCGCAAAAGTTGCTCAATCTGCGTACCGAGGCAACCGAGGCACTAGGTGAGTTGCGGTCACTGCACCGCGGCCGGCTGACACTTGCCGCCAACGAGTACACCTGTCTTTCGCTGCTGCCGGTGCTGGACCACTTCTGCCGCACCCACCCGCTCATCAAGGTCACGGTGCAGCGCTCCTATGCAAGCCGGATCCCGGATGAATTGGTGGCGCGCTCCGTGGAGATCGGGATCGTCAGCTTTCGGCCGGAGGATGCAACGCTTCGGTCGGTGGTGATCTACCGTGATGAGCTAGCCCTGATCGTCAATCCGCATCACGCGCTGGCGGCGGCAGGCAGCGTCACCATCCGCCAGCTCGGGGCAGAACACTTTATTGCGCACAACGTGCCCTCGCCTCAGCGGGCCAAGGTACTGGAGGCCTTCCGGCGGTACGACACAGTTCTCCGCATTGACATGGAGTTGCCCTCATTGGAGGCCGTCCGGCGGTTTGTGGAGCAGGGCAACGGCGTGGCTCTGGTGCCGGCATTGACGGTTCAGCGGGAACTTGCCTCCGGCGTGCTGGTGCGTGTGCCGGTGAAAGAGCTGCAGATGGAGCGGAAGCTGCGCTTGATCCATCGTCGCGAGGCAGTGCTTTCCCATGCAGCCATGGCGTTTCTGCGGCAGATGGAGGCCTATGCCAAGCGCGCCGGGGGTGCCTATTGCTTTACTCCGGAGCGCGATCGCTGATTGGCTGCGGTGCTTCGAAAAGCCTGAGCAGAGTTGTGGAACAAGCTCCCATCGTGAGGAAGGCAACGGCAACGCAGGGCATCATTGCGGCACCCGCCAATGCGTCACGCAGCAACGATGCCATCGGCAGACCGGACGACCGCATCAGCAGCACGGCAATCGCGCCATATGGCAGGATCAGCAGCGCCGCTGAAACTGTGCCGGGCAGCAACTTGCGTCGCTGGACAGACCGTACACAATGACTGAATCCATTCAGCAGCAGCGCAAAGATGGCCATGCGAGAGAACGGCAGCCATGGCGAGCCGCGGAGCATGCACGTGAAAATGGCTAGAACGGAGACGGCCAGCGTTAGAAGGATGACTGCCGCCAGAATGGAGGACCGTTCGCGAAAGCGGCTTGGCAGGCAGGGTGGAAAGCTGTTGCTGAACTCCTGAAAGCGTGCAACCTCCTCGATCTGGTGCACGGCCAGAACAGCGGGCAAGAGCAGGTTGATCGCGACAAAACTCATGATGGCCTGTGCGCCTGGAAGTACACGTCCAGCTTAGGAGATTTTCACCCGGGAGAAAACAGCGTAACCGCTCACGATCCGCGTTTGGCAGAGTCGTACAGGTACAATTAGCGAGGTAACGGAAGCCATGAGCGCCCGGTCTGCCAACAAATGGCCGTGTGCGGCTTGCGCTCGCGCGCAGATTCAGCTTTCGAGGGTTTGGACATTTCTCGCATGAAGAAGACACTTTTGTTGTGCGCTCTGCTGGCCGGCTCGGCCACCGCAGCGTTCGCGCAGGAAAGCCGCCAGGATGTCAGCATCAGCGGCACTTTCCTTTTCGCTCCGCAGGTCAATGGCAACGGCGTGCAGCTCAACACCAACACCGCTTTGGGAGCGTTGGCAAGCTACCGTTACATGCTCACACCGCGGTCGGCGCTGGAAGCGAACTATGGCTTCGCCCAGTACACCGATTACCTGCGCAACAGCCGCGAAACGTTCAAGGTGCACGCACGCCAACAGGAATTTTCACTCGGATATGTGTATAGCCGGAACTACCGCAAGCTGAATCCATTTGTCGAAGGCGGTGTAGCAGGCGTTTTCTTCTCGCCGCTGAAGGATTTCGGCACGACCACACTCGATGCCAGCCGGCAGATTGCGCTTGGCGGTATGTTTGGTGGTGGTGTCGCGTATGAGATCAGTCCCAGCTTCGACGTCCGCCTTGGCTATCACGCGCTGGTGGTGAAGGCACCCAGTTTCAAAATTGAGGGCAGCAACTTCAGCACCAACCGATATGAAGTCATCTCAACGCCGGCTCTGGGCATTGCTTACCACTTCTAGTTTCCAGAAAGCGGCAACAAAAGGCCCCGAAGCTTCGGGGCCTTTCTGTTGGCAATTAGAGCCGTTTACTGGAAGTGGTACGCGGCCCCGATTGTGAACAGCGAAGGCGAAAGCGTGCCAGTGGCATTGGTAATACTTGTTCCGCTCACCACACCCTTGAATCCATACCATTGCTGATATTCGAAGTCGGCCCGCACGTTGACACGGCGGCTCACGTTCACGTCGGCACCCACACCGCCCGCCGCCATGTTGTAGGCCAGGTTGGCAATGTTGAACTGGTAATTGAAAACACCACGGCCGACCATGAGGCGGGCATACGGGTTCACGATGCCATAGTGCCGGACGTACCGTCCACCAACTTCGTAGGTCCGCTCGTAATAGGTATATGGGCTGGGGGTATTCAGCTGATGGAAGTCGACCTCAACGCCCCAGTGCGGTTTGAAATCGAAGCTGGAGTAGATGTTGAAACCGCGGTACGTCGGGTGATCGTAGTCGCCATTGGCGATCGTGAATCCGCCGCCTACCTGAAGATCGCCGGAACGCACGGCAGTCGGTGATGCCTGGCCTATGATTCTCTGCGCAGGAAAACAAAGTACGGCAAGGGCAAAAAGGAACGTGAGGGGACGGGCCCGCAAAGCAATCAGTGCTGCACGCATGGCAGAATCATCGGTCTGGCGCGCTCTTTTCATGAGCGGGACGCAGTCTGGTGTCCGGGCCGGTGGGGTACTGGCTTTCGTGTGCAATGGAACTCCTTGCGAGACATAGAATTGTGCTGAAGTGTGTGGTCGAGGCAAACAGGCCGGCTACTCGTAAATTGGAGAACCGGCCTGTTTGAGTTAGTTCTGGGGCGGGTTGCTGGTTCCGCTGGTTGGGGGAGCGGTTGCCGGCTGGTTCGTCGTTGCGCCGTTTGCAGGAGCTGTGCCCGCCGCCGGCTGGGCAGTTCCGCTCGCTGCCGGAACTGTACCATTGGCCGGGCTTGTGCCGGCTGCAGGATTCGCATCGGCCGGTACTGCCGTTGCTGTTCCGTTGGCGCTGGCATTGGCTGCCGCGGTTGCCGCCTGATCCACTGCCGTTGTGGGAGCCTTGTAGTAGGCAAGCTTCAGGTAAACCGGCGTGACTTCAAACGGCATCTTGTCGCGCGAGGACAGCAGCGGCTCGTATGCTGCGTGCAACTGCACCACCTGATCCGTCCATGGATCGAAGCGCAGAAACGAACCCAGCGGCATGGCTGCATTCTGCTTCAGGTCGTCCATGTTCAGCTTCTGACCTTTGCCTACCAGAGCTTGCAGCCAGAATGTGTTGGCCTTGGGATCTTTGAGGAGAGAATCGCCGATCATCGGCTCGTTCAGCGCGGTCAATGCCTTGGAGCGTGCCTGGAGTTGAGCAAGGTACAAGCCGAACTGTCCGGCCGCATCCTGCAGTTCTTTGGGCTGCAGCAACTCGACAGTCTTCTTGGACGCTTCCTCATTGTCCTTGTCGGTGTGGTGCATAGGAATGCGCACAAACGCGGAAGTATCGGGGAAGAGCAGCCGATCGTTGAAGGCGTACTTGGTGTCCAGCCGGTGACCCTGGATGATGTGAGCAAGCTGGAAGGCAACCACCGCATACAGATTGTTGACCTGCTCGTTATTGCTGCCCGGAACCGCCGTTGTGTCGATCAAGCTCTTGGAAAGCACGATCGTGTTGCCGATTGCGAGTGACTCCAGAGGCTCAGTGAGCAGGGTACGCACGCGGATGGGGCGTGCCACCTGAATGTTGTTGTACGCGAGCACGTTGCCGGCAATCTGCTCAAGAATCTTGTCGAAGTCCGACGGCGCGTCCAGAAGACCCGCCTGAAAGAGCCGGTCCAGAACGTTGTCCTCTGCCTGCTGCACCCAGGCGCGCTGTGCTCCCAGGGGAGAGGTGTCCTGGGCGTCGTTCGACACGTCGGTAGCGCCCTGCACTTCCACGTCCACGTTCTCGGTGTCCTTGTTCGGCACTTTCAGAACATAGCCCCAGATGTGATTCACAGCCTTGAACTTGACCGTGTTTTCGGTGCTCTTCGGATCACTTTCCTCGACGTAGTTCGTGTTTGGCAGCCAGAGGTTTTCCTGAACATTGGTGCGCCACGAATCGAAGTGGTAGTACTCGCGAATGTCCTTTTCCGTGCCAGAGAAACTGCCGTCGAAGCGGATGATGTTGCCGCCGCGGCGTTCTACCCAGATGCGGCCAAGAAAGCGGCCGCGGGTGCGCTTGGTGGCTGGCTCCACGTCAAAGACCATCGTCGGCACGGAGCCGAGAAAGTCATTGCGCACAAAACCGAACTTGTATTCGTTGCGATTGAAGTCTTTCGAGTCAATGAGCAGCATTTGCACAAAGCCGGCTTCACTGAATTGAAGATGCAGTTGTTTGTTCAGGCTGGTGACGTAGCCCAACGAACCCTTGAAGACATTGACCTTGCTAAGCAAACCCTTTTTTTCGCCGTGGTCTGCGGCCTTGGTCTGGTAGGTGTTGTCGCCAATGACTTTATTGAAATCGACACGGCCCAGGAAGTGCTGGTCGGACTCCGGAACCTGCAGCAGTTTGTCATCCTGCTTCATATTCTGGATGTAGGTTTCTACCAGCGGAGCCCGGTCTTTGATGACCTTCACAACTTCCGCCTCACGCGCAACCGCCTTATCGACTAAGGCGTTCTGCGCCGGTGTCAGCTTGCGCGCCGGAAGATCATCCTGCGCTTTTTTCTTGCCAAGCAGGGGAATGGCCGCATGGGCAGACGCAGCACTGACGGCGAGAACGCCGGCAAGCAGGCTGGCGGCATAAAGCCTGGAAAGCTTCATCATGGTTCGGTTACTCCTGAGCAGGTAAGTTGCAGTCATTCCAGTCTAGTGGCTCAGCTCCGGTTTGACTGCAACATCGCGGGGGTGATGGGGTTACTGGCCAGTTTACCCGGCCAGCTGGAAAGTGATGTTGACAACGCCATCCCAGTCAACGGGATGGCCATCCTGGGTGGCAGGTTGAAAGCGCATGCCCTCGGCAACACGCAGAGCAGACTGATCGAGTCCGTGACCCAGACCGCTGGACACTCCCACCACCTGAACAGCACCGGCAGTCGTCACGTGGATCTTGACGTAGACCGTGCCTTCAATGTGGTTACTTTTGGCGTCGTCTGTGTACTCAGGACGCGGTTTAAACAGCACCTTGGGTGCGGTCTTTGCAGCAGCCACGGGCTGCGCGGCGGCTGTCCGGATGGGCGGCGGAGCGGTGTTGCTGGCGATCTGAATTGCACCGGCCGACTTGCCGTTCATTGGGCCAGTGCCGCCCGGAATGCCGCTACCCAGCCCCTTGATGACGTGTGCCGAGTTATCGCGGCCGGCAAGATTTGTCCCGTTCGGGCTACCCGAGCCGGAGATTGCGATCTTGGAAGGATTGCCAAAGCCGGTGTTGGCTGCATTCATGCCAGGCGCGCCGGACTGACCGAGATTGACTGGCGACACAGCGGGTCCGGCCGTATTGTTGATCGGATTGCTCATGCTGCCAAGGCGAATCGCGCTGGGATGTGCGCTGTTATTGGGGACCGAAGCTGCCTGAGCGATCTGGATCGCCACCGGCTTGGGTGCCGGCGGCGGTGTGACGGCCTTGGGCGGTGCGGGAGTGGCCACCGGAGTCGGTGCAGGTTTGATCACGGGCGGCTGAACTTTGGGTGGCTCCGGGACCTCGACGACCGGCGGATTGATCATTGGCTTGGGAGGCTCCACCTTCACCACGGGCGGCTTGGGCAACTTTACCGGCGGCTTCGGCTTGGGCGGCTCTTCATGGTGGGTAGGCACCGGTGCGGTCAGGTTGGTCATCCGGGCGACCTGCACAACCTTCTTGGCGGTCAGGCTGATCAGGATGAACAGGGTGAGCACGCTGCTGAAGATCACGACGGCACCCGCAAGCGAACGCTTGTCCTGCTTGCCGGTGTCCATCACGCCGAAGGTCTTAAACGCCAAAGCTCGTTGCGTGGGGTTCAGCGACTCGGCTGAGGCGCTGTTTGTGGGGCGACGGTTCTCGATCTGGCGGTGGGGCAGCTCGTTTGCCATACGGGTCAATGATCCTTGAAAGGCAGTAGTGGTGTTTCAGGTTGTGGTCAAAATCGTTCAATCATGCGATGTTGCGCGCTGGCGATACAAAAACCTCGCCATGCCGGCACACCCAATGCGGCACTCCAAGAACAGACGTTGGCTGGCCGCGTCATGCAGAACCTGAACCCTGGTACTTTGGTGTACCGATTTAGGATCAGGGTCTTCAGCGTGTCTGCACGTATGATATGACGCCATTGCGGCTTTTGCCGGTGTTTCCTGCTGCAACTTTAGTTCCACACCCTGTACTTCTTTCTCAGCATTTCCTAAGACGGTGTTTTCCAGACGGAGTTCCGCTCTCACACACGTGAAACAATCTTTCCAAATCAAATCTCGCTTCCGGGAGCAATGTCTTGCGAATACTGGTGACAGGTGGCGCTGGCTACATCGGCGGAACAGTCGTGCGAACCCTCCTCAAGCAGGGTCATGCGGTGACAGTGATCGACGACTTCATCCATAGCCGCCGGTCCGCGCTGCCAGCAGGTATATCTCTGGTGGAAGCCGATCTGGCGGATCGCGCCGCTGTGACGCGCACCCTTGCCGATGGAAAATTTGACGGTGTGATGCACTTTGCTGCGCTGATTGAAGCCGGCGAGAGCATGAAGCGCCCGGACGTGTACTTCCGCAACAACACCGCGGCCACCTTGAGTTTGCTGGAGTCGATGCACGAGACCGGCACCGGCCGTCTCGTCTTTTCTTCCACGGCCGCCTGTTACGGCGAGCCGCGCAGCACGCCAATCCTGGAAGACGATCCGCTGGACCCAACCAACGCCTATGGCGAAAGCAAACTGCTGGTGGAGCGCATGCTGCGCTGGTTCCACTCGCAGTTGGGTCTGCGATATGTCAGCCTGCGTTACTTCAACGTGGCTGGTGCGATCGACGGCTATGGTGAGGCGCACGAGCCTGAATCACACCTGATTCCATTGATTCTGGACGCGGCACTCGGCATTCGTGACAGCATCCGGATTTTCGGGCAGGACTACCCGACAAAGGACGGCACCTGCGTCCGCGACTACATTCACGTGCAGGACCTTGCGGACGCGCACCTGCTTGCCCTGGACTCGCTCAACCGGCAGGAACGTGCCATCTACAACATTGGCAACGGCCAGGGTTTTACCGTGCGTGAAGTCATTGCAAGCGTGGAGCGGGTGACCGGCCGCACGATCAAGGTCATCGAGGAGCCGCGCCGCGCCGGTGATCCCGCGGTTCTAGTTGCGTCCTCAGAGAAGATTCAGCGTGAACTGGGCTGGAAGCCGCACTTTGCCGAGTTGGACGCGATTGTGCAGAGCGCATGGACATGGCATCAGCAGTTGCGAGGCGCCACCGTCTAAGCTGCTTCTATGCTCCACGACATTTTTCACCTGTCGCTGCCCTGGCTTGAGAAAGTTCTGCGTCCTGCCCTGGTGTATCTCATGCTGATTCTTCTGCTGCGCCTTTTCGGCAAGCGGGAGCTGGCGCAACTTAATCCGTTCGACCTGGTATTGCTGCTGATGCTGAGCAATACCGTGCAGAATGCCATCATTGGCGACGACAACTCGTTCACCGGCGGAGCCATCGGCGCGGCCTCACTGCTGGCCGCAAACTTCTGCCTGAACCGCCTTCTATACGCGATGCCGAAGCTGGACAAAGCGCTGCAAGGCTCCCAAGCCGTGCTGGTGCGCGATGGCGTCGTGAATAGCAGGGCAATGCGCCAGGAGATGCTAACCCGGGAAGAACTCATCCAGGTCATCCACCGGCAGAACATCACGGGCCTGGCGGACGTTCGGCTTTGTATCCTGGAACCGAACGGCACCTTCTACGTGGAAAGCACGCCGGACAGTGTGCCGCGCCAGCGCCACGACGAGATGATGCAGAAGCTTGAGGCGCTCACCCGCGAGGTGCAGGCTTTGCGGGAGCGCTGAGCATTCAACGGCTCTGGCAGGCGGCAGGCTCGATGGAATTCCAGCACAACAGCGGCCCTGCATCTACTTCAACCTGCGCATCTGGCCGCGATAACGATCGCTGCCGCCGCCGTTTGCAGCATCGCGCAGGGCCGCCCTGTAGCCGCTCAGAAAAATTGTATACATCACCGCAGCCGCGCAGCCCACCCCAAACAGAAAGCCAAGCGCCAGGCCGAACATTGCCGCCAAAGGAAAGCCGCTCATGCGGTGAGCGTACCAGTACGTGCGAGTTTCAGTGGCCGAAAGCATCTTTGTGTCGAGGGCTTTCACTTTCGCCTTTTCATCGCCTATGATGATCTGCATGTTGCCCGGTACAAACTCCCGGCCTGAGCTGGGCTGGCTCTTTCTTGATCTGAACTCCTACTTTGCAACGGTTGAGCAGGAAGCCCAGCCGCGGCTGCGTGGGCTGCCCATCGCTATAATTCCGGTGGAGGCGGAAACAACCTGCTGCATCGCCGTCAGCTACCAGGCGAAAGTTTATGGTGTGTCAACCGGCATGTCGGTGGCCATGGCGAAGCAGTGCTGTCCGCATCTGGTCTTGGTAAATGCGCGCCCCCGCGTCTATGTGGATTACCACCATCGCATTCTTTCCGCGATTGAACGCCATGCGCCCGTGCAACAGGTGCTTTCCTGCGATGAATTTTCCGTTCAGCTGGCCGGTACGCAGCGGCATCCCGACAACGCCAGCGCCCTGGCCTACGCCATCAAGCAGGAGATTCGCGGTGTCGGCACGGCGCTTCGCTGCTCCATTGGCCTGGGGCCCAACCGCCTGATGGCAAAGATCGCGGGGGAGATGCAGAAGCCGGATGGCCTGATGCAATTGCGGCGCAGTCACCTGCCGCATGCGCTTTTCCCACTGGCCCTGCGCGACATTCCTGGCGTGGGCCGCCGTATGGAGCGCCGTCTTGTGGCGCAGGGCATTGATACCGCGCGCAAGCTCTGTGAGCTGTCGCGTCACCGCATGAACGCACTCTGGGGTGGTGTGCAGGGTGATCGGCTTTGGCTGGCGCTGCAGGGTGAGGACCTGCCGAAGCAGCCGGCCGGACCCGCGCAAACGATGAGCCGCCAGCATATTCTGCCGCCGGACTGCCGGACGATGGATCGTGCGCGCGGCATCGCGTTGAAGCTGCTGCATTCCACGGCGCGGCGCATGCGGTCAAAGGAACGATGGGCCGGCGGTGTCTTTCTCCAGCTGGGCATGCAGAGCGGGCGCGCCTTGCAGGGCGGCGCACTTCTGCCGCCCACGCAGGACACCATGGAACTGCAGGCCTGTTTCACCGCGCTGTGGAGCGAGCTGCTTGGGCGCATCCACGTAAGCAGTCAAATCCCCACGGACCTCACCATTGTGTTGACGGACCTGCAAGGGCAACCGCAGCCGCAGCTATTTGCCGCGTCCAGCGAAGAGCGGTCGCCTGTGATGCAGGTGCTGGACGGCCTGAATACCCGTTTCGGCGGCAATACGGTCTACTTCGGCTCCATTCATCATGACCGGCAGCAGGCACCCACACGCATTTCGTTCGGGCCACCACCACCGCTGGCGGAATTCTCAGACACAGCGGATCGCTACAGATGAGATGTACTTGCGTTTTCATCGTGACGGGTGGGCGACATGCAACTGCACTCTGTAGAATCGTCCCGATAACGGAGCGGCGTTGATCAGCCTTCCTTAGGAGAATCGTTTCCCCATGCAAGCAGCCCCGCCGGAGCAACCTTTCAACTCCACACTTCGGGAAGACCGGCTCTTTCCGCCACCAGCCGAGTTCGCCGCCCGCGCGCATATTCGTTCGCTGGGGGAGTATGAAGCCATGTATCGCCGCTCCATCGATGAACCCGAGGCATTCTGGAGTGAGGCGGCCGGTGAACTGGAGTGGTTCTCGCCGTGGACACAGGTGTTGGACTGGCAGGTGCCGCACGCGCGCTGGTTTGTAGATGGCAAGCTCAACCTGTGCCATAACGCGGTGGACAGGCACGCGCTGGGCAGCCGTGCGCAGAAGACCGCGCTGCTATGGGAGGGCGAACCGGGGGAGATCCGTTCGCTCACCTATGCTGAACTGCACGCGGAAGTGCAGCAGTTCAGCAATGCACTCAAGTCGATCGGCATCCGCAAGGGTGACCGCGTTGCCATTTACATGGGCATGTGTCCGGAGCTTGCCATCGCGGTCCTCGGTTGCGCGCGCATCGGTGCCGTGCACTCAGTCATCTTTGGTGGATTTGCGGCGCAGGCGGTTGCCGACCGCGCCAACGATGCGCAATGCCGCCTGCTCATCACGCAGGACACGAGCTATCGCCGGGGCGGGGATGTTCCGCTGAAAGCCATTGCCGATGAGGCACTCACACGCTGCCAGTGCATTGAAAATGTCATCGTCTACCGGCGCAGCGGCAAGCCGGTGAACATGCAGCCGGGCCGTGATCTGTGGTGGCAGGAGCTGGTGGCAGGTGCCGAGGCAAATTGCCCCGCCGAGCCCATGGATGCGGAAGATCCGCTCTTCATCCTGTACACCAGCGGCACCACCGGCAAGCCCAAAGGCCTGGTGCACACCACCGGTGGCTACGGCGTTGGCACCTATCTCACGTCGAAGTACATCTTCGATCTGCAGGAGGACGACGTCTATTTCTGCACAGCTGACATCGGCTGGATCACCGGCCACAGTTATGTTGTGTACGGTCCGCTGCTGAACGGCGCGACGGTGGTGCTGTATGAAGGAGCGCCCAACTGGCCGGAGCCCGACCGTTTCTGGAACATTGTCGACCGGCACAAGGTCAGCGTCTTCTACACCGCACCCACCGCCATTCGCGCCTTTATGAAGTGGGGCACGGATTGCGTGAAGCAGCACTCACTCCGCACACTCCGGCTGCTGGGCACCGTGGGCGAGCCCATCAATCCCGAGGCGTGGATGTGGTACCACCGCGAGATCGGCCATGAGCGCTGCCCCATCGTGGACACATGGTGGCAGACCGAGACCGGCTCCATCATGATCGCGCCCATTCCCGGTGCAACGGTAACAAAGCCCGGATCGGCGACACGTCCGTTTTTCGGCGTTCTTCCCAAGGTCGTCACCAAACAAGGCGAACCCGTGCCCACAGGCAGCGGCGGCCTGCTCGTGATTCAGCGGCCATGGCCGGCCATG
Source organism: uncultured Terriglobus sp. (assembly GCA_964246215.1). Lineage (GTDB taxonomy): Bacteria > Acidobacteriota > Terriglobia > Terriglobales > Acidobacteriaceae > Terriglobus. Next base: position 11,331 of record CAXTPQ010000031.1, on the reverse strand, counting down.
GCGCGCAATATCTTCGGCGACCCCGAGCGGTACAGCAAGTTGTGGACGGAGATTCCCGGCAATTACTTTACCGGTGACGGCGCACGGCAGGATGCCGACGGCTACTTCTGGCTGATGGGCCGCGTCGACGATGTGCTGAGCGTGAGCGGCCACCGCCTTGGCACCATGGAAATCGAGTCCGCGCTTGTTTCCCATACGCAGGTGGTGGAAGCAGCCGTGGTAGGCCGGCCCGACGAGATGAAAGGTGAGGGCATCGTTGCTTTTGTGTCTCTGGGCGACGGTCATGCACCCACCCCAGCATTGAAGGATGAACTCAAGAAGTGGGTCGCGAAGGAGATTGGCGCGCTCGCCCGCCCGGATGACATCCGCTTCACGCCGGCCCTGCCCAAAACGCGCTCCGGCAAAATCATGCGACGGCTCCTGCGTGAGCTGGCCGCCACGGGCGATGTGAAAGGCGACACGACGACACTGGAGGATTTCAGCGTCGTCGCGCGATTGAAAGAGAAGGATGAAGAGTAGCGGGCTGAGGCGGCGCGAGACCGGCGAGCATCCTAATCCGGGGGAGAACCAGTCTCCTTCGAAGGAGTTTCATGCCCAACCTCACGCCCGCCGACGTTGCTCTGCTCTTCATTGACATTCAGCCGGTCATCATCGACAACAGCCATACCCAGTCGCCACGCACCCTGAAGAAAGCTGCCGAAGTCAGTGTCAAGATCGCCGGGTTGCTCAAAATACCGGTCTTCACCTCGGTCGTGCCCACCGGGCCAAAGACGCCGGAGCCGGTGAGCGAACTGGAAGGCCTGCCCGTCTTCATGCGGCAGCACGCGGGTTCGTTCGATCAGCACGAAATCCGTGAGGCCATCGCCGAGACTGGGCGCAAAACCCTGGCCATCGGCGGCATCGTTTCAGAGATTGCCGTGCTGCACGGTGCGCTGACCGCCATCCGCGAGGGCTATCAGGTGCACATTCTGGTCGATTGTTGCGGCGGCGTTTCGGAGCGGACAGAGCACGCGGCCTTCCGTCAGATTGAGCAGGCAGGCGGTACGCTTTCCTCAGTGGCCAGCTTTTTCACGACCATCGCGGGCGACTTCACCCGGCCGGATGGGCAAGAGGCATTGAGCAATCTGCAAGGGTTGTTGGCAAAGGAAAGCTAACGCAGTTTGAAGCGGAGAAGCTGATTCTGCGCTCCATGGGATCTGTCACTAAAGCTGATCTGCCGTGAGACGATTGTAGGAAAAAGCAGGTTCCTCCACCTCGCTTCGGTCGAAATGACAGAGCTTTACCTATGCGAGACATGCTCTGGAGTGTCTAGACGTTGTAGTTAGCGCAGATTCGAACTGGGCCGCGTGGGCAGCGTGATGAAGAAACTCGCGCTGTGGCCCAGTTCGCTTTCCGCCCACAGCCGGCCACCATGCTGCGTCACAATCGAGCGGCAGATGGCCAGACCCAAACCTGTGCCGCCCATAGAGCGCGAGTCGGAAGCATCCACCTGCTGAAAGCGGCCGAAGATGTGCTCCAGCT
>CAXTPQ010000031.1:1550-9710 GCA_964246215.1 uncultured Terriglobus sp. | reverse complement strand
GAGCGCGAGTCGGAAGCATCCACCTGCTGAAAGCGGCCGAAGATGTGCTCCAGCTTGTCGGCGGGAATGCCGCGGCCGGTGTCATGGACTTCCAGCTGCGCTTCCGTTTCGCTGATCTGCCGCGTGCAGAGCGTGAGCGTACCGCCCTCCGGTGTGAACTTCAGCGCATTGGAGATCAGGTTCGTGATCGTCTGCAGGATGCGGTCGCCATCGGCCCAGACCGACACCTTCTGGCAGGCAAAGGAGAACTCAATCTGCGCCTTGGCCGCCGATGCCGCCATCAGGTCGGCGGCGCGGTGCATCAGCGATGAAGCCTCCACCTGGCTGTAGTGCAGCTCGGCCTTGCCGCTGCCAATGCGCTCTAATTCCAGGATGTCGTTGACAAGTTTCACAAGCCGGTCCGTGTTGCCGATGGCGATTTGCAGCATTTGTTCCTGCTTGTCGGGCCGGGAACTTAACGCGCCGGAGGCAATCAGGCCAAGCGACGCGCGCATGCTGGTCAGAGGTGTCCGCAGTTCGTGCGACACCGTGGAGACGAACTCGTCCTTCATGCGGTCCAGCGCGCTGCGTTCCGTGGTGTCTGTAAAGGCCACCACAATGCCGGTCACGGTACTGTCCTCCAGAATGGGGCAGGCGACATAATCCACGGGAAAGCTCGCGCCGTCCTTGCGCCAGAAGACCTCTGTCGACACGCGAATGGCGCGGCGCTCCTTTGCAGAATTCAGAATCGGGTCATCCTGCTCCGGGTAGACTTGCCCACCCGCATAGCTGTGGTGGACCATCCGGTGCACGTTCTGGCCAAGAATTTCCTCGGGCGTGTACCCCAGCATCTGTGCGGCTGCCGGATTGCAGACGGTGCATTTACCCTGCAAATCCAGCCCGACGATGCCATCGCCAACGGAATCGAGAATCGAGTTCGACTCCTGCGTTAACCGCATCAGCCGCTCTTCCGCGCGCACCTTCTCTGTGATATCGACGCCGAAACAAAGGGCGTACTGTTCGCCATTCGCACTCTCCAGCAGGCGGTTGCGATAGGCCAGGATGTGCGTTTTTCCTTCGCGGTCCAGCAGGTCGAAGGACCCCTGCGCTTCGCCGGTATGCACCAGAGTGTCCAGATATTCACGGAACTCGACGGCCTGCGGTTCGGTCATGAACTCCGTCAGCGGCCGGCCTACCATCTGGTTCACACCGTAACCCAGGTTCTCAGCGCCATAGCTGTTCAATGAGAGCAGCCGGCCGTCCCGGGAGTGCGTGAAAACGGCACCGAGCGAACCCTCGATCAGGTGTCTGTAGCGAGCCTCGCTGTCGCGGAGCGTTTGCTCCGCTTCGCGCTGCAGCGTGATGTCGATGCCCGTGGCGATGATGAAGGCAACGTCTCTGTGGCCGTCCGTCAGCGCCGTCGCCGTCCACTGGATCAGCCGGGAGGACTTATCCCGCGTCAGCCAGCGGTCCTCATACTCAAAGGGAAAGGCACCCTCCCGCATGCGCGCAAAGGACTGCTTGGCGCGCTGCCGGTCTTCTACCGGCACCAGCGTGTCCCAGAGCGTGTGCCCGACAATCGCATCCACTGGGTAGCCGGAAATGATTTCGCAGATGCGGTTGAAGCGCACCACACGGCCGGCGGTGTCAAAGACCACCACAAGCGCGCCCACTGTATCCAACACAGCGGAAACGAAGTTGCGCTCCACCGTCAACTCCGACTCGACACGCTGCCTGGAGCGCGCCTCGCGTTCATTGGAGCGCAGCCGCAGATTCAGTTCGAGCCGCGTCATCACACTTCGGGCCAGGGTGCGGAGCGTGTTGCCTTCCACCTCGGTGAGCATGCGCGGCTCCGGGTCCAGCACGCACAGTGTGCCCACGGCGGAGCCGTCCGCCGTGACCAGCGGCGCGCCTGCATAGAATCGAAAGGTCCGATCACCGATGCGGATGCCGGTTTCGCCGAACTGCTCGTCATTGGCTGTGTCCGGGATGGAGAACAACTCCGTCCCTCGGACCGTCTCGTCGCAGGGCGCATCCTGACGGCGCATCTCTCGCACGCTCAGGCCCACGCGCGCCTTGAACCAGACATCGTCCGCCTGCACAAAGGTGATGGCAGCGGCCTGCGTGTCGCAGATCTGCGCGGTCAGGCGAGTGATCTCGTCCAGTGCCGCATCGCTCGGAGTTTCCAACACCTCCAACTGCTCCAGGGCCCTCAGCCGCGCCGACTCGCGCAGCGCCATGGGCAGTTCCGCCCCTGGCGTCTCCCGCAGGGTGCTGCTGATGGGCGGATTCATGGTGGTGGACATAGCGTCGTTTGCTCGGGTTACGGAGTTGGCACTTGGCTCAGATCGGCAACATCGTCCGCGCTCGCATCCAGCGCGACCTTCCATTTGCCATCCGGCATGCGTTTCCAGATGGTGATGTAGCGCCCGTCCTTCTTAACGGTGCGGCCTTCGGTGTCCTTGCTTTCACTGGTGTAGTGGCCCCAGGTAAAGCCCATGGTCCCGCCTGGTCCCATGCGTGCACCCTCCGGCAGCCAATTCAACTTGTAGTCTTGCGCCTTCCATGTGGCCTTGCCTGCAATGCGCGCGTGCCCCAGTACGGCGGCTTTGCCGTTGTTGAGGGTCACCGAGTCATCCGCAAACCAGGAACTGAATGCGGGACCGCCGCCCTTGGCCACCGATTGTGCAAATTCACCATCCAGTGTCAGCAATTGCACCTGTCCGGGGTCGATGGTCGGTTCAGGCAGGGGCTCGGCTGCCGCCGTTGCTTTGCCGGCGGGAGGACGGGCCGGTACGGCCTGTGTCTGCGCAACGGCGGCGTCGGCAACGGGCGACACCGCAATCGCAACAGATAAGATAAGCTCTCGCATCCGCATGTGGCTAGAGTCTCTACCGAGAAGCGGGCGTTATGCAACTGTTGTGCTCAAGAGGGAACCACAAAGTTCATGCAGTTGCGCCGAAATGAAACTCCGTTGTGTGTGGGCGCCGTTGTTTTGCTGGTGGCCGGGCTTTCTTTGCGGTTTCACGCGCCTGCCTCCACCACCGCCTTGCATGCCGGAGTTTTCCTGAGATGCTTCTCGGTTTCGCTCCTTCTGGTCTGGGCGACAACTGTGCGGCGCGGCCTTACTCCGCTCATTCTGGCGGGCATGGTTTTGGGAGTCGTGGTGGGCCTGGACGCACCGCGTGCCGCCATTGCCATGCATTTCCTGAGTGACATTTTTCTGCGTCTTGTGAAGACGATCGTTGCCCCGCTCATTCTTGTCACTCTCATCAATGGCATCGCAAGCCATGGAGACTTGAAAAGCGTAGGGCGCATGGGCTGGAAAAGCCTGCTCTATTTTGAGGTGCTGACCACGGTCGCCCTGGTGCTGGGGCTGGTGGCGGCCAACCTTTCTGGCGTGGGCAAAGGTATGGCTTTGCCGCCTGGGCAGGCGGGCAGCCTGGCCAATGTCGCACCGCTGCACTGGCAGGAGTTTCTGGTCCATGTCTTTCCGGAAAACCTGGCGAAGAGCATTGCCGAGGGCCAGGTGCTGCAAGTGGCCGTCTTTGCCGTGATCTTCGGTTTGGCGCTGGCGTTAGTTTCGCGCGAGAAAGCCGCACCGCTCCTGCGTCTGACGGAAAGCATCAGCGAGACCATGTTCCGCTTCACCGGCATTGTCATGTATCTGGCACCGGTGGCGGTCGCATCCGCGATTGCGTATACCGTGGCGGTGATGGGCGGCGGCGTTCTGCTTCACCTTGGCAAATTGCTGCTCGTCTTTTACGGGACGGCCGCGGTCTTTGTCGTTGGCGTGCTGATGCCGGTGGCGCTGCTCTTCCGCGTGCCTCTGCGCCGCTTTCTCCGGCACGCCTCTGGACCGGCGGCGATTGCGTTTGCCACTGCCACCAGTGAGGCCGCGCTGCCTCGCGCCATGGAAGAGATGGAGGTTTTCGGCGTGCCGCGGCGCGTCGTCGCCTTTGTGATCCCGGCGGGCTACTCCTTCAATCTGGACGGTTCCACACTGTATCTGGCCATGGCCATGATCTTCGTGGCGCATGTGGGCGGCGTGGCGCTTGGCTGGGGGCAGCAGTTCTTCATGCTGGGCACGCTCATGCTGGCTTCCAAGGGCGTTGCTGGTGTGCCGCGCGCGGTGCTGGTGGTGCTGCTTGCCACGGCGTCCACGCTGCACCTGCCCAGTGAGCCCATTCTGGTGCTGCTCGGCATTGACGCCCTGATGGACATGGGACGCACCGCGATGAATGTCGTCGGCAACTGCCTGGCCAGTGCCGTGATCGCCAGGTGGGAAGGTGTCTTTGGCACCGAACCGCCATCAGAAGCCGTCACCGTCGACACATAGGTTCCATGGCCGGCGTAAGACTTTGATCCTGTACACAGAAAGCCATTGCGAAAGGCGAGCAGTCCGCGTCCTATCCTTCAGGAAGCCAAACTCGTAAAATACGGCATTGGGCCGTTGTCCGGCTGCGAAGGGCTTTGGGACGCCGTTGAGTCAACATCTGCACAGCATCGCCTCGCCAGCCGACATCAAGGGTTTGTCGCTGCCGCAACTCGCCGAACTGGCCGAGGAAATCCGCGAACGGCTCATTACTTCTGTTGCGAAAACAGGCGGACACATCGGGCCGAACCTGGGCGTGGTGGAGCTGACAATTGCCATGCACTACGTTTTCGATACGCCGCGCGACTCCTTCGTCTTCGACGTGAGCCATCAGGCCTATGTGCACAAACTGCTTACCGGCCGTGCGACTCGCTTCGACACCATTCGCCAGCCCGGCGGACTGAATGGCTTCATGTTGCGCACGGAAAGCGAGCATGACAGCTTTGGCGCGGGGCATGCCGGCACCGCACTGAGTGCCGCGCTGGGCATGGCCGTTGCGCGCGACCGGGACAACGGGTCGGAACACATTGTGGCGCTTGCCGGCGATGCGGCCTTTACCAACGGCATCTCGTTTGAAGCTCTGAACAATATCGCCGCGCAGACAAGGCGGCTCATCATTGTGCTGAATGACAATGCCTGGTCCATCGATAAGAATGTGGGAGCCATTGCGTCGTATTTTCACAAAATCGTGACGCATCCCAGCTTCCGCTACCTGCACGAGCGTGCGACGGGACTGATCAGCCGCTTTGGCGGCAAAGCGGCCTCGCACGTGGCGCGCAAGGCCGAAGAGAGCGTGAAGGGACTGCTCGGCCCGTCCATGCTCTTCGAGGAGTTCGGCCTCGACTACTATGGCCCCATTGACGGCCATGACTTGCCATTGCTGATCGATACATTCAAATTCCTGAAGGCGCAGAACCGTCCCGTGATCCTGCACGCCATCACGCAAAAGGGTCGCGGCTTTCAGCCCGCACTGGAGAAACAAAAGAAGTTTCACGGCCTGGGACCCTACAACCCTGACACCGGAGAGACGGTGGCTCCCGGCCAGAAAACCTACTCGGAAGTCTTTGCGGAGACGCTGGTCAAACTCGCTGACAAGGACAGTAAAGTCGTTGCGATCACGGCGGCCATGCCCAACGGCACCGCGCTCGACCTCTTCCGGCCACATCATCCTCAACGTTACTTCGACGTAGGTATTGCGGAGGAGCACGCCGTCATCTTCGCCGCAGGCATGGCCACCAAGGGTTATCGGCCGTTCTGTGCCATCTACTCGACCTTCCTGCAGCGCGCCTTTGACCCCATCGTGCATGATGTTGCGCTGCAGAATCTGCCTGTCGTCTTCTGCATGGACCGCGGTGGTTTGAGCGGCGACGACGGCCCCACGCACCACGGTCTTTTCGATATCAGCTATCTGCGCTCCATCCCAAACCTGATCCACATGGTGCCCAAGGACGAGGACGAACTGGCCGACATGATGCAGACTGCTCTGGAATTTCACGGGCCGAGCGCCATCCGCTACCCGCGCGGCACCGGACCGGGCACTCCGCTCAAGCCATATCCCGTTGCGCTGGAAATTGGCCGTGCCGAGGTGCTGCAGGAGGGCTCGGATGTTGCCGTCTTCGGCCTGGGCGCGCTATTGCCGCAGGCTCGTGAGATGGCCGCGCGCCTGTCACGCCAGGGACTCTCGGTTGCGTTGATCAACCCACGCTTTGTAAAGCCGATGGACCGCGATACGGTGGAGCGCTTCGGGCGGAGCTGCGGGCTAATTGTCACCTTTGAGGATCACGTGCTGGCGGGCGGCTTCGGTTCGGCGGTGCTCGAAACGCTGAACGCTGCCGGCCTGACCACGCCGGTGATTCGCATCGGCTGGCCGGACGAGTTCATCGAGCACGGCAAGGTGGACGACTTGCGCGAGAAATACGGCATCACCGTCGATCACGCGATGGAACTGGCACAGCCACACGTTGCTGCGATCGCGCTGGAACGCCTGACCGCGTAAGAGGCACTCCCATCCGCCACGGTGCAGTAGACGATGCAGTGTCTCTGCTACATTGGCAGCCATGTATCCCCGCCGCCGCGATCTGCTCAAGTTTTCTCCCTTCGGCTTAGCCGCGTTTCATCCGCTCGCCTCCGTTACGGACAGCCCTGCTGTGCAGAAGGGGACCACACCGGCGTACTTTGATGTGCGGGCTTACGGAGCGACGGGCAGCGGCAAGCAGTTGGATACACCCGGTGTGAACGCCGCAATCCGGGCTGCGGCAGATGCGGGCGGAGGTACAGTCGTTTTTCCGGCCGGCACCTTTCTTTGCTTCTCGATTCACCTCCGGAGTAACGTTCATCTCTATCTATCCCCATCCGCTACGATTCTTGCCGCCGCGTCTCCTTTGCCCGGGCAGATGACGGGCGAACTGGGCGGCACCTACGACGCTGCCGAGCCAAAAACCGCATACGACGCCTACCAGGACTACGGCCATAATCACTGGCACAACTCCCTCATCTGGGGAGAAGACCTTGAGAACATCAGCATCACCGGACCGGGCCTCATCCATGGCAAGGGACTTTCCTTCGGGGGATCCCGGCGGCCGGGCGATACCCGCGGCAACTACATTGCCTACATTGCGGAGCAGCCCGGAGTCGGGAACAAAGCCATTGCCCTCAAGAACTGCCGCAACGTCCTGTTCCGCGATCTGCGTATTCTGAAGGGCGGTCACTTTGGCCTGCTGCTCACCGGCGTCGATAACGTGAACATCGACAACCTCACCATTGATACCGACCGCGACGGCATCGACCTGGACTGTTGCAGAAACGTGCACGTTTCCAACTGCACCGTGAACTCGCCGTGGGATGACGCCATCTGCCCCAAGTCCAGTTTCGCGCTCGGGTATCCGCGTGCCACGGAGAACGTAACGATCACCGGTTGCACGGTCACCGGCAACTATCAGCTCGGAACCGTTCTCGACGGCACCTATAAAACCTTCCCGGAGACCGAAAAGGTCTTCCGCACCGGACGCATTAAGTGCGGCACAGAATCCAATGGCGGCTTCAAGAACATCACCATCGGCAATTGCATCTTTGACGGCTGCAACAGCCTGTCGCTGGAGAGTGAGGATGGAGCGCTTTGTGAAGACATCACCATCTCAAACATCACTATGCGCAACCTGATCAATGGTCCCTTTTTCTTCCGCCTGGGGGCTCGGTTGCGCGGGCCGGCGGAGACGACAAAGATCGGCAAGCTTCGCCGCATCGTTGTCTCCAATGTGGTGTCATACAACTCCGCCGCGGCCATTGGAAATATCCTCTCCGGCATACCGGGCTACCCCATCGAAGACGTCAAGATTGCCAATATCTACATGCAACACAGGGGTGGCATCGGCGCGGAGGCGGCCTCGCTGGTTCCCCCCGAGGCGGAGAAAAGTTACCCGGACCCGCCAATGTTTGGACCTATGCCCGCCCAGGGCTTCTTCCTGAGGCATCTGCGCAACCTGGAGATGAGTCATGTGGAGATTGCGCCCATGGCAAAGGATGAGCGGCCATCTTTTATGCTGCAGAATGTGGAGCGGGCGGACTTCCTGGCCATTACCGCACCCACCGTTCCGCCAGCCTTCGCCTTGCGAGACGTCAAGGATCTGCGAGTGCAATGGAGCCGCGCCGCAAAGGACTTCACGGGTGACCTGCTTCACGATCAGATGCTGTAAGTCAGTCGAAATAAACGAAAGCGGAGGGGGGCCCCCCCCGCGGTGGCCCCCCCCAGGTTTTCCCGCCCCCGCCCCGGTTTTTTAAAAAAAAAATAACCGCGAGGTGGTAATTGC
>CAXTPQ010000031.1:0-1540 GCA_964246215.1 uncultured Terriglobus sp. | reverse complement strand
GTGCCCCACCAGTTGTTTTACGCCAGCAAAAAAAAACAACCGGGGGGGGGCCACCGCTTGGGGGGCCCCCCTCCATGTATTGCCGGCCCATGCCAGGTATTTAGAAAAGAAATTTCCCGGAGATCTGGAATTGCCGCGGGAAGTTCTGTTCTGTCGAACCGATGGTGCCGTAGCCCTGGAAGGACCCCGGTGCCCCGGGCAGCCCCTTGCCCGTTGGAGTAATCGCCGTGTTGGCACCGCCGGTGTTGGGACCGCCGAAGATCGGCGTGTTGGTTGCGTTGAAGGCTTCACCCTTGAATTGGAAATTCACCTTTTCCGTAATGGCAAATTTCTTCTCCAGGCCGAAGGCCTCCTGCGGTGCATACGGCGTGCGCACCAGCGTGGTGACAGGGGCCTGCGTCACAGCGGTGTACTCGCTGAAGTTGGTAAAGCAGCTGGGATTGTCGTTGTTGATGTAGCTGGTGTATGACCGGTGTGTGGACCGGATCTGGTAAGTTCCGCAGCTGTAGTTGGAACCGTTCGGAAAGCCGATGGGCGTGCCCGCCTGGTTGTTCACAATGAAATCGAATTGCCAGCCACCGATGGCTGCGTCTATCGCCCGGTTCGTGTCGCCAAAGAAGGCGCGGCCCCGGCCAAAGGGCAAGTCGTACAGGCCGCTGAACGCAACGGACCAGGGCCGGTCGCCGCCGTCGATGCCGTAATACGGCATCGAATCGGTGAGTCCCACCGCGTTGTTGTTCAGGAAGCCGTTCGCCGACATGAGCTTGGCCCAGCTGAACGAACCCAGCACGCTGATGCCACCCACACGTGTGTTGCTGCCGGAGAGCCGCTTTTCCGCCTTGACCAGCAGCGAATGGTAGTTGCTGTAACCCTGCGGATTGGTGTACTCGTACAGGTCGCCGCCGAACTGCGGGTAGGCCACCATTAGATAGCGGACGGGAATCATCGAGTTTGAGCCCAGGTAGGTTTGATTGGGAAGCACGCCGTAGAACGGGTTGTTAACTAGCTGATCCAGATAATTGGGATCGGCGTGGCCTTTGGCGAAATCTACTGGACTGAGTCCGTTCAGCTGTTTGGAGGCCCGCAGGTGATACGTGTGCGCGCCCAAATAATCCAGATTCAAAACGATGCCGCCCGGCATCTGCTGCTGAATGCCAAGCGTCCACTGCTGTACGATCGGGATTTTACGGTTCTGCGCATCAAAGCCGATGCCGTTGCCGGTAAGTGCGGTCGGTCCGCCATTCGTTCCCGCCGGTGCTTGCGCACCGTTCGGGAAGGGGTTGCCATCACGGAAGAAGGTGTTCGGAGTCCGGCCGCCATCTGAGGTGGAGTTGTAGCCGGTGGTCTGGCTGAAAGGCGAAGCACCTCCCAGCTCAACGCCGAACGCCTTGCCCAGCGTATAGCCGGCGTGGACGACAAAGGTGCTGTTGGGAGAGAAAGACAGGCCCAGCTTGGGCTGCCAGAAGCCGGTGTTGTTCAAGTACGCCGGCGTGCTGGAGGAGGCATATTGAATCGCGCCGCGGATCGGATTCGTGATCTG
>CAXTPQ010000030.1:30875-37017 GCA_964246215.1 uncultured Terriglobus sp. | reverse complement strand
CGGCAACGCCGTATCCAAACAGCTACCTGCCCGCACACACCACCTTCGATCTGGCGGTGAGCAAGGCCGTGGGCGAGCGCACCACGGTTGCGGTGAATGCGTTGAACGTGGGCAACCGCCGGGTGCTGCTGGACAACAGCCTGACCTTTGGCGGGTTTCACTTCAACGATCCACGGGCAATCTATGCGGAGGTGCGCTACCGGTTCAGGTTCTGAGGTGAGGCTCATTCAAGCAATAGCTTTGGGTAGCAAACCGTTCTTAGAGCGTTTCTCGCGTAAGTGTAGCTGCGCTAATCTGCCGTGAACACGGTTGGAGCGGTAAAAAGCAGGTTTCTCCACTTCGCTTCGCTTCGGTCGAAATGACAGAGCTTTACCTATGCGAGAAATGGATTTAGGGTGCCGGCTTTGTGAAAGCGGCAGCAGCGGGGCTGAGCTCGCCAGGTGGTACGTCGTCCAGCAGGATGAGGCGGTACAGCTCGCCAAAGCCCTTGTTGCCTGGTCTATAAATCGCAGTTACAGGGCGGTTCTGTGAGGTGCGGCAGACAGATACGCGTCCGCCTCCGATCCAGGCGGTGTCCTCCACTTCAAAGTGAGCGTGGTCCGCAGCTGTGAGCTGAAGGGTTTGCGTATGAGCGGTGCCGTTTACCTGCATCGTGACTTTTGGCGGCCAATGGAAGCCTGTGACCGGGGTATACGTTCCACACAGGAGATGAGCTACGGTGCCATTGGCGGCTGTCAGATTGGCGGGAATGCCGTCCAGCCTGGGTGGGTCTCCCTGCCGTTCCGTGGGCGGAATGCTTTGCCAAAGCTGCATGCCCACAAGTTTGCCGTCGGCGCTTTCATTCGTCGCAATGACGCGTGCCACCTCCGAGGCGCGCCTGGGTTGATGCTGTGCGAGCAGTATGCGAGCAGCAAGCACCTTGTAACCGTAACGGCCCGGTTCCAGCCGCTCCGCCTCAGCGGCAGCGCGGGAAGCTCCATCCATGTCGCCAAGCCACCAGTCGAGAATGGCAACCTGGGTAAAGGCGGGGGCAAAGCGGGGATTGTTGTGGATGATCTCGCGCAGTTGCCGCAGCGTTGTTTTTCGCTGCGCTTCGGTTTGGTCGCGGTAGGCGGTGCCCGTCATCACAGTGGCAAAGGCGGCAATCTGGCTTTTGGAGTTGAGCGTGAGCGCGGTTTGCCATTGGTTGCGGGCTTCAGGGAGTTTGCCGTCACGGTAGTCCAGAACGCCCAGTTGTTCATGGGCGGCAGGAACCGTAGCATCCATGCGGATGGCCTGCTCGAAGCTTCTGCGGGCAAGGCCCGGTTCATAGGTCATTGCGTAAAAGATGCCGATCTCCGTAATGGACTCGGCTTCGGAGAGCTTCTTCTCGGAAAAGCTTGCGGGGTCGGGCAGGGGTAAGTCGGGCGCGATGATGGCACCGATCGAGGGAGCATGGAGGTAAGCGGCGAAAGGTGCGTCCAACTTGGCCGGATCACCGAAGACCTGCTGAAAGGCGGCGGAGGCGAGGGCACGGTCGTCCGTCTGAACGCGGTGAAAATAGTCCAGCAGCAGGGCTCCGGACTTCATACCGGGTGCAAAAGTCAGAAAGTGCACCAGTCCCCATGCCTCGTTCTGCAGAAGGGTGAGCCGGTCCGGCTCTTCCCTGGACCAATCGTCTTCCGTGACAGCTTTGATCACTTCTGCGACGGGCAGCAAGGGTCTTGACTTCAAAGCGGGCCACACACGGCTTGGCGCGCCAAGCACGACGTCCTTGCCGTTGAAACGGGTAAACGACAACATTTGCGAGATGCCGCTATCGAACCAGGGTGGCCGGGTTATAGAGTTTTGGACCAGCATCTCGTGCGTGTAGCCGCTGTAGAGCCGGTCATGGGAGACCTTGCTCCAGGTATCCAGTTGCACCAGGGCCAGATTGCGTTCCCAGTTGGGCATGTAGGCGGCCTGCACCAACTCACCGGAGGAACGGCTGTCCCGGATCGCATAATTGACGGTGGTATTCCACGCGGGTGCCAGGCGGAAGGCCGTTCCCAGGTCGCGTGCGGCGTAGATGGTGATGGGCGCGTTCGTATCGATCTGAAATCCGGGAAAGCGCCAGCGGAGGACGGTGCGCATCTCTTCCGCCTCGTAAAGAACCTTGCGTGCCTCCGCGGGAGAGCCATTCGTGACGAGGCGAAAGTGGGAACTGCGAAGCTCGGTCCAGGGGTCTTCCGCGTGCATGGCGAGACTGGCGGCCAGAAGCAGGCCAAGCAGAGGCAGAAAACGACGCAAGTGGAACATGGGAGCAGTCTGCCGGGAAAACTTACGCTTCGTCAATGACGAAAATGGGTAAGGACATCAGGCAAATTTGGAAGAGGCTGGTGGACCCCCGTGTCCTTCCGGCCGAGTGCAGCGAAGCCAACGGCCGTGAGCGTGACGAGGTTTGGACCGATTTCCGGTGCAACTCAGAGTCTATCCACGGCAACCTCAGATCTACCACGAACAAACTTTCTTTCGGGCACGTTCACGTCAGGCGGCTGTGACGGAGATGCGGGAGTCCATGCGGTGGGTGTGGCCGGGGGGCAGGGTGATGCGGTTGTCGCCGGCGTTGACGGTTTCCACGCAGACGAAGTGCTGCCAGGCGTCGGGCGGCAGATCAGGCAGGCCTGGGGTGAGGGTGGACCATGGATTCCAGGTGACGGTGGTGTTGCTGCCCTGCTTGTGGAGGTGGATGTCGCGGTGGTTGGCGGCGTCATGGATCGTGAGCGGCGCGGTGGTTTCGACGTGCACCTGGTCGACGTCGCGGGTGTAGCGGAGCAGGTGATCGCGCTGGACTTTGCGGGTAAAGTTGCCGTCCGGCGTGGGGTCGCGCTTGTCGAGATAGGTAGTGCCTTCCAGTCCTTCGGTCGTGGTCTGGGTGATGTTGCCGATGGCGAAGTAATTGTGCAGGCCTTCCTCAAAGGTGAAGGGCTCGGTGGCGTGGTTGGTGATTTCCAGCGTGATGCTGAGTTCTGCGCCGATGCGGAACTGGATGGCGGCGCGGAAGTCCGGGAAAGCAATGGCGCGGGACTGGTCGTTGGAACTGAGCGAGAGGGTGACGACGATGTCGCCCGTGCCTGCTGGACCGCTGTCGAGATGGGTGCTTTCCACGGTCCACTCACTGGTGCGGGCGAAGCCGTGCATGGGCTTGCGCCGGCCGTCCCAGCCGCTGCCGAACCAGGGAAAGAGCACGGGAATGCCGCCGCGAATGGCCTTGCCGGGGGCAAAGTTCGACTTCGGCGAGAGATAGATCACGGGCTGCTGGCCGTTGGGCGTCCAGCGGGTCAGGTGCGCGCCCTCTGTGTAGATGGTGGCTTCCGCCGCGGGTGTGGTGATCTGGATTTCGGTCAGGCCGGGGTGGGTCGCACCGTTGCTGCCGTCGTGGAAGGTGAGGTGGTCGTGGATGGCGAAGCGCTGGTTGAGCTCGGCGGCGGTCATAGGGTGAGTTTAGAGGAGCGCATAACCGATGAGAAGGAAAGGCGCGACTGCTTCAGGTCAGGACCAAGTCGAAGGCTATACCATTCTGCCGGCTTCGCAGGGCTCGTGCCAAGTCAACAAAAATGTGTACAGATGAGACGGCCATCTCGTATGATCAGGGCGTGACCGTCAGCGAGTTCAAGCGGTGGCTGGCGAAACAGGGAGCAACCTTCGAGCCTGGGAAGCGGCACCAGAAGGTTTACCTTAACGGAAAGCAGACAGTGCTCTCGAGTCACCCTTCCGATGAACTCAAGAAGGGAACGATGGAAGGCATTAAAAAGCAGTTGGGTTTGAAGTAAGTGAGCCGCTGGGTCAATACATCAAGGAGCGCACATGAAGTTTCCGGTCAAGTTAACACCGTCGGAGGAGGGCGGTTTCGTTGTAACTTTTCCCGACATCCCAGAAGCTATCACGCAAGGCGAGGACCGGCAGAGTGCGCTTGAGATGGCGCGGGATGCACTTGTGACCGCGCTGGATTTCTACTTTGACGACCGGCGGCCCGTTCCCTCACCGTCCCGCGTAAGACGCGGGGGTTCTTATGTTGAACTGCCTCCGAGTGTGATCGCCAAGGTTTTGCTGCTGAATGAGATGCTGGCGGGCCATTTGCGGCCTGTAGACCTGGCTGGGCGTCTGGGTATTACAAAGCAGGAGGTGCATCGCTTGCTGGATCTGCAACATGCCACAAAGATCGACGCGATTGCGGTCGCTTTGCGTGCGCTCGGCAAGAGCCTCGAACTGCAGGCAGTCTAGCGCCCCAAAAAAGAAAATGGCGGCGTAGGAGCACCACCATTTCCGCTTTTAAGCAGCCGAAGCTGGTCTACTTCGGTGTGGAGTCGTTGATCTTCTGGGTAGTTTCGTGGGTCTTGTCCTTGGTATCCATTTTGGCTTCGCGGCTGTGGTCGACGACCTTCGACTTCTTTTCAGCCTTCGGGTCGAAGACCTTCTGGACGCCTTCCTTGGTGCGGTCGTAGCCCTTGACGGAGACTTCCTTGGTCTTGTCGGCGGCGACGGTGGTGCCTTCCTTGGTCTTGTCCGCGGCCTTGGCGGTGCCGCTCTTGGTGTCATGGGCGGCCGTCTTGGTGGCGTGTTTGGTCTTGTGATAGCCGGTCTTGGTGCCTTTCTTCACGGCATGGCCGGTGTCCGTCGCGGCGTTCTTGGTGTCCCGTCCGGCGGCGCTGGCATCCTGGCCGGCGGTCTGGGCGTGCAGCAGGGCTGGAGCCATCAGGGTGGCGGAAAGGGCGAGGGCGGCGAGTGTGCGCGAAATCCGGGTCGTTTTCATAGGCAGTGCATGAGATGCGCGGAATGGCAGGGTTGTGTTGCTTGCGGGTGGAAAGATTGGCTTTGCCGGAGCGGA
Source organism: uncultured Terriglobus sp. (assembly GCA_964246215.1). Lineage (GTDB taxonomy): Bacteria > Acidobacteriota > Terriglobia > Terriglobales > Acidobacteriaceae > Terriglobus. The sequence continues at coordinate 32,171 of CAXTPQ010000030.1, read as the reverse complement.
GAGAGATAAGCGGGGTCGATGATTTGTCACCGATGTTCCCCGACGCGGGTCGTTCCCATGTCCCCGACGCGGGTCGTCACCCATGTCCCAAACGCGGGACATGGGGCACCCAGGGTTTGGTGATCGTCCGAAGCCGCGCCTGTGGCTCTACTCAATCTGCATCTTACTCTGCTTTGAGGGTGTCGTTGTGAAGTTTGCCGATGCGGCCGTGGGGGCCGACGACCCAGGGCAGGGCGAGCGCATTCCAGTTGGCGTCCGTGCCGGGAGCGTCGCCGGGCATGGGGCGGAGCGGGTGCCAGTTGCGTCCGTCGTCGGTGGAGATGTCGGAGCCATTTGGGCCGACGGTGATCCAGGTTTTTGTGGGGGCGTCGTAGGCGACGGAGCTGCGGTAGCCGTGAGGTGGGGTATGGGCGGGCTTCCAGTGCTGGCCCCCGTCATCGCTGGTTGCAGCAGTTCCGGAAGTCTGGTCCGGCCTCTTGTAGTCGCCCCCAACAACAACGTATTTAGCCCTGAGGTCAACGTAATAAATCCAGTCTGGTTCCGGGTTGATGGTCTGAGCCGGCAACGACGCGCTTGTGCTGGCGACGGCGAATGCACCCGCAGAATCGCCGATATGAAAAGGGATTGCGCCGCCTACATATTTCCAGGAAACATGTGGATCGTGCTTGACGTACTCCGAGAGAACTCTGCTTCGGGAACCCCCATTACCGCCGGTGACGAAAATCGAACCATTGCCGTTCGTCGAGAGTAGAGATGAATTGCTTGCGGCAAAGAGAGCCTCGCCGTCGTGTGCAGAGGCGGCGTTCGTAACGTCTCCACGAAACCATTGCAATCCCGAAGTATAGGTGTAGAACTCCGGAAATCTTCCGTCTACAGGATCGCCGATAACTTTGCCAATCCGACCCATGTCCCGGCCTGGCAGAGAGGCAAACTGCATTGCGTCGAAGAAGCCATCCGCATCTGGGTTCGTGAAGACGAGCTTCCAGCTTTGGCAGCCGTCGGTGGTTTTGTAGATGCGGCTCAGGGAGCCTTTGCCGCTGGACATGATGAGAGCTGTCTTGTCGTCGAAGGCCTGAATGCCGCGGAAGTCGAGTTGCTCCGCGCCGGGCGGCATCGCACAGCCCTGCCACATGTAGCCGCCGTCCTCAGTGCGGACGACGGTGCCGCGGGTGCCGCTGGCCCAGGCGACGCCGTTGCCGGGGGCGCTGATACCGCGCAGGTCGGCCGTGGTGGTGGAGTCCTGGAGTTCAAACTGGGCGCGGGCGGTGGCTGCGGTGAGCAGGGCTGCGGCGAGCG
>CAXTPQ010000030.1:28184-30775 GCA_964246215.1 uncultured Terriglobus sp. | reverse complement strand
TGGAGTTCAAACTGGGCGCGGGCGGTGGCTGCGGTGAGCAGGGCTGCGGCGAGCGAGGTTGCTGACAGCAGCCTCGCGGTTTGCTGCCGCAGCGAGTGAGTGTGGGAGCGGTGCATGGGAGAAGTTTAGCGGCTTCAAAGAGGCCAATCCCATGTCTCAGAAGCGAGACATGGGGCACTCAGCGAGAGAGTGCCTGTATGTAACCCTTCTTATCGCTTGGCGATCTCTTCCAGGCGGCCTTCGAGCTTGCCGGTGATGCGGTAGAACTCACGCAGGTCGTGGCTCATGGTCTCGTACTTGGAGTTCAGGTCGCGACTGACTGTGTCCACCTTCGTGTTCAGGTCGCGAAAGCTCGCGTCGGTTGTAAGTTCCAGCCTTGCTGTATGGGCATTGGAATAGATCCAGGCGAGGATGACGGTACCCAGTGAACCGATGGTGACGGTCAGCAAACTGTAAAACTGCAGATTCGTCACCAGTCGTCTCCTGTTGCCATCGTACCAATTTCGACCGGAGATGAGAACAGGATTTGTGAGAAGCGCTGCTAGACTTTGGCGCATGCTGCGTGGGCTGGTGGTGCTGAGTTGTGCGTCCGTGATGGTCTTGCGTGTTTCCGCGCAGGAGGATGCGGCGCCGCGCCCGCGATTGCGGGCGAAGCTGGAGGCGATGACGCGGGAGCCGGCCGTGGCGCGGGCGCACTGGGGTGTGTCCGTCGAGCGCATGGATGGGTCTCCGGTGGTGCGGATCAACGCGGGGCAGTTCTTTCAGCCGGCTTCCAATGCGAAGCTGTTCACCACGGCGGCGGTGATGGCGCTGCTGCCGGTGGAAGAGCGGTTGACGACGAACGTGGTGGCGTCCGGGGTGTTCGGGGAGGGTGGTGTTTCCACCGGCGATTTGCGGATCGTGGGTGTGGGCGATGCGAATCTTTCCGGGCGGCCGGTGCCGTACGTTGCACCGGTGGCGGGGCAGGTGGTGGTCCCACGGGATGAGTTGCGGTATGTGAATGAGCTGGCGGATGCGGTGAAGTCCGCGGGGATTACGCGGGTGATGGGCGATGTGGTGGGGGATGATTCGTTGTTTCCGTGGGAGCCTTACCCAAGCGACTGGGCGATTGATGACACGCCCTGGTATTACGGCGCGCCGGTGAGCGGGTTGATGGTGGCGGATGGGGCGGTGACGCTGACGGTTTCGGCTGCGGTGGATTCTGTGGCGCTTCGACCCCACCCTTCCGCCGATGAAGCTGGCGAAAGAATGGGGCGCCCAGGATCGCCGCGAGACGGGCGGGCAGCAGGTTTCTCCACTTCGCGCGTCAGCTTTCCTGCAGATCCAAAGCTTGTCGAGCGCTCCGGTCGAAATGACGATTCTTTGGCAGGTCGTGCGGGTTTCATGGGTCGTACGGTGATTCGTTCCGGGCCTTCTCTGGTGGCCGGCTTTGATCCAGCTCTACCGTATTACACGGCGGATATGCAGGCGGTGGTGGGGCCAGCGGGGAGTGGGACCGCGCTGGACATTCAGCGAACGGTGGGATCGCGGGTAGTGCATGTGTACGGGCGCATGGCGGCGGATGCCAAGCCATATGTGCAGGGCATGAGCATCGACGATCCGGCGGAGTACACGGCAATGGCGCTCAAGGCGGCGCTAGAGGCCAGGGGTATGGTGGTGAGTGGGACCGCGCGGGCGAAGCATGTGCCGGGGTTTGAGGCGAGCTTCACCAAGGCGGTGATGGAGCCGTTTCATCTGCCTGCTCAGGCCGGCACAGGGCCACTCGCAAAAGACACAGCGATGCAGTCTTGCGTGTTGCTTAAGGGAGGCCGGACCCGCGTGGACAACGAGGCTACGGAATGTGTGTTGGCGAGGCATACCGGACCAACGCTGTACGACGACATTGTGATTACGAACAAGGTGTCGCAAAACCAGCATGCGGAGTTATTGCTGCGGCAGCTTGGTTTTTACGTCGCTGGCGCGGCGACGACGGCGCAGGGAACTCGCGTGGTGCGGTCGTTTCTGACGACGAAGGCCGGCATTGATGCGAAGGACTTTGTCTTTTATGACGGGTCCGGTCTGAGCGGGCATGACCTGGTGACGCCGCGCGCGGCGACGAAGCTGTTGCGGTACGCGGCGGGGCAGACGTGGGGTGCGCGTTGGCGGGCTTCGCTGCCGGTGGGCGGCGTGGATGGGTCGTTGCGCAGCCGGTTTTCCGGGCCACTGCTGGGCAAGGTCTTCGCAAAAACGGGCACGCTGGGCGAGGCTCGTGCGCTGAGCGGGTACCTGGTCTGCCGCAGCGGGCGGACCGTTGTGTTCAGCGTGATGGTCAGCGCGCATACGCCTGCCGGGTCAGAAGAGGAGAAGGTGATGGACCGGATGGTGGAAGCCATTGCGGAGGCGGAATAGGTAGTAAGTAGTAGGGAGTAGGTAGTAAGTAGCGACGAGTGGTTTGTGGGTAGCAGGTGGAGAATCGACGTAAGTCCTCGTAAAAGCTCAAGCACTTCTGCTTGAGGCATCGCTAACAAGCAGGTTTCTCCACTTCGCTTCGCTTCGGTCGAAATGACGCTTCTACAACAACTACCTACTATTCACTACCTACTACTTACTAC
>CAXTPQ010000030.1:15569-28084 GCA_964246215.1 uncultured Terriglobus sp. | reverse complement strand
GCGTAGGTGCAGGCCAGGTGGAAGTGCATTTCAGCGCGGTTGCGGGCGGTGCCGGCGGACTGGATGCCGTTGTGCGCGCTTCGTTCCATGACCTGCGGGTCCGCGGCGATGGCCTGCTTATAGGCAGCGTCGCCTTTTTTGTAATCCTTGCGGGCGTAGTAGAGCGTGCCCAGGTTCTGCAGGACGTCCGGGTTATTCGGCTTCAACTTGAGTGATTTGCGGTAGCACTTTTCGGCATGGCGGTAGTCGGCCTGCGCGTGAAAGATGGTGCCCAGGTTGTTCCAGGCTTCGGGGTAGTCGGGGCGCAGCTTGATGGCCTGTTCAAAATTGGCGCGAGCCTGGGCATACATGAACATGTGCTCGCTGGAAACGCCGACTTTGTTGAGGACGACCGGCGTAACCGGCTGCACGGCCTGGTAGGCGCGGATCGCGGCCAGGTAGTGGCCACGGAGGTTGAGCACGTCGCCCTCGGCTTCTTTGCTGGCGAAGCTGGGTGTGGCGGCTGTGGCAGGGGAGGCGTTTTCGGGGAGCGCGGCCGGAAGGCTGACCGTGGCGGTGAGCGTTTCGTCCGGTTGCGGCTGCACCAGCTGCTGGGATGCCGCCGAGGGCTCCACGGTGACGGGCGGTGGCGCGGTTTGCTGGGCAGGAATCGCCGTGGGAATCGTCAAGAGCGCAAGCAGGACGAGAAGGAACGCCGCCGGCGGGAGAGCAGGGACGAACTTCGAAAAACCGGAAGGGGTTTGGGGACGAGGCATTTGCATCGGGGTGCTCCACCTGCCGCCGGGCGCGCGTGGCACCGGGCAAAATAAGGTGAGGAGATATTGCTCCCGGGAAGATGGAATGCACAAGGGGCTCTGCGTGAATCTTTTGTGGAATGGCGGGAAGAAGCTGCGCGCGGGGAGTTGTGAACCCATGCCCAAGGCGGGACATGGGGCACCCGGAATATTGATTTGTTCGCCGCTCCTGAGCCCACCCTTTCGCGATGGAGCCGCGAAAGAATGGGGCACCCGGGTTTTGGGATGGGCAGGAGTGGAAGAGGGCGGCGCGGGGAGTTGTGAACCCATGTCCCAAGGCGGGACATGGGGCACCCGGCACCCGGAGCGGTGGCTTCCGTGACGGTGGTGCGGGTGTGTGGGTAAGATGGTCGCGTCCCCGTTTCCATCGTGAATGCGATGAATGTGTCCTGAGTGGAAACGATTTCCAGCAGTGTTTTGAGGTGCATCTTGCCGCGATTTGTTTCGGTTCCAGGTTCTTCTTTCGCTTCTCCTTACGCATGGCCGTTGGAAAGAGTGCGCTGGTTGCTGGCGGTTGCCGCGGCTCTTTCACTGGCTTCTGGCGCGGCAGGGCAGAACCGCCGGGGGAGCGACCCGGTGTCGCCCATAACGCCGGCGGAGCAAACGGTGTTGACGCGGCTGACTGAGTTGCAGTCACTGCCAGACGGGGGCTGGAAGTTTCATGCGGGCGACGTGCCGCATGGCGAGCTGCCCACGCTGGACGACAGCCAGTGGCAGACGGTGCAGGCGCGCAGCGAGGCAGGCAAGGACGCGGTCTGGTACCGGCGCGTGATTGAGGTGCCGAAGACACTGCATGGCTATGACCTGACGGGGACGGACATCAGCTTCCGCTTTCGCGCGTATGCAAATGGGCCGATGCCGCAGATTTTGTACTTTGACGGGCGTCGCGTGGCGCTGGGTGACGACCTGGAAGCGGTCGAACTGTTTCATAACGCCAGGCCGGGGCAGAAGGTGCTGGTGGCGGTCAAGCTGCTGCCCACGGTGGACGTCAAGACCTTTTACGGCGTGGAGATGCGGACCAGCTTCTCATCGGCAAGGCCGAATCCCGAGGATTTACGCGCGGAGCTGACGAGCGCGGCTTATCTGGCGTCCTTGGACACAGCGCAGGCGGATGCGGACAAGAAAACGCTGGACGCGGCCGTGAGGGAGGTAAAGCTGACCGCTTTGGACAGCGGGAACCAGGCACAGTTCGATGCGTCGCTGAAGCAGTCACTGGAGACGCTGGAGGCGCTCAAGCCGCGCATGCAGCAGTTCACCTTTCACTTGACGGGCAACTCGCACATTGACGCGGCGTGGCTGTGGCCGTGGACCGAGACGGTGGACGTGGTGAAGCGCACCTTTGGCACGGCGGCGCAGCTGATGAACGAGTATCCCACGTACACCTACACGCAGAGTGCGGCGGTGTACAGCCAGTGGATGGCCGACAAGTATCCGGAACTGAACTCGCAGATCAAACAGCGCATTCAGGAGGGCCGCTGGGAGCTGGTGGGCGGCATGTGGCTGGAGCCGGACCTGAATATGCCGGATGGCGAGTCGCTGGTGCGGCAGATTCTGGTGGGCCAGCAGACGTTTCAGAAGCTCTATGGCAAGACGACGCGCATCGGCTGGAATCCGGATTCGTTCGGGTACACGTGGCAGCTGCCGCAGATCTACAAGCGGTCGGGCATCGATTACTTCGTCACGCAGAAGATGACGTGGAACGACACTAACCAGCTGCCGCTGAAGCTGTTCTGGTGGCAGTCGCCGGACGGCAGCAAGGTGCTGAGCTACTTTCCGCATGACTACGCGAACAGCAATTTGGACCCGGCGCGGCTCTCGCGCGACATGGTCACGGCGCAGGAGCGGTCGCCGGGCATGACGGAGATTCTGGACCTGTATGGCGTGGGCGACCACGGCGGCGGGCCGACGCGCGCCATGTTGGACGAAGGCCTGCACTGGATGGAGCCGGACAAGGTGATGGCGAAGGAGGAGTTCGGCACGGCGCAACCTTACTTCACGCGGATGGAAGCGAAACTGTCGCCGAACTCGCCGATGTGGAACTACGGCGTGCTGGCCAGCGGCAAGACGGAGTTGCCCGCGCCGGCGGCGGGACAGATAACCGTGCCGACGTGGAAGGATGAGCTGTATCTGGAATACCATCGCGGCGTGTTTACGACGCAGGCCGACCACAAGCGGAATATGCGCGACGCCGAGGAGCAGGTGATTGACGCGGAGAAGTATGCGTCACTGGCGTGGCTGGACGGCGTGCCCTACCCCGGCACGCGGCTGACGGATGCCTGGAAGCATGTCTTGTTCAACCAGTTCCATGACCTGGCGGCGGGCTCTGGCATCGGGATTATTTACAAGGAAGCGCAGAAGGATTATGACCAGGTGCGCTGGTCGACGAACGAGATCACTTCCGCGTCACTCAAGCGCGTGGCGGCGGGTGTGGACACGCGCGTGAAGGACGGTGTGCCGTTGCTGGCCTTCAATCCGGTAGCCTGGCAGCGGGGTGGTGCGACAGAGGTTTCCGTGCAGCTGCCGTCAGGCACAGGCTCCGATGTGACGGTGTATGACAGCAAGAATCATGTGGTGCCGTCGCAGGTTCTTTCGAGTGATGCGGCGACTCATACCTACCAGGTGCTTTTCCGTCCGGAGGCTCTGCCGGCGATGGGCTATGAGGTGATGCATGTGGCGGCGGGCAAGCATGACTTCTCCACGGACCTGAAGGCGAGCGGCACCACGATCGAGAATGCAAATCTGCGCGTGACGGTGGATCCGCAGACGGGCTGCATCACGTCGCTCTTTGACAAAAAGGCCAATTACGAAACGCTGGCCAAGAGCGGCTGTGGCAACGAGCTGCAGGCCTTCAAAGATACGCCGAAGGATTACGACGCGTGGAACATCGACCCGGGCACGCTGGATGTGCCGCCCACGCTGATTCACCAGGTGGACTCCGTGAAGCTGGTGGAGCAGGGGCCGCTGGTGGCGTCGATCGAAATCAAACGGACATGGCAGAACTCGAAGTTTACGCAACGCGTGATGCTGTACACGGGCGCGGACCACGCGGTGGTGAAGAACGACATCGACTGGCATGAGACGCATGTGTTGCTGAAGGCGGCGTTTCCGCTGGCGGCGACCGGGCCCATGGCGACGTACGAGATTCCATACGGCACGATCGAGCGCCCGACCACGCGCACCAACAGCTTTGACAAGGCAAAGTTTGAGGTGCCGGCGATGCGCTGGGCCGATCTGGGCGACGGGCAGCACGGCTTCAGCCTGATCAACCGTTCCAAATATGGCTATGACGCGGTGGGCAATCAGCTGCGGCTCACGCTGCTGCGGTCACCCGTGTCGCCCGACCCGGAAGCTGATCGGGAGCGGCACCAGTTTGCGTATGCACTGTATCCGCACGCGGGTACATGGCAGGCGGCAAACACGGTTCGGCATGGCTACAGCTTTAACTATGAGGTGAAAGCGATGCAGGTGGAGCCGCATGCGGGTGGCATGGCGGCGGAGCACTCCTTTGTGAGCACCGACGCCACCAATGTGGTGGTGACGGCGATGAAGAAGGCCGAGGACGGCAACGCGCTCATCGTCCGTTTTTATGAATGGGCGGGCAAGGGCGGCAATGTGACGTTGACCGTGCCGGGCGGTGCCAAATCCGCGCAGGTGGCCAACCTGATGGAGAAGCCGGAAGGCTCGCCGCTGAGCGTTGCGCAGGACCGGGTCACGGTGCCGGTGACGCCTTACATGATCCAGACGGTTCGGGTGGAGTATGCTCCGGGCGAAGTAGTAGTAGGTAGTAGGTAGTAGGTAGTAGGTAGTAGGTAGTAGGTAGTAAGTGGTAAGTGGTAAGTGGTAAGTGGTAAGTGGTAAGTGGTAAGTGGGGTGTGTGGCGTGGTGGTTTGGGTTGCCCTGCTGACGGCGGTGCTGCTGGCGGGCAGGTTGCCGGGGCAGGCGGCTGGGTCTTTGCCAACATCGCCGTCGTTGCCCGCCGCCGCTGGTGGTGGTGTTCCGGCCGGGCCGGCTGCGTCTTCTCAGGTTTCTCCCGGGACCGATCTGCCGAGTGCGCCGGAGGCGTCTTCCGCGTTGCCGCGGCCTCCTTCTGGTCAGGCAGCAGGTCAGGAATCGCTTCAGCATGCGCGGGGGCTGGTGCAGGCGGGCGATTTTGCCGCGGCGGAGCGGGAACTGGCTACGCTGCTCGCCTCGCAACCGGGTTCGGCGGATGCACTGTTTCTGCTGGGGTATGTGCAGTTCCGCGAACGGAAGTCCACCGACTCGCTGAAAAGTTACACGGCGGGTGCGGCCATCCGCCGCCCGTCGCCGGATGACCTGCTCGCGGTAGCCTCCGATTACGTGCAGTTGAAGGACTACACGGACGCGGCGCGCTGGCTCACCGTGGTGACACAGGAGGCTCCGGCCAACGCCACGGCGTGGTACCTGCTGGGCCGCGTGCACTACATGCAGGACCGTGCGGCCGAGGCGCTGGTGGCGTTTCAGCGTTGCCTTGACTTGCGGCCGCGCGATCTGCGGGCCAGGTACAACCAGGGCCTGGCGCTGGAGCGGCTGCAGCGGCCGGAGGAGGCCGTGACGGCCTACCGGACGGCCATCGCATGGGCGGAGGCGAGTGGCTCGCGCGATCCGCAGCCGTACCTTGATCTGGGCACGCTGCTGCTGGCGGAGGGCAAAACCGGTGAATCGATTGCCCTGCTGCAGCAAGCGGCGGAGCGAGGTGCAAACAACGCTCTGTGCTTTCAGCAACTGGGCCGCGCGCTGGAGGCAGGCGGGCAGAATGACAAAGCGGTTGCCGCGTACCGGCAAGCCGTGACGCTGGCTCCCGGCGCGCAGCGGCCCCACTACTTTCTGGGCCGGCTGCTGCGCAGGCTTGGCCGGGCGCGGGAAGCGGACACGGAATTCGCGGCGGTGTCGCGGCTCTATGGCGACCAATCCAGCACGGAGACGCCGAATCCGGATACGGCAGAGACGCCGCGGTGATGCGTTGGAGACCTGTCTCCACATAAAGATTGACAACCGTGCAGTGGACGCCTTAAGGTTCTGGGCACTGAGTTGGAAACGATTCCAGAAACTCTCAAGCGTTCAGACTTGTTGTGCGGCTCTGTTTGTTCCACCCAATTTCCGGAGGCAATCTATGAAGTATTCGCGGTTGATTCAAAGGCTGGCCCTCTCGCCGGCATTCCTGGGCAAAGGCTCACGCCGTTTCGGCGCAGCGCCGCTCCTGGCCGGAGCGGGGCTTTTGCTATGCACCTCGGCGATCACCCTGGCACAAACGCAGAACGGCATTACTGGTATCGTCCGGGACGCATCTGGAAGTGTTGTTCCAAATGCTAAGGTCACAATCGTAAACAACGGCACGCAACAAAGCGCGACGGTGACAAGCTCCGATTCCGGAACCTACGCCGCCACCGGACTTTTGCCGGGCCGCTATACGATCACTGTTACGGCCACGGGTTTCGAGAAAACGGTTCAGAACGATGTCAACGTTGAAGTTGCAACGCAAGCGACTATCGATATCAATCTGAAAACAGGCAGCGCGGAAACCACAGTTGAAGTTACCGCTCCGCTCATCAGCTTAAACACCAGTGCGCCAGAACTCGGTACGACAATTGAGAATGACGTCGTGCAAAGGCTGCCCACAATCGTGGCTGGCGGGCGTGGACGGCAGATCGACAACTTCATATTTCTCGCTCCTGGCGTGCAGGGCAGTACCTTCTCGCATCGCATCAACGGCGGCGTGGATTTTCAGAATGAGGTTATTTTCAATGGTGTTCCTTTCGTTCAGGCGGAAACGGAGGGCTACCAGACAATCGTGAACCCGCCTTTTGAATTGGTGAACGAGTTCCGTGTAGAGCGTTCCACCTTCTCGGCACAATTCGGATTGGCTCAGGGTGCCGCTACTTACCAAATGGCGTCAGGAACGAAGAGGTTCCACGGTGATCTCTTCGAGTTCAACAGGAATCCATACACCGACGCGCACGGCTACTACCCACAGTCCTATTCGCCGGACAAGCAGAACAACTTTGGCGGCACAGTAGGCGGCCCGGTTTATGTTCCAAAGCTGAAAGATCGCACGTTCTTCCATACGACCATCGAGCACACGAAGCAGGCGCAGAAGAATGCAAACCTGGGCACGGTGCCAACTGTCGCGGAGAGAAGTGGAGACTTTTCCGGCTTTACCGATGACAACGGCAATCCGATCGACATCTTCGACCCGCTCACCGGACAAAAATTCCCGGGCAATCGCATTCCAGCGAACCGTATTAGTGCGTTGTCGGCGAGCTTGTTGCCCAGCATTCCAGTGCCAGACTTGGCGGGTGTAAACAATCGCGGGCAGCGCTTGAACAAAGCTGCTATACCTAACTCGATTCCACAGCTGAATACCGTCTGGGGTTTTACTATCGATCACAATCTCACCGCATCGCAATCGATCCACTACACGATGTGGCGGAATAACTTCCAGAATTCAGGATTCGACAACGCGCCGATTGTCTCTAGCGACAATATCCTACAAAGCGAGAGGTTCTTTCCCTCGAAGGGATCTGTTTATCTGCTGAATTACACCAACACTGTCACCCCGCGGGTGGTGATGACGGCGGGCGCGGACTGGGTGGGTGAACTGAACAATCAGTACAACTTAAAGCATGGCTCCACTTTTGCGGGTGTTGTTCCCAGCCCGATTGCGGACACCTTCCCAGCTATTACTTTCAACGGGACCAACCCCACCACAAATTTCGGTACAGGGGGTGGTAACTCCGAGTCGATCAATCGCAAGCTTGGAATCGTGATCGTTAATAACTGGCTCTGGACGAAGGGCATTCACACATTCAACATTGGTGGGGAACTGCGCCGCAGCTACCAAGATGATAACGAATGCCAGAATTGCGCTGGTCAGTTCAACTTCAGTCAGCGGAACACAGCCGACCCTGCAAGACTGAACAGCACAGGTTCCTCCTTTGCTAGCTTTCTGCTGGGCAGAGTTGACTCCGCACAGCGTATCTTTGCAAACGAACTTCGTCTTCGCAACCTGTCTGTATCGCCTTACATTCAAGACGACATCAAAGTCACTCCCAAGGTTACGATCAACGCCGGTCTTCGGTGGGACATCCTTCTGCCGTTTAAGGAGAATGGCAATCAAATCGTATATCTCGACCCAACAAGGCCAAATGCTGCCGCAGGCGGATTGCTCGGCGCTGCCACAAAGTTCGGTTTCTGCGCCCAGTGTGCCGGAAGAGATCGTGCGGACATCTACTACGCCCACCTCGGACCGCGTCTGGGCTTTTCCTACGAGGTAAATGAAAAGACCGTTATCCAGGCTGGCTACAACCTAGCCTTCCTGAACGGAGGTGCTTACGAGTATGGAACTAGCAAGGTAGCGGTTAGCTACGGCAACCTATTGCTCGGTTCCTTCAGCCGGAGCAGCACGAATTCGGTCGTTCCCGGATACGGCGTGTGGGATGGAAATCCGTTGCCGGCACCAGCAACGGGCGCGTTCTCTCCGGCGCTTGGCATCGGCACACTCATTCGCGGTTTCGACCCGAAGACCGCAGGTCACGCCCCCTACATTCAGCAATATAACTTCAACGTACAGCGGCAGATTCCTTGGAATACGTTCATTCAAGCGGCGTATATCGGCAACCATGCTGTACATTTGCCCGGTCAGTTGAGCAACTTCAACCAACCTGATCCTGCAATCCTTCGTTACGGTCCTTTGCTTGCCTTGAATATCAACGATCCGGCGGTTGTGGCGGCTGGCATTAAGTCGCCCTACCCAAACTTTTCTCAAGATTTTGGGGCGTCCGCTACCGTTGCGAAAGCTCTCGCGCCTTTCCCACAGTTCAATGAGATTTACAATAACTATGACCTCACTGGAGCCGCAAATTACAGTGCTTTCCAGCTAAGTATCGAGAAGCGCTTTTCAAATGGTCTCTCATTCCTTAGCTCGTACACGCTTTCCAAGACTCTTTCGAATGTCGATAGTGGCTTTTCGACCTTCGCCTCCAGGTCTGAAAACAAATACAACCAGTATCCGGAGTACACGGTTGCGGGCAACGACATTCGCCACAACACCAAGATTGCCGGAACGTATGATCTTCCCATCGGGCCGGGTAAGGCGTTTGTCAGCAATCGGGGTATTACTGGCCGGCTGCTAGGAGGGCTTCAGGTCGGATTTATCCTGCAGTATTACAGCGGAACGCCTTTCGGTATCAGCGAGAACAATGGAAATCCGCTCAATTTCGCTGGAAGCTTCAACAGACCGAATATCGTTCCAGGAGCCAAGATCGGCACCTGGAACTACAAGAGAGCAATCCAGACAGGTCTACCTGTGTTTACCCAAGGTGCATTTGTAGCAACGGGTCCATACGAGCTTGGTAATGCACAGCGAAACTACAACTCACTGCGTTATTCTGCGCAACCGAATGAAGACGTCAACGCCCGGAAGCAGTTCTTCATCACCGAGCATGTCAACTTCATTCTTCAAGCAGATTTCTTTAATGCCTTTAATCGGACGATCTTCAACGGTCCTGGCACAACGCTTGGAAATGGTGATTTCGGCATTGTAAGTACCGGGTCACAGAACAATACTCCAAGACGAGGTCAGCTCAGCGGCAAGTTGAATTTCTGACAAGGACCTACACGTACAAAGCCGGACTGATTTTCAGTCCGGCTTTGTTTCGGTCTAGACTTCCAACTATGTCTCGTCCTTCTTTTTGCAAAATTGTTATGCTTGGAGCGGCAATTGCCGTTGGGCGCTGTACTGCGCAGTCGCCGCGGGTGCAGGAGTTGTATGCGCAGGCTCAGGCGGCTCAGGCGGCGGAACAGCCGGAGGTGGCCATTGCGCGGTATCGTCAAATTCTTCAGCTCGATCCGGGGATTGGGCCGGCTTATAACAACCTGGGACGGATTTATTTCAATCAGGGGCGGTATGGCGATGCGATTGCCACGCTGACCAAGGGTCTGCAGATTGCACCGGAGATGGCACCGGCACAGGTGATGCTGGGGGCGAGCTACCTGGCACTCGGACAGCCTGCGGAGGCGTTGTCGCCGTTGCAGGCGGGGGTGCAGGCATTGCCGGCGGACCGGTTTGCGCGCATGTCTCTGGTGCGCGCGGAGATGGCGCTGCACCGGCCGGAGGACGCGCTTGCGCAGCTGAATGCCCTGCTGGCGGCTGACCCGAACGACCAGGAGGCCTGGTATCTGGCGGGCAAGCTGCACCTGCAGATCTCGCAGGATGCCTTTGCCAAGGTGCAGTCCATCGATGCAAACACCCCCGTGGCCCATGTGATGGAAGGCGAGATCATGGAGAGCATGCAGAATACGCCGGGGGCGGTGGCGGCGTACAAGCAGGCGATTGCCAGTGGAAATGGAGCTGGCGACGGAGCTGGCAAGGGAACTGCTAGCCCGGCCGGCGGCGGGGAAGATGCCGGTGCTTTGCAACATCTGGCGTCACTTTACTTGAGCACTGGAGACTGGGCACATGCGCGGGAGCAGTACACGGTACTGCTGCAGCGGCAGCCCCGGGATTGCGTGGCGCGGTGGCATCTGGCAAAGGCGATGGATGAGTTGAGCGAGCCGCCGGAGGCTGGCCTGCGGGAGCTGAATACGGCGCTGGCGCAATGTCCGTCGTTGGCGGAGGCGCATGCGGAACGGGCGAAGCTGCTGCTGCGCTCCGGGCCGGGCGGCCCTGGCGGCAGTTCCGGCGCAGCGCCGGGAAGCCCGGCAAGTGCGAAGGCGGCGCTGGAAGATTTGTTGACCGCGGAAAAGGCGGCTCCGGATGAGCCGTCCGTGCAGCAGTTGCTGGCGCGGTGTTATCGGGTGCTGGGCGATCCAGCGAAGTCCGAAGCGGCAAACCGTAGGTTTGAGCAGCTGCAGCAGCAGTTGCACCAGGCCGCGGAACGGCATGCCAGTTCGGTGGTTCAGGCGAATCAGTAAGTAGTGGGTAGTAAGTAGTAAGTAGTAAGTAGTAAGTAGTAAGTAGTAAGTAGTGGGTAGTGGGTAGTAGGTGGGGTTGTATGCCGCTGGGCCGTGCGGGCTTTCAGGCTTTCACGAATGGAGATTAGATCCGCTCCTATCCGGGAACGCGCGTCTTCAAAAAGCAGATTCTTACTTGTTTCAGAATGACACTTCAGGAAGCCCGACTCAATAGCCGCTACTAACTACCTACTACTTACTACTTACTACCTGCTACTCCCTTGCAGCCGCAGGATTGGCGCAGGATGAGTTGGGGGGCGAGCGAGATTTCCAGGGCGTTGTGGTCTGTTGTCTGGAAGGCGTCATAGGGGATCTGCTGGAAGAGGAGCCTGGCGGCGGCCCGGCCGATTTCCTGCACGGGTTGGCGGACGACGCTCATGGGCGGCGTGAGTGTGTCGGCCAGGTCGAAATCGTCGAACGCGATGATGGAAAGCTGTTTGGGGATGGAGAGTTTCATCAGGCGGGCGGCACCGTAAAGCAGTTGCGCGGACAGGTTATTGCTGGCGAACACGGCAATCGGCGTGGTACCCGGTAAGTACTTTTCGAGGAACTGCAAGGCGGACTTGCGATCCGTGATGACTTCATGGATGCACTCCCGGCCGGCCTTCTGCATGGCGGCTTTGTACCCCTTGTGCCGCTCGCGGATGGTGTACAGATTGGGTTTGACCTGCAGGCTAATAACTGTCTCGTAACCGTGCGAGAGCAGGTGCTCCGTGGCCAGGTAAGCGCCATGGGAGTTCTCACAAACCACGGAACGCAGACCGGCCTTGGTAAGTGGCGCATCGATGCCGACGACGGGAACACGTAAGTCGCGCAATTCATCAATCAGTTCGGCGGTGAGATATTGACTTAGGCCGAGAATGATGCCGTCGATGTTATGCAGCATGAGTTGCCGCAGGCCGCCCACGAATAAGTTGCTGCGGTCATGCGCGGACAGAACGACAAGCAATGCACCATGATCGCGGGCCACGCCTTCCACGGCGCGGGCGCAATTGGCAAAAAAGTCGTCGGAAATGGTGGGCACGATCATGCCGATCATGCCGGAGGCACGGCCTTTCAAGCTTTGCGCCGCCCGGTTTGGACTGTAATTCAACTCACGGGCGACCGCCACGATGCGGTTGCGTGCTTCATCACTGACGTGTTTTCCGCCGTTGAGTGCGCGGGACGCGGTGGCATTGCTGACACCGGCAGCGCGCGCTACATCAGTGAGCTTGGAAACAGCGGACAGGCGAGCCACGCCAACAGATTACTAAAGCGCCGGAGCTTTCTTGGGCACATCTTTGCAAACTTTCATGGGTGTATCCATTTTCATTTGGCGGAATCCTGTCTCGCCGACCACTGAATGCCATCGATAGCCGGAGAAATTGCCGCACCTGAGTTGCAGGCCTCACCTATCTGGGAGCCGTGGCAGGCTTGCCGTCGAGCAGCTCCCGCACTGCCTCCAGATCGTGCATGTAGTCGTGTGCGGGCATGCGGTCAAGCAGTTTTTCCAGGTCACGGCGGACCGCTGCCGTGAGTTGCGGGCTGTTGCGGCTGGCATGCAGCAGCGTGCAGATCTGGTCCTCATACTGGGCGATGCAGCGGACGGTGTGCAGCAGGATGTGAATGCGGTGGTGTGCTTCAGAGGCGGGCAGCGGGTTGGCGGCGGGGGCAGGGGCGGGGGACTTTGTTGCCATATGTGCTTGGATGAGGCGAGTGCGGTGAGTTGATGCTTTGCCTCATTTTCGAGCGGGCGGGCGTTCCATTGCAGAT
>CAXTPQ010000030.1:6546-15469 GCA_964246215.1 uncultured Terriglobus sp. | reverse complement strand
GTGTGGAGTTGCGGCGGACGAGGGTGGGAACGAAGATGTGGCCCTGGCCAATGGCATTGTCCTCACCCGATTCCCGCGAGGTGAGCAGGCTCAGGAAAGCGGCGCTGGCCAGGTCGCGGCGCGGCACGCTCATGGTGGTGAGGCCGGGGTGCGTGTAGGCGGTGAGCTCGATGCCGTCGTAGCCGACGACGGAGATGTCGTCGGGAATGCGAAGGCCGTGCTCATAGATGGACTCCATTGCGCCGAGGGCGGTCAGGTCGTTGGAGCAGACGACGGCGGTGTACCTGCCCGGCGCGGCGAGCAACTGCTCCATGGCGGTAAAGCCGCCGCGCACGCCGTGGTCGCCCTGGGCAACGTTGTCCGGGTAAAAAGCAATGCCATGCTGACGGCAGGCATTGACAAAGCCATGGTGCCGCTCCGTGGCGGAGGGCAGGCGCAGCGGTCCGCTGATGAAAGCGATGTGCGAATGGCCCAGCTCTGCAAGGTGACCCACGGCGGCGAGCATGCCGGCATGGTGGTCGATGCGGACACTGTGGATGCCGGGGCCGGGCTCGACGGTGTCGAGCAGCACGATGGGAATTTTGCGCTTGCTGAAGTCCTCCAGCAGCCGGTCATCCATTTCGGAGGTCATGATGGCCACACCGTCGACGCGGCGCTGCAACATGCGGCTCACGCAGAGCTTCAACCGTTCCGGGTCGTAACCCGTGTTCGCGATGAGAATGTCTTTGTTGTGAATGACGGCGATGTCTTCAAAGGCCTTGACCAGTTCTGGGAAGAAGGGATTGGTGATGTCCGAAATGATCAGGCCGTACAGGCTGGAGCGGCCGGAGCCGAGGGCGCGCGCATTGACGTCAGGATGGAAGCCGAGAGCCTCAATGGCCTTGCGCACGCGCTCCGCGGTTTTAGGGCGCACGCTGGTGGAGCCATTGATGGTGCGCGACACGGTGGCGGTGGAGACGCGTGCTCTGCGGGCGACCGCCTTGATGTTCATCTGGCTTGATCTCTCCGGAAAATGCAACACTGCCCAGCTAGTTGTGCCGAAATCGTTTGCAGGGCAGGCAGCAGGTCTATTTTGCACGTTTTGTTGTTGTTGGAATAGAGAAACTCAGGCAGGTGCTGCACCATGGTGTGTAACGGATGGAAGAGGCCAGAGCCGCCTCGAGCTTACAGGGCTTACAAGGCTGGCGCAAAGCAGGTAGTTCCAATGCGCTTCGCTCGGCGAAGAGGACGCCCTGAGACGATGCTGACTGTGTGTGCCAGGGCAATCAGGCCTGAGGCAGTACTCTCAGGGGCTGAAGCCCGCAGGCCTATGAACTTTCTGTGGCATAGCTCAAGCTATGCCCCTTCCGGCAACAAGACCCACCTCTCAGGGACCCGGCTCTTTCAAAACTCTCAAAACCAGTTCTCATCAGACTGGCTTGCGGAAGCAAAATCTGTTTTGAGGACGTGCACGCTTCCGCCAGTGGGCTGCCCTGCCTGGTCTATTGGGCTGCGGTGCCCGTTGCGGCGGCGTTTGCCTGTGCTGGTGGGGCGAGCTTTTTCCAGTCTTCCACTTTGGGACTCATTTGGCTCTCTTGCAGCTGGCGAATGCGGTTGTATTGCGTAATGGCGGTTCGGGCGTCGGCGGGCCGGTGCAGCTTGTTGTAGACACGGGCAAGTTCGTAAT
This sequence comes from uncultured Terriglobus sp., assembly GCA_964246215.1. Classification (GTDB taxonomy): domain Bacteria; phylum Acidobacteriota; class Terriglobia; order Terriglobales; family Acidobacteriaceae; genus Terriglobus. Next base: position 13,803 of record CAXTPQ010000030.1, on the reverse strand, counting down.
AGCTTCGCTTGCCGATCTCGCCGTCTTTGTCGCCCCCTGCGCCGCGCTTGAGCCAGTCCACTGCTTCTTCATCGCGTCCCAGCGCCGCAAGTCCCCGGCCAAGGTAGTACTCGGCCACGGGTGAATTGGGGTAAGCCTGAGCCATTTTTGTTAGCAGGGCGACTCCCGCGGCACTCTGGCCGCGATCCACCTCAATGCTGCCCACGTTGTACATGGCCACTAAATTCGCAGGCGCCATGTCCAGCTCTTTCTGGTAGGCGGCCTGCGCGAGATCGAGCAGGCTTTGGGCGCGGTACTCATCGCCAAGGCGCTCGTAGAGGTCGGGGTTGTGGGGCTGCTGCTTGAGCGCGGCCTGGTACTCGGTCACGGCGTCGGCGTGCTTGCCTTCGTCGGCGTACAGCTGCGCCTGCACGCGGTGGACGTGCCAGCTGTTGGGATCCAGCTTGGCCATGCGCGCGTAGCTGTCATGCGCCACCTGGCTATGGGCCTGGCCGCGCAACTCCAGCAGGTTCAGGTCATTGGGCGCAAGCTCGGCCGCCCGGTCCAGCGATGTGACGGCGCGCTCCGGATGCCCAGTGGCCAGGTCGATGTTGGCCAGCCAGGTGAGCGCCTCCGTGTTGTCGGGGTCCAGGGTGAGCTCCTCTGCGACCTGCTTGCGTGCCTCTTCGGGCTGGTTGGACTGGAAAAGAAAGATGCCGAGGAACATGTGGGCCGAGGGCAGGCGCGGGTTGAGCGCGGTGGCTTGGCGCAGGGCGTCCGCCGCTTCGGGGAGCTTGCCCTCGCGGGCGAGCACCAGGCCCAGGTCCAGATGGGCCTCGGGCAGGTTCGGGGCCAGTTGCACGGCCTTGCGGAAGTCCGCTTCCGCCGCCACGCCGTTGCCGGTGCGCATGGCAGCCGCTCCGTGCTCCATGGCGGAGCGCACAGCGGCGTCCTGCGCGGGCAGAATCGTGGCTGCAAGAAGTAGGCCGCTCAGGAGTGCGCGAAGAAGTTTGTCGGGAATGGAGCCGCGCATGGCTCTCTCACGATAGCCGCTGTGGGATGGCTCTGCAAAGACTCAATGCCGGGCGTATTGGGTTTGGTGAGAGATGGCAAGTGAATCGCGGGTCCTGACCCCGCCCTTTTGCGATGAAGCCGCGAAAGATGGGCAACCGGGGATCCCGTGCGGCACCGGAAGACTTCACATGCCTGGTCTGTTGCGGCTTGCCGGTAGACTTTCTGCGTATGTGGCGTCCTCTGATTGGCGTGGGTCTGCGGTGCGCAGGGCTGCTTTTGGCGGTGATTCCGGCGTGCCGCGCGCAGGTGAGCGCGCCGCCGCGGAGCCCCACCGTTGCTGGGCCTTACGCCGCGGAAGAGCTGCTTCTCTCTCAGGCCAAACGCCGGGTCGAGGCAAAGGACTACCCCGGCGCGGAAGCGGTGCTGCGGAATCTTGTCCAGGGCTACCCCAAATCGGCCGATGGTCTGTATCTGCTCGCGCTTGTGCTGGAGCGGGAGAATCAGCCGAAGGAGTCGCTGGAAGTTTACACGCGGGCCGCTGCGGCGCGGGTGCCCGGGGCGGAAGAACTGCGCGAGGTGGCGCTGGATTATGTGCTGCTGGACGACTACCCGGACGCGGTGCGATGGCTGGAGCGGGCGTTGTCTGCCGATCCAAAGAACGCCGAGGCTTGGTACGACTTGGGCCGGGCGCGCATGCAGCAGGGCAAGTTCATCGAGGCCGCGGAGGCATTGCGGCGCAGCCTGGCGGTCCGCCCCGGCGATGCGCGCGCTCTCGACAATCTGGGCATCTGCCTGGAGGCGGAAAACCGGCCGGACGAGGCAATGCAGGCCTACCAGAACGCGGTAAAAGCGGCGGAAGCAAGCGGGCACCCGGCCGAGCAGCCCTTCACTGACGAGGGTGCGCTGCTGAACACGCGCAACGGATTTGCGCAGGCAGTACCGTTGCTGGTACGTGCCACAGAGATCGCACCCCGGGCGAGCAAGGGCTATGAGGAACTGGCGCGGGCCTACACGGGGCTTGGCCAGACGGCCGCGGCGCGGCAGGCGATGGAGCAGGCAGTTGCCCTGGACGGGCGCAACTCACGGCTGCACTACCAGTTAGGGCGAATTTACAAAGCTGCGGGCATGCCGGCGGAGGCGCAGCGGGAGTTCCAGTTGAGCGCTGAGTTGTATGGGCACCAGTCGACCAAATAGGTGCCGGGCGAGCCCATGATGACCAGGCGGCGAAATGGTTTTGGAGCCTGTCTGGGGCGTGCTCCTGTCCTCCCAAAGATGTAACCGCTTGACAATCGTTGGGACGGCTCGGTAGGATTCGGCCCGTTCAGTGAAAAGGGTGTAAGCGCTTACAGCAAGGACGTTCCGGCAATCCCGGAGGGGCTCGCTGAGAAGGCAAAAGCGCAATCTGCCCAACGCAACCATGCACGACTTTTGGAGGATGAAGTGAGCAAAGTACACAGGATCAGCCGGCTGCTGGGAGGACTTCTGCTGCTGCTGTTTGCCGCGGTCTGCCTGCAAGCGCAAACCAACCAGGGCCAGATCGCGGGCAACGTGCTGGACAGCAGCGGCGCGGCCGTGCCGAATGCGCAGATTGAAGCGAAGGGTGAGGACAACGGCTCGACCTATACAGCCAAGTCTTCTTCCAGCGGCAACTACCGTTTTCCCTCCATTCAGTTGGGCCGGTACACCATCACCACGAGCGCCCCTGGCTTTAAGGCCACGGTCAACACCGGCGTTGAGGTCCGCGTGGGAACCACAACTGGCTTGGACATCAATGTTTCTGCCGGCGGTGCTACTGACACTGTGACAGTGTCGGCGAACGCGCCGACGGTTGAGTCCGAATCATCGGACGTAGGTGGAACGGTAAATACCCGGCAGATTATTGAGTTGCCCCTCGCACTCGGCGGTGTAGGAGCTATGCGCTCACCGGAATCGTTTGTCTTCTTGATCCCAGGTACAGTCGGCCCAGGTTCGGGTAACAGCAACAACGGTATCTTTATCTCGAAAATTGGAGGCGGCCAGAACTTCGGCAATGAGGTGCTGCTGGACGGTGCTTCGCAGACCCGTTCTGAGAATGGCTCTTCTTTCGATGAAGAGGCGTTATCAGTGGAAGCGATTTCTGAGTTTAAGGTGACGACCTCCACACCAGCGGCCGAGTTCGGACGCACCTCTGGCGGTATTGAAAACTTTGTTACAAAGGCCGGGACCAATAACCTGCACGGCTCCGTTTTCGGCATCTTCCGCAATGAGTTTCTAGACGCAAATGACTGGTTCGCCAATGGCCGGAAAGCGTACTACACTTCCATCGGTGACACAGCGGATGCCTTGGCCAACCGCCGACCGGCCGACAAGCAATATGACTTCGGCATCAACGCAGGCGGCCCCGCCATCATCCCGCACCTTTACAACGGCAAAGACAAGACCTTTGCCTTTTTCTCCTGGGAGCAGTTCCGGTTAACCTCGGGCGGCGTGGCAACCAGCAGCGTACCTACGGCCGCTGAGCGCAACGGCGACTTCTCCGACCGCCTCACCACAGGCCCAAATGGGTCCATCAACCCTTGCGATGGAACCGTCATTCAAAATGGCCAGATTTTCGATCCTGCCACGACTCGAACTGTGGGCGGCGTTCGTTGCCGCAGCGCGTTTCCAGGCAACAAAATCCCGAGTAGCCGGTTTAGCGCTGTTGGGCAGAAGCTCGCAGCATTTTTCCCCGCTCCTACAAACGGCGCGCTGATTAACAACTACTCATTATCGTCATCTTCTCCCCTGTTCAATACGACATATTCCATCCGTGTCGATCACAACCTGGGCAGCAAGGACAAGCTCTATGGAACCTACAGCTCACGCGAGAATACCCGCAACAACCCGACTTTCTTGGTGCTGCCCGCGCCTGTGGACCCGAACACGCAAACGCAGGACTTTATCACCCACTTTGGCCGAGCAGGATGGGACCACATTTTTACGCCTAGTATCCTGAATCACTTGAACCTGGGCTATAACCGATCGAACTCAATTAATGGCTCCATCTCGGCTGTATCTGGTACGAACTACAACACGCAACTCGGAACTCCTTTCGTCACAGGGTTTCCGCGCGTAGACGTGGGAGGCTACGTTTCTCTTAGCCGCAATCAGAATGACGACAATATCGATAATGGCATCCGCATTAACGATTCCGTGAGCTGGCAAAAGGGCCGTCATAGCTTCAAATTCGGTGTCGACTACCGTTACCAGCAGTACTCTCCGTTGGCACAGGGCAACACCAATGGTTACATCAATTTTCAGGGTGGACAGACTAGCGCAACACAGGTCGCTCCCTTCAACGCAGGAACAGGCAATGGATTCGCAAGTCTGCTTCTCGGACAGGCGACGAATTCCAGTTCGACGGTTCCCTTCCACCAGCCAAAGTGGCTGTCGAACTACTGGGCAGGGTTTGCGCAAGACGATTTCAAAGTCAGCAACAGCTTGGTTCTGAATCTTGGAGTGCGCTATGACGTGGACCAGCCGCGGCGTGAGGCGAAAAACAATACATCAAACTGGAGTCCGACCGCGCTTGATCCAAAGAGCGGGTTGCCTGGGGCCCTTGTCTTTGGGACGACCTGCACCAACTGCAATACACGCTGGGCCGACACTTACTTTAAAGACGTGGCTCCCCGCGTAGGCTTCGCATTCTCTCCGGCATCGCTGAACAACAAATTTGTTTTGCGCGGCGGGTTTTCCACACTTTATGCCCCGCTGCTCTATAACGACTTTGGCGGAGCTGAGCTTACGGGCTACAGTGTTCCTACCATTCAGAACACGAACGGCTTTGACGCGAGCCTTTCCGTAGATGGCGGCCTCATTCCATCTATCCGTGGTACAAACCTGGATCCCGCATTCTGGGATAGTGGCGATTCAAACACGCCTACCTCGTTCAGTAACTACATCAAGCCATCGTATGGACGTCCCGCCGCCATCCAGCAGTGGAATCTTCAGGTGCAGCAGGAGCTTACGAAAGATCTGATCCTGACTGTAGGCTATATCGGCTCGACGGGTTCGCATCTGCGGTCCGGCATTGAGAATGTGAACAACATGTCAAAGGCGAACTTCGCTTTGGGCGACGATCTTTCTCGCCAGTTCGGCGCGGTCGCTTCCGTGCGTGGAACCGCAGTACCTTACGGTACATTCAATCCAGTGGCTCAGTACCAACAGGCATTGCGGCCTTTCCCGCAATACGGATTCATCGCTACTGATTGCTGCCTGCAAAATGTGGGTCACTCGTCATATGAGGCACTGATTGCTTCAGTGGAACGGCGCTTCTCGCAGGGCCTCAACCTGCAGGCTTCGTATACCTGGTCCAAATCGATCACCAACGCTGACTCGGCGCTGCCGGGTATCAATGCGGGCGTGAACCAGGAGCAGGATCCATTCAACTCAAAGAGCCAAAAATCGCTTTCCATTCAGGACATCCCGAACACGTTTGTCACCAGCTTTATCTACGAATTCCCCTTCGGAAAGAACAAAACATTCCTGAACTTCAACAATCCTCTGGCCCGTTCGCTGGTGAGCGGCTTTGAAATTGGCAGCGTGCTGCGCTACCAGTCAGGCCAACCACTCTCCTTTGGTGGCGCCACCGGTATTCCTGGATGGGATAACTTCATCCAGTTCACCCGTGTTCCCGGCAGCCAATTGGCCAGCAACGCGCGTCATGGTCATATCGATCCATTCCGCAACCTGAAGGCAAATGGCAATGTTCCCGGGCCGGACCCGAATGTAGATTCCGAGTTCAACGGATTGCTCCGCAGAGAAAATGCCGGGTACAGCGCCCTGCAGAACGCTCCGGCTTTTTACGACCAGAACCAGAGCCAAAACCGTATCCTGCGAGCGGTGCGTGCCTGTAATCAGGCTGGCTGTGATAACGGTGCGTATCAGTTTGGTGACGTACCACGTGTCACCGGTGAGCTTCGCAACTACCGCTACACCAACGAGGATTTCAGTTTTCTGAAGAAGACGCCACTTTCAGAAGGAACAACACTGTTCTTGAAAATTGAAATGCTAAACGCCTTCAATCGTCATATCTTTTCCAATCCAAGCACAAACCCGTCTGACAATTTCTTCGGCGTACCCACGGGCACCATTGACGGACCTCGTCACATCCAACTTACCGGCCGTATCCAGTTCTAGGTAAATAGGGCGGACAGATGGTCCAGGCAGGAGCGGCTTTCGCAGCGCTCCTGCTATGTTGCTCTATGGATATTTAACCGATGCCACTGCGGGTGATGATGTTGGCGGCAGTTAGCTGCTGCTTTCAGATGGCAATGCTTCCTGCCCAAGGCACCGCATCCTCTGATACGGACGTGGCGGCGCGGGCTGAAGAGTTGTTGCGGCAGGGGCAGACGGTGCAGGCGCAGGAGTTGCTGGAGGGTGTGTTGACGGCGCATCCTGAGGCGGTTCCCGTGCGCGTGGTCTATGGGGAGCTTTTTGCGTCGCGGCAGCGTTGGGCCGAGGCGATGACGCAGTATGAGGCGGCTTTGCGGGTGAGTCCGGCGGATGGGCCTGCGCGTGAGGGGGAGCGGAAGGCGGTGGTGGCGCTGGCGTTGCACCAGAAGGCCATGGCGGACGCGGAGGGTGCGTTGGCCACGCTGCAACACGGGCGTGCCGTGCTTCCGGTTGATCCGGAAATCCTGACCGACCTGGGCATTCAGGCGCAATCGATGGGCCGGTTGAAGGCGGCGGAGGAGGCGCTGCATGCGGCGCTGGCTGTTGCGCCCACTGACCTGAAGGCGCGGTATGCGCTGGCGCGCGTGGAGCTGGACCGGCAGGATTTTCCAGCGGCGGAACAGGACTTCCGTACCTATCTCCAGGCAAAACCCGAGGATGCCACCGCGCACTATGGGCTGGGCCGCGTGTACCAATTGCAGCAGCGGGGAGCACAGGCGGCTACTGAGTTTCAGCGGTCGATTGCGCTGCAGCCGGTGCAGACCGAGGCGTATTACCAGCTGGGCGACATGGCGCTGCAGCAAGGGCAGGATGCGGAAGCGCGGGCGCAGTTTGAGACGGCACTTGGCCGCATGCCTTTGCACGGTGGCGCGCTGACGGGCATGGGCATCCTGGCGTATCGCGCAAAGCAGTATGCCGCGGCGGAGAGTTGGCTGCGGAAGGCAGTAGCGGCCTCGCCGGAATACCAGCCCGGGCACTACTACCTGGGCCTGACGCTGCGGCGGCTGGCAAAGCCGGCGGAGGCGGACGAGCAACTGCGGGTGGCGACGGAACTGGCGGCCAAACAGCAGG
>CAXTPQ010000030.1:0-6446 GCA_964246215.1 uncultured Terriglobus sp. | reverse complement strand
GCGGAGGCGGACGAGCAACTGCGGGTGGCGACGGAACTGGCGGCCAAACAGCAGGGCAAGGGCGAACCGCTGGTGGCGCAGTGAGGAGATTCGGGGAGGAAGTATGTGTCGTTGCCGGATGAGTCCAGAACCATTCTTTCCGCGATGGGGATGCGAAAGAGTAAGCATACGGAGGTGCTCGCGGCTTCGGGCTGAGATGGTGGAGCAACGTTGTTCGGAACCCACCCTTTCGCGATGAAGCCGCGAAAGAATGGGGCACCCGGAGTGTTCGCGGCTTCGGGGCTGAGGTGACGTCTTTTGAGCTTCATTGTGGGCTGGAACAGCGGGTCTTCGCTAACCGCTCCAGTTAGGTTTGTGCGCGGTCTTGGGTCTGAAGTGACGAAGGAACGGTTGGTGTAAGGGAGGAACGTAGGATGAGCGGTCGAGGGCGGGATGGATTTGGGGTGCTGGTGCTCGGTTTGCTGATGGCTGGAGCGGCTGTTGCGCAGTTGACGGAGACGCCATTTCCGGGGGATGGCACCGTTCACCTGAAAATCAGTGCGCCGGCGCAGCCGCGGGAAATCCCGAAGACATTGTTCGGCAGCTTTTTGGAGCCGATCGGCAACTCCACCTACGGCGGGTTGTGGGCGGATGCGGTCACCAATCCCTCGCTCGAAGAGGGGCTGTGGTCCGCGGGGAACGTTGTGCAGATGTTGAAGGAGCGGCCTGAGCTGGAGCGTGCTTCGAGCCTGGGCTTGCCGCTGCCTTGGGAGCCTCTGGATGGGCGGCAGGGCAACCGCTACCTGGCCGTGCGTGGCGACGCGGCCAACTCCAACCAGTCGCTGCTGATGATGTCGCTGCCGGGCAAGGAAGTGGGCATCAAGCAGATGGTGTATCTGCCGGTGCAGCGGCAGCTCGGCTACGAGTGCAAGCTGATGCTGAAGCATGTGCGTGGTGGCGGCGAGGTGCAGGTTTCGCTGCGCAGGCACAATCACCCGGAGCAGACACTTGCCACGGCCACGGTGCATGCAAGCGCGGAGACGTGGTCGCCCTACGAGGTGCCGCTCACGCTGAAGCATGGGGATGTGCGGCCGCTGGAGCCGGTGGATTTAGTCGTTTCGATCCGTGATGACGCGCGCGCGCAGATGGATGAGATCACACTGTTTCCCGCCGACGCCGTGAGCGGGATGGACCCCGATGTGGTGGCGATGGCGAAGGCGCTGCACTCGCCGGAGGTGCGCTTCGGCGGCAATTTCACGTCGGCGTACAACTGGCACGATGGCGTGGGGCCGCTGGAGAAGCGTGTCTCCATGGTGAATCCATCATGGGGTATTCCGGAGTACAACACCTTTGGCACGGATGAGTTCCTGAAGTTTTGTGAGATGATCGGCGCGGAGCCGCAGATCGCGTTAAACCTGGGTACGGGCAAGCCAGAGGATGCGGCAGATTGGGTGCGCTATGTGAACGCGCACTGGGGCGACCACAAGGGCGGCCTGCTATGGGAGCTGGGCAATGAGCTTTGGGGAGACTTTCAGATCGGCTATCCCGGACCGGAGCGGATTGCGGCGGTGACCCTGGCAACGAGCCAGGCAGTGCGCGCGGTGGACCCGCAGTCAAAACTGATTGCGACCGGCGGCGATGAAGACTTCTTCTCCGACTGGAACGCGCGGCAGCTGAGCAGCCCTCCGGGAACCTTTGACTACCTCTCGACGCATTACGTGGTGAACGACCGTGTGCAGATCAACGCCGATGACGAGTTCCGCACGATGGCTGCGCTGGCGCTGCCGTGGGGGCTGGCGGGCCGCATGCACAGCATTCAGCAGCAGGCGGCGGAGAAGGGTCAACCCAATGTGAAGGTGGCGTTTACGGAGTGGTTGATGATCTCCGACGACCGGCATGGGCCGAACTTCAGCAATCAGGGTGGCGCGCTGTTTGCCGGTGGCTTTCTCAATATGCTGATGCGGAACTCGGATGTGGTGTCGGTTTCGGACATGACCGGGATCATCGACTTCGCCGGCATCTCGAAAAAGCGGTCGCGTGTGTACGGCGCGCCGGCGTACTGGGTGCTGCGGGAGGTGGCGCAGGCGGAGCCGCACTGGCTGATGGATATTTCGAGCGACGGGCCGGCATACTCGGTCACGCACGGCGTCACGCGGCTGCCGGAGATCAGCGGTGTACCGTACCTGGACTGCGTGGCGAGTGAGCCGGAGAGCCGTGCGGAACTGGTGGTGACGTGCGTGAACCGGCATCTGACGCGGCCCATCAAGGCCGTGCTCGATCTGAGTGGGGTCAAGACGGCCGGCGGTAAGGTGCGCGTGTCGACGATTGCGGCGGACAGCATCGTTGCGGAGAACGATGAGCGGCGTCCGGAGCGGGTGCACCCTGTGCGGGATGAGGTGCCGGTGGCGCGGACGCTGGGGTACACGTTTCCGAATGCGAGTGTCACGGTGATGCGGGTGCCGCTGCGCAAGTAAAGGGGTGAAGAGCATCCGCGGAAATCGCGAAGTTTGCGCAGAGTTCATCATTGCAAGCTTTGCGGTTCACTCTGCGAAGTTGGCGGACGCTCCTGCTCTTGAGAGACAGCCCATGACTGTAAGCGGTATCATGCCGCTCAGTCCTTTTCCGATCATTTTGTGGGGCCGATGTTACCGTTTCATTGCGTGAGATCTTTGCTGCTGTTTGCGACTGGATTGCTGGCGGTGTGCTGCTCGTTGGCCGGCGCGCAGCAGGCCGCTGCGCCGGTGAAGGTCGATAGCGATCACGCAAGTTTCCTGGACGACGCGGAGAAGCTTGGACTTAGGTTCCGTGGCAAGGCATACCACACACCGGCGAAGTATTTGCTGGAGACGATGGGGTCCGGCGTGGCGGTGCTGGATTACGACAACGACGGTCTGCTGGATGTCTTTTTCACCAATGGCGCGCCCATTCCGAATCCGGCATCGAAGGGGACCGTCCCGGTGAAAAGCGGACCGGCGGACTGGAACCGGCTCTTTCACCAGAAGAAGGACGGCACCTTTGAAGATGTGACGGAGCGCGCCGGGCTGAAGGGCGTGGGTTATGGCATGGGCGTGGCCGTGGGCGACTATGACAACGACGGCTTTGAGGACCTGTATGTCACGGCGTACGGCGGCAACCGGCTGTACCACAATAACGGCAACGGCACCTTTACCGATGTGACCGAAAAGTCCGGAACCGCGGGCGATACGCGGCCCGGGCAGTCGTGGTCGACGTCGGCGACGTGGGTCGATCTGGACAATGATGGCAAGCTGGACTTGGTGGTGCTGCGGTATGTGGTGTGGGATTTTGACGATGTGTACTGCGGGGAGCATCGCGAGGGTTACCGGGCTTATTGCCACCCGGATATTTTTCCAGTCATCCGGCCGCTGGTGTACCACAACAATGGCGATGGAACCTTTGCCGAGGTGGGCGAGAAAATTGGTTTGAGTAAGCCGGGCAAGGGGTTGGGCATTGCCCTGGCCGACTTTGACCGTGACGGCAAGATCGATTTAGCTGTCGCGAATGACTCGATGCTGGAGTTCCTGTATCACAACAAGGGCGATGGCACCTTTGAAGAGACAGGTTTGACGGCGGAGATCGCGGTTGATTCCGAAGGCCGGACTTATGCCGGGATGGGTGTCGACTTTCAGGATTACGACAACGACGGCTTGCCCGACTTAGTGATTACGAATCTGGCGAATCAGAAATACGCACTTTACCGGAACAATGGCGATGGCTCGTTCAGTTACGACACTTACTTATCCGGCCTGGCGCGCATGACGCTGCTGCATTCCGGCTGGGGCATTCATTTCTTCGACTATGACAATGATGGGCTGAAGGACTTATTGGTTTCACAGGGGCATGACCTTGACACGGTGGAACTGAATTATCCGCAGCTGCACTACAAAGAGCCCATGTTGCTGGCGCGGAACATGGGCGCGGGCAAGTTTGTGGATGTGTCGCGCGAAGCAGGGCCGGCACTGCAGGAGCCGTGGGTGGGCCGTGGCATGGCCGTTGGTGATTTCGACAATGATGGGCGGCTGGATGCGGTGATCTCCACCAATGATGGTGTGGCGCATTTGCTGCACAATCAAACGGAGTCGGGAAATCATTGGTTGACGTTGTTGCTGGTGGGGCATGTGTCGAATCGCGATGCGATTGGAGCGCTGGTCAAGGTGACGACCAAGAAAGGGTCGCAGTATCTGACGGTGTCGACCGCCGGGTCTTATTTGTCGGCGAGTGACAAACGGGTGCATTTTGGTTTGGGTTTGGAGACTTCGGCGGATGTGGAGATCCGATGGCCGAGCGGGGTGGTGCAGAAGCTGCCGGGTGTAAAGGTGGATCAGCAGGTGAAGGTGGATGAAGCGAAGTAGGTAGTAAGTAGTAAGTAGTAAGTAGTAGGTAGTAAGTAGTAGGTAGTGAGTGGTAGGTAGTAAGTATTTGGTGGTGAGTGCAGAGGTAGAACAGCAGGTTTCTTCACTCCAGCCGCAGAGGGCGGGGCTTCCGGTCGGAATGATGATGCTTGGGATTTGTGTTGGTTGTTAAAGCGGATGGAACATGGGTGCCCCACCTTTGTGAAGCTTAGGGTGGGGCACCCACGGGATTACCGCTGCGATATGTGGCCGGCTATTGCTGATTTGGTTTTGGAAGGAAGAAAGGTGTGTTCATGGCAGATCGAGTGAAGTTACTGGGTCGGGGCTGCGTTGGCAGGAACAAAACTTTTGCGATTACGTCAGCGGTGATCGCGGGCATGTTGGCTGTGGGTGCGGCTGGTGCGCAGCAGCAGGCACCGGTGGAGCGTGCACCGGCGACGCCGCTCATTGTGCATGATCCGTACTTCAGCATCTGGTCGTTTCCGGGCAGGGACGAGCGTGGCGACAAGCTGACCGACTCGTCGACCAAGCACTGGACGGGGCATGCCCAACAGATGAACGGGCTGGTGCGCATCGATGGCAAGCCGTTCCGCATCATGGGGCGCGATCCGGGCAATGTGCCCGCAATGGAGCAGGTGTCCAATGTGTTGACGCCGACGCACACGCGGTACACCTTCCGCAATGCTTCGATGGAGATCGAAATGACGTTTTTCACGCCGGCATTCCTGGACGATCTGGACCTGCTCTCGCGGCCGGTGACATACGTGACGTGGACGGCGAAGTCCCTGGACAGCGCCGAGCATGAGGTTTCCGTGTTTCTGAGCGCGTCGGCGGGTATTGCCACCAGCTATGAGGGCCAGCCTGTGACGTATTCACGCAATCAGACGGCGAGCACCAACGTGCTTTCCGTGGGCACGCGCGACCAACCGGTGCTGAACCGCTCGGGCGATGACCTGCGGATCGACTGGGGCTATCTCCACCTGGCCGTGCCGAAGGATGAGCAGTCGACCTCAAGCATCAGCGAGCGCCAGGAGGATGCCTTTGCGCAAACCGGCGTGCTCGCCGCTGCGGACACGATGGAAGGTCCCGTGCCGTCGGTCCATACGATTCCGGAGCTGGCAGTGGCACTGCCGCTGGGCCGCGTGGGCACGCAGCCGGTCGCACGGCATGTGCTGGTGAGCTATACCGAGGGGTTTGCGATTCAGCTCTTTCAGCAGAATCTGCGGCCGTGGTGGCAGCGCAACGGCAAGCCGGTTTCGACGATGCTGGACGAGGCGGCGGACCAGTATGCGGCGCTGGACGCGCGCGGTGTCGCCTTCGACAAGGAGTTACTCGCCGACCTGACAAAGTCAGCCGGCGAGCACTACGCGTGGATCTGCACGCTGGCCTACCGGCAGGCGGTTGGCGGGCACAAGCTGGTGGCCAGCGGCACCGGTGAGCCAATGCTCTTTGGCAAGGAGAACTTCTCCGACGGTGACATCGATACGGTGGACGTGCTGTATCCGTCGGCGCCGATCTTTCTGTTCTTCAACCCCAAGCTGCTGCAGGCGCAGATTCTGCCCATGATGCAGTACGCGGCGCTGCCGAACCGATGGAAGTTCCCCTTTGCGCCGCATGACCTGGGGCTGTATCCGCTGGCCAACGGGCAGGATTACGGCGGCGGCGAGAAGACCGAGGAGAACCAGATGCCGGTGGAGGAGTCCGGCAACCTGCTGATCCTGGTGGATGCGCTGGCGCGGATGGACGGAAACACGTCGATCGCGGAACGGTTCTGGCCGCAGTTGACGCAGTGGGCCGGCTATTTGAAGGAGCACGGGCTCGATCCGGAGCGGCAGCTGACCACCGACGACTTCGCCGGGCATGTGGCGCATAACGCGAACCTGTCGATCAAGGCGATCGATGCGCTGGAGGCCTACGCCGACCTGGCCAGGCTGGCGCACCACACGGCGGAGGCGAAGCAGTACGACGCCACGGCAAAGGACTATGCGAAGAAGTGGGTCGGCCTGGCCAAGGAGGGCGACCACTACAAGCTGGGCTACCAAACGCCGGACAGCTGGAGCCAGAAGTACAACCTGGTGTGGGACAAGGTGCTGGACT
>CAXTPQ010000029.1:27199-37098 GCA_964246215.1 uncultured Terriglobus sp. | reverse complement strand
ACACAAGACCTCAGTCAGCCACATCTTCCAAAAACCGCCTGGGATCATTCGCCCTTACGGCCATGTGTGCCGGGGTTTTGCTGGCCTGCATCCTGGTGGCGCGGCCGTTTGCCGAGGCTGGATTTATCGACGATTTTTCATACATCTGGACGTCGAAGGTGCTGGCCGAAACCGGCCACCTGATCTATAACGGCTGGGGCAGCATGCTGCTGGGCTGGCAGGCCTATCTAGGGGCCCTGTTCATCAAACTCTTCGGATACTCCTGCACGGCCGTGCGCAGTTCGATCGTACTCGTCTCCTTGTTTACGGCCATGCTGCTGCACCGGCTGCTTGTGCGGCTGGGCACCTCTGCCTGGAACAGCTGCGTGGTCACGCTCACGCTCATGCTTTCCAATCTGGCGTTGCCGCTCACGGTCAGCTTCATGTCGGACATTCCGAGCCTGATGGGCGTGCTGCTATGCGCCTATGGTTGCGTGCGCATGGTGCAGGCGGGCACGGAGCGCGCAACGCTATGGTGGCTGGCGGCGGCGGTGCTGTCCAACCTGGCCATCGGAACCACACGGCAGATCTGCTGGCTGGGTGCCCTGGTGATGGTGCCTGGCGTTGCCTGGGCTGTGCGCCGGCGGCGGAGTGTGCTGCCCGCCGCGGCCGCATGGTGGGTCGTGAGTGCCCTCTTTGTAGAGGCATGCCTGCAATGGTTCAAACGGCAGTCCTACACACCGCAAGAGCCGCTCGTTGTCCTTCATCGGCAGCAGCTTCCGGAAATCCCACAGGTGGCCATGTGCGGCCTTGTGCTTCTGCTGCCATTGCTGCTGCCGTTTCTTGATGCAGCTGGCCGTAAGAGGCCGGAAGTCCGCATCGGCGTTCCCCTGCTCGGTGCGGCTGTGGGCCTGGTCGTTTCCTTGGCGACGGGTACATTCTTTTTCGCCGCCGTCAACGCACTCTTTCCCTGGCCGGTGGGTCTGCCGGCATGGCTGCAGCGCGTCATTGCCGCTGTCATTTTTGCCTGCCTGGCAGGTCTGCTCTTTCAGCTTTGGACAAAGAGGAACGTCTTTTCGCAAGGCGAAAGGGACAGTTTGAAAGGTACGCTGCCTCTCACCGCGCGCCAGCTCTGGTGGCTGGTGATGCCGTACACGGTGGCATACAGCTTCCTGCTCATTACGCGATCTGTGATTTGGCCACGATATCTGCTGTCGTTGCTGCCGATCGTTTGTCTCGCCATTTTATGGCTGCACCGGATTGTGTTTGCAGGGCGTAGATTGCCGGTGGCTTCCGTGGCGCTCACCGCCGTCTTCGCCATACTTGCCGTTATGGACCTGCATGACGCCTTTGCCCGCCAGCGTGCGCGCGTGGAGGCCGTTTCAACTTATACGCGCACCGGCCAGCCGCGCACAGCCCTGGATGCAGGGCTGGACCTGGATGGCTGGGTGCAAATTCAGAAAACGGGATATCTGAATGAGGGCCGGCTGCGCGTACCGGCGGGCGCATACCGACTGCGAACGCCGCCTACTATACCGGCTGCTTGCCAGAGCTGGTTTTTGATTTTGACGCCCGCGCTGGACCCTCACTATGCGCTCACCGAGGCGGCCAACGATTGCCTCGCCCTGACCGCGTTGAACCCCGCTCCTTACACGACTTGGAGATCACCGCACCAGCATGCGGTTTATATCGGCAAGTTCCGGTTTTTTGGAACGCCCTGATTCCGGCGGACAAGACCACTGCCAACACCGCCGGTATTGTTTTCCCCTACTGGTTGAAGTTCGGCTCGTCGGCCTCATCCACGCCGTAGCGGCGCAGCAGGTTGGGCAGGTTCTGACTGAAAGCCGAGCGTGGCATGACCGTGTGACAGCCCGCCTCCACCGCTTTCTGCTTCAAGTCCCCTTGCAGGTGGGAGAGAAAGCCCAGGATGCTGGTGCCCTTCTTGAGCTTATTTTTCAGCTTGGGGATGAGCGTGAGCGGCTTGGCGGCGGCATTGTTCAGATCGAAGACGATCAACGACGGATGTTCATGGTCATGCAACTCCGCCAGATGCGCCACCACATCCTTGTCCGGCTTCATAAAGGCCACTTTCACACCCTGCTGCTTGGCCACTTCCTGAATCTTGGCGGTGAAAAACAGGTCTTCAATGAAGAAGTAAATGTGCGTCGGCGCGTCTTCTGGAATCGCGACAGGCCGGTAGTGGTGCATCAGTTCCGGCGGCAGGCGGTCTTCATTGAAATGGCGTCCGTTGCGGTGGCCGTTGCTGTTCTGACGGCCATGGCCGTTGCCTTGCAGCTGGATGGTGGAGGCAGGACTGTCCGCGAAGTTGCCGTTGGCCTCGCGATAGCTGTGGTCCATGGGCCCCACAAAGGCACGCGGGCCGCGGCTGCCGCCGCCCTGCTGCTTGCGGTTACGCCGGCCGGCACCGTTTGTGGCGCTGTTGCTGCCCTGCAGGCTGTTGCCCGGCTCCGGACGCTGCTGCTGGCCGCCGGTCTCGCCGGCACGCCGGAACTTCTTCTTTTTCCGGCGGGCATTGCCCTGGCCTTGGCCCTGACCCTGCTGAGGATTGTTCGTGTGCTGGCGCTGGTTGTTGGAGCGGTTGGGCTGGCCCGAGCCCTGGCTTGAACTTTGAACCGCTGGCTGTGTCTCCACGGAACCCGGTGCTTCGGCACTCGCCGCCATCTCGATGGATGCCCCGGCGGATCCGCTCACGGCGTCAGCCTGGCCTTCCGTGGCTGGTTGTGACGCGGCTCCCGGAGTGGAGCGGCTCTTACGTTTGCGGCGGCGCCGGCGGCTCTTGCTCACACCGCTGCCGCTGCCGGCTCCATCGTTTTCTGAATTATTGTCTTCGTTGGAATCGGGCGCTGCCACGGCGGTGGGGCCCTCAAACAGGTTCTGCTCTTCGCTCATGTTTCTTCTTTCTTCAGGCAAATCAATTCGGCAGACTAAAGTTCAGCAGAAAGACGCGCGACTGCCGCGGTGCACGCGCTGGCTGCGTTGTGCAGTCCAACGCAACCGGATGGGGAAGCCACAGCTCTGCTCACGGACAGGATTGGCCGTGGAGACAGTGCGAAGGCTTGCAGGTGACGAGCTACCGTTCACGTCGCGTATTTCTCAAAATTCATTCCATGGCTTCCGGCAGCCTGACCCAGTGCTGGGCGGAGCCGGGAACCGTTCACGGATTGCAGACCGTTGAGCGCAAGAGAGTGCGTTGCTCGCTTCACTCCACCTGGCGTTCTTATCAGCCGGTAAAGCGATTCATTGATAGTGCAGCTCTGGTTTCTCCGGCCTTTGGTTTCTTTGTCTTCGTCGCGAATCAGACGATGAGACAAGCGGATACATGCCGTTCTGCTGCTGTTAAGCTTTCCGGGAACGATGACCGCTCCGGAAACCTGGGGTCCGTTGGAGGTTTACCGCGAGTGATCACCCGGTCACGAGCCGGGCCGGACTACAGCGGAGCACCATCTCTAGGCTGCCTCATAGTACGTCATGGTTGGGTCGTTGGCAAGGACCGCCTGGACCTGTCCACTTAAAAGGCAAACACCGCCCGGCAAGCGGGCGGTGTTTCACTGGCCAGTCACTGGCCTCCGTAAAGGGCCGTACCATTCAGGCGGGCGGCCTGGACCTCATTGGATCCCGGACTCTGCGCTGTACTGAATTTCTTTGCTTCGTGCATTGGTTCTGCCACATCTGGCAGCAGCACCTATCCGCACGCACTTCCCGCAAACACGTATTGCATTCATCATGCCAAACGCTAAGTTGATGAAATCACGTGCAACAGGCCTTCATACATATCCCCTCCCTACAGGAAACTGAGGCGGACAAGGCTCGGCACTACAGGTTTTCATAGATACTGCAAGCCTTCGGGCGTGTGACGTTCCATACGCCGCAATCCGGCAGGTATCTTTCCATGCAATCTGGGCGATACTAAAGAGGCGATGCGCATTACCCCAGACAACCTGATTCCCGAACCACTTGAAATCGATGAAACGATTCCTGTCGGTTCCATCGATTATTCGGTGGATCTTCGCCAGACAGGCCCAGTCCACGTAACCGGCAGCGCGGAACGCATTGAAGAGCATCGCGGGCCCAGGGACGTGGTGGATGACATCCGTTTGCGAGCACGGTTTTCCGGCGACTTTGAGGCGCTCTGCGCGCGTTGCGTGGAGCCTATCTCCCAGCACGTGGACGAGACAGTCGACCTGATCTTCCGGCCGGGCGGCGTGGATGCCGAATTGGGGGAGCGATCCATCTCAGAAGCCGAGACGGAAATCGGGTATTATGAAAAGACTGGCCTCGTGTTGGAGGAAGTGGTGCGCGAGCAGGTGCTGCTATCTCTGCCTGACCGATCGCTTTGCCGGCCCGATTGCCAGGGGCTCTGTCCGCATTGCGGAGTGAACCGGAATGAGACCCCTTGCGACTGCTCGACACAGGTTGTCGATCAACGCTGGAAGGCCTTGCAGGGTTTGTCTGTAATGGAGCAGGCCAGCGAACCGCAGACCGCCCGGAACTAGCGCGGCGCGGCCTAAGTTTTTGAATCAGCACCGATTCCACAAAGTGCCGAAGAGCCTTTGGGGAACGGTTGCGTTGAAAGGGTACCTCCGATGCCGAATCCAAAGCGCCGCCATTCCAAGCAGCGCACCGCAAAGCGCCGCTCGCACGATTTCCTGACCGCACCCAACAGCAACATCTGCCCCAACTGCCAGGAGCGCAAACTACCCCACCACGCCTGCCCGAAGTGCGGCGAGTACAAGGGCCGCGCCATCAGTACAGCCCAGCCCGCGGCCTAGACCTCTCTGTTGCTGCCGATGTACAAAGGCCGCCTGTTTAGTATCTCCGGCGATAATATTCCCCTCCTTGCTGGGGATCCCTTGTGCTGCAATCTTTGTCCTGCAGTTCCGCGCCCTATACTCGGCTTTTAAGATCCTCATAGGGGAGCACCGCGATGACAATCGAGATCCATGAACCTGAGCTGGAAGCACTTATCGAGCGACGCATGGCAACCGGTCATTTTCAAACAGTGGAAGACGCGCTTATGTCCGCGCTAAGATCTAGCCTCGATCCTGTGGAGCAGGTCACTGACGGCCAGCAGAAACAAAATTTTGCGGAATTTCTTTTAGCATCACCCCTGCGCGACTCCGGTCTTGACCTGAATAGGCTTCAGGATTACCCGCGCCCGGTTGAGTTGTGAACGGCTACCTAATAGATACAAACGTCATCTCTGAATTCATCCAGCCGCAGCCGGCAGCGCAAGTGATCCGATGGTTTCATCAGGTGAGTCCCAGTAACCTGTACGCGAGCGTTATGACTCTCGGCGAGATACGGCTTGGAATAGAGAAGCTGCCCGAAAGTAAACGACGCTCCGCTCTGGAAAATTGGCTTCAAACGGGATTGCCCATCTGGTTTGCGTCGAACCTGTTGCCGGTCAGCAGTGGGATCGCCGATCGTTGGGGAAAACTTACGATCCAGGCCCGGCGCAGGGGCATGATGTTGACCACCACAGATGGCCTGATTGCCGCAACCGCACTCGAGCATGACTTAACTCTGGTCACGCGGAATGTCAAAGACTTTGCCGTCCCTGATCTAGTTCTCCTGAATCCCTGGACGGCATAAGCCACAGCTACGCCTGCTCGGCCTCGCGCGTGTAGGCCTTGGCTGCGGCATATGGCGCGGAGCTCGTCGTCACTCTGCTCGGCCTCGCGCGTATAGGCCTTGGAGTGTGTGCGCTTTTTGAATGCAGCCAGAACATTGCGTTCCGTTGTGAGAAGAAGCCGGCAAACCGCTAGATGTTCCCTGCGCGATACCTGCGACCGCAGAAACCGCTGCGCTCCCTTACCGTAAGGAGAGAGCGCGCGAATACCATGCGCCGGGAGTGCTGTGTTGCTGAGGTGGTCTGCTGTTCTGCTTTGCCTTGCCGCTGGGGGCCGTGTGCTTGCCGCACAGGAAACAACAACTCCCGGCAAACTGCCACCACTCAGCTCCGCCGAACCGTTCGCGCAGAGGATCTTTGAGCGGACCGCCTCCACTGGGATGGTCGTTGTCGCCGTGCGCGACGGCGACGTCTGGATGAGTTCCTATGGCCAGGTTGCGTATGACAAGACGGAGCGGCCTGGCCCGGACTCGCTGCTGCGCCTCTGCTCCATCACAAAGATTTTGACCACTGACCTCCTGGTGAAGCTGGTTGCGGACAAGTCGGTGGCGTTCACCGATCCGCTGCAGAAGTTCGCTCCGGCCGGTGTCACCGTGCCCACAAAAACCATTCACGGCGAGGTGGACCGGCCCATCACACTGGGTGACCTGGCCACGCACACCGCCGGGCTGCCGCGCGAAATCGCTTACCCTCCCGTGGGAGCGGCGCACTTCACCTTTCCCGATTACGGCTTCCGCTGGCAGTGGATGCCCGGATTTCGCATGCGCACGCAGCCCGGCGAAGCGGCGCACTATTCCAACATTGGCTTCGACCTCTTGGCGGACGCGCTCAGCCAGGCCGCTCACAAGCCATATCCGGAGCTGTTTGCCGAGCGAACCGTCCGGCCGCTCGGCTTGAAGGACACCACACTGCAGCCCACCACGGAGCAGTGTTCCCGCCTGATGAGCAGCCCCAAAGAGGCAAACATGTGCACCACCACCGAGGCGGCGGCGGGCTCGGGCGGCATGTACTCCACACCGCGCGACATGGCCCGGCTCATGCGCTATTTCCTGAATCTGCCCGGCGTCCCCGCGCACCAGAACGGCTATTCCACAGCGGTTTACCTGCAACCGGCGGAACTGCGCAGCGTGCAGGGGCTGTCGCACGCGGGTGTGCCGACGGGCATCGGCCTTGGATGGATTGAGATCAACCGCGAGTTTGACGACGCACGCATCGTCGAAAAGACGGGCGGCGGTGCAGGCTTCCAGACCTACATCGCGCTGAATCCGGCGCACCACGCGGGCATCTTCGTCGCACTCACGCAAAGCCGGCGCCGCAGCGCGGGCAACATGTTCCGCGAGGCGAACGACCTGTTGCTGGGCTTGGTGGGCCTGCCGCCCGTACCGGTAGACCCGGACGATCCCGAACGCGAGCGCACCGCCGACGAACTGGAAGAGGCCGCGAAGAAGGCACCACCCCGGCATGGGGCTGCCCGCTCAAAGCACGCTGAGTCTCGCAAAGTCGCTGCAGCAAAGCCGAGTCGCCGGTCTGCAAAGCCTCGCGTGGTAGCAGCAAAGACCAAACGCCGCCGCTAATTCTTGAGTGATCCACGGAACCGGGTACCCCACCAATTGCCGGGTGCTCCGCTTTCACCGCGTCTTGGCGATTAAGGTGGACTCGGGTGGCGGCGGAACTCTCTATAGGCGGAAGAACCCACCTTAGCAACGATGAACCGTCGTGAAGGTGGGGCACCCAAAATTGTCGACGCACCTGTTCTTTGCCGAGGCCTGATTACGCCATCGCCATCTCATTCACCGGCAACTTTCTGCCGCGCACGGATGCGGTGGAGCGGTGATACTCGGAATGGCGCTGCAGCACCAGCGCGGCTGCACCGCGGAGCCGCGACTGCTCCCCATCGCCGATGGCGACCAGCTCCGGCGGCGCGCCCACAAGCATGCGGTTTTCCAACTCGCGCTGCACAATAGGTCCGCTGCGGTGCCAGCAGGCGGTGATGCTGCCGGCAAACAGCAGCAGCTCCGGGCTCAGCGCCGCCGTGATCATGCGCAGGCCACGGCCGATCCACACGGCCTGCTGCTCCAGCGCGGCAAGCGCGGCGGTGTTGCCTTCATCGGCCAGCGTCAGCAGATCGGCGAAACTTCCGGCCGCCGGCGTGCCGTGCTGCTCCTGGTACATGCGAAGCACGGCGCGGGTGGAGGTGAACATCTCCCAGCAGCCGCGCTCGCCGCAGTTGCACAGCGGACCATTGGGATCCACGGGAATGTGGCCGAACTCGCCGGCAAGGCCTCCTTTGCCGGTGAGCAGCTGTCCATTGGCCAGCACGGCCGCGCCCACGCCCTCACTGATGGTGACCAGCACGGCGTTGCGCAGCTTTTGACGCCGGCCAAACCAGAGTTCGCTCAGCAGCGAGGCATTGGCGGCGTTGTCCATCTGCACTTCGAGCCCGAGGCGGCTTTCCAGCTCGGCTTTCACGTCGTACCCCTGCCAGCGCAGGTTCGGCGCCCAGACCAGCTGCTGCGATTCTGGGTCGACGCGCCCCGGCATGCTGATGCCGACGCCTTCAAAGCTCTTCGCGGGGAAGCTGTTGCGCAATTTTTCCAGCAATTCCGCAATCCTGCGCACGCCAGCTGCTGCGTCCGACGACACGGGTACACTTTCGCGGGCAAGGAAGTGTCCATTCAGGTCAATCACGGCGCACACGGCATGGCTGCTGCGCAGGTCCACCGTCAGGATCACCAGATCGGCATTGAGCGAAAGCATGGTGGGCCGCCGGCCGCGGGCGGTACGGACGGTCGCGCCCTCCACAATCCAGCGCTCCTCCACCAGCTGCTCCACAATGAGTGAAACGGTGGATCGCTGCAAGCCGCTGAGCCGCGCCAGGTCCACCCGGGCAATGGGCTGCTTGCGGCGCAGCAGCTCCAGGATGATGTCGCGGTTGATGTCGCGCGCCAGTTCGCTGGAGGCTGGGTCCTCAGTATGAAGATCGAAGCGGCGCTTGCCGCCGGCGCGGGTCATAGGAATCATTCGTACTACAAACTGAATGCACTGGGCACGCCGGGCTTATTTAAGCTGGCCTAATTAAGCCGGAGCGTTAATAAAGAAAAGTGACTTTTCCTTTATTAGCTAGAATGTCTAGGATGATTCGAGAGCCGGCAGAGAATTCACGCCTGGGACGGTACGTGCCGACCATTGCTGGTGGCGAAACTGTCCGCGCGTTTGTTCCGCCAGCGCTGCCGCCTTTGCCGCCTCTGGATATTTTGCCGTTGCTGGACAGCCTCGGCAAAGCGGAGAGAGCACTCGGGCGTTTGGACGGCATTACGGTCCTGCTTCCTTCGCATGAACTGTTTCTTTACATGTACGTCCGGAAAGAGGCTGTTCTTTCCTCGCAAATCGAGGGAACACAATCCACCTTGACGGACCTGCTTCACTTTGAAACAGACACAGACACAGACACGGCGCCTCCCACGGATGATATCCGGGAGGTCTCCAATTATGTGGATGCTTTGTATTTCGGCCTGGAAAGGCTTCAAACACTTCCTCTCTCCTTGCGCCTGATCCGGGAGATGCATGGAAAGCTCCTGCAGAGCGGGCGCGGTGCCAGCAAGGATCCAGGAGAGTTCCGGCGGACGCAGAACTGGATCGGCGGCACGCGTCCCGGCAACGCCCTGTATGTACCGCCGCCAGTGAGCGAGCTTGCAGGCGTGCTCGACGCCTTCGAGCGTTTCGTGCATGAGGACACTTCGAACCTGCCGCCGCTGGTCAAGGCCGCCCTCCTGCATGTTCAGTTTGAAACGATTCACCCGTTTCTGGATGGCAACGGCAGGATCGGGCGCCTGCTTGTTACGCTCTTTCTGTGTGTGCAGGGTGTACTGCGCCAGCCCCTTCTCTACCTGAGTCTTCACCTCAAAACCCATCGGGCGGAATACTATCGTCTGCTGCAGGAAGTGCGCGAACGTGGTGCCTGGGAAGAGTGGCTCGCGTTTTTCCTGGAAGGCGTTACGGCAACGGCAAATCAGGCGTTTGACGCTGCCTCCACGATCGCGACGCTGTTCCAGACGGATCGCGCCCGCATTGCCGCGGTGGGCGAGCGCGTCGGATCTGCGCTGCGCGTGCACGATTCGCTCCAGCGGCGCCCTTTGGTTACGGCAAATCAGGTCATGCGGGACACCGGTCTGAGCGCGCCCACAGTGAACTCCGCTCTTGCCGATCTCACCCGTCTTGGCATTGTGGCGGAGATTAGCGGAAGGCGGCGCGGCCGCGTTTTCAGCTATGC
>CAXTPQ010000029.1:0-27099 GCA_964246215.1 uncultured Terriglobus sp. | reverse complement strand
TTGGCATTGTGGCGGAGATTAGCGGAAGGCGGCGCGGCCGCGTTTTCAGCTATGCTGCATACCTCGACATCCTGAATGAAGGCACAACTCCACTGCCGGCGGTCTCCCCATTGTGAGGGCTTTTGGAGATGTAGGGGCGCGGCATAGGAAAGCGAGCTGCGTGCCGGCACGCAAACTCAGAAACCGGGCGGTCATTGCACAGCGTTGAGTAGGTTCCTGCATTGCCAAGGGCTGACCGTTGGCGCTACATTGCGAAGGCCAACGTTTTGCGCCGGGGCAGTCCCGCGTAAGTTCGCAAGGCAAACCAACTCAGAACGACGGAGACGCACGCACCCATGGCCAAAGACCTGAGCCGCCGCAACTTTCTGCAAACTCTGAGCGCCGCCGGCATGGCCGGGGCTGCCGCCATGCCCATGCTGGCCCTGCCCCATGGCGCGCCGGATGACGGCATACGCCATGAGGTATTGCCGCCCGAGCAGGACAGTGGCGTGACTCCCAAGAACTCCATCAAATTCGCCATTTGCGGCATGAGCCACGGCCACATCTACGGCATGATCGATGCGATCCGCGGTGGCGGCGGCGTGCTGGTAAAGGCATGGGGGCAGGAACCGGAGCTGGTGGCCGCCTTCAAGAAGCGCTTTCCAGACGTGCCGGTCGCGGCGACCCAGGACGAGATCATCCACGATCCCGAAATCAAGCTGGTCATGACCTCGCAGGTGAATAACGAGCGTGGGCCGCTGGCTGTGAAGTGCATGAACGCCGGCAAGGATTTCCTCTCCGACAAGCCCGGCATGACGACACTGGCCCAACTGGAGGCCATCCGCTCGACGATCGCGAAAACCGGCCGCATTTACGGCGTCATGTACTCCGAGCGGCTGGAGGTGAAGGCCGCCGTGAAGGCCGGCGAGCTGGTGAAGCAGGGGGCGATCGGCAAGGTTATCCAGACCATTAACATCGCCCCGCACCAGATCGGGCAGAAGCCCGGCGCGGACGCGGGATCCTCCGGCCGGAATGGCGGGCGGCCTGACTGGTTCTGGGTGGAGGAGCAGTTTGGCGGCATTCTGTGCGACATCGGCTCGCACCAGGTGGATCAGTTTCTGTATTACACCGGCTGCACAGAGGCCGAGGTCGTCGCGTCCCAGGTGGCGAATGTGCGCCATCCGGACCATCCGAAGTTTCAGGATTTCGGCGACATCATGCTGCGTGGCAACAATGGCTTCGGCTATGTGCGCTTGGACTGGTTCACACCCTACGGCCTGGGCACGTGGGGCGATGGCCGGCTCTTTATCCTGGGCACGGATGGCTACATCGAGTGCCGCAAGTATGTAGATGTGGCGCGCAGCAAGCAGCAGAACAATCTCTTCCTCGTCGACCAGAAAGAGTCGCGCTTCATCGATTGCAACAACTTGTCGCTGCCCTTTGGCGCACAGTTTGTAAGCGACATCGTCAACCGCACACACACCGCGCAGGACCAGGCGCAAACGCTGCTTGCAATGGAATTGGTGATCAAGGCACAGGCAAAGGCAACACGTGCGCATGTGGCCTGGGAAGGCAAAGGCTAGAGCCTTCCGGACCCGTCTTGTCCAAGGAGAGCAGGATGCATGAGCCACCAAAGTGACCTCACCACGATTGCCGAGCAGGAGCGCCTGCTGCGCTTTGCAAGCTGGACGCCCGAGATGGCTTGGCAGATCGGCTCGGCTTTGCGCGATGCTGCCATGGCAAGACAAGCGGCGATGACCTTTGAAATCCAGATAGCCGGACGCGTGCTCTTCCAATGTGTGACCGGCGAGCCACCCGCGGCACAGGCGGATTGGATCCGGCGCAAGCGGAACACAGTCATGCGCTTTGGTCGATCGAGCTACGCGCTGGGCCTGGAGCTAGGCTTGAGCGGCAAGACACTGGAGGCTCGGCACGAGGGTCTAACCCTGCAGGACTATGCGATGCACGGCGGCGGCTTTCCCGTCGCAATGGCCGGGGTGGGATGCGTGGGCTCCATCATTGCCAGCGGGCTGCCCCAGCGTGTGGATCACAACCTGGTGATCGACGCGATCAGCGGTGCGTTGAAAGTCGAAGTGCCGCGGCTTGGGGCCGAAGGCTACTGAGAATGTTCAGCCTTTTGTCCTCAGGTCCGTGCATCGCCTTCAGTCTAGGTGCCCCATTCTATGCGGCACTACCGCAAAGGGTGGGTTCCTGGATCGCAGCCGAGACTTCGGGCTATGTAAGAAGCCCCACCCTTCCGCCGATAAAACCGGCAAAAGAATGGGGCACCCTGCTTGTGTGGCTCCGACAAGTCATTCGAGACGAGGTAGATCGATAAAACAGAATCGAGCTTTCAAGCTTTTGTACTCACTAAGCCGCGACAGCCTGCTCACCCTTGTACTGCAGCCGATCATTGTCGCGACCGTCCGCGTTCCGTCCGCCCTGGTACTGGCGGTCCAGCGCGTCCGCGGCAATCCATCCCGACTGCATGACCATGGGCATCCCGGGGCCGGGGTGAGCCGCGCCGCCAGCCAGGAAGAGGCCGTCAATGCCGCGCACCACGTTGGACGGCTTGAACGCACCATTAAAGCGGCCGTGTGAGCTTAGCCCGTAGATCGCGCCGTTCAGCACGCGGTAGCGCTCGTGAATATCCTGCGGCGTCAATGCGCGCTCAAAGACGATGCGCTCTTCCAAATCGGGCATCTGGCCGGTGGTCTTCAGCTTGTCCAGAATGACCTGGCGATAGCCGGGGAACATCTCGCGCCAGTCATGGTTGGGCCGCAGATACGGCGTGTGGACGAGCACATACAGCGCGTCTCCGCCGGGGGGTGCCGTGTCCGGCTCGGTGCGGCTCGTGGAGGCCAGATAGCAGGTGGGGTCCGGTGCCGGGATGCCCAGCGTGTAGATCGAGTGGAACTCCTCATGCGGGTCGCGCGAAAAGACGAAGTCATGGTGGGCCAGGTGGTCATAGCGCTTGTTCAGGCCGAGATAAAGCACCACGCCGCTGCAGGCCGGCTCGTAGTTACTCTTGCGGTCGAAGTGGGCGGTTGCGTCAGAGCCCGGCAGCAGTTCGCGGTAGGTCCGCACGCTGTCCTCATTGCTTACGATGGCGTCGAATTTAAAGCGCTGGCCGGTGGTCAGTGTCAGGCCATCCGTAACCGGGAGGCCGGCGACCTTGCGCGTGCAGATCTCCCTCACGTCGCAGTTGGTGTGGTACGTGACGCCGAGCTCGCGGCCCAGCTTGATCAGCGCCTCCGGAACGGCGCGTGTGCCACCCATGGGATACCAGATGCCCTGCTCGGTCTGCATGTGGCCGATGGCGCACAGGATCGCGGGTGACTGGTCCGGCGAGGAACCCACGTATTGCACGAAGTGGTCCAGCATCTGCGCGGTGTTCGGGTCGGAGATGTACTCACGAATCACGCCGGCAACGGTTTTGCCGAGACGCATCTTCATCACGTCCTTCAGCACGGCGGTGTCGAACATGCCGCGCATCTCCAGCGTGTCGAGCATGGAGCCGATAGGACGCCAGAAGAAGAATTTGTCGCTGATGCGGTGAAGCTGCTCGCTGACGCCGATGAACTCGCGGTACTTCTCGCCCATGCCGGGCTTGACCTGGTTCAGTTCCGCGACCATGTCATCCATCTTGTCTTTGAGTTCCAGGATGGTGCCGTCCTCGAAGAAGCAGCGCCAGCTCGGGTCCAGGCGGACCATCTTTACATAATCGTCCAGATTGCGGTCCGCTTCGGCAAAGATCTTGCGCAGAGTGGAAGGCTGGATCAGGATCGTGGGACCCATGTCGAAGCGGAAGCCCTCTTCCTTGAGGACGGCGGCCTTGCCGCCGAGCCAGGAATTCTTCTCAAATACTTCAACTTCATATCCGCGCGCCGCGAGTGTGGCGGCGGCGGAGAGTCCGGCAAGTCCGGAACCGATAACTGCAACGCGCATGGGTACTCCTTCGATCTGTGACAGCTCAGAAGCTGGCGGGGTCTATCCACATAGACGGGCGGCACGGCATCCGGGTTTGTCTGCGGATGTCCGCGCCAACTGCCGCCGTTGCCGTCATCACTGTTTGCGAGGCTTTCGTGCGATGTGGCGGGAGTCTTTTCCCGTGTAGATGCAGATCTTCACCCTGCGGCTTTGCGAACGGCCACGCGACTCTTTTGAGAGGACGAAAGAACAGCACGATGAACGGCCGGTGCCTTACGCCGAGGTACGGGCTCGGTGAAGGACGGTTGAATCAGCACATCCGCCGTAAGCTGCAGCGACTCTCGCAAGCGGCGAATCATACTCAATGTCAGATTGCGGCGCCTGCCCAGCACCTCAGAAACGCGTGCGCGGCTACCCAGGATCGGTTCCAGATCTTTGCGGGTCAAGCCCTGCTGCTCCATGCGGAACTGAATTGCGGTAATTGGATCGGGCGCGGCCATCAAATGATGTTTCGCTTCCCAGGCGTCGGCAAGAGTCGCCAGTACTTCCAATTCATCGCCCTCCGCACTGTCAGGCGCGGCACTCATCAATTGGGAGATGCGGTCGACTACCAGGGCGTGATCAAGCTCATTCCGGATTGGTCGAATCTGCATATCGGCTCCTTTCATATTCCACTCTCGACGCATCGATTCCGTCATATTCCCGGCGTGTTCCGACCCATTTGATCAGGAGTACCTGGTAGATATAGTTGATGGCGACAATGAGCCTGTACTGATTTCCCTTGATGTTGAAGACCACGCGTTCCGCGGAAAGGATGCTGGCTGTGCTGTAATGCTGCTTCAAGTCGGCGGAGTTTTTCCACTTGGCCGCGGCAGCCTCGGCGTACCAGGCATTCAGATGTCCCTGAACGGAACGTCTTTGATTTGCGGGTACTCTGTTCCGAACAAAATTGTTCATGTACCGCGTGCAATGATTCTCACCACAGCCAGTGTATGCTGCTCCCAAATTGGGAACAAGTGTTTTCAGGCTGCGATCGCGCGATGCTTGCCAGTACCGATGTCTGTTTACTTCAACCTCACTGGCTGACCGTCAACCTTGATGCGGAAAAGCTGGTAGGGCTTCACGCGCAGATCCTGGCCGTTGTGCATGGTGGGCTGGCGGTGCAACTGGTTCGCGGTGAAGTACAGGTAGCCATCGCCTGCCAAGGACATGGTATCCGGCCAGAGGATGCGCGGGTCATGCGCCAGTGTTTCCGTCAGGCCAGTGGTGGGATTCCAGCGGTGGATCGAGTCGGTCACCGGATCGGTCATGTAGATGTTGCCGGCGCTGTCGGATTCCAGGCCGTCCGACGGCATCTTGCCCGTGGCAACGCGGACGGTAGAGCCCACCTGTGTATCGGAGATTTTCTTGTCGCGCAATGCGTCCGTCGAGACGGCATAGAGCTTGGTCGAGTTGATGGGACAGTAATAGAGCGTTTTGCCGTCGTTGGAGATGGCAATGCTGTCTGCCGCAAAATTGACCGGCTTGGGCGGGTAGCCGGGCAGCGTCTGATACACCGGCTGCCCTTCGGCAAACATCAGGAAACCATCTTCGCTGACCGTGCTGGAATGCTGGTTCAGGCGGCGCATGCTTTTGCCCGTGGCCAGGTCGACGACAATGATGGCGTTCGGCCCCTCGGAGGAAGAGTCCGTGATGTAGGCCGTGCCGTGAACCGTGTCTCTCCGAATGACCTGGTCGCGTGTGTGCGAGCCATCGTCCACACCGTTTCCGCGCGTGCGCTCGGCCGTTGGATGCATGGCATCTTTGGGCGGCGCATCCGGGTTGGGCGCAGGCTTGCTGCCCACCATCGTCTGCGGATCCTGCGGTCCCTGATCGCCCACGCGAAGGTCGAAGCGAACATCGTTCAAGTAGGTGTTGGTGCCCGCGGTCTCCGGTGTGATCAGGATCGTCTTCACGATCTGATTGGACCTCAAATCGATGCAGACCAGCTTCGGCCCGCCCGGCACGGTGTTCTTTAGCAACGGTGCACCCGTGTCCAGCACCCAGAGCCGGTCGTCCGCGTCGACCACCACCGATTGCACGCTGACGAAATGCGTTTGGTTCGCCGGCTCATCCATGAAGGCACTCGGGTTCGGCTTTGTGCGGCCCGGCCAGTCATTCACCTGCGCGTTGGGATAGGCAACTGCCTTCCCGTTCACAATCTCCGCAACGGTGAAGAGAACATCGTCGCCCCAGCGGGGAAAGTTGACGAAGATGCGGCCCGCCTGGGAAACCGTGACGCCGGTCGGCATCGGACCATTGAAGGTGGCGACCGTTTCAAGCTGGCCGACGGTGCGGTCCGTGGGCGCGGGCGAGACTTTCTGCGCAGAAAGTATGGACGAGCAGCAAAGCAGGGCAGCGGCAGCAAGACGGAACGTGCGGAAGATCATCAGCGACTAAGATGCTCCGGCAAACTCGCCGACTGCATCGCCAAATCACGTCGGCTTCCAGGCTGACTCGTTTCTTCCGCTCGTCCATTCCTATTGGATGACGTGATCTCGTGCCGTATTCTTTGTGAGTGGAAGTCCGGCAGTCTCCAGAGTTCGTCAGATGGTTGCAAACGTTGCGCGATCGTCAAGCGCAACGCCGGATCCTCTCCAAACTTGATGTTCTGGCGAAGAGCGGTCACACGGGACCCACACGCAGCGTAGGCGATGATGTCTTCGAAATGAAGCTTTACTTTGGTCCAGGCTATCGGCTGTATTATCAGATGCGTGGCGCAACGCTCGTGCTCCTTTTAACAGGCGGTGATAAGGACAGCCAAGTGAACGACATACTCGCAGCCAAGCGCATTGCAAAGCGGCTGGAGACTCAAGGAGACTTACGCGGATGATGGTAAGTGAACTGAAGATCTGGGACGCAGCCGATTACCTTAGCGACGAGGAAGATGTCGAGGGATACCTCCGTGAGACGCTCCTGTCGGCATATCCTGGCGTTTACGGGACGGCGCTGGATTCCGCCAGCCGTGCACGTGGGGGCATTGCCGTAATTTCACAAGAGTCTGGTGTACCCGAGCAGGACATTACCCAAGCGATATCCAACAATGACGATCGCTCATTGTCTGTCTTGCAAAGAGTGCAAAAAGGATACGAGCACAGTCTGCAACTGCGTCGAGTTGCTTAATCCAGCGCTACTGAACGGCTAGATCCCGGTCCCGCATCTGAGCCTGGTCCTTTGAGGTATCGAAGGCCGAGCCAGTAAAGTCCCACGCGCTCTTTACGCCCATGTCGTCCAGCAACAGCTTGGACGAGATGCGCGCCGACTCAAAGATGACCGGCAGTCCCGAACCCGGGTGCGTGCCGCCGCCCGCCAGGTAGACACCTTCAGTTTCTTCAAAGCGGTTGTGCGGACGCAGGTGCAGCATCTGCCGCAGGCTGTGCGCCATGCTGAAAGTGCTGCCCTTGTGCAGGGCAAACTCCGCCGCCCAATTGGCCGGGGTCAGAATGCGCTCGGTCCGGATGCGGTCGCGAACGTCGCCCATGCCCACGTTGGCCATTTGGTCAAGGACGCGCTCGCGGAAAGGCGCGGCATCCTTCTCCCAATTCACGCCGTTGCAGCCATGCGTTACAGGTGCCAGAACGTAAAGCGAGCTCATACCCCTGGGCGCGAGTGTGCTGTCCGTTACAGACGCATTCTGCACGTAAATCGATGGGTCGGACGAAAGGCGGTGCGACTTCTCGATGTCGTGCAGATTGCCCTTGTAGTCCTTGGCAAGATAAATAGTGTGGTGCGCCACGTCGTCATAGCGGCCCTCAATGCCCATGTACAGCATGAAGGTGCTGCAGCTGTGGTCCTTCTTCTGGATGGCGTCGTCGGTCCAGCGCGAGCGCAGCGACTGCGGAATCATGCGGCGCGCCGCTTCAGCAAATTCGGCATTCATCACCACGCTGTCGGCCGGCAGCAGTCGCTTGTTCGTCTGCACGCCTGTCGCCCTCCGGCCACTGAAGCAGATCTGCTCCACATCCTCACCGCGCAGGATGGTCACGCCCATCTCTTCACAGATGCGGCCCATGGCGCGAGTCACGGCACCGCAGCCGCCGATGGGATGGAAGACACCGTACTCGTACTCCAGAAACGACAGAATGGAAAACAGCCCCGGGCAGCTGAACGGCGACATGCCGAGATACTTTGCCTGAAACGAAAAGCCAAGGCGGATGCGCTCATCGCTGAAGTACCGCTTCAGTTCATCATCCAGCGAGCGCCAGGGTGCCAGGATCGGCAGCAGCTTCAGCATCTCCGGCTTCATCAGGTCGCGCCAGCTTTCAAAGGGCGACTCCAGAAACGGGAGAAAGCGTTGCAGCTTTTCACGGTTTTCCCGCATAAAATTCTGAAAATTTGCCGCATCCGCCGGGCACAGTTTTGCCACTGCCGCTTCCATGCGCTCGTGATTGCCGGTCGCCAGGAGTTCTCCGCCCCGGCCAAAGATCAACCGGTATTGCGGGTCCAGGCGAACCATCGGTACTTCACGATCGAGCGAATAGCCGCATGCGGTGAAGATTTCGCGCAGCACTCGCGGGTACAGGAAAAAGGTCGGACCGTAGTCGAACTTAAAGCCTTCCTGCTCAAAGGTGCTGGTGCGGCCACCCACGTGGCTGCGCTTTTCGACGATGGTGACGTCTACACCGGAGGCAGCAAGCAGCATGGCGCTGGCAAGGCCTCCGGGGCCTGCGCCCACAACCACAACACGCTTCTGATCCAAACCCATTTGCAACCTTTGATGCAGCAAGCCACCGTCACCGATGGAAAGAACGTTGGAGCCGTCACGCTGCCGATGGAAAAAGCTAAGTGCTTTGTATCACGCGGTCACAAGAGGGACGGGGTGGGAGAACGCGCGGGACGATCATCGGCAACTGCATAGCCGCGCTGATGATTCAGATGCTTCAAATCCTCCGGCGTATCAATATCAATCTCCCCGCGCACCAGTGGAATGGACAGCACATCCTGCTGCTGCAACAAGTCGCGTGCGCCGCGGTCGCCATGAAGCTGCTGCAGGGCATGGAAGCTGAACTCCGGAAAAAGCGCGGGCACGCCGCGGCGTCCGCCGTAGTAGGACGCCACCACATGCTCCCGGTGCGAGGCATCCACCAGGTCACGCAGGTGCTGGGCCGTTACGGCAATCTGGTCGCAGGTCAGCACCAGCAGGTCGTCCGCCTCATCGCGTTCCGCCACCGCCGCACCCAGGGCGATGCTGGTGGACATGCCGCGTTCCCACGCGCGGTTCAGCAGAACGCGCACTTCCGGGTCAAGCGTGGTAAGCATCTGACGCATCGGTTCATATCCCGCGCCCAGCACCACAAACACAGGATCGGCACCGGCTTCGCGGGCCAGGCGCACTGCACGCATCAGCAGCAGTTCTCCGTTGTACCGCAACATTTGCTTGGGTTGGCCCAGGCGCGACGACGATCCGGCGGCCAGCACCAGCGCTGCCAAACGGCGCGTGCTCAACGGTTCACCAGTTCCGCCGGGCCGACGGGCGAGCCGGGCGTAAAGGATAGTCCAGGCGCTGTCTCCCCTTCGATAGGCCAGGTTTCCAGTGCGCATGCACTCCCTATCGGCAGCGCCGCGCCAAACTGTTCCAGCAGCACGCCGGCCTGGGCCAGAGACATGCGGCGGTTCGGGATCGACATACCCAATGGGGCGGGTTGGCCGGCCGGGTTCTCCGGCGCATGAAGGGTATGCTGAATTTCCGACACAATGGCCAGCGCGATCTTCTCCGGGCCGTCGCCGCCCAGCTCCAGCCCGATGGGAGCGTGCACGCGCTCCAAGGCCTGCGCCAGGGTAAGCCCGGCCGCGATGGACGCTTCCCGCAGCAACAGTGCCGAGCGATGCCGTGCGCCGAGCAGGCCAAGATAACGCGGCGAAAGGGGCAGCAGCTCCGCGATCGTCCGGCGGTCCTGCTCATAGGAGTGCGTCATGACGACCACGGCATCGGCGGCCGTAACACGCGCAGCCGCAGCGTTTTCGGCCACCAAAACCCCCGCAGCCTGAGGAAACCGCTCAGACCTGGCATGCTGCGGACGGCCATCGGCAATGATCACGGTCCAGCCCATCTCAGCGGCCATGCGGACGAGCGGACGGGCATCCTCACCGGCACCGAAAATCACCAGCCGCTGCGCTGGAGCAAGCTCATCGACGAAGATGCCACCCGGCGCTCTGTTTCCACGTGGGGCGATGCCTCCATTCTGCCCGGCAGTTTCCGGCCCGTCTGCTCCCGCGCCTCCGGTCTGCGATCGGGCTATCGTCCGCAGGAAGACAATCTCGTCCATGGCAAGGGCCTCGCTGGCAAAGAGCACATCGCCCTGCACATCGAGCACCATGCGCGCGAAGCGTTGGCCCGCTTCCGGCAGAACATCCACGATTACGCGGGCTTCCCCCTGCAGCGAGGCCCGCATTGCCTGCAGCAGTGCAAGGCCTTCCGGCCGGCCAGCGGCTTCCAGCAGCAGGTCGACCGCGCCGCCGCAACCCAGGCCGAAGGGCACCTCCGCCGTGTCCTCAAACGCAGTGTCGTACCTCTGCAAGGCGGCGCCTTCGCGCACGCGCCAGTGCGCCTTGCGCAGCAAATCCGCCTCAAGGCAGCCACCGGAAATGGTGCCGGCGGTGCGGCCGTCCGGCAAAGCGAACAACCGGGCCCCGGGCAGCCGGTAGGTCGACCCGGCCGCGCGCACCAGCGACACCAATATGCCGCCCGCGCCGGACTCCGCCAACGCTACGATCTCCCGACGTTCCCGCAGGCTCACTCTCTTACTCTACGGGGCCGGGGCTAGGACGGAAAGCCGCGCCGTTTCACGCCCTGTCCACACGATAGACATTGTCTCTCTTCGGACTGGCGATGCCGGCCCGCTACCGCCGCAGCCGCAAGGCGAACTGGGCAACGCGCGGGTCGGTTGTGGTGGCGGTGATGCTGCCAAACGCCGGCGATCCAAAGGAGCCATTCGGTTGTGCAAAGGCCGGAGTGTTGGTCACGTCAAAGAGCTCGGCCCGGAACTCGACGTCATATCTTTCCAGGAAAGCAGTGTGCTTGACCAACGCCAGGTCCAAATCGCGATAGGCCGGGCCGCGCACGGGATTGCGCGATGCCGAGCCAAAGGTGAATTGCGGGGCGGTGCTGAACGCAGCCGTGTTGAAGAAGCGCTGCGGTGTGCGGTCCGCCGGCGCCAGCGCAGGATGCCCGGTCAGGTTGGGCCGCTGCAGACTCACGCCCAACGCGCTGTTGTTGTTCGTCGCCTGCGTCACCGTCACCGGCATGCCGCTCTGCATGGTAAAGATGCTGTCCAACGTCCATCCGCCCAGCACCGGCGTCAACAGGCCGTGGCCACGGAAGCCCGGCAAATTGTAGACCGCCGCAAACGTCAGCACATTGGGCATGTCGCCCTGCGAACTGTCGCGCTCCAGGTAAGGCCGGTAGGTGTCCGCCGCGATGAGCGAGCTGGTGTTGGGCGACGACAGCACGGTGGACGAGAAGACCGACGACGCATCGTCGATCAGCTTGGAATGCGTGTAGCTGAAGAGCAGGTAAAGCCCACGCCAGACACGCTGCTCCACCTTGGCCTCAATGGCGTTGTAGTTCGTGGTTCCCGTGTTGTTGCGGTAGACGGCCACGTTCTGAAAGCGCGGAAACGGCTTAAGCAGTTGCGCGTTGGTGATGGTGCGGCGGCCGAGCGGGCTGGATACAGGCACCGTGCCATAGAACGGATTCGGCACCGCCTGCAGCAGCGTCGACCCGGGCTGCAGCCCTTGTGCAATCTGGCTGGCCGTCAGCTGGTTGATGTTGCGGTCCGGAATGCCGACGTGCACCACGTGCGAGCCGGCATACGCCACGTCAAAGGAAAGATTGCTGGTGAGCTGGTGCTGTACCGCAACGTTCCACTGCTCCACATAGCCCGAGCCGGCGGTGCGGTTGGCGGTGTACACGCTCTGGCCCAGGCCCGCATTCGGCGTCAGGCTAATGGGCGAGACGCTCGGCCCGTTGCTCAGGGTGAAGGCGGCGTTCAGGTTATCGAGCGTGGGTTGCTGCACGTTCTGAATGAACGGGTACTGCGGCGTGGTGAAAGGCGTGGTGATGCCGCTCTGGTCGATGAAGACCATGCCGAAGCCGGTGCGGAGGACGGTTTTCTGATTCACGTTGTACGCCAGGCCGAAGCGCGGTGCTACGTTGCCCCAATGCAGCTCACGCGCCGTGCGCGAGTTGCCGTTCACGCCCAGGTAATCTAACTGTTGCGTGCCCAAATTGAAGATCGCGCCCTGGTTGTGCGTCTCCGTGCTGGGCAGGTGCAGCGACCAGCGCAGGCCCGCATTGATGGTCAGGCTGGGCAGCGCGCGCCAGTCATCCTGCCCGAAGAATTCGTAGATGTAGTCGCGCGGCCGGATGGTGCGCTGCTGCAGGTCGATGGAGAAGGTGTCGACCTGGCCGAGCAGAAAGCTGGCCAGCGCATTGCCGCCGGTTGCGCTTGCCGAGCCAGTGGCGGCCTGCGTATCTGTGCCGGTGACGGTGAAGGCGAACGAGCCCGTCGGGTTGGGCGGTGAGATCGCGTTCAGCTCATACCGGCGAGCATCGATGCCCGCCTTCAGCGAGTGTGCGCCGCGCGTGAAGATGATGTTGTCCACCAGTTCACCCACGGCCGTTTGATAGCGCGCGTTGGTGCTGGCCGAGGGGCCGAGCTGCTGAAATCCAGTGAAGGTGAACAACGGCAACGCATTATCGAAAGCCGCGTTGGTGGGAATGCCCGGGATGCCGAGCGCGTTGGAGGCCGTACCGTTCAGCGTGGCACCGGCTTGAGTGTTGCCGCGGCGCGTGTAGCCCAGGCGGAACTCGTTCGCCAGCCGCGCGCTGAAGACGTGGCTCTCGTTCAAGACACCCTGCTGGCCGAGAATGTTCGTCAGCCCGCTTACATTGCCCGTGCTGATCACTGAACCGGCAATCAGGCCGGAACCGTCGGGCAGCGGCGTGACCGGGTTCTCGACTTCGCTGTAATAGCTGTAGCGTGCAAAGTAGCGGTCATGGGTGCCGGCCGCGCCATCCACGCGGAAATCGAACTGGTTCTGGTGGTCGTCGTCGTTGCCGGTGCGCGTGTAGTTGTTGGCCGCGCCGGCCAGGTTGGGCGTTGGAAAGCGTGCCAGCACTGCCGCCGCAGCAGGATCAAAGGCGCGCCGGATCGTGTCGTTGGCAAACTCGGTGCGGACGGTGCGGCCGTTCACGGTCCGGGTGGTGGCGGGATCGTAAATCTTGGAAACGCCGCTGAAGTTGCCGGCGCGCTCGGCAAGCGTAGGCACGGTGGAGATGCGCGTGACGCCCACGCGCTGCTTGATGCCCTGGTAATCGGCAAACGCGAAGAGCCGGTCATGCAGGATGGGGCCGCCCAGCGTGGCACCGTAGAGATTGCGGCGGTACTCCGGCTTGCGCGCGGGTGCTTTGCTGAAGTAACTCCTCGAATTCAACGCTTCATTCCGGAAGAAGTCATACAGGCTGCCGTGAATCTCGTTTGTGCCACTGCGCGTGGCCACGTTGACCACGCCGCCGTTGAACCGGCCAAACTCGGCGGGCACGTTGTTGGCGGCAATGGTGAACTCGGCGATGCCATCGACAATGGGAAAGAAGGCGACCTGACCCGGCTCCGGCTGCAATGCGCTGATGCCGTCGAAGAGGTACTCATTGGTGCGCGGGCGGCCGCCGTTGATGCGCGGCAGCAGCGTGCCGGGCGGCAACTCCACACCGGGCGCAAGCTGCGCCAGCTGTACGAAATTACGCGAATTGAGCGGAAGCGCAATGACCGCATTGCCGGGGACGGTCGTCTGGATGTCCGAGGTACTGTTCTGCAGCGGCGGTGCATCCGCCGTAACAGTGACAGTCTCCGTGCCGCTGCCAGGATCGAGCGCGACGTCCAGACCGACGGTCTCACCCGTGGTTACGGTAATGCCGGTGCGCTCCGCGTGCTTAAAGCTGCCTGCGTCCACGGCAAGCCGGTAGACGCCCGAGACGAGGTTTGGAAAATCATAGGTGCCCGCTCCCGTGGTGACTGCCGCCTGCTGCACGCCGGTGGCGGTATCGGTCAGGGTCACGCGCGCATTGGGGACAGCCGCGCCGGAGCTGTCGGCCACGCGGCCTTTCAGGTCGCCCAGCACCTGCGCATGCAGCGCCGAGGCGGCCAGCAAGACAGCCGCTGCGGCCAGCGGCATGCGCGCGCCGTTGGCACGCTCAGAAAATCTGTAAGGAAGCATACCTACGAATCTATGCGATTCGAACCGCAGGATCAATCCAGCGGCGGCGTGGTCCGCCGGTGGGTACACCTCCAGGGCCCCGCCCTTCGAGATGCTGGATGCACCCTCCCTGATTGACAAAAGGCAGCGTGCGCCTGAGCCTGTTGCCATGTTGCGGACGTTTCCAAATTGTGTCTCACGCCTCTGGACGGAGTTCCGGACGGAGATCCGGGCGAAGTTCCCGCGCCTGCTTCCGGCATCGGCACTGGCGCTTCTCTGTGCCTCGTCCAGTCTTTGCGCGCAATCGCCTGCCACGCCCAGGCTGCTGCCCGGCGGCACGCTGTATCCCCGGGTGCTGCGCCTGCAGCATGGCTCGGCGGAGATGAGGGGCCGCCTGATTGCCAGCACCGACACCGTGATCTTTGAAAGCACCGACGAGGGCGCGAGCTTCACAAAGATCAGCAAGGTTCCGGTCATCCCCGGCAGCCTGCATGTCTGCTGCAGCACGCTGTATGAGGTGCCGCGCGATGTCGGCTCGCTCAAGGCGGGAACACTGCTTTCCGCCGGCACGTATATCCGCGGCGATGGCCCGGGCGCGGCACCGGAGATGGTGGACAGTGTCATCTTCCACAACGGTGAGCCCGCAATTGAAATGTACGCCTCCACCGATGCGGGCCGCACCTGGCAGTACCTGGCCACACCCGTGCATGGCGGCCCCACGCTGCCCAGCGGCAAACCACTCAAGCAGCGCGGCCTGTGGGAGCCGGAGTTTGAACTGGCCGCCGATGGCTCGCTTGTGATGTTCGTTTCCGACGAGACGGACAGCTGCTGCAGTCAGAAGCTCCTCCGCATCCGCACGCGGGATGGCGTGCACTGGCAGGACAAGTCCGACGTGGTCGCCATGCCGCGGTTACCCATGGCGCGGCCGGGCATGATCGTGAGCACGCCCCTGCCGGATGGGCGTTTCTTGATGAGCTATGAGATCTGCGGCGACCGCTTCCACTGCGACGTCTACACGCGCACCTCCACCGATGGCTGGAACTTTGGCGACCCTGCCGCGGCAGGAACGCGTGCCGAAACGGCCTCAGGCCAGTTCTTCCGCCACTCCCCATCCAACACCTTTGCGCGGAGCGGTGGTGAAGGAAAGGTCCTGCTTCTCGGACAGATGCTGTACGAAAAGGACGGCAGCGTCTCACCGCAAAACGGTCGCGTCTTTTTCTCCAGCACGAATCTGGAGGGCAAGGGTGCGTGGACGCCTCACCCTGTGCCCGTGCCGGTGCCCACGGCCTATGACAACTTCTGCCCCAACTACTCTTCTTCCCTGCTGCCAAGCGCGGATGGATCGAGCGTGCTGGAACTTGCCTCGGACTACGACGCACAGCATCGGTGCGTGACCTCTGCGGCGGCATCCGCTCTGAAATAGGCCAACGGCAGCACTCTCTCTTGCATGCCGGCACCCTTCTGGAAGTGAGGTCTAATCCATGCGCTCAATCATGACGTCGGTGCTCTTGATCAGGGCCGCCGCGGCATCGCCCTTCTTCAGCCCAAGTTCGCGGGCGGCTTCCGCCGTGATGATACTTGTGATCTGTCCCTCGCCGATGGCGAGCACCACCTGCGCCAGCAGTCCTTCTATCCGCACCGAAAGCACCTTGCCCGCGATCTGGTTGCGTCCCGACACACGGCGGAAACGCTCCCGCGATTCGGCCTCCGGCTTGGCCTTGTCTTTGGAAAGGTACGGCTTGAGCGCGGACTGCGCGATGCGGTGATGGCCGCCGGCGGTGGGCACGGTTTTCAGCTTGCCCGCCAGGATCCACTGCTTGATGGTGGGGTAGCTGATGCCGAGCATGCGCGCCGCTTCTCGCGCGGTGAACAGGGGTGTGGTCGCCATGGTTCTATTGTGGCATCTGTCGGCCGCTGTTCTGCCTCCGCAAAAACCGCGTTTTCTCCGGGGCCTGGTGCCTGTCTCGTTGCCGGTCAGATCCTTCGCAAACCGGGCCGGGCCGCTTCGGACGGCTGGAGCCGTCATCGGCAAACTTCAGTGGAGCAAACGTCCTTGTCCTCAGATAGAACTTCGGTGTACCCAGGAAAAGATTCAGCTTCCTTGTTCCACCCTGGAACACATACATTGGTTGAAGAAATTCGGCTTTGCATTTGCCGTGATCGCGGATGCGGCACATGCAAGGTGCATGCCGTTCGGCTCTAAAATTCTGCCTTTCCGGAGTTTCGTGTGGACCACCTTTGCTCCGTGTGCAAGCGGGGAACGATGCGGCGCAGCACGCGCCATGGCATGAAGGAGCGGCTGGTGCTCAGCCTGCTCGGCTATTACCCGTGGCGCTGCCGCATGTGCAAACACCGCGAACTGCTGCACGATCGCGGCAGCGAAGCCGACCTCGCGATGCGAAGCTCCACCACGGCCTCCCGCTCGGAAATGTAAGGTGCGTTTGGCGCACGCTGAGGCAGGAGCGTTGACGCTATGCTGAAGCGATGCCGCACATCTCCGTAAAGCGCCTGCACCCGGCCGCTCGACTGCCCCTTTATGCGCACACCGGCCCCTTCGGCGACCTGGCCGCCGACCTGTACAGCGTCGCCGCCGCCCAGATTGAGCCGCACACAACGGCAGTGGTGCCCACCGGCCTGGCCATGGCCTTTCCCGCCGGCTATGGCGCGCTGGTGGAAGACCGCAGCGGTCTGGCCGTGCGCGGCATCACCACGCTGGCCGGCGTCATCGACCCCGGGTACCGCGGCGAACTGAAAGTCGTGCTTCTCAACATCACTGGCCAGCCGGTCACCCTCGCCGCCGGAGACCGCATCGCGCAACTCCGCATCGTGCAGCGCATCGAGGCGAGCTTTGAAGAAGTGAACGACCTGAAAGAAACGCACCGCGGAGAAAGCGGCTTTGGCTCGACGGGAGCTTGAACCAACGCTAGGTTAGCCGAGGCTGCCGCTCCTTCAACTCCAGCAGAAGCGCTTCAATCTGGTCCTCCTGCTCCAGAGAGTGGAACCGGTCTTCCACCGTGTCGCCATTGGCAATGGCCTGGAGGGTCTGCCGGGTCACCGCGGCTCGTTCGCCCGCACTGACATTTGCTTCCAATCGCGCCAGATCGGCGGATCGTTGCGCGGCCACGGCGATGGGCTGCGCGGGATTGCCCTTGGCAAGCGAACGGTTGCGGCGATGCTGCGCAAGCAGCAAGTCAACGCGCCCTTTCGTTTCTGTGAGTTTTGTCTGCAGCCGCGTGTAGGCGGCGCGAAGGTTGTCGGCTTCCGCAACCTGCTCGGCATGCTGTTGGCCGTAGCCCTCGGCAAGGCGGCTGTGGGACAGGCTCCGCTCCAGTGCGGCACGGGCCAGATCGTCTTCTCCCTTACCGACCGCGAGTTCTGCCTTGCGCCGCCACTGCATCCATTTGTCCTCCTGCTCTTTGCGTTCCTTTCGCAGGCGATGCTGGTCGGCGATGGCGAACGCAACCTGCGTCTTGAGTTGGAGAAGCTGATTTTCCATGTCGAGCAGGATCTGTTTGGAGAGGCGTTCGGGGTCTTCCGCCTTGTCCAGCAAATCGTTCAGGTTGGCGCGAAGCAGGCTGGAGACACGTTCCAGAAGTGCCATTCGAGTGTCCTTTCTTAAGGGAGGACCGCATGCCACGCCAGCCAGAAAGGCGGGCGCGGCAGCGGGTTAAAGGCAGCAGTCCTGCGGTGAAGAGGCTACTGCCCGTGGATGGTGCTGTTCGGTTTGTCTTCGCGCGGCTGCATGGCTTTCACATTGCTCATCAGGTCACTCATCTTCATGCCGCTCAGCGCTTCAAAGAGTGCCGGCACCTGGGCAGCAATCTTTGTCATGTCGCCGGTGATCTTGCTGGCGCCGGTGTCGCCGTTGGCACCAGTGGAGACGATGGTGATCTTGTCGATGTTTGTCAGCGGTTCCGCCATGGCACGCACCACATCCGCCATGTTGGTAATGAGCTTGTCAACCACGGCGGCCTGCGTCCACTCCTGATAGGCCTCGGCCTTGACGTTCATGGCCTTGGCTTCCGCGGAGCCTTTCTGGAAGATGATGTCCGCATCAGCTTCGCCCTGCAACCGCGTGATGGCTGCCTGCGCTTCACCGGCGGCGCGGGTTGCGGCGGCACGGCCTTCGGCTTCAATGCTGAGCCGGGCCTTCTCGGCCATGGCAATGTTTTGCATGCGCCGTGCCTCGACCTCGGAACCCTTCAGCACCGTCGACATCAACTCGGCCTCGTGACGCAGGATTTCCGCCTGCTGCACCTTGATCTGCTGTTCCTTCTCAATCTGCAGAACTTTCACCTGCTCGGCCACGACTTTCTGCTGCATGACGTTGGTCTGCAGCTCGTAAGCTTTGTCGGCTTGCGCCTCCTGGCGGCGGGACTGCTCAGTGTATTGCGCTTTCTGAATATCCAGATCGCGTTGCGCCTCAGCCTGCTTGCCCAGCGACGCCGTTTCCGCGATGACGCGATCCTGGTCGCTGGCTGCCTTGGCGATGGCGGCTTCGCGCAGCGCGTTGGCGCGGCGGATGGCCGTGTCGCGCTCAGCTTCCGCGCTCGCGATCTCCGCATCACGGCGAATGCGGGCGACATCGGGCCGGCCCATGTTGGTGATGTAGTCGTTCTTATCGCGCACTTCGCGAATGGTGAAGCTCACCACTTCCAATCCCATCTTGCTCATGTCGCTCATACAGGTGGCGCGCATACGTTCCGCCACCATCTCCGGCTCCTTCACAATCTGCTCCACGGTGAGCTGGCCGATGATGCCGCGAAGATGGCCTTCCATCACCAGACGGATCAGCGATTCACGGTCCGTCGGAGA
Organism: uncultured Terriglobus sp.; assembly: GCA_964246215.1. Taxonomy (GTDB): domain Bacteria; phylum Acidobacteriota; class Terriglobia; order Terriglobales; family Acidobacteriaceae; genus Terriglobus. Next base: position 8,142 of record CAXTPQ010000029.1, on the reverse strand, counting down.
CTTGGAGAGGAATTGCTCGGCGGCGGTCAGGATGGATTCCTCGTCGGAGCGGACCTTGATCTGCGCAACCGCTTCCACTGTGACGGCAACACCCTGTTTGGTATACAGGTCCTGCTGCGGCGCAACATCAAAGCTCATCAGCTCCAGCGTGAGCTCGCGGTATGTCTCGACCACGGGAAAGATGACGGCCGCGCCCGACTTGATGACGCGCGGCTTGCGAAAGCCATACACAATGATGGCCTGGTTGGGTGCGGCTTTGCGGAACATGCGGCCAATGGCAATCAAAAGTGCAAGCAAAGCAACAACCGCCAGGCCAACGACGATAAACAGGACGTTCATGAGAGTGTCCCTTTCGAGAGACAGCTAGTTGGAGGTGAAGGTGAACGAGCCGGACGACGGCTCGTGTAGAGGGCGAACATAGGCAATGCCCTGTTCGTAGCGAAGAACCACAACTTCCGCGTCGCGCAGAATACGACTTCCGTCGTCGCTGCGGGCCGGGGCAGAACGGCGCACACCGGCTTGCGAGAAAAGAATTTCGCCAGTACCGTCCAGCGCGCGCACCTCATGGGAAACGCGTGCCAGCGTGCCTTCCATGCGCGTTTCTTCCGCTCGCAGGACACGCTCACGTGGAATTAGCAGCTTAAAGATCAGGCCATAGATAAGTGTGGAGCCGGCGGCACCGGTCATCAGAGCGGCTGCCAAGACGATTGCGCCAGCCAGCGGGCTATAACGTAGGAGCAAGTAGCCCGCTCCGCCGAACCAGCACAGAAACGCGGCAACGGCGAAACCATTCAGGCCGGAAAGCCGCGTTCCGCCTGCCTTTGCATGTGTATGCGCCGTATGCAGATGGATATGGCCGAGATGCACGTGGCCGAAGCCGGAAAGAGCCGCCAGCAGGCTCAGGACAAATCCGGCGGTGAAACATGTCAAGTAAAGCGTGGTCATTTTCTTCCCTTTGCTTTCCTTACGGGCTTCCGGGTGAAATCCGTTGTGGCGGCCGGAGCCTTCTCCGGCAGGGCCGGGTTCAACACCTGAAGCAGACGGCTGGCCAGCGAGGGCGTGTCCAGGATGGAGTGCAACAGCAGAAGGCATTGGCGTGTGTCGTCATGCTTGGCGATGGCCAGCAGGGCACGGCACAGCTTGGGGTCCGTTCGCCCAAACCGGTCGGCACCTGCAATCAGCCACAGATCGAGCTTGTCTTCTGCAAGTGCCTGCTGCAGTTCCGGCGTGCGGAACTCCGCTTGATAGTCCTCCGGATCTTCCACCAGAAAGCCGGGGTGAACTTTGAAAAAACGAGCCAGCAGCAGGCGTGTGGTGTTGGTCAGGTGCGGCCGCGCTCCCGACTCGATCTGTGAAAGATACGACTGCGAAATGGATTTGCCGGAGCCTTCGTCCGCAATGGCACGCACAAGCTCCTGTTGGGTCAAGGCGCGGCCAAGACCTCGCAGAGATCCTTCGACTTCGCGCAGGTAATGAATCTTTTCAGACAGCTTCATGGCCGTTCCACGATCGCAAGTATTGCGATGTGCGATAAATATATCACATATTGCGATACGAGTTTCACTGATTCTGCAGGTTATGTCGTCAACGCTGGCTTCCACTGCGGCAGGCCTGCATCTTAAGGCACATGAGCCTTTCCGATCTGCGCGCGCTTGGCCGTTCCGGCCTTTTGGTGAGTCCTCTGGCGCTGGGTGCCATGACCTTTGGCAATCCGCGCTGGGGTTCGACCGATGAGGATAGCGAAGCCATTTTCCATGCGTATGTGGAGGCGGGCGGCAACTTCATCGATACGGCGAATGTGTATGTGAAGGGGCGCAGCGAGGAGCTGCTGGGCCAGTGGTTTGCCGCCGATGTCCGGTTGCGCGACCGGCTGGTGCTGGCCACCAAGTCGACCTTCAGCATGGAGCCGGGGAATGCGCACGCAGGCGGCAACGGCCGCAAGCATATGTATGCGGCAATCGATGCTTCGCTGAAGCGGCTGCGGACCGAGTACGTGGATCTGTACTGGCTGCATGCCTGGGACCAGTTGACGCCGGTGGAAGAGGTGCTGGAATCGCTGGTGGGGCTGGTGCGCGCGGGCAAGATCCGCTACTACGGCCTGAGCGATGTGCCTGCCTGGTACGCCACACGCATGGCGACGCTGGCGGAAGCGCGCGGCTGGCCCGGGCCGATTGCGCTGCAGCTTCCCTATTCGCTTGTGGAGCGGACAATCGAGCGCGAGCATGTGCCGGCGGCGCACGAATTGTGCATCGGCATCACGCCCTGGGGCGCGCTGGGCGCGGGCCTGCTGACCGGCAAGTACAGCCGCGACAGCGAAGGTAAACCACAGACGGGCGGCGGCCGGCTGGACCTGAACCTGCCGAGCTTTCAGATGTTTACCGAGCGCAACTGGCAGGTGCTGGAGGTGCTGCAGCGTGTTGCGGGCGAAGCGGGCCTGCCGCTGGCGCAGGTGGCACTGGCCTGGGTGCTGGCGCAGCCGGGAATCACGTCCCCAATCATCGGCATCAGCAAGCTGCGGCAGTTGCATGAGCAGATTGCGGCTCTGGAGGCCGGCCTGAATCCGGAGCAGATGAAGACCCTGAACGAGGGCAGCACGCCGGAAGGCCTTGGCTTCTACCGGTTCTTCAGCGGGCAGATGCAGCAGGGCATCTTTGGCGGGGTTCAGGTGCAGGGCTGGAGATGAGCTGCCCTCATAATCCGGTCAGCTAGACGGCATCCGGGCCCGGCTGCTCCGGCCTGGCAAACGGGTCAGCTGACTCGGTCGATGCAGCCGCTGGAAAGGCCGGTGGATATGCTGGTGCGGCTTGACCTTGTGGCTGTGTGACATAGCCCTGCGGTTGATTTGCATAGCTTTGTGGCTGCGTGGCGTAGCCCCGCGGTGCGTACCCCGGTTGCGGATATCCCGGCTGCATGTGCGGGTACTGCGGCTGCGGGTAACCCTGTTGCGCGTAGACCGCCGGCCCCTGCACGATAACAACGGGCTGCGGCTTGGACAATGCCCACACAAGCGCGCCGATCCAACCCAGCAGCGACCAGCCCAGCAGCAGATTCAGCACAAAGATGCCGCCAAAACTCGGATGGCCGTTCTGCTTGGCAAGAATTGCCGGCAGAAAGTACAGAGCGAGGCCGAGCACGGCCAGGATCGCGAACAGGATGATGCCGAAAAGTCCAGCAAAGACAGACATGAGGTACGGCTCCGGTGTTTCCGCAGCATACACCAGCGTGTGGGAAACGCGGCGGCGCTGGCCGCATGGGCGACGTGCGACACTAGACGGGTGAGCCAGCCCACAGCCAAGCCAGCAAAGGCGGAGGCCTCAGCCACAGCCGCCGGGGCCCTTTCCGTCACTGCCGCGGAGCACGCTGCCGCACCCGTCCCGAGGCCGCTTCAAGCCTCGCCGGAGCAGATGACGGCGCTTCTGAAAACGCACAACATTACCAGTGACGAGTACGCGCTGATCCTGAAGGCGCTTGGACGCACGCCTTCACTCACCGAGCTGGGCATCTATAGCGTGATGTGGAGCGAGCACTGCTCCTATAAGTCGAGCAAGGTTCACCTAAAACGCCTGCCGACCAAGGGCACGCGCACCACCGGCCCGGGTTCCGTGATGCAGGGACCGGGGGAGAACGCCGGCATTATTGATGTGGGCGACGGCTGGGCCTGTGCCTTCAAAATCGAGTCGCACAACCACCCCAGCTACATTGAGCCGTACCAGGGCGCAGCTACCGGCGTTGGCGGGATTCTGCGAGACATCTTCACCATGGGCGCGCGGCCCATGGCGGTGATGGATTCGCTGCGCTTCGGGCCGCTGGCGCCTGCGGCGCAGGGAACAGGGAAGAGGGAACAGAGAACAGCGAGCAGAGAAGAGACCGCCAACCCGGAAGGCGCTAGTGAGGAAGAAGGCGTCACATCGCAAGAAGTAGCTGCTTTTATGGGCGTGACCGAGGACACCAGTGAGGAAGCTGATGCCGCCGCGGGAAACGGCACCGCTGTCGAGGCGAGCGTGCAGCCCCCGCTTGCTGTTCCCTGTTCCCTGTTCCCTGATCCCTCATTGCAGTCACCTGTTCCCTCTCCTCCTGACTACGCCCGCAACCGTTCCATCATGGAGGGCGTGGTGCACGGCGTCGCCGGTTATGGCAACTGCTTTGGCGTGCCCAACCTGGGCGGCGAAACGCGCTTTGAAGACTGCTACTCGACCAACCCTCTGCTGAATGCCTTTGCCCTCGGCCTGGTGCGGCATGACGAGATTTTCTATGCCAAGGCGACCGGCATCGGCAACCCGGTGATCTACGTGGGCGCGAAAACGGGCCGCGACGGTATTCATGGCGCGACCATGGCCAGCGAAGAGTTCACCGAGGGCGCGGAGCAGAAGCGCCCCAACGTGCAGATGGGCGATCCATTCCTGGAAAAGCTGCTGCTGGAAGCCTGCCTGGAGGCGATGAAGACGGGCGCGGTCGCCGGCATACAGGACATGGGCGCTGCCGGCCTGACCTGCTCCACCTGTGAAATGGGTGCGCGCGGCGGCGTGGGCCTGGAGATCGAACTCGACTTGGTGCCGCAGCGTGATTCCGGCATGAGCAGCTACGAAATCATGCTCTCCGAATCGCAAGAGCGCATGCTGCTGGTGGCCCATGCCGGCCGCGAACAAGAGGTGCTCCGCGTCTTCGAAAAGTGGGGCCTGGATGCGTCCGTGATCGGCACGGTGATCCCGGAAAACCGCATGAAGGTGCGGCATCATGGTGAACTGGTCGTCGACCTCTCCAACGAATCGCTCACCGACGATGCGCCGCTCTACCACCGACCCGTGGGCGAGTGGGTGCCGAAGATCAACGGCGAACCCGTCCCGCTGGACCCGCCCGCATGGGTGCTGGAAGAACTGAAGAAGCCGCGCGACTACACCGCGGACCTGTTAAAGCTGCTGGCCTCACCGAATATCTGCTCAAAAGCACACATCTATGAGCAGTACGACAGCATGGTACAGACCAACACCGTCTTCGGCCCGGGCCAGGCCGAGGCGGGCGTCATCCGCATCAAGGGCACGGGTTCGCCAGAAGCCGCAGAGAGGCTGGGTGCCCCATTCTTCGCGGCTCCATCGCGAAGGGTGGGTTCGACGGACTCTTCGCGCATGCCAGTCCTAGACGAAGCAGCAGGACCCCACCGTTTCACCGATGAAGCCGGCGAAAGAATGGGGCACACGGCGTCGATCGACGGATACAGTTTTCAACAGCCCGAGAAGCCCGAACGCGGCCTGGCCATGGCGCTGGCCGGCAACGGCCGCTGGACCTTCCTCGACCCGAAACTTGGTGCGATGCACGCCGTGGCGGAAGCCGCGCGCAAGGTCGCCTGCACCGGCGCCACTCCCGTCGCCGCCACCAACTGCCTGAACTTCGGCAACCCGATGAAGCCGGAGATCATGGCCCAGCTCTCGGGAGCCATCGACGGCATCGCCGAAGCCTGCACGGCACTAGGAACACCCATCACAGGCGGCAATGTGTCGCTGTACAACGAGACCAAAGGTGAAGGCATTTATCCCACGCCGGTCATCGGGGTGGTTGGGATACTGAATGATGTGACCAAGGCTGTCCCAAAAGCATTTCAACGAATCGGAGACGCTGTCTTTTCGATCTTTCCGCTGAGACCGTTAGGCAGACCCGGAGCTTGGCTTCAACGGCTTGGGACAAGCGAGTACGCGAAAGTGATGTTTGGAGAACTTTGGGGTAGACAATCGGAAATCGACCTTGACGCACTTGCCTTAGTGAATAAGGCGCTAATTGCATTAGCAAGAGAAGGTCTTCTACATTCCGCAGCTGATGAGGGTAGCGGGGGCCTCGCTGTAACGATAGCCCGGTGTGCTTTGCCAAACAGTATTGGCGCTGCTTGGACGGACATTGATGAGCAGCCAGGGCCGCTCGACTATGTGTCCCGATTTCTCGAGAATGTCGGAAGCGTGATCGTTACAGGTTCGCAAGACCAGGCGTCACGGCTTATAGAAATTGTTCAGTTGAGCGGCGCGGGCTGCCAACAAATTGGCGTTACTATCGCCGATGAGCTTCGAATGGGTGACATTGGAGACTCTGAGCGTCCCTTGGTTGTGCGGTTAAACGCTTTACGGGATTCTTTCCAAGGTGTGTTGAACGGTGGAACAGCTATGGAGGTTGTGCTCGCATGATCGACATCGACAATTACAAGCGTTCCCTCGAATGGCTCCAGCGAAGTATTGACCGCTTACAATCGCACATTGACGATCCTGTTTCGCGCTTATCGGCACTGAATAGCTTCGAGGTTGTTTTCAACACCTCGGAAGAGATGCTCCGGCGAGCTTTCGATGAAGTCTGCGGCGATAAACTCTCACCCTATCTGAGCGTCCGCGAACTTATCTACCGGGCTGCGGATGAGGGACTCAAGTTTCCATCGAATAGGCATTGGCTGGAGTACAGCACCGCGCTTGAAACCGTGCTTGAACGCTTTTCGTCGACGGCTGATGTCCACCTTGGGACAGAACTCCCGGGCATGTTACTAAGACTCGTCACGGAACTTCATGTATTCGCGGTCAGCGTCGAACAACGAGTCGTGACCCGTGATTGAAGTTTTCACAGCGGCAGGCCTGCATCAGCACGAACCTGGGTGCCCCATTCTTTCGCCTGCTCCATCGGCGAAAGGGTGGGGTCAAGCTGCCGCTAGTATGTCCGTGCCGCTCGATAGCTTCGTAGAACCCACCCTTCGCGATGAATCTGCAAAGGATGGGGCACCCTGCTTTCTCGTAGCACCCGGAACTGTTGCTTCGCACGAGCAAGACGATTCCGAAGCCGAAGATCACTTCGACAAGCTGCGCGAAGAGTGTGGCGTCATGGCGATTTACAACCACCCAGATGCCGCGCGGCTGACGTACTGGGGGCTGTATTCGCTACAGCATCGCGGGCAGGAGTCCGGCGGCATTGCCACGGCGGATGGCGAGGAGATTCATGACCTGAAGGGCATGGGGCTGGTCTCCGAAATCTTCACTGACCCGGTGCTGGCCAAGCTGCCCGGGTCGCTTGCCATCGGGCACACGCGCTACTCCACGACCGGTGACTCGGCACTGCTGAATGCGCAGCCGATTAAAGTGGAATCGACCAAGGGCCTGATCGCCATTGCGCACAATGGCAACCTGGTGAACCTGGGCACGGCGCGCGAGCGGCTGGAGCGCGACGGCGCGATCTTTCAGACGACCTCCGACACGGAGATCATCGTGCAACTCATCGCCCATTCGGCGCACACCACGCTGGTGGACTGCATTGCCGATTCGCTCAGCCAGGTGGATGGCGCGTTCAGCATCGTGATGATGACGCGCAACCGCATTTTCGCCGCGCGCGATCCTCGCGGCTTCCGGCCGTTGTCGATGGGCCGCATTCCCGGGGAGGACGGTGCGCCGGATACCTTTGTTTTCGCGTCGGAGACTTGTGCCTTCGACCTGCTGCACGCCAAGTACGAGCGCGATGTGGAGCCGGGCGAGCTGGTGATGGTTTCAGAAGACGGCGTAACCAGCCGCTACTTCAACCGCGGCACGCAGCAGGCCAGCTGCGTCTTTGAACATGTCTATTTCGCCCGGCCCGATTCGAAGATCTTCGGCCGTTGGGTGCAGCGCAGCCGTGAGGAAATGGGCAAGCAGCTTGCCCGCGAATCCGGCGTGCCTGCCGATCTGATCGTGCCCGTGCCGGACTCCGGCGTCACCGCCGCCATCGGCTACGCAACGGAATCCGGCATTCCGTTCAACTTCGGCCTGATCCGCAACCACTACGTGGGCCGCACCTTCATTCAGCCGGAGCAGCGGGTGCGCGACTTCGGCGTCCGCATGAAGCTGAACCCGGTGCGCGCCCTGCTGGAGGACAAGCGCGTCGTGCTAATCGACGACTCCATCATCCGCGGCACCACCAGCCGCAAAATCGTGCGCATGGTGCGCGCGGCCGGCGCAAAGGAAGTCCACCTGCGCATCAGCTGCCCACCCACCATCAGCCCCTGCTTTTACGGCGTGGACACGCCGCACCGCCGCGACCTGATCGCCGCCAACAACAACCTGGAGCAGATCCGCCAGTTCATTGAGGCCGACTCACTCGCGTACCTTTCGCTGGACGGCATGCTGGAAAGCTGCACCATCGGCGAACCCG
>CAXTPQ010000028.1:27651-37376 GCA_964246215.1 uncultured Terriglobus sp. | reverse complement strand
TCCGTGACGGTGTAGCTCTGAAGATGGTCTTCGCGGTATTTTTCGGCGTCGATCACCTTTTGCACGATGCCCTGCGGGTCTTGTGCGCGGGCGATGCTGGTTGCGAATGCGAACCACGCCAAGAAAGCGAAAAGAGTTTTGCAGGTTGGGATGTTTCGCCAGATCATTGTTGCGCCTCCGCGCTACAGGTTCGGACCATGGGGCTTTCTTCCAGGCAAAATGTGCCGGGCCTTTTTAGCCCTCCGTGTACTGGCCACCGATACCCAGGCCTTCGGCCTAGGCTGTCATATGCCGGGCCTTCAGCCCTCTGGGTCGTTCTCGGTACAGCTTACTTTCGCTCGTCGTACCACTTCGCCAGGTCTGCCTTGAACTGCTTCAGCGCGTCCACATTCAGATAGACCATGTGCCCGGCCGGATAGTAACCGTACTCCACATTGCCCTTCAGAGTGCCGGGCAGGCTCATGTGGTTTAGGTCCCACTCGGTTTCGTAGAAGGGCGTGGCCAGGTCGAACCAGCCGTTGGCGCTGTAGACCTTCAGGTGCGGGTTTTTGCGCAGCGCGTCGGCCAGGTCGAGCGCCGTGTCCGGCTGGTACTGCGTCACGCGACCGTTGCCGCCGGCGGGCTTGTGCTTCCAGTCCCACGCCTCGTTCAGCCCCGGGCCGGAGAGGTAGTAGGGTTCCTCGCTGGTGTACTTCAAGTCGTGCTGCAGGTAATCGTGAAAGGCCGCGACGTAGACGCCGGAGATGCCAGTATCGGACGGGTCGGAGCCGGGTGTCTCGCCGGCTGCGTCGTAGTCGTAGCCCATGAAGCGTGCATCGTAGCGGCCCAGTGTGCGTTCCTGGTCGCGCAGCAGTTCCTTGCGGAAGCGGAAGGGCGTGATGCGCAGCTTGGCTTCTTTGATCCACACGACGCTCAGGCCGGTCATCTGCGAAAGCTTCTGAGCGACTCTGTCAAACTCGGCCGCGGGCAGCCTGTCACCCTCAGCCAGGGCCGGCATGTAGACGGTGCGGTCGAAGTCGCGCGCGGCTTGCACGGTCTGCTCCAGTGAAGTAGTATGCGGCACTTTGCCGTGTTGCCACGCAATGGCGGCATAGCTGGGCAGGTAGACGATCGAGTCCAGGTCATAGCCTGGAATGCGCACGCCGTAGTTCAGAATGCTCGACAGCAGGACGACGCCGTTGAACTCCACGCCGCCATCCTGCAGGCTGGCCACCAGAGCGGCCGAGCGGGGTGTGCCGTAGCTCTCGCCGAACAGGTACTTGGGCGAGCCCCAGCGCTGATAGTGCGTGAGCCAGCGCACGATGAACTTGTGAAAGGCCTGCACATCCTGGTCAACGCCGGCAAAGTCCTTCGCGGTCCCCTTGCCCACGGCACGCGAGTAACCACAGAGCGGCGCGTCGATAAAGACGAGGTCGCTCTTGTCCAGCAGGCTGGACTCATTCGGCACGTACCGGAACGGCGCGGGGCCGGTCGGGTTCGGGCTTTCCGTGAGCACGCGCACCGGGCCGAAGGATCCCATATGGAGCCAGATGGTCGCCGCGCCAGGGCCGCCGTTGTAGAAGAAAGTCACCGGCCGAGTCTTCGGATCGGCACCATCCTGTGTGTATGCGGCGTAGAAGATGCTGGCGTCCGGCTTCTCCTTCTCGTCCGCGATGAGCAGGTTGCCGGCGGTGGCGGTGTAGTGGATCGTCTGCCCGCCCAGCTGCAGGTCGTGCTTCGTCACGCTGGCCGTTTCAGCCGGAACGGGCGTGCCCTTGTCTTTGTCGTCGGCGTCCGGCTTGTGCTCCTGCGCGAACACCGGGGCCGAGAGGAGAAGCAGGAAGGCAAGGATGCGCTTGAGCAGCGGGAAGATGGCACAAATCAAGGAGGGAAGGTCCTTCCAGGCGGGATGCGTCATTGTCGCCTGTCTCCCGGCTCTGTGCAACGCGCAAGGCCCCGATGCATCGTGCATGCCACCGGCTGCGTCTTAAGCTTGTCTGTCCTGCGGCCCGCATATGGGCCTGCCCTCCGGTTCACATCAACAATCTTGAGCAATGAAGGAAAAGTTTTCATGAGCGTGTCCGCTTGCAGCGTGGGTGAGGAGCAGTCGCCCGTTGAACCACAAAATGAGCAGGAGCGAACGGCCTGGGAGCTTTCCCGCCGCGCCTTCCTGCAATCGGCCTCGGTGTTGGGCGCGGGCGCTGCCTCGGGTTTGGCCTCCACCGCCGGTGCGCAGATGACGCAGCAGATACGGGCGGCGCAGGCCATCACGCAACCCGTCACGCTAAAGATCAACGGCGAAACCCACAGCTTGACGCTCGATACACGCACCAGCCTGCTGGACGCCTTGCGCGAGCACCTGCAGCTCACCGGCAGCAAGAAGGGCTGCGACCACGGCCAGTGCGGCGCCTGCACGGTGCTGGTGAACGGCCGCCGCGTGAACAGCTGCCTGTTGCTGGCCGCCAGTGCCGATGGCGATGAGATCACCACGATTGAAGGCCTTGCCAAGGGCGACGAGCTTTCCGCCGTGCAGCAGGCTTTCCTGGAGCATGACGGTTACCAGTGCGGCTATTGCACGCCCGGCCAAATCTGCTCCGCCACGGCGCTGATGGAAGAGATGAAGCGTGGTGAGGCTTCCGTGGTCTCCTTTGAAAACGGTACGCAGAACGCGCCGAAGCTGACCGATCACGAAATCCGCGAACGCATGAGCGGCAACATCTGCCGCTGCGGCGCTTACCCCAACATCGTCACGGCCGTCCGTACGGTGGCCAGGCAGGTGAACCTGTGAATCCATTTCAATATCAGCGCGTGCAGGAGCCGGACGCGGCCATCCACGCCATCGCTTCCAATCGCAACGCTAAGCTCTTGGGCGGCGGCACCAACCTGATCGATCTGATGAAGGATGACGTCGAGCACCCGTCCACGCTGGTCGACATCACGCGGCTGCAGACGCTGGCCGCGATCACGCCAGAGAACGGCGGCCACCGCCTGGGCGCGCTTGTCCGCAACAGCGACCTGGCCAACGACCCCGGCGTGCGCAAGACATATCCGCTGCTCTCGCAGGCAATCCTGGCGGGTGCCTCGGCACAATTGCGTAATCTGGCCACCACGGGCGGCAATCTGTTGCAGCGAACGCGCTGCTACTACTTCACTGACCCAAGCTACGCCGCCTGCAACAAACGCGCGCCGGGTTCGGGCTGCGCGGCGATCGAGGGTTTCAACCGCATTCACGCCATTCTTGGGCAGACCGACGAAGGCCAGGCAAGCGGGCACACCTGCATCGCAACCAACCCGTCCGACATGAATGTGGCAATGGCTGCGCTGCACGCAACCGTCGAGATCAGCGGGCCAAAGGGCAAGCACACCATGCCGGTTCGTGAGTTCCACCGGCTCGTGGGCAAAACGCCGGAGCTGGACACCAATCTGCATCCCGACGAACTCATCACCGGCGTGACCATGCCGGCGAGTGCGGCAAAGTTCGCGAACAACAGCTATTACCTGAAGGCGCGTGACCGGCAAAGCTACGCCTTCGCGCTGGTTTCAGTCGCGGCAGGACTACAAATCGATGGCGGCACTATCAAGTCTGTCGCGCTGGCGCTTGGCGGCGTGGCGCACAAGCCCTGGACGAGCCACGAAGCCGAAGCTGCCATGGTCGGCAAGCCCGCGACGGAGGCCACGTATCGCGCCGCCGCGGAAGCCGCGCTGCATGATGCCAAGGGCTACGAGCACAACGCGTTCAAGATCGAAATGGCCAAAAACTGCATTGTGCGCGCCTTCACTCTGGCCGCGCAGGGCACCCAAACCGCGGCCGCGTAACGCTGCCTGCTCTTTAGAGGAATCGCATGCTGCTTCAGGAAGAAGAAAAGCCCGTCGGCAACGGCAAGGAAATGCCGCACCGCTACGACGGCAAGCTGAAAGTCACGGGCAAGGCACAGTACGCCGCCGAGTTCCCGGTCAAAAACACGCTCTACGCCTACCTCATCGTTGCGTCCATTCCGTCCGGCGAAATCACTGCCATGGACACAACGGTGGCGGACCGCGCCTCCGGCGTGGTGAAGATTCTGACGCCCTTCAACGCGCCCAAACTGCCGGGCGTCAAGCCGCAGCCGCCTGCGCTCCGGCGGCTGTCCATGCTGCAGGATCGTGCCGTGTACTACAACGGTGAACCGATCGGCATCGTGGTCGCAAAGAGCTACGAAGAAGCCAAGTATGCGGCTTCGCTGGTCAAGGTCCGCTACAACGCAACGCCCGCCAAGCTGCATTTCGAGAAGCGCCTGAACGAAAAGCGTTCCCCGAAAGGTGGCAATGCGCCCAAAAAGGAAGACCACGGCGACGAGGCTGCAGCCTGGGCCAAGGCAACGGTCGTTCTGGACCAGACCTACACCACGCCGCTGCAGAATCACAATCCACTGGAGCCGCACGCGACCATCGCCATGTGGGAAGGCGACAAGCTGACCGTGTATGACGCAACGCAGGGCGTGAGCGGCGTGCGGCAATCGCTGGCCAAACACTTTGCCCTTCCGCTCGATTCCGTCCGCGTGCTCGATCCGTACGTGGGCGGCGGCTTCGGCAGCAAGGGTTCCATGTGGTCGCACGTGGTACTCGCGGCCATGGCGGCGCGCGTTGTCGGCCAGCCGGTGAAGCTGCCCATCGACCGCCCGCAGATGTTTGGACCCGTCGGCGGCCGCCCCGCCACCTCGCAGCACATCAAGCTCGGCACGGATGCAAGCGGCAAGCTGGTCGCCATGCGGCATGAGGTGATCGAGCCGACCTCACTGATGGAAGACTTCCTCGAGCCCTCGGCCAAGCAAACCGACATGCTCTACGAGTGCAAGCAGATCGCCACCGATCACCAGTTTGTCGACATGAACATCGGCGTGCAAACGTTCATGCGCGCCCCCGGCGAGTCCACCGGCACCAGCGCGCTTGAAACCGCCATGGACGAACTCGCCATCAAGCTGGACATGGATCCGTTGGAACTTCGGCTCAAGAACTATGCCGAGAAGGACCCCGGCCAGCAGCGCGACTTCACCTCCAAGAACCTGCGTGAGGCTTACAGCGACGCGGCGGAACGATTTGGCTGGAGCAAACGCAACCCAAAGCCTGGCCAAATGCGCGAGGGCAACAAGCTCATAGGCTACGGCATGGCGACGGCCACCTATCCTGCAAATCGCTCGGCAGGCATGGCGAACATCACGCTGCAGCCGGACGGCCGCATCCTCATCGCCGCCGGCACGCAGGACATCGGCACCGGCACCTACACGGTCATGACCCAGATCGTGATGCAGGAGATGGACGTGCCCTGGGAGAGCATCGACACGAAGCTGGGTGACTCTTCCCTGCCCAAGGCACCGGTCTCCGGCGGTTCGCAAACCGCGGCTTCCGTCGGTCCGGCCGTGAAGGACGCCTGCAAGCAGCTCACGCTCAAACTGGCCAACATGGCCATCGTCGACTCTTCTTCGCCGCTCTACCAGGGCAAGGCAGAGGACGTCGTCGCAAAAAATGGTGGACTGCAGTTCAAGTCCGACCCGTCAAAATCCGAACTTCTCAGCGCGTCCATCAAACGTAATAAGAACCAACCGATTGAGGAGAAGGGCTCCGCCGAGCCCAACCAGGAAGCCGAGCGCGCCCTTTCACCACACTCCTGGGGCGCGGTTTTTGCGGAGGTCGCCGTCGACCAGAGCACATGGATGGTCGAGGTGCGACGGGTGGTCGCGACCTACGATGTCGGCACTCTGCTAAACCAGAAGATGGGCAACAATCAGCTGGTTGGCGGCGTGGTATGGGGCATCAGTCTTGCCCTGGAAGAGGAGTCGCACCTGGATAACCTGTATGGCCGTGTTGTGAATAACAATCTGGGGGAGTACCACGTCCCCGTGAACGCGGACGCGCAAGTCATCGACATCAAGGTGCTGAATAAGCCCGACATGAAGTTCAGCCCGCAAGGTGCGCGCGGCATCGGCGAGATCGGCATCACCGGCATCGGCGGTGCCATCAACAATGCCATTTACAACGCGACGGGCAAGCGTGTCCGCAGCTTCCCCATCACGCCGGACAAGCTAATGGCGGCCTGATCGATCGACTCACCGAACTCTAGACCCGTTCAGCGAGCTGGGCGGGTTTCCTTTTGTGAAGCTGAGTACTGGGCGAATCAAGGGCGGCACAATGGCAGCGGGAACTCATCCGCTTGCGTCATATTCTGCAAGACTAAGGACAAGACGGCCTACATGTGGCCGGGAGGGCGCATGAGCAGTTCAACATGGCAGCAGGCCGGGCGGGTTTCGCTGGCGACAGGTTTGGTTTTTCTTGGGTTGACAGGCTGCCACAAAAAGACGCAGGCACCTCCACCGGCGCCTCCTCCCGCGGCAGCGACGCTCGATGCTCCCACGGCGACGATCAGCGCGGACCCGCTTGCGATCGACCAGGGTGGCTCGGTCACACTGACCTGGCGCACCACGAATGCGAGCACCGTCAGCATTGACGGCATCGGCACTGTGAACCCCAGCGGCACACAGACGGTGACGCCATCCAGCTCGACCAATTTTCACCTGGTCGCCAAAGGCGATGGCGGGACAACGGATGCGAATGTGCGGGTAACGGTGCGCGTTCCGCAGGCACCCGCGGCCGACACCAGCGCCAGCACGGACATGACTTCCGATGCTGCCTTCCACGCTGCGGTGAAGGACATCTTCTTCGACTACGACAGCTATGACGTGCGTAGCGACGGCCAGACCAACGCGGCCACGGCAGCGGCATACCTGAACCAGAACTCGTCCATTAAGGTGGTCATCGGCGGCTATTGCGATGAGCGTGGCTCGGCCGAATACAACCTGGCGCTGGGTGAGCAGCGCGCCGGTTCCGCCAAGCAGGCTCTGGTGAGCGCGGGCGTTTCCCCAAATCGCATCCGGGTCGTTTCCTATGGCAAGGAGAAGCAGTTCTGCACGGAAGCGTCAGAAAGCTGTTACCAGCAGAACCGCCGCGCGCAGTTCAACGTCGACCGCTAGGCATTTGCCTCACCTAAACTGAAAGCGGCTCCGCGCACAGCGGAGCCGCTGCAGCAAGCAGCAGGAGTTCCTACCATGTTCCAGCGTACTTCCCTGCTCCAACGGAGATCGGCTCAACCATTATTTCGAAGCACCCGCTTCTTCTTGCCCATCGCCCTAACCGGCGTTCTGCTCGTGCCGGGTCAAGCCTTTGCGGCCAGCAAGGAAATGATTCAGCTGCAGACGCAGGTGCAGGCGCTGCAGGATGCTGTCGCCCGCTTGCAGCAGTCGAACGACGAGCGCATGGGCGTGATGAAGGATCTGGTGCAGCAGACCGCCGACTCGGTGAACAAGATGGCGAGCACCGTCTCCACTCTGCAACGGCAGTTGGCCACGCAGGGTGAGGCGCAGACCGCGAAGAGCGATCAGGTGAGCGGCCAGGTGCAGTCTCTGAATGACTCTCTCGATGAACTCAAAGCAAGGCTGCAGCGCATCGAAAAGAACATCGGCGATCTGCAAAGTTCACAGCAGTCCATCAACGCCCGATCCGAGAGTGGCACCGCACCCGCTACGAATGCCTCGCCGCTCACTGGAACGGATCCGGGTCAGACATCGGCTCCGGCAAACCGCGGTGCGAAGCCGACGCGAACACCAGCGCCGCCGCCCCCCGGTTTCCCCTCTGATTCCGGTACGCCCAGCGCACCCGCAAGTGGCGCGGGCCCATCCGCGGCCGGAACCGCGCCGCCCGTAACCGACCTCTACCAGACGGCCCTGGGCGACTACAACGGTGCCAAATACCAGCTGGCGTCGGCTGAGTTCAACGACGTCATTCGCTTCTACCCGGATAACAATCTTGCGGGAAACTCCTATTACTATCTCGGCGAGATGCTGTACAAGCAGCGCGAGTATGGCCCGGCGACCAAGCAGTACGACAAGGTCATCGAGCAGTACCCCGGCAACGCGAAAATCCCCGCGGCTCAACTGCGCAAAGGCCAGGCCTTGCTGGCAATTAAGCAGAACGACGCAGGCATCCGTGAGTTGAAGTCGCTGGTGCAGCGCTTCCCAAATTCGCCGGAGGCCACGCAGGCACGTGCACGGTTGAGCGATCTCGGAGTCGCTTCCACTCGCCGCACGGAACGCTGACGTTACGACCGCATGCCGTTCAGCAACACAGCCAACTCTTGCTGACCCCGGGAAACGAGCGGCAGCAACGGCAGCCGCGGGCGTCCTCCAAAGTAGCCGCTCAATTCCGCACCTGCCTTCACCGCGGCAATGCCCTGCTCTAAAAAGAACGGCTCGGCTCCTGCAACACGCGCCTGCTTCTCCCGCATCAGCGGCTCGTCGCCGTCCTTCCATGCGGCCCAGATTTCGAAGGCCGCCTGCGGAACGGCCGCACTCGCATCGCAGGCCAGCCCGCCTGCGCCCGCATGGAAGGCTTCCGTCGCGTCCGCTGCTCTGCCCCACAGGATCTGCAGGCCGACCTGCTTGGTACGGGTCTTCATTGCAGGCTGAGCGGGTGCTGTTGCCAGCGCTGTACCGGTGCTGAGCGACGCCGCGCTGACAAATGCCCCGGAATTGCCCGGCAGTCCTGAAGGGACCGGATGCAGCATGCGTTCCGTGGCTGCGGTAAAGATGACGGTGGTCGTGACGGAACGATGTATTTCCAAAGTTGCCGTTCGCAGTTGAGCAACACGGCCAATGTGAGCGGATGTTTCCAGCACGCCAACCACATTGGCGTGAGTGGCCAGCTCTGCCAGCACCGGAACGGGCAACTGTCTTCCGGCAGCCTCGCTTGCCAGCACCACCGGTAGAGGCGATCCATCCGCAACCGCTCGGAACCAGGTCAGCAGTTCCGCAGTGGCTCCTCCCTCGTGCCAGCCACGAGCGGCAAGCGTCTCGGGCGCGTGCAGCAGGACGGTATCGAAACGGTGCTCTGCGGCATACTCGGCCAGCTTGACTGCGTTTAGAACACCAGCTTCTGAGATGCCCGCGGTCAGCACCTTTTCAGGTGAGGCCGTCTCCGCCGCGGTCCGCAGGATGTCACGTTTTTCCCCGTCGCTGAGCGTCGCGGCCTCACCGTTTGTGGCCAGCACGATTAGCCCGCTGACCGGCGTCAGGGAGTAGCGGCGCAGGTTGTGCTCCAGCTTGCGGAGGTACACCCGTCCGTCCGGGTAGAACGGCGTGGTGAGGGGAACGTGAACACCTTCAAGCAACATGCTTTCATTATCGCGGAAGTTGTATGGTCAATCCGGCTGGGAAGCCGCTAGGCTAACAAACATGGAAGCGTTGGAGATCCGCGGAAACAAAACCACCAGGGACCTGCTGCGCGAGGCTACCTGGTTCATTTTGCATACCCTGATCGCCATCGCCATCCTGCTGCTGGTGGTCACGGCATTCACTCTCGCCCGGCCCGACCCGGATGCCGGCATGCCGAAATTGCTATGCACCGGAGCTGCGTTTCTAGTGCCACTCGTTGGTGGCTTCTTCACGGGCCGCGTGCGCCGTAACACGGTGGCCGGTTATGTGTGGATTTCCGGCCTGATTACCTTTGCAATCATGTGTGTTTATGTGCTGGACCTGCCAACGGGTGCGGGCCTGTGCGACGGTTGCGGAGCCGTGAGTAAGCTCTGGCGAACATTCTTTTCCATTGACAACGGCAGCGGCCTGATTGCCGGCAACGGCATCTTCGCCGGCACCTGGATTCCCTTGTCGACGATCGGCTACGCCGTCGGTGTAAAAGTTGCAAAATCCGTCGACTAGAGC
>CAXTPQ010000028.1:15597-27551 GCA_964246215.1 uncultured Terriglobus sp. | reverse complement strand
CAGGATCGCCCACGACGACAGCACCCAGAAGGCCATGTTGGCCGAGGCCGCCAGATAAACCCAGTCTGAGAACT
Organism: uncultured Terriglobus sp.; assembly: GCA_964246215.1. GTDB lineage: Bacteria > Acidobacteriota > Terriglobia > Terriglobales > Acidobacteriaceae > Terriglobus. The sequence goes on along the minus strand of CAXTPQ010000028.1, from coordinate 27,477 downwards.
TGTGCTGGTCGCCCGCAAAGCTCATGTCGCGCAGCGTGGGATAGCGGGTGCCTGGTGTCATGGTGAGCCGCAACAGCACAACTGGCAGCAGGTTGAGCACCAGGACGGCGGCGATCCAAAGCATGGGTGCGTACGGCTGAGCATAGCGGCCCGCCAGCCAGTACGTTGCACATGTGGTGATCAGGATGTTCACGGTCGCGCCCGCATTCACGATCGCGGGAAAGTGGCCCATGTCGGCGAGCCGGTTCATCTCATTCAGCTTCTTGTCAGCACTCTGCATAGGCTCTGTAAGCAAGGCTAACGCAAACGTACTGCACAGTTCCTCAGCTTTTACGCAGGAGCCGGCCGTTTGGCATGATCCGGAAATGCGTGCCATGGTAGCGCGTGTCGGCCGGCAGGTAACTGCACAGCCAAACCAGGCTGCCGAGCAGGTCGCGCAGAGGGTAGAGGAGCGAGTCAGCAGTCACGTTCTCCGCCCCCAGCGCCCGCAGCACAATGGCGCTTTTCACAATACGATTCAGCAAGGCAGCGGAAAGGAGAAGGGCCGCACTCCGCCACCTTCCGCGTACTGCTGAGGCGGCAAATCCAAGCAGGCCGAAGGGCATTGCGAAGGTCAGGCCGGTGCCCAAATGTCCCCAGGGCCGCGACCTTCGCGTGCTCTGCATCCATCGCAACTGGTTGCGAAAGGAGTGCCATGCGCTGTCAGCCGTGACGACAAGGCGGATCACATGCGTCGAGATTGCCACACGATCCTTGCCCTGCGCTGCGAGCCGGTTGCCAAGCACGAAATCCTCGGCCCAGTAGCTGCCCAGGTCCTCAACGCCGCCTGCTTCGGTGAATGCATCGCGACGGAGGATCATCGTGACGCCCAGTGCAAAATCCGTGCCGCTCAGCAGATCGGCGACCAGCACGCCGGAACTCATTTCGACACTTTTGCCCAGGGCATCAAGTTTCAGAAACAGAGCCGGCTCGTCCGTAATGCCGAGATACAGACAAAACGCGAGTTGCCTCCGCGGTGGCTTGAGTTCCTGGATGCAGCGCAGCAGGTAATCCGGCGCAACACGCGCGTCGGCGTCGCTGGTGACGAGCAGGTCATGCTTGGCTTCGGCCGTCATGACTGCGAGCGAGTACATTTTGGGATTCGGAAACCGCGGCTCGCCGCAGGTAAGAAAGCGTGCGGTCACCTCCGGATGCCTTTGCGCCACGGTGCGCGCGAGTTGCAAGCCGGCATCGGTCTCGTGCCGGGCGCAGAAGAGAAGCTCATAGCTGCCGGGGTACGTCTGCTGAAAGAAACTCTCCAGATTGTCTGCAAGACCGGGTTCGGCACCGTGCAGCGGTTTGAGCACACTTACAGACGGAATGAAATTCGCTGCTTCTGCCATGGCGCGAGCGCGGCGGCGGCCGAAGCGCAACGCAGCGGCGACTACCAGGCCACAATAGATCGCTGAAGTAAGGGTGCCGAGGACCGCGACGCCCACACCGATCGACGAGGCCGAAATCCTCCTCGCTTTGTTCATCGCTTACGTGCCGCTTCTTTTGGAGCGGCACTCGCAGCAGCTTTGACTCCCGGCAAAGTCGGCGCCGAGATTAACTGAGCCTCGCCGCGAGTGGATGACGGACGCTGCGTCAGCACGGCCTGCCGCATGGGCACAAGACCCGCCTCGGAGCGTCCTGCCTGCTGCATGCGGCTCAGCATCTCCGTGCGGACGTAGTCCACAAAGCCTTGCATCTCCGTATTCATCTGCTCCATGCGCTCGCGCATTTGCAGGATGATGGCGATGCCAGCGATGTTGACGCCCAGGTCGCGCGCCAGGTTCAGGATGAACTCAAGCCGCTCCAGGTCGCCCTCGGTGTACAGGCGCGTGTTGCCGTCGGAGCGTGAGGGGCGCAGGAGGCCTTCGCGCTCATACAGGCGCAGCGTCTGCGGATGAATTTCATACATCTCGGCCACGGCCGAGATCATGTACGCTCCGCTTTTCTTCCGCCGGGTGGCCACAGTGCTTCCATTCTACGGAATGGCGTCAAGCGGCTGCATGGCTGCGCACAACGGCAGGGCTATTCTGCCGCGTCACACCGCTTTATGAACACACTTTTGCAAACGAACGGCAAGACGCTGGCGCGCGAGGCGAAGTATCAATGGTGGGCACACCGCACCCGCAGCACGGTCACGCTTGGCTTGCTGGGCGCCGCCCTGACCGCCGCATCCGTGCTGAAAGCAAAGCGGCGCGCAGGTGCCATGCATGGCAAGGTGGTGGTGATCACGGGCGGCAGCCGCGGCTTCGGCCTGGAGATCGCACGGGTTTTTGGCCGCAACGGCGCGCACCTGGTGCTCGCCGCGCGTCAGCAGGACGAGCTGCAACGCGCTGTCGCTTCCCTGCAGCAGAGCGGTGCCATTGCAAACGCATCGGCCGCGCAGATGGTGGTGTGCGATGTCACCAAGCCGGAAGACTGCACACGTCTCGCCGATCAAGCCACCGGGCGCTTCGGCCGTATCGACGTGCTCATCAACGTGGCCGGCGTGATGGAGGTCGGTCCGTTTCAGGATCAGCCACTGAGCGCCTACCAGGAAGCCATGGACCTGAACTTCTACGGCGCGCTGCACACCATTCAGGCCATCGCGCCGCAGATGCTGGGCCGCCGCGATGGCCGCATCGTGAACATCGCGTCGCTGGGCGGCAAGATCGGTGTGCCGCACATGCTGCCTTACGTGGCCAGCAAATACGCGTTGGTGGGCTTTTCAGAGGGTCTGCGCGCCGAGCTGGGCGGCACCGGTGTTTCTGTGACAACGATCAATCCGGGCATTATGCGGACCGGATCGCATGTGCATGCACGCTTCCGCGGCGATGCGCAGGGCGAGTACGAGTGGTTTTCCATGGGTGCGCTGATTCCTGGGTCGTCCATCTCGGCGGAGGCCGCGGCTCGCAAGGTGTATCGCGCGGCTGTGGACCGCACGGCAGAGGTGATGATCACGCCACAGGCCTGGCTAGCCGCTCGCATCGTCGGCATTGCTCCCGGCTTCGCCTCTGACGCAGCCAGCATCCTGAACCGGCTGCTGCTGCCCAAACCAAACGGCAACACGGTTTCAGTGGCGGGAGAACAACTCAAGCAGCCCAAGTTCGGGCCATTGCGGAGATGGAGTGAGCACCTGCAGACCGCTCACAATGCGAAGGCGGACTGAGACAACGATCGCAAACCCGCGCGATCTTGGCTGAATGTGGCCCTGTCTCACCTGCGGCTTGCGCCGGGCGCGCCGGTATGAGAGCGTGAGCGGTGAGGAGCGTACGTGCCCAAATTTGCCGCAATCGACATAGGCTCCAACTCCTGCCGCATTGCCATCGCGGAAGTCCAGCAACACAAGCTCAATATCCTGCATGAAGACCGCGAGGTGGTGCGGCTGGGCGACAGTGTTTTTGAGATGGGCATGATTTCGCCGGAAGCCATGGCGAATACCATTCGCGCCCTCAAGCGCTTTCAGAAAGCCGTCCAGACACATGTGGTGGACCAGGTGCGTGTGGTGGCGACTTCGGCCATGCGCGACGCGCGCAATGCCGCGGCTTTCATTGCATGGGTTAAATCGGCCATCGGCTGGCAGGTTGAGGTGATCTCCGGACTGGAAGAGGGGCGGCTCATCCACCTGGGCGTCACTTCGCTTGAGCCGGGCGCGCAAGGCCGCTGCCTGCTTATCGACCTGGGCGGCGGATCGTGCGAGGTCACGCTCTCCGATGGCGGCCGCATCCAGGAGATGGTCTCGCTGCCGCTTGGATCTGTCCGGCTGCAACAGGAGTTCCTGCACAGCGACCCGCCCACCAAGGACGAACTTGTGCAGCTGCGCACCTATGTGGATCGCGAGTTGCGCCGGCTGGAACGCAAGCTGGCCGGTGCCGCAAGCATTCCACTGGTGATTGCAACCTCCGGCGCGGCAGCGGCACTGGCTGAGGCCAGCAGCACCGCAGAGGCATCAAAGAGCGCTGCCAAAGCAGCCGCGAAGACCACCGGCAAGGTGATTGCCAAGGCGAAACTCAAGCAGCCCTCACTGGCATCGCACGAGCTGCGGTCGGCACTCAAGCTGGAGCCACTTACCGCCGGCACAGCTTCCGTGCGGTTGCTGGCCAACCGGCTCACTACCATGACGAATGCGGAGCGGCTTCAGGTGCCGGGCATCGGCCCGAAGCGCAGCGAGATCATCATTGGCGGCGCATTGGTGTACGCGGAAATTCTGGAACGGCTCAAGCTGAGCGGCATGCGCTACTCGCCGCTTGGCCTGCGTGACGGCATTCTGGCGCAGATGCTGGCGGAAGCAGACAGCCGAGCGTCAGTCCACCGTGCCATTGAGCAGGAACGCTGGGCCGGCGTGATGGCCATCTGCAAGCGCTACCAGGTGGACCAGAAGCGCGCCGAGCCGGTGCGCACCGACGTTTGCAGGCTTTTCGATGAGTTGCAGCGCGTGCACATGCTGCCGCCCGAGTTCCGCGAGTGGGTAGCGGCGGCGGCCATGATGCAGGAAACTGGCAAGTACATCTCGCACCAGGGCCACCATCGCCACACGCAGTACATCATCGCCAACTCTGAAATGTTCGGCTTCTCCCCCGCGCAACGCGGCGTGGTGGCCGCGGTGGCGCGCTACATGGGCAAAAGCCGCCCAGACCCGATGGACCGGCCGCTGCGCTCCGTCCCGATGGAGGAGCACAGCAATGTGAGCCGCGCCATTGTGCTGCTGCGGCTGGCCATTGCGCTGAATCAGGACCAGGCCAGCGAGCACGTCCACTTTGTCACGCGCGTGTACCCCAAGCGCGTTCTGCTGGAGTTGCATCCCAGGCATGGCGGTGCAGAGCTGGAGCGCTGGTCGCTCAAGAAGGAAAAGACCTACTTCCGCGAGGTCTTCCGCAGGGACTTGGTCGTGGAACTGGCATAAAGCGTGCGGACCACACGCGGATCCAGCATCCACTGCAGTGTGGCCGCGCCGCGTTCCAGGCTAAGCCGTGCGATGGCACCTTTGCGCAGCCGCACCGCCGCCGGCCGCTTGCTGCAGTCCTCACCCACAGCGGCGGGCTGCATCAGCAGACCCAGGAACTGCACCAGGTTGGGGCTGTGCCCGACCACGAGCAGCGATTCATAGCCTGTGCACTCCGCCAGCAGTCTCTGGAACTGCTGAAAGGTTGCCGCCGGTGCCAGCGCATCGCTCAGCAGGATTTTTTGCTCGTAGCCCGTCTCCGTACCCACCAGCGACGCTGTTTGCAGGCTGCGCTTCAACGGACTCGACACGACCAGGTCGAACGAGATTTTCATTGACGAAAGCGTATTTCCCAGCAGGAGGCAATCCTTGTTGCCCTGCTTGTCCAGCGGACGGCGCAGATCGAGCACGGGGTTCGCGCGGCGGGTGCCCGCCGATGCATGACGCAGGACGTACAGGGTCATTGGACCGGCCCTTTGTAGGGTTCACTGTAGGGTGCGTCCGGCATGTCAGAGGGCGTGTAGATGTCCGGATCGGGGTCTGGCAGCGACGGGTTTTCCGGTTCGGGATTCGGAATCGGATCGGTCGGCCATCCTGGCAGGACTTCGTCATCTTCGTCACCCGGGTAGTCGGCCGGCATGGAACCGGGCAGCGGAATGGGCATGCCCGGGTCGCGGGAGGGCACGCTCGCCGCGAAAAAGCCTGACTGCCCAAAGGACTGAAGGTGCAATGACGTGTTTTCTATAAGCAGGGTCATCCTGTATCAGATGCGGGAGCACGCCGCGGGATATGCTTACTGCCGGATGGCTTGGCACAAGGGCGGCGATGCCCTTTGCCAAAGTTCCGCGCGCAGCAGGCCGCCCAGGCGTTGCCGGCTCTGCATCAGCACAAAACCATTGGCCCGGAGCACAGGCGCATACACCGGCAGTTCGCGTGTGGTGAGTCCCGTGAGCAGACCGAACACGAAGTAAAGAGAGCGCACCAGCAGAAAGGCCGGCCACCGCATGGCACCGCCCGGCACGGCGAACTCCGAGATCACCCAGCGGCCTTGCGGCACATGTTCCTGCACCCGGGCCACCAGCGCTTCCATATCCGCTTGCGAGAAGCAGTCCAGAAAGAAATGTGTGCAGACCAGGTCGAAGTGCCCCTCCGGCAAGTCTTCTGTCGCATCGGCACAGGTCATCTCCAGCCGGTCCGCCGCGCCTATGTCGATCGCACGCTGCCAAAGCGCCGCAAGCATCGCGGCGCTTTCATCCACGGCATGTACGCAGATTCCGGGCGCGGCCCGTAACAATGATGCGGTAAAGCGGCCGTCCCCGTCGCCAAGGACAAGAGCTCTGCGGGCATCGGAGATCTCCAGTAAAAACTGCACGCGGCAGCGTTGCAGCAGCGGGCCGAAGCTGAGGTACTCCATCCAACGATAGGCGCGGGCCAGCTTGTCAAAGCCGGAGGACAATTTATCTGAAGGTGTCGAACTCACGCTAACGCACCGGCAAAAGAAAGAAGAGTGGCGTCAGCAGCGCGGCGTCCGCCAGCGCTCGTAGGTGCACGGCATCCAGCCGTGGCCTTAGGCGATCCAGCACCAGCAGGAGCGCAACACTCACGATGCAGGCAGCCAGAACATTGCTAGGCTGCACAGCAAAAAGTGTGGCCGCCAAGGCAAGCAGAACTGCTCCCATGCGAATGGCCGGCCTTCGACGGGAAGTGAACACTGGTGGCACTGCTTCCCAATTCTCGATCAGCGCTCCGTTGAGCCAGCAAACTCCACCAAAGCACATCGCGAGTGCAAACAACCGCCAAGGCTCAGATGCCTCTTGCCATGCCGGGATCATCACCGCACCTGCGAAAAATGCCGCAGTCACCAGTGTCTTGGGCAACCGAGCAACTTTCCCCATATGCACCAGTGCCGCATATGCGAGCAGTGGCACGGCCAGCAGCGGCCAGTGTAGCCGAGTTGCCGCGGGCAGATGTGCGACCAGCATTGCGAGCAGGATTGCGCTTCCGGCTAGTAACAAACAGAGTGAGTGGCGTGCCTGCCAATGGAAATGATGCCGCGCCTGGAGGCACTCTCTACCGGCCCGCGCATCCAGCAGCCGGTCCAGGACATAAATGATCCAGACCGCAAGGAAAAGGGCGGCCATCTCGCAAAGGACCGGCGAATGGATCGAGCCGTGCCGGCCGGCATCGGAACGAAAGAGCAGCATCCAGCAAACCGCGACGCATGGTGCGTCCAGGCTGAGCAGGTGCCATAGCACGAGGGACCGTCCTGCAAAGGCACGCACCGCAGACAATGCCGCCGGCAACACTGCTTGCGGCTCTGCCCGTACGGGGCGCTCGATCTGAACCGGCGTGGTGGCCACTCCTGTCCGATTCTATGCAGATGTCCAGGTTTGCTTTCCCGTACTGTCCGATCAGCGCCAGGACGCGATTGCCGCCCTGCATACCGTCCGGTCGGCGTCAAACTCTCCTTTAGGGCATTTGCAAGGATTCCAGCGCACGTGCACCCCGCACCCAGAACTCAGGATTCACATCGGGAAAGATGTCGTCGGTCTGCTCGTTGAACTGAACCTGCCGTTGCTGTTCCTCCGTGAGTTGCCGGCCCTGTGCCTCAAACTCGTGCCAAAGATGCAACAGTGTTCCAAAGCTGTCGACATGGCCCTGAAAACGCCGCTCCGCATAGTCCCGGGCAGCGCCCGTTGTGATCAGGAACGTCCAGTCACTGCTTTCCAGCAGCAGCAACTCACGGCAAAGCTGCTTGACGATGCGTTCCGCCCACGCGCCATCGCGCCAGCTGCCTTCCGTGCAAACCTCGCAAAGCTCATGTTCGCAGCGGTACAAGTGGGCATAGGTCCAGCTTGTGTCGGCATTCAGCCACACACGATTGTCGCCTCCGGCACCCCATGACCCTTCAGGCAACTCCAGTGTTTCTTCCGGCTGCTTCAGCTTCAGATAGTCACCGCCCGTGATGGAGGTAATGGCGGCGTGTTCTGAACCAAGCGCACGCAGCACATGCTCCAGAAAGCCGACGCCTTCAAACCACCAGTGGCCGAAGAGTTCCGCATCGAAGGGTGCACTGAGCACGGCAGGGGTGTCGCCGCGGGACGCAGCTGCAAGCGCATCGCCTACCAGCGCGACAAAGTGCCGGGCATGCTCACGCGTGCGCTCTTCCGCCGCAGCCGGGGAGTAGGGCTGCTTGGCCCCGAGCTCGACATCTGAGCCGGTGACCTCCCAATAGCGGTGCCCGCCCGGCCAGCGCTTCTTGTGGAAGTCCAGGTAACGCGGGTCGGCCGGGTAGCCTGCGTCGCCGCTCCATACCTGGAAGCCGGTACGCGGGTCACGCGGAAAGACGTGTACCTTCTCGTTGTTCCCAGAAGCAACGGCATAGGTGCGGTACAGCACGTCATCATCGCCAGTGTCTCCGGACTCGACCTTTACAGCGCGGCTCAATGGAACCGAGGCGCTACTGCCCGGACTGCTGCCATACGGCGATGCAAAATGATTGCTGCCCTGAATGAGGTGTGCATCGACAAAGAAGTATTGCAGGCCGTTCTCCCCTACAGCCTGCTCCACGCCGATGCGGTGAAAGCCGGGGTAGGGCTTTTCCTCGCCTTGCGCGGTAACAGGTGCCTGCCAGTAGCCAGCGGGACGGTAGCCGCATTCCGGCAGCCAGATGCCACGCGGCCATCGCCCAAAGTGCCGCCGGTGGGTGCGCACGGCCATGCGGATCTGCGCGCGTACACTCTCATCCGTGCCCAGCAGGGGGTTGTAGCCATGTGTGGCGGAGCAGGTGAGCAGCTCAACGCAGCCCTGCTCCTCCAGCTGGCGGAAAGCGGCGATCAGGTCGCCGTCCAGCTGCGCGAAATCATCGGTGGCCTGGAGATATGTGTGTTGCCAGAAGCGCGCCACCTCCGCGAAGTTGCCCTCCTGGGCCTGCTGGAAGAAAGCTTCGTCCTCGCGTGCGTATTGCAGCTTGCGTTCCAGGTAGTTGGGTAGCTCCGCGCGAAAGACCGGGTGCGCCAACTGCTCCAGCAGAACTGGAGAGATGTCCATGCTGAGCCGCACCGGAACTTGTTCTGCCCGAAGCCGGTTCAACATGCGCAACAGAGGAAGATACGTTTCCGCAGCCGCCTCAAGAAGCCACTCCAACCCGTGCGGCCACGTGCCGTGATTGACCACATACGGCAGGTGGGCGTGCAGTGAAAGGTTGAGAAAGCCTTTTGTTAAAGCCATGATCTTGTCGGGCAATGCCGCAGTTGGGTTCTTCCGAAGCCGGCGTGTCAGCGGATTCGCGCTCAGTATTGGAGGCGCGACCGGTCCGCCACGATTCTTTAGAAGTGCCGCATGCTTTGGCGAGAGCTACGATTTCAGGTGTATCAGACGGCGGAAGCGCTGACCAGCAAGCTTCCTAACTGGCTCTCCGTGATTTGGCACGGCAAATGATCCGCTCACAAAAAAAAGCGCGGCCGAAGCCGCGCCTTTTCTGCATCTCTGCCTTACTGCTGGTTGCGGTTCTGCAGGCCGGTATCGCTGCCAGTATTGCCGCTGTCGTTACGGCTGCCCTCGCGATTTGCGGCAACGGTTGAGGTACGCACCGTGATGGCGTTGCTTGTTTCAAAACGCACAACGGTTTCGCTCGGAATCTGGACCTGCTGACCGCGCGTCACGGCGTTGACACCGGCACCAGTACCACCACCTGCCGCGGCACCGATGGCCGCACCCTTGCCGCCGCCGAAGATGCCGCCCAGGACCGCGCCCGCCGCCGCGCCCACACCGGTCTTCACCGCCGTGTTCTTACCCCGTCCCGCACCTTCTTTGCTGAAAGCTGCAGTGGTGACCGGAATGGCCTGCCCGCGCTTGTTGATGGAGGTCAGCTCCACTGCAAGCCTGGAATTGCCGCTGAAGTGGCCGGCATCCTTCGCGTCTGTTACGCGGCCGGAAACACCCGTGCCGCGCGGCAGCACGACAAGGCCGTCCTGCACGATATCGCTCGCAATCGATCCACTGAACGTCTCACCGGTTTGAGTGGTGGCGCTATCCAGCGTCTGTGTCATGCGGACAGGCAGCACGGTACCGGCGGCCAACGTGACATTGTGGAATGCCGGCGCTGGTGGGGGAGCCACAGGCTGTGGCGCGGGCACTGGCCTGTCTATCGGCGTGGCTGGTACTGTCGATGCACGCTCGATCGGCGCGGGTGTGCGGTCAGCACGCTCCGCGCGCGGCGTCACCGGACGGGGTTCCACGCGCGCACGCACCGGCGGCGCCGGTTCTACCGGAATCACCGGTTGCGGTGTGACCGCACTGGCGCTCACGGGCGGTGTGTTTGCCGCGACCACGATGTTGTTGATCACCTTCTTGACACCATTGATCGCAGCGGCATCATTCGCCGCCAAGGAACGCGCCGCATTGTTGCTCACCTGGCCATTCAGGGTCACCACACCGGCCGCCGTGGACACCTGGATCGGCTCCGTGCTGATGGCGCTATCTCCCTGAATGCGCTGCTGCACACTCGAAGTCAGCGTGGGATCGTCCACGGTGGCTGCCTGCTTGCAACCGGCGGGCACCAGGACCGCAGCCAGTGCCAGTGCCGCCCATACTGTTTGCTTCGAGCTGTTCTGTCGGGAACTCGTATTCCGGAACTCTTTCATCACAAATCTCCTGGAGCCTGGCCGCGAACTTTCTGCCACCTGCCTCGCATCTGTTTTCGACACGGCATTTCTACTTTTGACGCGCATTTCTGAAAACTACTTACACCGCTTTATGATGCCGCCATAGTTGGCCGTGTTTCCCCGAGTTGTACTTCCGCGGCAACCGCATCCATCATGCCCGCATCCGTTTTGTTGGCGCGATGCGAAGATACTCTTTACTTTCGCAGGGCCGCAGACTTGAATCGCCCTGACCCGGCAGACAGATGAAGGAGAACGACATGGCAGACGAGAGCAGCAGCGGATTGGGTTGGTTTTTGGCAGGATTGGGCATCGGTGCCCTGGTGGGCGTGCTGTATGCCCCCAAGAGCGGCCGCGAAACACGCGACGACCTGGCAGCCCAGGCGCGCGATGCCAAAGAGAAGGCAAGCCAGTATGTGGACCAGGGCAAGGAACAGCTGAACACGGTCGTGGACCAGAGCAAGGAACAGCTGAACACCTATGCCGACAAGGGCCGCGATTACTACGAAAAGGGCCGTACCCAGTGGAGCCAGTACGTCGACAAAGGCAAGGATTTTGTGACGGAACAGCAGAACAAGGTTGCAAGCGCGGTGGATGCCGGCAAGCAGGCCTACCAGGATCAAAGCGGCGGGCCGTCAAACTCGTAGCCGGTGCTTCATTCTACGGAAGCCGGCGACATCTTCGCCGGCTTCTTTTCTTACTGCGGCGCTTCGCCGTCTCTTTCAAATATTCCGCACGGAGCTCATGAATGCACACCTCGCCAGCCAGCCTTGCCCTCGTCTTTCAAAACGCTTACGGCATGACTGACAGCCAGACACACTGGCTCATGATCTTTGCCGGATGCACCGCCTTGGCTGTTCTGGTCTTAGCGCTTGCTTTCGGTGCGATCGCATTTGCGCTCTTCTTGCTGCTCCGGAAAATTACTGAGTTCACGGGAGTTCTGGAAAAGAAGGTTTACCCCGTCCTGGACAATGTAAAGGACATCGTGAACGACTCCGTTCCGAAGGTAAAACGCATCACCAACAACATCGCCGATACCAGCGATGTTTATCGTGCGAAGCTATCTGAAATCGAAAAGCTCATCACCGAAACCGGCAATGTCTACCACGAGAAACTCGCGGAAGTGAGCGTCCTGATCACCGATACGGGCAAGCTCTACCGTGACAAGCTGGCCGACGTTGACAGCCTGATCACAGATACGACACAAAAAGCAAAGCAACAGGCCGAACGTGTGGACAACATGGTCAGCAATTCTTTGCATTCTGC
>CAXTPQ010000028.1:12474-15497 GCA_964246215.1 uncultured Terriglobus sp. | reverse complement strand
CTTGCGGAAGAGTTCTTCCCGCGGGTCTTCCGGGTTCAGCTTCGCCAGTTCCCGAAGAATCTCTTTCGACCGTTCATCCTGAATCTTTGGCACGACGATCCGGATTTCCACAATCTGGTCACCGCGAACGCTCTCATTTGCGGCGGAAGGTACGCCCTTCTCACGCAGGCGCAGCTTCTGCCCTGCCTGCGTACCGGGCGGGATTTTCAACTGGGTCCGGCCGTCGATGGTCGGCACCTCGACCTTGACGCCCAGCGCCGCTTCAAACGCCATCACCGGCACCGTGACACGCACGTCATCGCCGCTGCGCGTAAAGACAGGGTGCGGGCCGGCTTTGATGATCAGATAGAGATCCCCCGCCGGTGCGCCCTTAGTCCCCGCATTGCCCTTGCCCGCCAGCCGGATGCGCTGTCCATCGCGCGTGCCGGCCTTGATACGAAACTCCAACGTGTCGCGCTTGGTCACGGTGCCTTCTCCATGGCAGGTCGGGCAGGTCGTGCCCACCTTGCCGGTGCCGCCGCAGTTGGGGCACTGCACGTTGAACTTCATGCGGCCGCTCATCTGCTGCACCTGGCCGGTGCCGTTGCACTGCGGACAGCTGTGTGTAGTACCCACCGTGCCCTGGCCCCGGCAGGTGCTGCACTGCTCCTGCCGCGTGATCTCCACGCGTGCCGTGCCGCCGCGCACCGCCGTCCAGAAGTCCACCTGCACCTGATATTCCAGATCGGTTCCCGGCTCTGGCCCTTGCGCACTTGCCTGACGTCCGCCGCCGAACATACCGCCGAAGATGTCCTTGAACGATCCGCCGAAACCGGCACCGCCGCCGCCAGTACCTGACTTGCCGCTGCTGCCCGCGGCACCAGCACCGCCCTGAAAACCCGAGAAGTCAAATCCGCCAAAATCGAAAGGAACGCCCTGCCCCGCCGAACTCGGGCCACCACCGCCGGTGTAAACATTCTGGCCGTAGCCGCCGCGGGACGCTGCTTCTGCCTGCGCCGGGTCGATCGAGTCCGAGTAAAAGCCGAGCTGGTCGTAAACTTTGCGCTTCTTTTCATCGGAAAGAACGTCGTTCGCTTCAGAAATTTCCTTGAAGCGCTCTTCGGCCTTTTTGTCGTTCGGGTTCACATCCGGGTGATATTTGCGCGCGAGTTTACGAAAGGCTTTGCGGATCTCATCCTGCGTGGCCGTCTTCTTGACGCTGAGCGCGCCGTAGTAATCCTTGCTTTGTGTGCCTGCCATTGCTCTTTACAGATTAGATGTTTCGCACGGGCGTGCGGCACGCTTTCGCATGCACACCCGATTTCATTCCAGCCATCAGATCTAGAACGAATACACCACTCAGAACCATTAGGTCTGCTTGGAGGTCGACTCTTCCGGGGCAGAGGTGGTGCTTGAGATCGTGTGCGTGCTGATGTTCATGGGCGAGTTCACTGGCGGCTGCGTTGCGCTGATTGTCGTGCCGCGCCGTCCTGACCGCAACCTGCGCGGCACGTTCTCCCCCTGCGACTCCAACTCATACTGGTAATGCTCGGCAATGCGCTCCGGCGACCAGAGCCGGCCATGCTGCGATTTACGACGCATGCGGCTGCGTTGAATCGCATCCATGCCCTTCACCAGCCGGCGCAGGTCGCTGTAGTGCCCAGTCCACTCCAGCGTGCGATCTTCCAGGGATCCGCACATGTCGGCGTAGACCGGCTGTACCCACTCATAGAAGGTGTGCCACACATCATAAAGCTCCAAATGACCCTTCTTCACCAAAAGACCCAGATGCTCATAGAAATCAAGGACGGCAAAGACGCTGACCGGCGGATCGTCCTGCTCAAGCGGCAGCACGTTACCCGTGCTGTCCAGCCGCTCCCGTGCCAGCAGCCGCCGTGCTTCCACAAATTTTGCAGAGTGGAAGAATTCAAGCTGCTTCTCAAGATTCGTCACGGCGCGGTACTCGCGCTCATGCCGCAACTGCAGACCGGCATAGATAATGCCGGCCGCGCTGGTGACTACCAGCACACCGGTCGCAACGGCTTGCCACTCCACCCAATCGACCATCATGCGTCTTCCAGCACGGCGGTCGCGCGCTTGCGGCCGCGGGCACCCGGTTTCGCGGCCTCGCGCGAGGCACGCAGGCTCACACCATGTTCGTATGCCGTATCGTTCTCCTCTGCCGAGGTGCCCTGATCCTTCGGGCACCAGTAAAGCGTACGCCCGGCCAGGTCACGGCGCAGGATGCGTTCGCCGCAGACAAAGCATAGCTTGCCATGGCGGCGATAGACGTAGTGCTCCTCGCCACGCGGCGCGGGGTCCTTCTTGCTGGGCCGGTCAGCTTTTCTGGTGCAGACGATCCGGCGGTCCACCATGCCTGCCTTGAGCAGCGGAATCGAATCCTTCCACATGGCTTTCAACGTTTTGAGCGGGACCTCGTCACCGGGAGTGAACGGGTTGAGCTTGTGCCGGAAGAGCAGCTCCGCGCGGTAGATGTTCCCGACGCCGGAGAGGATCGATTGATCCACCAGAAGCTCGGCGATCGTTGCTTTCTTGCTCAGGATTTTGTCAAAGGCGCGCTGAGGATCGTCATGGCCGCCAGGCTCATGGGCCAGCGGATCGGGGCCCAAGCGGTCCAGCAAGGCCTGCCACTTTTTCGCGTCGTAGATGGAGCAGTCGGTCGGTCCGCGCAGCTCGCACCATTCCACGTCCTCCGCCGGAAAGGGCTTCGTACCGTCGTCGGCATAGCAGCGCATGTTGTGCGGCTGGTCCTTGCCTTTCGCCGGCTTGCCCGCGCGCTGCAGAATGGCGCGCAACGCACCGCGTGGCTCCGGCAGTGGTCCGCAACCTTCTTCGAAATCGCCAAAGCGGCCCAGGTGAATGTGCAGAAAGAGATCGGGGCCAAACTCGTATGCCAGGTGCTTGCCCACGGCATGCACCACCTTCAGCTTCTTGCCATCCACTAGATGCGCATCGCTAAAGCGATGGTTCGGCCCGGGCAGCACATTCAGCTTGCGCCCGGCAAAGGCGGCATTGTGCCGCTC
>CAXTPQ010000028.1:0-12374 GCA_964246215.1 uncultured Terriglobus sp. | reverse complement strand
TCGGCCCGGGCAGCACATTCAGCTTGCGCCCGGCAAAGGCGGCATTGTGCCGCTCGGCCCAGCGGTGTATTTCATTGCCTTCCGGCATGTCAGCAGTCTCCTAAAAGTAAGATGCCGGCGAGGTGTCGGCATCTGTATGGACCGCAGACATGAACTCAGGCTGCCAAGCGGGAATGAATCTCGCCAGGGTGAATTGGCGGCGGGCGGCGATTTGGGTCTATTGGTATGCTCATGCCGTTCACCTCAGTGGTAGTCAACAATTTCGACATCATGGGCCTGACGCTCTCGTCAGACGACACAGATCTATATTGCTGATTGATGCGAATGCTGTGTTGTCCAACCCGATCGCCTTTTAGAGGCTCAAGCCGGTTGCCACCGACTCTACCAAGATCACTCAGGTTCTCGGCATTCGCAAGCTCTTGCAAGCGCCGCAAAGCAACACGGGCAAAAGCCGAGTATCTATGGCTCTTGCCCGTGAAATAAAACTCTTCATCATCAGGATCGCGAAACGAAGCGATGGCTCCCGCGTCCCGCATTAGTCTAGTTCCAGACGTGCTGGATGGGCATCGGCTCGATACGGAGAATCGTGTCAGGGCGCGCCCCGTAAAGCTTTTTAGCGAAGTCACGTGCCTGCTCCTCGCTCTGAAAGAGCGTCTTTTCATGGAGCTTGCCGGCGACGTACTGTTCGCACTTCCAGATTGTTGTATTCAAGGCAGTCCTCTCTCGCGTCCTTCTTTTGTTCTTACTTTTAGATACAGTTGCGGTGCGTTCGTTGCATTGTTGCCGGTCCGGTCAGGCCGTAGAGTGCGGACATCGCCAGCGCGAGTAAAGCTGTGGGTGGCCCACCTTTACCGTGCTTTTTGCGATCAAGGTGGGTTGCTCGCCACAGGAACGTCCGTGGCCTAGAAGAACCCACCTTAGCTTCGCGAAGGTGGGGCACCCACGCCCTTACTACTTTTGTACTTCGGAGGAGGCCGGAGCTTCAGGCGTGTTCTCCTGTAGCTCCGGCTCCAGCTTTGCCCGGCAGTTCGAGTGAGGCTTACTTCGTGTCGACGTACTCGGCGTCGATCACGCCCTCTTCCTGCTTCGCCCCGTTTGCGTGACCGGCCTCGTGCACGCCCTCGGCGGCAGCGGCAGCGGCACCGTCGGTCGGGGCAGCGGTCTTGTACATCGCCTCGGCCAGCTTGTAGCTTGCCTGCTGCAGCTTGTCATGAGCCGATTTCAGCTCTGTCGCGCTGGGCGATCCGTTCAGCGTGCTCTTTGCATCGGCCAGGGCCGTTTCTACCTGTCCGCGCTCGTCGCCGCTGATCTTGTCGCCATTCTCCCGGAACATCTTGTCCACCTGGTAGACCATGGTGTCCAGCTGATTGCGTGCTTCGATCTCCTCACGCTTTTCCTTGTCCTCGCCGGCGTGCGCCTCGGCCTCCTTGGCCATGCGCTCCACCTCGTCCTTGCTCAGACCCGAAGACGAAGTAATGGTGATCTTCTGGTCCTTGCCGGTGGCGTTGTCCTTTGCGGTCACGTTCAGGATGCCGTTTGCATCGATGTCGAACGTCACCTCAATCTGCGGTGTGCCGCGCGGTGCCGGCGGGATGCCGTTGAGCTTGAACTTGCCCAGCGTGCGGTTCTGCGCCGCCATGGGCCGCTCCCCCTGCAACACATGCACCTCGACCTCGGTCTGCGAGTCTGCAGCCGTTGAGAAGGTCTCCGACTTCTTCGTCGGAATGGTCGTGTTGCGCGCGATCATCGGCGTGGCCACACCACCCAGCGTCTCAATGGCCAGTGTCAGCGGAGTCACGTCCAGCAGCAGCAGATCCTTGACCTCGCCGCCCAGAACGCCGCCCTGGATCGCCGCACCGATGGCTACGACTTCATCCGGGTTGACGCCCTTGTTGGGCTCCTTGCCGAAGAGTTCCTTCACCAGGGCCTGAATGCGGGGCATGCGGGTCTGGCCGCCGACAAGAACCACCTCGTCGACTTTGCTCGTCTCAATGCCGGCATCCTTCATCGCCTGCTTGCAAGGGCCGACCGACTTCTGCAGCAGGTCTTCCACCAGCGCCTCAAAGCGCGCACGCGTCAGCTTAACCACCAGGTGCTTCGGTCCGGTCGCATCCGCCGTGATGAAGGGCAGGTTGATCTCCGTCTCCATGGTGGTGGAGAGCTCGATCTTGGCGCGCTCGGCCGCGTCCTTCAGCCGCTGCAGGGCCATCTCATTGCCCTTGCCGCGAAGATCCAGACCCTCCTGCTTGCGGAACTCGTCGATCAGAAAGTCCACCAGGCGCTGGTCCAGGTTGTCGCCGCCCAGGTGCGTGTCACCGTTGGTCGCCTTTACCTCGATGACGCCTTCGCCCACTTCCAGCACGGAAACGTCAAACGTGCCGCCACCAAAGTCGTACACGACGATGGTTTCGTCCTTCTTCTTGTCGAGGCCATACGCCAGCGCCGCCGCAGTCGGCTCGTTCACAATGCGCTTCACGTCCAGGCCGGCGATCTTGCCCGCATCCTTGGTGGCCTGGCGCTGGGAGTCATTGAAGTACGCCGGAACGGTAATGACGGCCTCGGTCACGGACTGGCCAAGGTAGTCTTCTGCCGCCTTCTTCAGCTTCTGCAGAATCATGGCCGAAACCTCGGGCGGAGTGTACTCCTTGCCCTGCGCATCAACCACGACGTTGTCGCCCTTGCTGACGACCTTGTACGGCACCATCTTCTGCTCATCGTTCACTTCATTCGGGCGACGGCCCATAAAGCGCTTGATGGAGTAAATCGTATTTTCCGGATTGGTGATGGCCTGGCGCTTCGCCACCTGACCCACCAGCCGCTCGCCGCTCTTGGTAAAGGCGACGACCGACGGCGTCGTCCGGCCGCCCTCTTCATTGGGGATCACCTTGGCCTCGCCGCCTTCCATGACGGCAACGCAACTGTTGGTGGTTCCCAGATCGATTCCGATAATCTTGCCCACTTGCTTCTCCTCCGGACCGGTGCGCCGGTCATTGTCTTGCGAATCCTGTGACAGTTAAGTCACTCGACATACCTAGTCTCACATGTGAGTGACTTGCTGTCAATATATCTGATGCAAAGAATGTAGGCAGGATGCACAAACGTGCTACCCAGCGTAGAGCGCACGAGCACGGCGGATCCGCCTTTTCAGGCGAACTCACCAGCTCAGCTAGATGTTCTGTGTTTACTGAGGAGTCGAAGTTGTTGTCGGACCAGAGTTGCCGGAAGTGCCACTGCCCAACCCCGATCCAGATGCAGATCCGGCTGTCGAACCTGTCGGACTGGTGGTTGGTGTGCCGCCGAAACCGGTGCCGAAGCTGCTGGGCGTGTTGCTCCCCAAGCCGTTCGTGTTCCCGTTCACAGAGCCGAAGCTGCCGTTGCCATTCTGCGCGGGCGATCCACCCTGCAGCGAAACCTGCTGCTTGATCGCCAGCACACGGGGATCGAAGAGGAACTCCCAGTCTTCGATATTGGCGCTGCCATTCCACTCCACCACGCCGTGCCCGGTTTTATCACTGCCCACACCGACGATGGCACCTTTGCTGCCCTGAAACTGTGAGGCGTTGGTGCCGCCCAGGGTGCTGCTGGCGTCAGTGCCCGATCCCGTACCGGTGCCCGTGGCTGATGAGTTAGTCCCGCCAAATCCTGAGCCGGAACCAAGGCCTGTGCCGCTGGAGCTGCCCAACCCGGAACCAGAACCGAGATTGGAGCCAGAGCCGAAGCCAGAGCTCGATCCTGAACCGGAGCCGAAACTTGACCCACTTCCTGAGCCGAAGCCGGAACCCGTGCCCGCACCAAGTGCCGATCCACTGCTGCCACCCAGACCGCCGCTGGATTGGCCGGCACCGCCGAAGGCATGTGTCGTGCTCGGATCAGAGGCTGAAGTGGCGAGCGACCCCAGGCTTCCCGCCCCTGGTGCACCTTCGAGTTCTTCGCCGAAGAAGCCCTTCACAGTCGTCTTGGCCTCGCCAAAGTGGATCAGCCGGAAGTCGCTGCCGGTGAGCGGATCTTTGTATTGTTGGCGAAGGAAGTGCTGGTCATTCTGGCTGAGCAGTTGGTCGACCGTGGTGGGGTAGCGCTGGAATTTGACATAGTAGTTCTGGATGGCGCGGACGTACTGCTGAGCGCGGTGCTCGGATTCCACCTCACGCTCCCGCTCCATCTGCCGGGCGACGGAGGGCGCGGCGACGGTTAGGAAGAGCGCAATCAGGAAGAGCGCGACGACCAGACCGATGAGCAGATAGCCCTCTTCGGCCCCGGATTTGCGTGAGTCTTCGCTCATTGCCCACCCCTCGACTGCTGCAAAACTCTACTGTTGCAAAAGCGGCAGCCTTTGCGTGTTGTTGTTGGTCAAGTCTGTGACCTCGACCGAACTGGCAAGCACCGGACCGATCTTGTAACGCCGGCTTACCACATCGCCCTCTGAAGCGTAGAACACGTCGTCGCCCCGGACAAAGAACGCCTGCCTGCTGCCATTTGGACGCGTAGCCGTGCCAAAAAAGCGCAAATCAATGGGAGGCGGGGGTGGGGGGCCTGTGTAGACCGGTGTGATGGATTGCGGTGGACGCGCTGGTACAATCGCTTTCGGGATCGATATCGCCTGAACCGCGGGAGCGGAGTTCGCCGAAAAGATGTTCCGTCCCGAGCCGGTATAGACCAGCGATTCGGTGAGTTCCATCCCCTCCGGGTGCAGCGTGGGATCCATGGTGGAGCGGCTGATCTTTGCGGCGACGGCACCGTTCGGCGTGGGCGTGGCGCGGGCACTGGCGACGGCGGGCACGGGTGCTGGCGCAGGCGCGGGAGCGTCGCTGCCGCCACCGGCAAAGGTGTAAATGACCGCACTCAGCGCGACGAGGCCCAACGAACCGGCGATGGCGAGTTTCTTTCGGTCCTGCGTGCCGGTGTTCATGGGCGCGACCCGCTCTCCGCCTGCGCGGCCGCCAGGCTCGGCATAGGTTCCCGCAGATAGGTCGTCAGGCCGAGACGCAGGTTCACCTGGCCATTTTGCGTGCCGTTCAGCGTGATGCGCTGGATCAGAAAGAAGCTGCGGTCGCGCTCCAGGCCGTTGATGAACTGCGCCAGCGGCTTGTAATCACCGGTGATTGCGGCATCCAGGCGAGTCTCGGTGAGTCCGTTTACGGGCGGTGCCTGCACGTATTGCACCCGGCTCAGCCGGACGCCGGTGCGCTGGCGGAGCGCGCCCAGTTCCGTGGCAACATCGG
The DNA here is from genome assembly GCA_964246215.1 of uncultured Terriglobus sp. GTDB lineage: Bacteria > Acidobacteriota > Terriglobia > Terriglobales > Acidobacteriaceae > Terriglobus. Next base: position 7,155 of record CAXTPQ010000028.1, on the reverse strand, counting down.
CATAGCCATACGGCAGGCGTACGTCATAGAAGTGCTTTGCACCCTCCTGTGAGATGGCCACCTTGGAATCGACTCCGCGCAGCGGACGCGACGCCAGTTCCGCGGCCACTTGCTGCGCACGCGCCGCATCGATGGCTTCCTGCCCGCGAGCGCTGCCGCCCGACGCGGTGAGCAGCAGTTGCACAACGAACCAAAGGTTCAGCAGAAGCAGCAGAATGGCCGCGGCAATGTGCACGTTCAACGGAGACATCCACACGCGCACCTGATCGCGCGCCTGTTGCAAGCGGTTGACCTCCGCATTCACCAGCACGGGCGTTGTGCTCATCGCTGCCTCCGTGTGGCAGCCGTTGAGCCGGATGCGGGCAGGTGGAACGTCGGCACAGTGCCGGGCGGAACCCGTTCGGGTGAGTCGGCATCCGGCAGGGCCGCGTCCGCGGCGTCGGCTGGGCTGGGCTGGGTGCGGCTGACACGTTCCCGGATCCGCGGCTGCAACGGGTTGTACCCGGCGACAATGTCGAAGTCAACAGGCGAGACGACAGGAGTGGTGCCGCTTGCGGACGGAGGCAAATTGCCGTTTTGCGCCGCCTGAGCCGCCGCCGGTCCGGAGAGATAGGCTGCCGGTACCGCGACATCCCTGTTCTTCTCTTGCTGCTGCTGGGCCTCCCCAACTAGACGAGGCGCGATGAAGCGATGCGACTTCTCAAGATTGCGCACCAGCAGCACGGCGCGTTCACGCTGGCCGCTGACCCGGAGGTGGATGCTGACCTCGCCGCTTTTTGCGATTTCGGGATCGATGCTGGTGACCTGCACGCCGGCGGGCAGCACCTCTTCCAGATCCATAAGGACTGCTGTCCAGGAAAAGCTTTTGCGCTGAAAGAGCGCGTTGAGAAACTGCACCTGCTGCAGGACGGCGGCGTTGGCCGGTTCACGCAGGCGGGCTTCATTTCGCGTGCGTTCAGCCACAAGCGTGGCGGTTTTCGCCTGAATGGCCTGTAATTCGGCGTTCTGCTCGCGGGCTGCGGCGCTGCGGCTGTGCAGCCAAAAGACCAGCGCAACGGCTGTCATCGCAAGCACAGCGATGGCAATGCGAAGTTGCCGGAAGATGCGGTCAAGCTCGACATAGGGGCGAGTGGCCAGGTTGACGGTAAGGCGCATCAGCTTCGCAGGGCTCCTCGCAGGCCGGCCAACAGCCCGAGTGCGACGGGGCTGGTGACAGTGGGCGACATGTCGGCGGGCTGCAGTACCTCACGCGTGGCCATGCCGCGATCCAGCAGCAACTCGCCCAGCGCCTTGGCCGAGATCGTGCCGGCGGTCAACACAGCTTCCGGCGGAACGGCCAGCGAATCCTCATAGTAGGCCGCAGCGACAGAGATCGCCTGTTGCACCTCGATCACCGTCCGTTGCTGTTCGGCCTCGGCGCGGTCCTGCACCGAGGGAACATCCTCGACGAACTCCTGCACGACAGGACCTTCGTTCACCTCGGCACCGCGCGGGTCGTCGCTGCCATACTCGAGCGGGTCGTCCAGCGAAATGGGCACGGCACTGAGAACTCCCGCGGCAGGAGCGGCGTTTGCGGGCGCGGGCAGCAGGTCGAGCGTGCGGTGCAACAACAGTTCGCCGCGGCGAAGGATGGCCGTAGTCAGCGAACTCTCACTCCCGTTGACTAGCAGCGCCGCGGTTTGCACGCTGTCATCGACAGCGCTGACGACAGCCAGCGTGCTGGGCAGCACGGCACCGGGCTCGAAGCCGGCCTCACGCACCGCGGACTCGTATTCCATGAGCACTTCATAGGGGATCGCGACAACGAGCACCTGCAGCTGGCGTGCACGCTCACCCATGATCTGGTAGCTCACCTGCGCGGCATCCGGCGCGAACGGCAGCAGCTTGGCCAGGCGGAATCGCAGGATCGGCAGTGCCTCCTCCTGATCGGACGGCAAGCTGTCAAAATCCAAGAGGAGCACTCGCACCGCGGCGTCCGGCACAATCACGGTCACGTCCCGCAGCTTGCCTTGTTGCAAGGGGGCCAACACCTGTCGCAATGCGGAGATTACGGCAGCGGCTTGTGCGATGTTCCCTGCCCGCAGCGATGGCAGCACCGCACCGGCGGGCAAGTCAGCGCGTGCCACCTGGGCCAGCACGCCGGCTGCGTCGTTGGCGCGAGCGGCAATAACACCCTCCGGCCGGATTTCTACCGCAAGGCGCGGACGCACCTGGAAACTCGACTTGGGAATCAGCGACGGCATGCAAGTGGTGTCTCTAGGCTACATGCTTGAGACGGCTATCGGCACGGCCCGATAGCACTCCATGCCTTTGAGGGCTTTCCCCAAAAGTGTCAGCCGCGGCAGAGACATGGAAGGACATAGCGCACACACCGCGGAATGCAGCTTCTAAGGCAGCGGAAGACGGGGTAAACAGGCCTACACTCTTTGACATGAAAAAGCGCGCGAAACATGGCTCCGGCAGAGCCGTTGAGCACACCAGGCCGGAGAAGCCGGCTCATGGCAGTCTTGCCAGGCTGAAGCTCAAGCCGCGCGATCCGCTGAAGCTGATCAAGGCGTCTGTCGCGGACCGTGTGCGAGCTCTGCTGCCCTTGCGCGAGCAACGGATGTCGCTTTCGCCTTTCGCCTTCTTCCGGGGTGCGGCGGCCATCATGGCTGCCGACCTGGGTGGGCTTCCGCACACGGGTGTCCTGTGCCAACTCTGCGGAGATGCCCACCTGGCAAATCTGGGCGCGTACGCCGGGATTGACGGACGGCTCGTCTTCGACATCAATGACTTCGACGAAACGATCACCGGTCCTTTCGAGTGGGACGTCAAGCGGCTCATCACTAGTGTTTTGCTTGCAGGAGAATCGGCAAAACTGACTCTAAACCAAACAGCGATTGCCGCCGAGTCAGCGATTCGCCGCTACTGCGAGGACATGCACCGGCTTGCCGGCATGCCGATTCTGCAGGCAGCACGGCTGCAGGTACACGGCCTGAACACCGTGGCTCCCATCACCGGCGTAATGGAGAAAGCCGAGCGAGCCACACCGCTGCACTCGCTGGAAGAGCTGACGGAAAACGATGGCGAGGAGCGACGTTTCCGCTCGGAGCCGCCGGAGCTTCGCCGGGTCACCGGCAGTGAGCGGCGCGATGTGTTGAATGCCTTGCATGAGTACCGCGATTCCCTGCCGCCGGAGCGTCTGTATTTCCTGAGCAAGTTCCGGCCGATCGATGTGGCATTCAAGGTCGTCGGCGTGGGCTCCGTTGGCATGCGGGATTACTGCATTTACCTGCAAGGCAACGGACCGGGCGATCCACTCTTCCTGCAGATCAAAGAGGAGACCGAATCATGCTACCGGCGCTACCTTCCCAAGAGTGCCTCCCCCAAGGGCAACCGGGGCAGGCGCGTGGTGAATGGGCAGCGTGCCATGCAGCTGGAAAGCGATCCGCTGCTGGGCTGGACGGCGATGGATGGCCGCGACTATCTTGTGCGTCAACTGAAGGACCATAAGGCATCGCTCGACCTCGACTGCCTGAATGCGCAGGAACTGGCCAACTACGCTGAGATCACCGGCGCGCTGCTGGCCCGCGGCCACTCGCGGTCAGGGGATGCACGCAAGATCGCCGGGTGCATCGGCCCAGGCACCACGTTTCAGCAAGCGATCCTTGAGTTCGCAAAAGTCTATGCCGAGCAGACCGCCAAGGATTGGAAGGTGCTGACCGCGTCCATAAAGACGAAAGCTCCCAGCGGGAGTCGCAAGAACAAGATCGAGGAAGTCTGAAAGGGTTCATCGCCTGCTCTTGGGTGAGAGCATCTGTGTGCCACTCAAGCGAGGAAGGTCCGCAAAGCTTCGTTGCAGGCCTCGGTGGCATCCTGCTGCACCCAGTGCGAAACGCCGGGCAGGAACAGTTTGGTGAGTTGCGACGCGAACTGCTCGGTGCCGTTTGTCGTCTCCCGGCCGAGGGCGGTGTCGGCTTCGCCCCAGAGCAGCAGCACGGGAACGTCAATGACGGGAAACCCCTGCCGCAACTGACGGCGCAGGCCGCCTCCCCGCACAAAGGCGCGATACCAGTTCACCATGGCACTGGCGGTGTCCCATCGCGAGGCGTTCTGGCAGCATGCCTCGACCAACTCTTGTGGAAACTGCTTTGGCGCGCTGGAGGTGCGAAGCATCGTTTGACCCGCAAGCCGGCCACCGTTTCTCGAGAGCAGCCATTCCGGAAACCATGGCAATCGAAAGAAGGCAACGTACCAGGAGCGGAGCATCTGCTTCGGATGGCGGCGAAGTTCCCGGGCAAAGCACGCAGGGTGCGGCACGTTGACGATCACCATGCGCTTGATCTCGCGAAGCCGTCTTGCGGCAAAGCACCACGCCACCAGCGCGCCCCAGTCATGCGCCACCAGCATCACGCTGCGCACACCGTACTGTTGCCGTGCCAGATCGATCAAGCCCGCAACGTCCTGCATCAAGTGTTCAATCGCGTAGTCCTGCAGGTGCGGCGGACGGGAGGATCCGCCATAGCCGCGCTGGTTGGGTGCCCAGACGCGGTAGCCCATCCGGGCGAGCACCGGTATCTGCGCACGCCAGCTGTCGGCAGTCTCCGGAAAGCCGTGCAGCAGCAGTGCCAGCTTGTCACCTTCGCCGCAGCAGAGGGTTTCGAAGTGCAGGCCGTTGGCTTGCAGACGAATTATTGACACGGAGTACGGCAAGCTAATCACTTAAAACCATAGAACACGTCTACATGCGGCTGTGCTAATTCGTTTCTGGCGATGTCTAGTATGAGTGCCTTAGCCGAGGTAGTACGTTCTATGCCGCGGGCCGCAACCGCGAACCCGGCATCTGAATACTGCCGACCGGCAGAGCAGTTCTAGGCCGTGAAGTAGTTCTGGTTCCTGTGTGAGCAGCCTTCAAAGCCTTCTTCTCGGCTTTGCGCGCTTGCAGTGCATTCCAAAGGTCATATTGCATCTGTATTCCGAGCCAGAGTTCGGGAGATGTTTTTAGGACTTCGCTCAAACGAACCGCCATGGGAGCACTGATGCCGGCATGACCATTCAGAATGCGGGAAAGCGTTGTACGTGCAATGCCAATTTGATCCGCAAAGCTGCTGATCTCACGATCTCCCATAAACTCCTGCAGAACTAACCCAGGGTGGGGAGGATTAAACATGCGCATACAGTTTTCTCCTTCAATGATAGTCGCAATAGTCCACAAGGTCAGCAATTCCATCGGAAAACGTGAACGTCACTCGCCAATTCGCGTTCACTGTAATTGAATAATGATCGTCCATGTCACCCTTCAGCCTGTGGAATCTCCAGCCAGGAACCTGCATGTCAGCCAGTGTTGAAGCATTGTCTAAAGTAACCAGTTGCAACTGCAGCTTGCTGGCATGAGCAGGCTGTATCCCGGCCTTTGAGCCTGTCCTGAAGAATTTCTCCAGCCCAGCGTGACGGAAGGAGCGGATCACGATACGCAGTGTAGCGCGTTACGCTACACGCTACAAGTTATCTTCCGGCTTCGATAAAGGTCACTTTATTGATCTCGCGCAGAGTTGTAATGCCGGCACGCACGCGCTCCAGCGCCGAGTCACGCAGGAAATTCATGCCTTTGTCGCGAGCCTTCTTGCGAATCTCGGAGCCGGGTTTTTTGTCCAGCAGCATCTCGCGGACTTCATCATCCAACTCCAGCAACTCGTGAATGGCGGAGCGGCCACGGAAGCCTGTGCCGCTGCACTCCATGCAGCCCTGCCCTTCCCGGAAGCGGAAACCCTGCCAGTCCGCCGGGACCAGGCCATTGGCCTCAAGCTCCGCGTCGGTGTAGGTGACGTAGGTGGAGCAGAAATCGCAGTTCTGCCGCACCAGTCGCTGCGCCAGAATGCAATTCAGCGCGGAGACGAAGTTGTAGGGCTCCACGCCCATGTTGAGGAAGCGGCCAAGCACATCCACGACGTTGTTCGCGTGAACGGTGGTGAAGACCAGGTGGCCTGTAAGTGCGGAGTTGATGGCGATCTGCGCGGTCTCGGCATCGCGAATTTCGCCGACGAGAATTTTATCTGGGTCATGCCGCAGGATGGAGCGCAGGCCGCGCGCAAAGGTCAGGCCCTTCTTCTCATTTACCGGGATTTGAGTAATGCCGCGAATCTGGTACTCCACCGGATCTTCAATGGTGATGATCTTGTCGTCTTCGCTTTTGATTTCGTTGAGCGCGGCGTACAGCGTGGTCGTCTTGCCGGAGCCGGTGGGGCCGGTGACCAGCACCATGCCGTATGGCTCTTTGATGTACTTGCGGAAACGCCGCAGGTCCTCCGCGCCAAAGCCGACCACATCGAGCGAAAGCTGCTTGAACTTCTCGCTCATCGACTCCTTATCGAGCACGCGTAGCACCGCGTTTTCGCCATGCACGGTCGGCATGATGCTGACGCGAAAGTCGATGAGCCGGCCCTTGTAGCGGACGCGAAAACGGCCGTCCTGCGGCACGCGGCGCTCTGAAATGTCGAGTTCGCTCATAACCTTGATGCGCGACAGGATGGTCTGGTGGTGCTCTCGCGCGATGGGCGCCATGGCCTGCTGCAGCACGCCGTCAATGCGGTATTTCACCAGCAGTGAATCGTCGTAGGTCTCCAGATGGATGTCCGACGCGCGGCGCTCCAGCGCGGAGAAGATCGTGGTATCGACCAGCCGGATGATCGGGGAAATGTCGTCTTCGCTGGTGAGCCGCTCGATGGAGATATTCGAGTCCGGGCTGTCATCCCCCGGCACCATTTCAAAGGTCAGGCCTTCGGTGGCCTCCTCCAGCACGCGCTGCGACTGCTCAGTCTTCTTGAGCAGGTCGGTGATCTGCGAGAGCGTGGCGACACGCGTCTGGAGCCGCGTGCCCAGCAGGCCGCTGATCTCATCCAGCACCATCAGCCGCGAGGGATCGCTGACGGCAATCACCAGCCGGTCACCCATCTGCTCCAGCGGGATAAAGTTGTAGCGGAACATGAGTTCCACCGGCACACTCTTCACCAGCTCATGCTGAATCTTGAAGTCGCGCAGGTCGACGAAATCCGAGTGATAGCGCCGCGCCAGCAACTGCGCGCGTTCCGTTTCGTTCAGTTCAGGATTGGCGATGGGGATTGCCAGCGGTGTTGCCATGGTGATTAGACCTGCCTTGTTGCCTTTGGTTTATCA
>CAXTPQ010000027.1:8181-39327 GCA_964246215.1 uncultured Terriglobus sp. | reverse complement strand
GCTTACTGGGTTACTGGCGGACTAGATTACTGCTTCCAAGTCGGCTTGATCATCGAGATCGGAAGAAACGTTTTGCGTCCAACAGGCCGCTGGGTGCTGGAAGCGCGCAAGTCCTTTCTAATTTTTGCACTGCTCGGCCTGACCGTCGCCGCAGTGGTGGCATTTGAGATGGGGCCGTCGCAATCGAAAGGCTTCGATCTCTGGGATACACGCATCACGGTCTTTACCGACCTGATGACTTGCGGCCTATTCCTGGCCATGATGACAGCGGCGAACCGTCTTGGTCTGCTTTGGCGCAATCAGGTCTTCGCCATTGGGCAGGGCTTATTCGTCTGGGCCTTCATTGAGCTTTTGGCGGATGTGGCGCACACGGCGCTGGGCTGGAATCGCGAGTTTATTGTGCTGGACCATGTCAGGATGGTTGCGTACCTGGCCGTTGTGATCTTCTGGAGTGTTACCTTTTGGTTACCAGAACGGGCCCGCGCGGAACTTTCTCCGGAAATTCGTAATTATCTTGTTGCCGCCGCGCGAAAGCTCGAATACGATTCTCGCAGCATCAACATGCCACGGCCATGACCTTTACATTCTCTTTACTCGCAATCGCTCTGTTGGTTGGAATCGCCTATGTCGCCTCGTCTCGGAAGAAGACGGCGGTGGCCCAGGTCAGTTGGGAAGAACTGATCGCGAAACTGGAGCCGGTGCCCGTGCATGGTATCGCCCGGGTCGCGGTGGACTATTTGCAGCCTGGCAAAGGCCAGATCGCCATTGAACCCGCGGAGATGTGGTCGCTGATCGGCGAATGGGAAGGTCTGCGCAAGATGCAGATCAACGCCGAGGTGCTGATCTCATTGGCCGGCATGGCCCAGCAGTGGAATTTCAACGAAGCTGTGATTGTGGCGGAGCGCATGCGGCGTGATGGCCTGGCACTGCGGCAGGCGGCACAGCGTGTCGAACTTGCACTTATCTTCGGCTATGACCGGGTGAAGGCGCCTTTCAGCATTCAGGAAGTGGCCAGTGCTTACCACCTGATGCGGGAGCGGTTGCTGGCTCTGTATGAGACGAGCCATGCAGGGCGTTATCCGGAGCTTGCCGCGGCACTATAGAGGAAGTTCTTCGACGTTTCGGTTCGGGTGCCCACCTTCACGACGGTTCCATTGTCATTAAGGTGGGTTTCTCATTGCCGTGGAGGCCGGGCATCCAGCCCGAGACAAGCAGCCACTTCATTAGAAGTCGCAACATGGATCCAGTTGAGAACAGTTATCCAAGCAGCCTGGCGGCATCCTTGGCGAAGTAGGTGACGAGAAAATCGGCGCCGGCACGGCGGATGGCGAGCAGGCTTTCCAGCGTGGCGCGGTCGCGGTCGAGCCAGCCGCGTTCAAAGGCCGCCTGCAGCATGCTGTACTCGCCGGAAACCTGATAGGCGCCCAGCGGCAGGTCGAAGCGTTCGCGGGCAGCGCGGATCACATCCAGGTATGGTCCGGCGGGCTTCATCAGCAGCATGTCCGCTCCCTCGTCGATATCTTCCTGGATTTCGCGCATGGCCTCGCGCAGGTTGGCACCATCCATTTGATAGCCGCGGCGGTCGCCCATTTGCGGGGTGGAGCCGGCGGCCTCACGGAAGGGCCCGTAAAAGGCTGAGGCAAACTTGGCGGCGTAGCTCAGGATGGGCGTGTCGTGCGCGCCGGCGGCGTCCATGGCGGCGCGCATGGCGGCGACGCGGCCGTCCATCATGTCGCTGGGCGCGATGATGTCCGCACCGGCTTCGGCCAGCGAAGCGGCGGTTTTCGCCAGCAGCGGCAACGACAGATCGTTGTGCACATGGGCGTGATCGCCATCCCTCTGCAGGATGCCGCAATGTCCGTGGCTGGTGTACTCGCACAGGCACACGTCGGCGATGGTGACCAGCAAATCGAGTGCGCGGTTCGCTTTGAGGGCGCGCAGGGCTTGCTGCACGATGCCGTCGGAAGCATAGGCGCCAGACCCAATGTCATCTTTTTCCGCGGGGATCCCGAAGAGCAGCAGGCCGCCGATGCCCAGCGCGGCGCACTCCTCTGCTTCACGCAGGGCCTCATCGATCGACAGATTGAAGACGCCCGGCATGGAGCCGACGGGCTTGCGCACGCCCTCGCCCGGGCAGATGAAGAGCGGGTAGATCAGCGCCGAGGGGCGCAGCTGCGTTTCGCGCACAAGGGAGCGAAGCGCTTCCGTGCGGCGCATCCGGCGCAGGCGGGTTTGGGGAAAGGCCATGCCTTCCATCTTAGAACTTGCATGGATGGCGGCTCCGTTCTGGCGCTGCACGCAAGGCCGGCCTACGGCGGCTGTCTTTCCGCTGCCAGGCGGCGTCACACCAGGTATGAAGACCGGCGTGCTGCGTACGATTGGTGCCGTGATTGCATGGGGGCTGCTCCACAGCTTGACCGCAACGCGTGCCAGCAAGGATGTTGCCGCCCGGTTGGCCGGCAAGCGGGCAGAAGAGGGTCTTTACCGTCTCGCCTACAACGGCGTCGCCATTGCCTCCACGGCCGCCCTGATGCTCTACCTTCACCGGCTGCCGGACCGGACGCTCTACCGTGTGCGCGGGCCCGCCCGCGTGCCGCTCTCGGCCGTGCGCCTGGCGTTGCTGCTCGTCGCGATACGGGGTGCGGCGGAAATTGGCATCGGCCCATTCTCCGGCACCTCCGAAGCCTGGGCCTGGCTGGAGGGGCAGCCGACCTTCCAGCCACCCGAAGGGCAGGGTCCCGCCACCGATCCGGACACAGCCACCCCGGGCAAACCGCTCAAGACAGGCGGACCCTTTCGCTACGTGCGCCACCCGCTCAACGCCTCGGCCAGCGCCCTCTTCCTTCTCACACCCACCATGACCACCGTCCGGCTCACGCTGGCCCTGCTGATGCTCGCCTACGCCGTCCTCGGCTCCAAGTTAGAGGAGCGCCGCCTGCTCGCCATGTACGGCGAACGGTATGCACGTTATGCGGCTGAGGTGCCGTTCTTTTTGCCGCGCTTGTGCGGCTGAGGTATTTGACTCTTGAATCGGCGCTTAAAAATATAGAAGGAGCGTTCGCAAGTACATCGCGATGCGCATCTCGGGCAAGATTTCAAGCTTGCTCGTTAATTTACTTCGATAAGTCATATAGCGCCGCCTTTGCCTGCAGCACTCGCTCCCGCGCCTCGTCCGCCGTTGCTCCCACGGCGCTCAGGTGGCCCATTTTGCGGCCTTTGCGGGGCTTTAGTTTTTCGTAAAGGGTGAGCCGGACGGTGGGGATGGCGAGCGCACGGTTGAAGGCGGGTTCGCGCTCGAGGGTTGTTGGGCTGCCGTTGCTGTCGGGCGGAAGCCAGATCTCTCCGAGCAGGTTCGCGATGGCCGTTGGCTGGACGAGGCTGACATCGCCCAGCGGCAGGTCGCAGCTGGCGCGAATGGCCTGCTCAAACTGCCCGGTGACGCAGGCGCGCTCGGAACCGTGATAGCTGTTGTGCGGGCGCGGTGCGAGTTCGTTGACCAGCAGAGCGCCGCCCGTGGTGAGGAACATCTCCACCGCGAGCAGGCCTTCCAGGGCAAAGGTTTCGGCGATGTCGCGGGCGATCTGCGAGGCTTGTTGGGCAAGCGCGTCGGGCACGGAGGCGGGGATGACGCTCCAGCTCAGGATTTGGTTTTCATGGAAGTTTTCCGCGGGTGGGTAGACTTTGATCTCGCCGCTGGGCGAGCGGGCGACCATGACGCTGATTTCTTTGGCCAGGTCGAGCGCGCGTTCGGCAACGCAGGCAGCGGCACCTACATCCTGCCAGGCTTCCTGCAGTGCAACTGAGTCAATCGCTTGGTCCTGAAAGCCGAGCTTGGCCTGGCCGCGGCCGTCGTAGCCGCCCGTTGCGGACTTCAGGAAGACCGGGCCGTCCAGTTCGCGGACAGCTTGGGCGAGCTGGTCTTCTTGCGAAATGGCGCGGTACGGGCCGACTGGGAAGCCGTGGCGGCTGAGCCAGTTCTTCTGCTCGATGCGGTTCTGGATCACGGCGAGCATGGCCGCGCCGGGCCGCATGGGTGCCCAGCGGGCGGCTTCGTCCAGGCTGGTGAGGGAGACCTGTTCGATTTCGAGAGTCACCGTGTCGCTGTCGCGGGCGAGGTTCGCGGCGGCCCAGCGGTCGTTCCAGCCGGCCTGGATCACCGTGTCGGCGATATAGCCGGCGGGGCAGGCGGGGTCGGGGTCCAGCACGTGCACTTTGTACCCCATGCTGCGCGCGGCAATGCCCATCATGCGGCCGAGCTGGCCCCCGCCAAAGATGCCGACGGTTTTGCCGGGCAGCACGGGGCCGTTGAGCTTGGCCTGGAGGTCGGCGGGAATGGCGCTCATGCGAGGTCTCCGCGAGCAATGGAGTACGCCGGATCGCCTGCTGCCTCAAGCGATTCGGCAAGAACGGCCTGTTCCCGTTGCGCACGCCATTGGATGAGGCGTTCCGCCAGCCCGGCGTCCGTGGTGGCAAGCATGGCGATCGCAAGCAGGGCGGCATTCACCGCGCCGGCTTCCCCGATGGCCAGCGTACCCACGGGTATGCCTTTCGGCATCTGCACGATGCTGAGCAGGGCGTCCATGCCCTGCAGCGCGGTGGCGGGGATGGGCACGCCGAGCACGGGCACGATGGTTTTGGCGGCCAGCATGCCGGGCAGATGGGCCGCGCCGCCCGCGCCCGCGATGATGACTCGCAGGCCGCGGGCGCGGGCCGCGGTGGCGTACTGAAAAAGCAGGTCGGGCGTGCGGTGCGCGCTCACCACGCGTGCCTCATGCGGCACGCCGAATTCGGCAAGCGTGCGCATCGCCGCGCCCATCACGCCGTAGTCGCTTTTGGATCCCATGACGACACCGACCCGCGGTGCCGTTTCGTGCTCTGGCATACCCTGCCGATTATAGGTGCGCAAAACACGGGAGTGCCTGATAAGTGTCAGGGTAGCTGCAAAGCCCGGGTGCCCCATTTTCGCGATGGAGCCACGAAGAATGGGGCACAGGATGGTTTGCCTTTCAGTGGAAGCCAAATCGACGGGCAATCCCCGCTCTGTCAGCCGATCTTGGCCCAGATGCTGGCGTTCAGGCAGGCCACCACGCCGTCAATCACCAGGCCCAGGCCGGCGGTGAACTTGTCGCCATCTAGAATGGTTTTGCTGGCGATGGCATCGGTCATGTTGATGGCCGCGCCCACAATTTCCAGTGCGGCATTCCGCTTTTCCAGGCCGGTCTTGGCGCCAAAGATAGCTTCAATGCCCTGCACCAGGCTGGGAAGAAGGGCGATGCCGCGCAGAAAAAATTTAAGAAAGTTCATGGATGCTCCTTGTTGAATGAGTGATTCGAGTCGGGCGATGTTGGGCCGTGTGAGTGGTGTCTTGCCAAGGCGCTTACTTCTTCAGCGTGTCGAGCGCGAGGTGGAACATGGTCAGGCCCACGCTCAGCACGCTGCCCACACCCTTCATGCGCTGCACCGTACGTTCGTGGCGCTCTACACGGTCTTCCAGCGCTGTCAGCCGGCCGGGCTGGCCCACGCCGATCAGCGCATGCACCTGTGTTTTAAGGGCGCTCAAGTCACTCAGGACTTGGGATTCGAAGTCGGTCATTGCCGCCTCCTTTCTGCAACTCTTCGACAGGTATCAAAGCGTTGCCAGTATTATTCGATCAGCATCGAAATGTTGTGCTAAGCCGGTTATGCGGGCCAAGCCCACCTTTTCGCGATGAAGCTGCGAAAGAACCGGGCACTCAGCCCATCCGGTTCCTGGACATTCCTTGTCCGCCGGTTTAGCTGGTGGGCAGGTGCGTCACGATGGCGGCGGAAACAGCCGAGTAGTTCGGCGGCTGATTGCCGTCGTACATGCGTATATAGAAGCGCTCCTGAAAGCTGAGCCGCGGGATGGAAAATTCGCGGACCAGGCTGCGCAGAACCAGGCCGGCATCCACGCTCCCATTGGGCACCGCCGCACCGAAACCGCCATCCAGCCGCCGCACTTCAACGCCGCCGCCATTGGGCGGTGACGTGCCCGCATCCACCTGCAACGCCAGGGTGCCGGCGCTCACCACCTGCAGGTTTGCCAGGCCAGGCAGCGCATCCACGTTGTTCAGCGGCACCGGCTGTGGCACGTCCGTGGCGAGCGTGTGGCTCACATGAAAAGACAAGCCGTTTGCGCTCTGCGGATCGAAGTCCACCAGGCATTTCGCCAATTCCGGCACGGCATGTTCATCTGTCAGCACCACACGAGTGACCGGCAATTGCAGCGGAGGTGCTCCTGCGGTCGACGGCATGAGCATGCGATCCCCGACCTGCGGGATGCTTGCCGGCGTAACCGCCCGTCCGCTCAGTTGCAGCGAGCAGCTGCCTGCCCGGCCGGTGCTGGCCGCGCTGCTGAAGGCAAAGAGCGCCCGCGCCGCGGCAATGCAGTCGGCCGTGCTTCGCGGTGCGTGGGATGTGGCCACCACGGCCCCAAGCGCCGTTGACTTCAGAGATGCCGATGGAACGGAACCAGCCCAGGCGAGCGTGTTCACAGGCCCAATCGTTTGGGCTGCTGCGAGTGCCGCGGCGTCCTGTACGTGCGCCACCGAGCGTTCGCTGCGGCGGTAGGTCAGGCTGACGCGCTCACCCGCGGCGGGTGCGCGGCCCGGAAAGAAGCGCAGCGTGGCGGCGCTGATCGCAAAGTCGCCACCCTGCTCCGGCGCGGCCTCACGGCGCACGTTCGTGGTGCCATCCGCTAGCGTGCCGATGGCCCACGCCGAGCCACCGCCCTTCACCGTGCACCCGCCCGCCTGCATCTGCAGTTGTGTGCTGTTGACTGGTGCAAAGATGGCGCGGGCCGGTGAACTGGCCAGCGTACCCTGGTAGAGCACCGTTGCGACGGTGTTGGACGCAAGGCCCTGGTCGCGAATCTCGAAGACAAGCTGCAAAGCCGAATCGACAAGACCGCCGCCGAAGGTCTGCAGTGTACCGTCGACTACTGCATCGTATGTCTCCAGAACGCGCTGCATCTCCGGGCTGTGCAGGCGCACGCGCAGGGTGTACAGGTGGCCCGCGGCGAAGGTGTACGGTGTTCCGCTTTCCATACCGTTCACCAGCGCAACAACCGTTTGCGCACCCGCTGTTCCTTTCACGCGAAAGCCCGCGATGCATGTGCTGATGCCGATGGTGTTGCTGTAAAAGCCAAGCACCACGCCGTCGCTGCCGGGCTGCAGTGCCACGCTGCTGAGCTCGGCGGTGACCGTTCCGCCAAGCTCGATGGGCTGCACGGCCTGCATGATTGTCTGGCCGTCTAGTCCATTGCCGCCGGTGACGTTCAGGCCGCCGCTGCCCAGACCGATGTGCTGGCCGGGGTCAGTGAATTGCCACAGTTGCGCCGCGAACTGCGCGCCGCCAAAGCTGTCCTTCAGCAGCGTTGCACCCTTCGCCATGCGGAAAGGCGTAGCCGTGAGCGGGAAGCTGAGCGTGGTGCCGTCGCCCTGAAAGAGCTCGGTGACGTAGGTGCCCGCACCCATTGCGCCGCTCACCGTAACGTCCGTGGCAAGCAGCGGCAAGGTGCGGCCGGGTGCATCGCCCAGGCGGATTGCATTCTCTTCAAAGGTGACCGCGTGCGTCCGCGAAGTGGCTGGCTGCAGCACTGTTGCAGGAAGCAGGCCGGAGGTGAAGGCAACCTCCGTTGCGAGGATGTGCACTGCCGTTGCCGCCATGTCAGACGTTTCGATGGCGGTCGAAATGTCTGGCGGCTCCGAGACGAGGCCGCTGAACAGCAGAGCGCCGGCGTCACTCTGCACCAGCACTGGAGCGCGCAAAATGGGCTGTGGCAGGCCGTTGCCGGCAACATCGAGCGATGCCTGGCAGGTGGTGTACTTGCCGGCTTGCCGCGTGATGGTGAGCGGTCCCGCCGTGGTGAGTGCGGCCGTGTAATCAAGGAAGCCATTGCCGTCCTCGTTGTTGATCATCAACTGCATGCGGGCCTCCGTTACGGTGTGCGCATGGGCGCGGGCAGATAGGTGCGGAAACAGAGCACCGGCTCGCCGTCGTTGGCGTCTGTGACGGGCAGCGCGGTCAGGTGAGCCTGCAACCGCCAGCGGTCCAGCCCCGGCGCGACTGTGGACTTCACCTCAGACGGCCCGCCGCCCGCGGGCTGCAGCCACGGGTAGTGCAGCAGCACGCGATCGCCCTGCACCCCATCCACAACGAACAGCGCCGACCACTCCTGCACAAAGCTGCCACCCACTCGATCGACGAAGCCCTGCAGCGCTGCAAGCTTGTTCGTTGCGTTGGGTACACCGGCGGGCAACGGTGACGCGAGTGTGATCTGCAAGGTATTGTTTGCGGCCGGGGTCACCCCTGCCACGCAGCCGATATTGAAGCTGACGCGGCGAACGTAATCCGGACTGCCCCCGATGCTGGCGGCGGACCGGACGTATGCACCTGCGGCGCCCGCGCCCACATAGCCGGTCGTGGTGCCGTCGTAGTCGTCATCCACCACGACCAGGTCACCGGGTTGCAGCGGCGCGCTGCCGGGCAGCAGAAGCACATTCGCAGTGGAGCCCGCGAGCACCGGGATCGCCGTGCTTGCCTGGCCGCCGGAATCCAGGCCGCCCTGAGAGCCAGGGGCTTCGCGCAGCAGGTTCATCTGTTGCGATCCGCCGCTCAGTGCCAGTCCAAGCTTGCTCCATGCGGGCAGCGTGAATCGCACGGCAGCGGCGGCCTTGTTGCGGGCGCGTGTCTTCGCAACGGCCGGTGCACCGCTCAGGATCTCGGCAAAGGTGCTGGTGTCCTCACGCACTAAGTCATGCACGGTGCCCAGACTGAACCAGTTGGATGGAGGCGCAGAGAGGGCGAAGCGGCCCTGCGATGCAGGGTCGAAAGGAAGCGTGAAGCCCTGCGGCCCACGCGTGACCGGCGCAACAAATAGCTGCACGCCGCGCGCAATGGGCGAGGTGGGCGCAAGCACTGCCGCGGTGCTCATGCGCCCTCCTGCAAGGCAAAGACCTGCACGGTAACGCCGCGGCCCAGGCGGTTGCCTGTAACGGCGGCGAGGGCAGAAACCGGGTCGCTCCAGAAAACATTGCTGACAGGCGTTGCCGCCGCGCTGCCATCAAAGTTGCGCTGCGGTATCGCTGCCGGCAGCAGGATCGCCGCCAGCTCCGCGTCCATGGCGGCCAGGGTGCGGCCGCGGTCCATGCCGGCCAGCTCCGGCAGGCCCTCGGTGCTGTAGTGGATAGTGCAGCGGGCCTCGATCAACGGCGTCGCTTCCGTGTGATCTGCGGCAAGGTTGTCCCAGTGCAGCAGGTAGCAGTTCAGGACGGCATCGTCGGTAAAGGCAATCTCGTTTTCAGCAACGGCGATGGCGGGCCTTGTCGCTCCGCGCAGCAATACCGTGCGGTTGGGATTGAGCGCGGCAAGGCGGTCGCGCAGCGTGAGGTAAAAGCTGTCTTTCAGGTTTTGCAGGGTGCTCATGCGGCTCCTTTCCCCCTGGCAACCGGGTCACGCGTGGCTGGGTCGCGCAACAGCAGGTGGTACAGGTACGCACGGCCATGAACGGTGCGGCGCTCCGTTGCCTGCAGCGTGAAGAGCCGGTCACCGATCTCTACGAAGCTGGCCGCGTTCAGCGCATCCATGACGTCCTGCTCACTGGAGAGGCCCAGCGCGGTTTCCAGCGCCGTTGCGGAAATCAGGACGACAGTGCGATTTGCCTGCAGCCGCACCACTGCCGGTGTGACCGGCAGATCGTGGAATTCCGGCGAAGGCAAGCCAAGTTGCTCGCCAATGCTGCCCGCAATGGGCGGCGAAGGAAAGCGCAGAGTGATCGTTGCCGCCGCGAGCTGGCCGACCAGGGCGTCGGCGGCGCGGCGCGCACCCGTATCGAAGCTCAGGTCGCCGCTCATCCCAGCCTCACGGACAGGTAGGGCCGCAGCATGCGCTGCACTTCCGCATCCAGCAGAGCGGCGCTGTAGTACTCCATGTCCAGCGCGTCGACGCGTTGCCGCTTCACATTGAGCGCGGGCGTGGCTTGCGCGTTTTTGACGATCTGCGCGCAGGCGCACTTGACCGCCGAGGGCACGGCCGCGAAGCCGGCGGTGTAGGTCACCTCTGCTTCATCGAACGGCACGGAAAAGAAGCTGAGAGGAAACTCGACTTCCCCGTTGCTGTAGACGGTGAGCTGCGTTGGATCGAGGGTGCTCCAAGCGCCGCACAGGCCGAAGACGCTCGCGGCCTGCTGCAGCGGTGTGAGCGGAGCGGAGCCGGCATCGTCGCGCAGGCGGCGCAGGCGGACACGGGCGGCGACGATGGCCAGCGTGCTTCCCGCGGCCGCGGCCAGGGGCGTGTTGCTCAAGCGCACGGTGCGGCCGTCGCGGGCCACGCGCAGCCGCTCAATGTATTGCGTGATGCCGAGCGACGGCCTGCGGCAAAAGGCGTCGATCATGGCCGAGGCCGAGGCGATGAGTGAGTCCTGCGTGTCGTCGGGGAGGCCGTACGCGGCGTATTCCGAAGGATCGAGGTAGTTCATGGTGCCCTCCTTTCGGTGTGATCTGGAAAGAAATGCCCACTTCGATCAAGATCGAAGTGGGCAAAGAATTGTTCGATAACGGTGAGATTGGGTGTCTCACCTTCGCGAAGCTAACGTGGGGCCCTTCTCAATACAGAATGCTGCGGAAAGGTGAAGACTCACCTCAGAGACGACAGAGTCGTCGTAAGCTGGGCCCGCTTTGTCCTTCCTGCCGCTGTTTAGCGGTCGACCAGCACCTGGTAATGCGCGTAGTTGGCACCCTTCACCACCACGCCGCCGAATTTGACGACCACGTACTGCGAGGCGAGCGAGCCCGGGACACCGAGCTGGAAGACGCGCGGATTAGGGTCGGTGAGCCAGTGGTATTCGATCAGGTCTTCGGTCACGATGTACGCCGGCAGCACCGCGGAACCGGAGCCGGGCGTACCGGTGTAGCCGAGCGTCCACTCGGGGATGAGCGGGATCTCGCCGGCCTGGGTGGAGAGCATCTTTACGCTCACGCCCGCGGAAATCTCCTTCGTGTTCAGAACCACGTTGAAGGCCGTCTTCATCTCGCGGTCGATCAGGTCGAGCAGCACCGGGTTGGCGTAGATGGCGGTGGGGCGAACGGCATAGTTGCTGTTCGCGACCATCATGGCGATGGTGGTCTTGAAACCATCCACGATGCTGGCGTTTGCGCCGATGGTGACGGTGTTGCCGCCGCCCACAATCTGCCCGGCCGCGCCGAAATACTGCGCCGTGGTGGGCGTGCTCAGGCTGGTATCCGTGCCGTTCCACAGGGCCACGTCATGCGTGCGCATCACGCCTTCCACGGTGTCGTGCAGATCCTTCGCCTGCAGATAGGCGAACTGGCTCTGCTGCGCGCCCAGCTCCATGTCGAAGAGGTTGTAGTTCAGCTGGGCGACCAGTGCCTTCAGCGGCACGGACCGCTCCACCCGGGTGGGCGAGACGACCGAGGGAACGATGTTGCGCGGATCGACGAAACCCGCCGCGAGTGAAGGCGAAGGTATGCCGGTCTCCTCAAAAAAGCGTGACGGATGCCCGGTGGCCGGCACCTGCTTGATGCGCTGGCCGAAGACGCCGCGGCGGCGGACGATGTCCGTGATTTCGGTCTGGTACTGCGGAACTTCGATCGCGCCCGGACCGATGTAGTCCGCGGCTGCGTGGATGTCACGGAAGTGCGCCATCATGTTGTTGCTGTTCATGCTGTTGTTCTCTCCTGTGGAAAGGGGTAAAACGTGAAAAGGCGCGGCTCATGGCCACGCCTCTCGAAACTTGTTTTCACAGTTAAATGCTTGCCTGCAGCAGCCCGGCCCGCAGCATCTGGGTCTTGACCGCGATGCGCTGCTCGATGCTCAGGCTGGCAAGCGCGGCGTCCAGGCCGGCCGCCTGCACCTCCGGTGCAAGGCCATGCTTGCTGAGCAATGTCTCCGCTTGGGCAGACAACGTTTTGCGGCCGGAGGCGGCAGGCTTCAGCGCCGCGGCATTCACCGTGCGCAGGTCGCCGATGGCGGCTTCCAGATCGCGGATGCGCCGGTCGAACTCGGCCAGATGTGCGGCTTGCAGTTCTGCGGCCTGCATTTGCGGGGCATCGGGTGTTTGCTTTTCCGGGGACGCGGGTTCTTCCACCTCGGCCACAATCGCCGGTAGATCTTGTGCTTCGGTCATCTCTTCTCCTTCTGAATCGCTCTTGTTTCCGAAGACGCTGAAGAGCGTCCGCAATGTACGCAAGGGTTCCGCAGAGTACGCGATCCTGCTCTGCAGACTCTGTGCTGAACTCAGCAAACGTTGCGGTCGTTCTTAGCGGCTTGACGCGCCCCGCGACTTGTCCACCAGAGGCAGCCGCCCCGGCAGCCGAGGCGCTTCCCGCTTGCGCGCGGGCATGCGCACCACATGCATCCGGCTCGTTCTTCCCGCCGCGGCCGAGGCCTGCATTGCCTCGTTCTCACTCAACACGCGAAAGCTCGTGTTGCGGTAAGCGGCCTTGCTGCGCAGAAGAATGGCGGCGCCGGTGAAGGTCACCTTGGTGAGCCTCCACTCCGACGCGCGCATGTCGTCCACGTGCGCGTCGGCCAGCTCATAGCTCATGCCAAGGGCGTCATCGCCGTGCGCCTCCATCTCCTGCATCATGTCGCGGAAGTCGCGCGCAAACAGGTATCCGTGGACGCGAACTTCGTTCCCCTCGATCGAGGCACCTGTCACGATGCCGCACTTTTGTTTGGCATCGTGGCCATCCCATCCCGCCTTGAAGTCCACCGCCATGCCGAGCAGGCTGGGCAGCGCCGCCTCCGCCGCGGCACGCGTCAGTATCACGCGGTGGCCGCGCGCGCCATTGGGTGCCTTGTCGCTCGCCTCGTCCACCAGCGTCAGTACGCCGGCAAAGGGCACGCGGTTGGGATGCCCCTCTACCGTGGGAAACTGCACTGCCATTGCTTCCAGTCGCAACTTGCCTCCTTCTGAAGTGAAAAGAACGAACGCGGGGCACACGGAGTTTTCCCGCGGAGTACGCTGCGTCTTCCCTTGCGCACTCCGCGCAAACTCCGCGCTCTCCGCGTTCGCTCTTGCTTTATCCGCGCGCCGGCAATCCCCGCATGGCACGCACCTCATCCACGCTCAGCACGCCCGCCTGCAGGAGCTGCATCTGCAGCGCCGCCTCCTGCACCTCGTCGCGTGCCCTCGTCGTGAAGACGAACTCCACGTCATGCAGACCGAGCGCCTTGCCCAGCACATCGCGCGAAAGGTGTTCCGCAAACAGCGAAGCCACCGGCAACACGGCTGTCTGGAAGGCCTGCTCGCTCAATTCGACGGCCGTCGAACGGTTCACATCGCCGTGCAGGCCGAGAAACATCGGCGGCAGATCAAAGGCATTCGCCACCATGCGCAAGAGGAATTCCTGCCACTGCAGCCGCAGTTCGGCGTCCGTGCCGCCGGCAAAGCGCAGCACCTCCGGCTTGGTCTGGCTGCTCAGCACCGGCACCTCGCCGGAGCCCTCCACCTCATCGCGCCACCATCGCAGGAGCCGCTCATGCTCCGTGGGCGTGGTCTCGTCGATCCACAGCGCATACTGCATTACCGAGTTGGAAGCGAGCCGCGCGGCATACCGGTTCGCCTGCAAAAAATGGTTCACTGTGTCGAAGGCGACCTCCACCCGGCCCAGACCGAAGGGCGTGTGGGTGCGCGGGTTCAGCCGGATGTACAGCAGCTCGCGGTCCAGCAGCGGGCGCAGATTGCCCGGCACTTCGCCGGCATTGCCGGAGCCGGATGCCGGAGCGATGAGCGGCCGCGCAACCACCTGGGCAAAGCGCGGGCTGTCCAGGTTTCCGTTCCATCGGCCATCCATCTGGATGGTTGCACCATCGACAGCCCACAGGCGGAAGGGCGCGGCTGGGTCACCGGTTACTTCGATCTCGGCCGCGCCGAAGCCGCCCACGATCACGTCTTCCAGCACCTGCTCGGCAAAGGTGCGAAAGCTCTCATGCGGGTTGGGTGATTCGAAGTTTCGCTGCAGTGCCTGCAGCAGGGCAAGGTCTTTGGCGGTACGCTCCGCGCCGGGCTTGAACCGCACCTGCCACTCCATGCAAGCAATGCGGTCCTTTACCACGTTGATGGCCCGGCGGACGCAGGGCAGTTCCGCAAAGCGGCGCAGGTTCTGGGGTGTGGGTTTGGGCAGGATGCCGCCGTTTAGCGTGCCCGGCTGCCAGGGTGTCAGGACCGCGGGCAATCCGTTGCGGAGATTGGTTTGAGTTTTTCGCTGCACCGCTGCGGTGTTGCCCGTAGCGTCCAGCGCGCGGCTGTCAGGCGAAGGTGGCCGAAACCAGCTTCGCACCCATTCGAATCCGTTCAAGTGCCCTCTCTTTCTTTCGGTGTGCCAATAGAAAGGCGCGGCCAGCGGCCACGCCCTCGTACAGATCTTGTATTCCGGAGAGCTTCGCTACACGCGCAACTCGCGTTTCGCCGTCTCCGCCAGGCGGCTCAGGTCGTTCATCGTGAGCACGCGGATGCCGGCTTCCTCCATCGTCTCCACGCCGAAGCGGTAGCGGTCGGCGGCTTCGCTGTCCACATCGAACTCGTCTTCGGCGGCACGAGCCTTCTTGCCCGCCGCAACCGAGCGCAGCGGCTCCACAATGGCGAGCAGGTCAAGCGCGGCATTTTCGACTCGCCGCACTCCATCCCGCAGGCGCGCGGCGGAGTAGGAGAGCACCTTGGCCGCTTCCAGGTCGCCCTCCAGCGAGACCGCCTGAAAGAGCCGGACAGCCTCGGGCGAAGCGCCAACGGTTTTGTAGCCGCAATCGATGCGCAGCGGATCGCCCGGCCGCGTGTACTCGGCGGCGGAGATGCGTTTGCGCAAGAGCTCCCACACACCCGCGCGCTCGAACTCGCCGCGCATCCCGGCAACGATGGACGCCCGTCCGCTTTTGCGCCGCACCGTCTTTTCCCGCAACGGCTCCACATACAGCCGCATCAGCTGCTCCATCTCGGCGGGCACCGATTCGGCCAGAGCGCCACGCACCTCCGACATCTGCACACCGGTGGAGAGCGATTCTTCCAGCCGCTGCATCTCCGGCTTGGAACCACCCCGGCCTTCCACACCCACATCGCGGATCCGCTGGGCAAGCTCGCCTTCCATCGCTTCCAGCAGCGCCGTGTCCGCGTCCGGGTCCATGCAACGCACACGGCTCCAGTCGCGGGTAAAACGCACCCGCGTCGTCTCCGCCCGGCCCGCCTCGCGCAGGAGAACGCCGATGTTGACGAACTCATTCTTCACCGCATCCGGCACATAGCGCAGGAGAAAGAACTCGCAGAGGATGCGTTCGGGCATGGCGCTCCTTTCGGGAAGGTAAGTAGTAGGTAGTAAGTAGTAGGTAGTAGGTAGTAAGTAGTAGTCGTAAGTGGTATGGAAATGGGGCGACGGGAGTTGTCGCGCCGCAGCTACCAGATCTCGACGATGACTTTCTTTCGGGACTGCTTCGCTCACCCCGAGTCCTGCCTGCCCTTCACCACCCACTCACAACTACCGGCTCACAACTTCCTGCCTCTTCACATCACATACTTCGACGCTAGCGTATCGGACGCCTCTGTCACGCCCCCAAACTGCCCCGCCGCCACGAAACTTTTCGCGCTGCCCCAATTTGGGAACGGAGCCCTGTCCGATTTGCGGAAACTGTCGATCAGTTCGCGCACCCGCTCGCGCCGTGCTAGAAGCGTTTCGACCAGGGCCTCCAAGGGAGCGGTGTCGCCGCCGTACCAGTCCACCGGCACCTGCTCCGCAATGCGCAGCAGCAAGCTCTCGTCGATCGTCTCCACCCGGCTCAGCCACGGCTCAAAACTCGCCCAGCCGGTCACGCCCTCATAGACGCGGTTGCGCGGGTAGACGCCCCGCAGCGGCGAGTCCGGAAAGCGCCACTCATTCGCATGAAAGCAGAAACCCTGGTCGATGAACGTCGCCCGGTACTTACGCTCGCGCGGCTTGCGGGAAAAGACTGCCTGCCGCCCATTCGAATTGCCCGTCCACTTGTCGATGCACAGCATGCCGGCAAACTCGGCCACATTGCGCACGTCGCCCAGCATCTCCTCCGGCAGGTAGTCCACCACCTGTCCGGGCATCAGGCCGCCCACGAACTGCGATCCGAATTGCAGCCCGTCCGAGCAGCGCGCGCGCTCGCCGCGGCCCATGTCCACATACATCTCCGGGCTGTTCCCGACCAGCCACGCACTCACATCCACAAGCTCCGTCGCCGGCACGGTCAGGCCCACGGCCTCGGCCATGCGCGTGGCCAGAAACTCATTGGCCAGCACACGCTCTCCCTGCGGATTGTTGCGGAACTTCACCACCCACAGCCGTCCGTCTGCCCCCAGCATGAGCTGGCTTTGCGCACCGCCCCGCATGCGCCGGATTGCCTGCACCGCCAGAACCGCCAACTGCTCTCCTAACGTTAGAAACCCCGGCGGTTGCCGGGGCGCTGAATCTGCATGCCAGTTGGCTACTTATGACTCTTTGCGGACGGGGCAGTGAGTGCTGCCCATGCTCCGATGGAGAATATGCCCCCCGCCAGAATAAGAATTGCAATTGTTCCTGCGAGCATACATTCACCTTTCACTCAACGCGGGTACGAAGCGCTTGAAGCACACATGCGGCTACAAACAATATAAACCCGATACCGAGACTCCACGCCAGCACAGGAAAGGTCGGCGTGCCGCGGGCGATAGTTGCATCCAGAATGCCGAGCACGGCGACGAGCACGGCTGCTTCTTGCAGAAACTCTGTTCCCATCTCGATCAGCCTGTCATGATAGCTCTCAGATTGAGCAGCCGCCCTGAACCTTTCCACGACGTTCATGGCTTCAGATTACCGCGACGCCTTCCTTTGAAGCTGCCCATCCACCCGCACCGCCTGCGCGATCGCCATCGCCATCACCAGATCGTCATGCGCGCCCGCCGCCGCCTCCGTCCGGCCACCCTCCTTTTGCACAAAGCTCCGGCACTCCTCCAGCAGCGGCGCGCTGCGAAAGATCCGCGGCATGGTGGACAGCAGAACACTCAACCGCGCCAGCATGCTCTCGCGTGAGGCCATGCCGGTCAGCCAGCCGGGCTGTCCATCGCTGCCCCGGTACACCCGCAGCGGCACCGCCGCCCGGGCCGACTCATCCTCCAGGTACGCCAGCACCGCCGCGCCGATGCTGTTGCGCTCCACCGCGATCAGCGCGCCGCGATACACCACGGCGAGCTCGGCGATCCGCCGCGCCAGCTCCCGAGGACGCACGCGCGCCTGCATCTCCGCGCACTGCACACCATCGGCACAATCGACGATCTGGATGGCCGCAAAGTCACCCTCCGGTCCACCGCCGGCGGGGTCCGCCGCAAGTATGTAATTCCTGCCATGGACCACCGGGCGATAGACCCGGAGCGCCCCATGCCATAGCGTCTCCAGTGGCGGCAGGATCTCCTTCAGCCGCTCCGCGATCGAGGCCGTTTCAAAGAAGCACGACCCGCTCTCCCGGAAGCAGCTCACCGCATCCTCGGCGAACTCCTGCACACGCATCGCGCCGAACTGCTCTTGAAGGCCGCGCCGGAAGCCGATCTGCTCCGGCAGCAGCGGCATGCCTTGGCTTCCCAGCACAAGCGCGGCAAGGGCCGTCTCTTCCTCCGTCCACTCCGCCGGCGGAACAGAAACACCTGCATAACTCCGCTCCCACCACCACGGGAAAAAGTGCCGCGCCGCACCCCGCCGCGGAGCGCCCTGCCACTCGTTGAAGAAGCAGCCGAACGCTCCATTCGGCGTGGATTCCAGAACCAGTTCGCCACCCGGAGCCAGCGCCGCGCGCAGTCCCGCCAGCGTCTCCGCCGCGTCTCCCTGCCAGCGCGACACCTCACTGCAGTGCAGGTTGGTCATCGTCAAGCCGCGGCCGGCATTCGGCTCGGCCGCGCTGGCAATGCGGATCTCCGAATCGAGCGCCGGAAAGCTCATCTCGTTCGTGTTGTTGCGGCCGCGTTTCGCGTCGCCTTCGCGCAGGGCATCGGGCAGGTTTTCCCACATGCGCTGCACGATGCGAAACAGGCCCGTTGCCGCCTCCCGCGTGTGCGCCACGTGCACCGTCACCGTACCCGGAATCAGGATCGTGCGCAGCAGAAACCTGCCCGCGATCCAGGTACTCAACCCCATCTGCCGTGCCTTCAGCACCACGCTTTCACGCCGGTGATTTGCCTCAAATGCAACCTGAGCGCGATTGGCCAGCAGCGGCACCAGCGCTCCCGGTTTGCTGCGGACCTTCAGCAGTTCCGCCGCCAGTTCGATGCGGCCCTCCGGCGTTTCGAGCAGGCGGCGAAAACGCGCGGAACTCTCCGTCGGATCGGGCACCTCCTGCTCAGCAGCGATGCCGCCCGGCGAAGTGACCTGTGCGGTGAAGCCTTCCAGGGAAGTGTCCTCCTGAGCATAGCGAGGGATCTGCTCCTCGCCCTTGCCTGCACCGCCCGATTTGCGGCTGGCAAAGCGGCCGTTTGCCAGCCGGTGCAACGGCAACTTCGGAGCAGCCGGCTTGCGATCGCACCGTTTCGCCGCCGCCGGTTGCGTGCGCCGCCTTGATGCCTCCGCGGCAAGCACATGCACCACCAGGCCAGAACCCGCCACGGCACCACCACGGCCCGCTACTGCACCAGGACAAAGTGCCATGCGTAGCTCGTCGAAGCGGAGAGTGCGTTCGCGGTGCTGAGTGTCAGCGCCGTGGTGGAAGTACTCGCATACAGCGATGAGGCCGCACTCGCGCTGGCGGCGTTCCCCGCGCCGGGAGCCGCAAAGCGAGGTGCCGCGCCATACGCTCCCGCGAAGTTCACTGTCGCCAGCGGCCCTGCGGAAGGATTGCCGCCGGTCGTGCAGTTAACTGTAAAGGCCAGGTCGGTCCCGCTCACGCTGCAACTCGCCGCCGCGCTGCCCGCCGTGACGGACGGCGCGCCCGAAGAACCCACCATATGCCCCACGCCAAGATTGCCGGAACCGGGATCGGCCGTGCAGCCCAGGCACAACCCGTTCTGCAGCGTCGCCTTGATCGCGCCGTTGTACATCAGCTTCACCGGATACGGCCCGGCGTGGCCCAGCACAAAGCCTCCGCTCAACGCCGGGTCCGCACCAAAGTAGGCCATGTTCGGCTGAAAGATCCCCACCGGCGACCAGTTCGATCCGGTCACCAGATATTGCGTTGTAAAGCCCTGGTCGTTCTGCACCTGGTACATGGTGTAGGCGCCGGAGCCGGTGGAGAAATTGCGCAACTGCACCACCGACGGCGCGTTTACATTCGTCCAGATGCCCAGGCTGCCTGGCGCATTGCGGAAGAGATTTGCATCGCCGAAGTTCACGCCATAGGCCTGTGTCGTCTGCGTGGGAAAGGTGAGCTGGTTCGCGCTTGCATTCGTTGCCGCAACGTTTGTGCCCGTCACACTCGTCGCGCTCACGTTCATCGCCGAAAGATTCGTGGCCGACATAGATGCAGCCGACACAGAGGGCGCAGTCAGCGTTGCGCTGTTCACGTTCCACGCAAGCTGGCCATCGCAGCGCACGTATCCCTTGCCGCTCAGGAACGCGACGCACCCTACACTCTGCTGCCCCGGCAGGCCCGCACCCGGCGTCGCCGACGCGTTCTCGACCATCTGCGGGTCGGCGCGCAGCACATCCTGCGTGTCCTGCCAGCGCCATCCCAGCGTGCCGTCGGCGCTCAGCGGCACCACGGCGCGCACTCGAGTGCCGGTCTGCTGCGCCACGGCCACGGTGCTGCCCAGCGCGCCCGGCGGTTCGATCGCGTTGGCCACGATCTGGCCCATCTGCTGCGCCCCGGCGTTGTTCCAGTGCAGCTGCAGCGTGTCGCCCACATAGGCCGGCTGAATGTTGCGCGTGTTTCCCGCCGGCCCCGTCGCGCGGAACTGGCCTAGCGCGCTCTGCACCGCGTCTCCCACCCACACGCAATTTGCCTGCGCCTGGCAAAAGCTCTTCAGTGAGGCATTGGTGCTCTCGGCCACCGCCCATTGTGCATCGCTGGGCAGCGTCGCCGGCTCCACGCCGGTAAAGATCACCCGCTGCACGCCCGCCGCCACCGCTTGCGTGTACATGCTCTGGTAATTGCTCATGGAGGCAGACGATGCAACGCCGTCCAGCGTGTCGTTCACCGTCCCACTTACCACCAGTACGGCTGGCCTGGCTGCCAGGGCCGCGGGCAGCACGTTGCTCAGCAACTGCCCGGTCGTCGCGCCCGGTGCGCCAAACGTCGCGCAGCTGTAACCAAGCGTGCGGTGGAGATAAGTACAGGGCTGGTTGCCCGGATCGATCAGCGACGTGCCCACTGCCGTTGCGCTGCCGGTCGAAGACGGTGTCAGCACCGGTGCCATGGGAAAGACCCAGCTGCTGCCGTTGTACCCGCCCGCCTGCAGATAATCGCCGCTGCTGGGCGTGCCCGCCGCTTTGGAATCCCCCAGCCAAGCCACCACCGGGCCGCTGCTCAGGTACACCTCGATCGGGTTCTCGTAATTGACATACGGCGCGATCGCGCTCGTCGTGCCGCCCACAAAGTCCATGGTGGAGGTCATGCCCGCGTTGCGCACGTTGTACGACGGATACACCGAAGACGCCAGACCCGTCGGCGCGGAAAACACATTCGTCGTCGCGCTGAAAGTGCCCTCCAGGTACATCGCCGGATAGTCGCCCGCGCGCGCCGCCATCGGCGTCGTCAGCGCGTAGGTATTGGCCGTGCCAGGCGTCGTCGCGCTCAACAGGTTTTGCGACCGGCCCACCAGGCTGAATGTGCCGGAGCCGTTCACGCGCCACAACTCAAAGTACAGCGCGCTCACGCCACTTACGCTGTTCACAAAGGTCTTCACCTGCGTGACGCTGCCGCCCGCAATCAGCCGCGCGCCGTTCGCGATGTTGGCATAGCGGAAGCTGGTATCGCCACCGCTCGGCCCCAGCACCGCCGGCCCGGCCGAGCTCTGCGCGCTCACGCTGAAGGGCGCGGCCTTCACCGGACCGGCGTTTGCGCTGAAGGGTGCCGCCGCCGCCGGTTGCAGCACTCCACCCGCCGCATACGCCGGCAGCGTGCCCGCCGCACCGGCAGCCAGCCGCGCGGAAGGCAGCGTGCCCGAGCCGATGTTCGCGGCGTTCGTTGTGTCCGTCGTGGCGCTGGGCGCAAGTGTGGCTCCGTTGCTCTTTGTGCACGTCACCACGCCCGCGGCGGAGGTCGTGCAATCGCCGCTCATCGCCGCAGGCAGGCCGCCCGTCTGCGCAAAAGTCACCGGCGGCCCGAAACACTCCGCGCCAAAGAAGAAGGGCAGCCAGATGGCTGCCCAGAAGATGTTCAGAGGAACTCTGCTTCGCAATCGATTCACTCGTCTCTTCACTGATTCACCGCCCCTGGATTCAATAGCGTCGAGCCATCGGCATCCACCACAAGCTGCTGCACAAAGTACCTGCCCGCCTGCGCATAAAACGGCGAGCCGTTGCTGGCACTCGTGGCAAATCCGCCATGCACCTGCGGAGGCCACTGCACCGTTTCTCCGCCCGTGCTGCCCACCTGAAAAACCAGCGTGATGCGCTGCCCGGCTTGCAAACCTGTAAAGCTCATACCGGTGATGTTGCCGGTGAGCGGCACATGGATCAGCGCATTGCCGCAGTTCACCGCAATCGTGGGCGCCGCGCTGAACGGGACCGTCGAAGCGCATGTGCCGCCGCCAATGCCCGGCGGCAGCCGCGCCGGATCGAGCGTGCCACTGGTGATGTTCGCGGCGTTGGTCGTGTCTGTCGTCGCGCTCGGTGCCAGGCCGGTCAGATCCGTCGCCGCGCCGCTGCTGGCCACGTTGGAAAGAATGAAGCTGGTCGCCGCCGGCCCCAACTGCACCGAGCCTTGCGCCGTGCTCGTGGCCGCCGTGCTGCCGCTGATGTGGCCGGCATTCAGGTTGGTCACATTCAGCGTGCCCACCGTCATGGCGGTGGGGCTCATGCTGTACTGTGCGCCGCGCAGGTTCCACGTCATGGTGCTGGTTTGCGGTGCCCACGTCACTTGGTCGTACGCTCCGTTGCCCACGCTGTTGTCCAGCGCGAACAGGTTGTAGGTGCTGTCGAAACGGCTGCATCCCCGCCCATTGCAGTGCATGCGGAAGGCTGTTTGTTCGCCCGCTTGAAAGTCCGCTGTCGCATTCCAAATGCCACTGTTGCCAAAGGCGAAGTCCGGGGCCACGTGCGTTCCGCCATCGCCAAGGTAGCTTTGCGCCGGCGTGTTGTTGGCAATCACCCAGCCGCGCAGGCCGCCGCCGTTGTTGCCCTGGTAATAAATGCCGGCAGGCTGATAGGCACTGGGCCGCGGCGTGTTCTGCGTGATGTAGGTCACATCCGCGCCAACGCGCTGCTGGAAGTAGTGGGGCTGCGTCACGCGGTCGCCCGCTGCCCACGGCACGGTGTTCGCTGCCAGCGTCATCTGCCCGTCCACGCTGCCGGTCGCGTCGTTGTACACGTCCAGCACTTCTGCGATGGGATACAGGTTGTAGCCGCTAGTCACAATCACCAGCGTGCCGCCGCTCGAGCTCGCATTTGGGCCGGTCTGCGGAAAGCTGAACTGGCCGCTGCCCACGGTCGACATGGTGAAGGTGCCGTTGAAGCTCGCATCCGCCACACCGCCCAGAGTCAACGGCAATCCGGTCAGGTCGCCCGCCGACGTGTTGGTCACGTTCACCGTCACCACGTTGTTCGCCCGCACCACCGAGCTGACCTGGAACTGAAGGTTCAGATAGCCGCTCGTGCTGAAGTTCCGCCCCACGATCGACGTCAGGCCGGACGCTACATAGAGCGACGTCGCGCTGTTCGAGCCGAGCACGGGAAAGACCTGCTGGTAGCCGGTGGAGCTGTCGATCGTCTGTTCCAGGCCGTAGCCGCATAGCCCGCCGATGGCCACCACCGCACCGGTTGCATGCGGCTTCAGCAGAGTCAGCTTCAGGTGCGTTCCATCCACCACGGTGTACGTGGCCATCTCATAACTTTCCGGTGTCGCCGTGCCTCCGCTGATTGCGTCCGCCACGCACGCGGTGCCGCTGCCGGCCGGCGCGCTGGCCGTGTTGGTGCTGAAGCCTGCAATCACGCCGCTGGTGGCAATGGGCAGCGTCACCGATCCCGGAGCCATGTTGTTGCTCTGCGGCAGCGCCGCCGCGGCTGTCACAAAAAAGGTACTCACCGGAAAGCTCGTCCCGGTAAAGACCGCCGTTGCCGCCGGGTACGCACCGGCATCTCCGCCGATCAGCGCGTTGCCGCTGTAGCCTTTCGTGGGTTCCAGGTCGACCAGAAAACGGCCGTCGCCCTGGGTTCCGCCGCCGCTGGTAAAAGTCACCTTCAACGACTGCGAACCGGTGGTGCAGCCCGTGGCGCATGTGCCGCGCGGCACCCGCGTATCCTCCGTGTACTGCAGGTCGGCCGGGTGCGCGCCCTCATCGGCCGCATCGCGAAAGCCGCCGGAACTGCTCATAAAATCGCCATGGATCAGGCAGTCGCCCACGCCGTAGCAATTGGTCACGCGCGTGTCCATCACGTGCTGGCCCTGCGCATAGTTGTCCGCCTGCTCGATCAGCGTGCCGTACGTCGTCTTGAAATAAGGCAGCGCGGAGGTGACGTTCTCCGGAAACAAATTGTTGCCGCCGCGCAGACCAGATTGCTGCAGCCGCAGCGCCGTCGTCTGCAATGTGGACGCGATGTTGGCCGGGTGCTGCGTATCGGTGCGCACAATGTTGGTGCTGACCTGCAAGCCACCGCTGTCGCGGCCGGTAAAGGTCTCGCTCAACTGCCCCAGGCGCCGGTCGGAAAGATGCGCGCCGAACTTGCCGGTGGGGATGACATCGTTGCCGTTGTAATCCGCTTCGGCAACCACTTGGCAATTCGCCGCGCACTCCGGCGCGTTGAAAGCATTGGTGATGCCGTCATTGCCGAAGCTGGAAAAGAACTGGCTCGCGTATAGTTCGGCGTTCAGCCGGTTGGTGCGCAGCTGTGTCCCGCCGGGCTGCGCCACCACTTGTGTGCCCGTGGGAATCTTGCTCACCTTCTGGTTCAGCCCTGCTTGCGCCGCGGCTACGTTGCCGTCCACGTAATTCTTGTCCGCGGCCTGCAGGCCGGTGGACGGGTCGCCGGAGAGTTGCAGCGGCCCGGTCATGGTGTCGCCGGCCTTCTGCACATAAGGCGTGGTGTCGTTCGCCACGGGTGCGCCGGCAACCGTGCCGCTCTGAACGGCGCGGGCGATCGCCGTGTCGACATACTGCTTGGACACCGTCTGCACCGCGACCGACGCAGGCAGCACGGAGGTGCGTACCGCGCTCAATGCAACGGCGCTGCCGCTGGCGGGCACGGACCAGTACTCGCGCGTCACGGTGCCGTCGCTCAGGTGATACACGACGGTGTAAAAGCTGCCCAGCGGCGTGCTGCCGGCGTTGGGCACCAGCTGCACGCTCAGCTTACCGCCGCTGCCAAGTGCAACGGAGGTGCTGCCCCGCGGAATGGCGGCACCCGTTGCCGAAGTGAACGCCGGCCAACTGATGAGCACCGTGCCCTGCGCGGGCGATCCGTTGGCCAGCAGGACCGTATCGGCAATGGCCGTCATGGCAGCCTGCTGCGCCTGTGCCACCAGCGGCAGCATGGCCACCGGCAGCAGGACGCCGAGCGAAAAGGCCAGCCCGGTACTCAGGCCAAATAGCGCGGCACACAGCCGGAATAGCCGCGGGCCAGGCGGCCTGGTGCTGTCCGCGCAAGTTGGAAAAACGAAGCGCATGAAGTCTCCTTGATCCGGTACGGGCAGACACCCGCGACAGAAAACGTGGGATGGTGGAAGCCGTACATTAAGAAATTAAGAGGACAGGTTTTGCCGCTGTTTGCCGATGGTCTGACTAAGATTCGAAAGGCGCTGTTGCTGGTCCAGGCCGGCAAACATTCCCCCTTCGTGAGAGTTGGCAGGTTCACACCGGAGCAACTGGCCCGCATCAATGAAAAACGCAGCAGTGACGAGTTAGACCCTATCGATGCCGTGATCATCTTCAATGGAAAGCACCTTTACAAAAGCCGTTGCGTAAAGGATGGCTACACCATCGACGAGGTTCTCCAGCAAATCGAGAGCGCTTTCAGCGAAACCGCAGAGGTATCTCATGACAATTCAACGACGATCGCGAATCAGGTCGCACGCATCGACAACCGCGGCAACGCCGTGAAGGATTTGATTATTTTCGAGTGTTCGCAGCGGAAGCCCTCTCCACTCTTGTGGTCGGTGATCCCAAAAGGCGATGGGCGAAAGAGGTAGAACGAAAAGCCCCTCTCGAAGAGAGGGGCTTTTCACTACATTGGCGGGGATATATGCCCGGGTAACGTGAACCTTCCAGACCTCACCCCGCCAGCACTTCTACGGTTATGATGCACGACCTTTTCCACGGATGCAAGCTTGGTTCCGCGGACGTTTCACCCCAGACTCGCAAATCCAGCGAAGCTCCGCGCCAGTGTCTCGGCCTATGATCGGCACCAACAAGCGATCCTTCACGATGGCGTTGACGCGCCCACACACGCAAAGCAAAACGGGAGACCGAAGGCCTCCCGTTTTGCTTTCAACGTTGTTGCTGAAAAGCACTTTGCCGCTCTCCACAATTACTTACCTAGAATAACAAGCCGGGCATAAATACCCTGCCAATTATTTTTCGTAAGTAACTCTATTCCGGAGAGTAAGTTACAGCAATGCCCTCCTCTTTTGCCTCTTGACACGGGTTTTCCAGTTTCAGCCCCGGTGTCTTTTCCATCAGCTTGCGCTTCTGAAAGATGGCGGTGAGTTCGTCCAGAGCTTCGTTGTAGCGGCGCTGTGTCGAGCGCAGGCTCCATCGCAGCATGTTGGCCGCCTCGCCAAAGGTGTACTCCTGCACCGCCACGCGGTAGACCACCTTCTGCTGGTCGGCGCTCAGCAGCCGCAGGCAGCTTTCCACATCCAGCACGTAGTGGATCATGTCGTCGAAGCCGTGAATCCGGCAGCTGGTGACCTTGCCGCGGAAGAGTTCCCGGCCCAGCAGTGAAGGCACGCGGCCCTTTTGCAGCTTCATCACGGCATACCGCCGCAGCATGGCCTCCGTGTACTTGCGGTAGAAGGCCGTCTCCGGCGTGATGACCACACGCAGCGCGGGCCGTTGCTGTGGCTCGGCAGGTGTGTCCGCGGGCTTCTGCGCTTCGGCATGCATCGCCACCACGGCGCGCGCCAGATTGCCCTCCGTGGCCCAGATCTGGCTCACCACCTGAGAACCGGGCTCGGTTGCGACTGCGGCTGCGTTGGCGTGTCCATTTCGGTTCGGCATCATCAGCAGCTTCATCGGGCACCTCCTGCCACGGCGTAGATCATGGGAACTGCCGAGACCGCGCGAGGCATCTCGATTGCCGGGATGGGGGATGACCCTTCCGCTGGAGCAGTGCTTTGGGCATCCGTCTTTGTTTTGGCTGGTACGGCCTGGCCGCCCTGATGCAGGCGCATGCCGGCACGGCGCGCGGCAGCCACATGCTCCGCCTCCACATCGTTTTCCGGTGAAGCGCGACGGCAGCGTCCGCGCAGCGCGCCTTCATTTTCCGGCGCGGCCGCGTGTACAAGGTGCAGTGTGGTGGCAGGCCTTCCATGCACCTTGCACGGCCGGCCCGGGCTGTGTTTGCGCCGGCCGGGCAAATCGGCCAGAAGCGCGCAGCAGTGGCGGCAGTAAACCCCTGCTTCGGTTCCGGTGCGGACCCACAAGCCTCCGCACCCTTCGCATACCTTGAGTTCCCTTCGAAAATACTTCACGTGTTGCTCCAGTGCTTTGCTGTCCGGTGAACCGCGGGTGGTGTCGGGGGTGTGCGGTGCCGGCTGCTGTGGATCGTGTCCGTGGCGAAGGCTCTCCTGGCCTTTGCAGTGTGCCCGTCCCGTATCCGTGAATGCATGGGCAGCTCCGGCCAGTGCTCCACGGCGTCCTGGTCCGGCAAAGGTCTGGAAGCACCTTTACGCGGCCAATCGGCTGTGGAAAACCGGTCTCTCTCGCTGCCCCTTCGGTGCGTTTGAGAAGTTCACCGAAGATAACCAGCACCGGAGCCAATGTCAACGGGAAAAGGTTCATTCCGGGAAAGCTAGATTATCTGTTTGCAACTACTTAGAAGGGACGGGGATAGCGGAAGAAGTGAAAGGAACACGCGAGCTTTGTTCGCTATTTGTTCGCCACGGAGGATGCTTCCGCCTGTGCAAGACGCAGTACGGAAGCGAAAAATTGGCGAAACACTCTCGTTTCTCTCATCAGGGTACTAACAAGGCTGTGGGCAGTGTCAAATCAGCCGGGTGCCCAGGCGGATCGTCTAAGCTACAAAAGGGGCGCGGCGCACTGCAATTGACTCGGACATCCTTGTTGCTGGTGTGTCCGGCTCTGGCTGCAATCTCGCTTCCGGCGGCGGCGCCCCGGCATGGCGGCCCGCACGCGAAAGGCTCACGAGCGTCTCTGTCCCACTCCAGCCATGCATCTGCCGCGCGTTCGCGCCTGGCCTCGTCGCATGCAGCCGCCGCGCACTCTGTTCATGGCAAAACAGCCGCCGCCGCGCACACGGGCCGTCCTGGTGTTCCCCCGCGTTCGCGAAGCCAGCCGGTTCAGGCCTATAGCCCACCATTACGGCCGCTCACGCCTCTGCGCATTCCCGCAGTTGGCGGCAGTACGCAGTCTGGTTCGGCAGGTCTAACGTCCGGTGCGTTGGAGACGCGCCCGTTGGCCACCGTGGACTCGCAAGCGCAAGCCGGATCCGTGCCGCAGCCCCTATCGCAGCGCAATACCGATCCCGATTCTTCCCTGCCGCAGAGCTCTGCCGAGGACCTTTCCGCCGCGGCCGAGGCGCACAGCCAGTCCGCCGGGTTTTCCGGCAACTCCGTGGCGCAGATGCTGGCCCAGGGCGGATCGGCGCTGCAGTATCCGCAGGCGTTGCGGAAGTTCTTTGCCGCGCTCCAGCAGCGGGAGCAGTCCCCGGGCGATCAGCCGGTTCGCGTTCTGCAATGGGGCGACTCCCACACGGCGGCCGACATGTTCACGGGCGAGGCACGCGCGCGCATGCAGAACCGCTTCGGTGATGGCGGCGTGGGATTTTCCTACGCGGGGCACCCCTTCGCGGGCTATCGGATCCTGGGATCGGGCCGTGGCCAGAGCGGATCCTGGACCACGCTGGGCACACACTTCACCCAGCTGGGCGATGGCCTGCTGGGGCTTGGCGGTGTTGCGATTCAATCCGAGCGGGCAGGCGACACGGCATCGCTGGACGCACCCTGCCTGACGCTCGATGTGCATTACCTGCGCCAGCCCGGGGGTGGCAGCTTCCAGTTTGCCGACAATGGTTTCGCCGTTCAGAATGTCTCCACGGCAAGCAGCGACCCGGCAACATCCGGCACTGCCGGCACTGCTGCATCGAGTTCCATTCCGGCCACCGCGCCCTCGAACACCGCGCCCGCGCTGCCGGAAGCGGCGGAGACCTCTGACACCACTGCCCAGTTGAACGCACCGGAATCTGCCGGAAGTGGCAGCGGATCGGGTATCGGCACGCTGCACTACGACTGCCCAGCCGGCTCGCACCATTTCAGCCTCACTTCACAGGGCGGCGGCCCGGTGCGTCTGCTGGGCACGGTCGCGCTGCAGCCCGGCATCACGTGGGAGTCCATCGGCATCAACGGCGCGGAAGCTCCTTTGCTGCTGCGCTGGAATCAGCCGCTCTTCCGGGGTTACCTGGCCGCCGCGGCTCCGCACTTGATCGTGCTGGCCTACGGAACGAATGAGGCCGCCGCGCGCTGGAGCGGCGAGGAGTACCGCGCGGCCTTTGCGCGGCTCATCGATATGCTGCACCGCACCGCACCGGAGGCGTCGATTCTGGTGGTGGGGCCGGGTGACCGCTCGATCGGGTCGACCACTTATACGGTGGTGGGCCGTGGCCGGCGCGCCCGCCGCATTGCGCACCGGTACTACGCGCCGTACAGCGGAACCGACCGCATCCTGAACGCGCAGCGCGAGGTTTGCCGCACGCACGACTGTGCTTTCTGGGATTGGCGCGCACGGCAGGGTGGATTTGGCTCGGTGGGCCGGTGGGTGGCCGCGGGCTATGCCCAGCCGGACCACACCCACCTGACCGGTCCCGGCTACCGTGCGCTCGCCGATGCGCTGGTGGCGGATTTACTCTCGGCCTACAGTGCCTACGGTTCCTGAAACGCGGTTCGGGTACGTATGATTTTGTTGAGACAGAAGAACAGTGCCGCGATACCTCGACCGGACACGGGAAAAGGCCAGCATCGACTGGCCTTCTCCCTTGTCGATCACCGTTCTTACGCCCTCAGGAAACGTCGCCGCAGCAGGCCAACGGCCCCCAGCGCTCCGGTACCCAGCAGGAGCAGGGAGCTGGGCTCCGGGGTGGCGGCTGCCGCCGGCACCAGTTGGCCGCGAATCTCTCCTTCCGGAAAATTCGCATCGTGGATGTTCAGGTAGGCCAGGCCGCTCTCCAGCCCTGTAACGAACTGCGCTTCATTCAAACCACCGCCAAAGGCAAAGGTGCTCAGGTCAAAGGTCCCGTTGAATGTGCCGGAGGTGGCAGACGGAAAATTGGTGAACTCGATCACCACCGGCGCGTTTGCCGTGCTGCTGGCGCAGCAATGGATGTGGGCGGCGGCGGCCGGAGCTGTCAGTCCGGAAAAGGTTTCCGAGACGGTCAACAGGTCGCCGTTGAGCTGAACGGAACCGGTACCGGTGGCAGTGGAGGCGTTTGCGGGAACCTGTGCCGCGCCGCTCAAAATCGCGGTGAAGCTGGCAGTGTCTGCAAAACAGGGAGCTGTGCCGAGAGTAAGAGCGCACAGTAGACTGGCATAGAGAGCTTTACGACGCATGGACAACTCCTGGTGTGTGTGTTGAGAAGAGGTGAATCAGTCTTGAAAAATCTACAAAACGTGCTGATAGGTCTGTGATCCGTGTTGGAGGGCCGGTACGACTGGACATGTGGTGCCGGATTTCAAAACAGCTTCCTGTAAATCCGTGCTTAGGCTGTCTGGATAGTCTCGAGATACGAGCCGATGCTACTCCCGGCTGAAATACAAGAGATATCGATCAAGTACCTGATTGCATCGAGGGAGAAGGTCTTAGATAGAGTTGTGATGATGCCAACGTTCCTCGGCAGTTGTCGTTTCATGGCGTATCAGGGCGGTATTTACCTTTCCGGGTCAGCCACTTACGCTTTACACCGAGATCAATGAACAGCTAAAGGTGTCAGTCCACACAGCCATTGCAGGCGTGCCATGATGACGTAGGATTTATGCACACGGGCAGTGACGCGAAAGATCTCAGCGGAAGGATCAAGACAGTGGACAGGAAACCGGGCATTCTGAAGGTACTGCAGGCGGTGGCTGGTAAGGAGATCACGCCGGACGAGGACGAGTCGCTGTTTTCGTCCGGGCTGCTGGACAGCTTTGCCTTGCCGGACTTTGTGAGTGGGCTGGAATCGGAGTTCGGCGTTTCCATTCCGGACAGCGATCTGTCGGCGCGCAAGTTCGACACCATCGACAAGGTGGACAGCTACCTGCAGGCAAAGGCGGAGTAGTTCTACTCTGAGGCAGGCAAATCTTCTGCGGTCAGTGCTAACAAAAGTCTTGCAAAGGCTGGCCGTCGTGTCCGATACTGGAGACAGGTTGCCGGGGACATTCTGGCAAAGGTCGTTCCCCCGCCGTGAACCGGGTTGGCGAGGGAACGAGTTAGTGAAACAGCTAAGTCCATTCTAACTACAAACGGCTGAGCGCTCTCAGCAGCAGATAAAGCACTACTTCAGTAGGTATCTGCAACCGAAACTTGCCCCATTTGACCAGAATTGGCCTCATGGGTCGTCTCACCTCCTTCGACGCACAAACGCTCCGAGCCTCTAACTCGGAGCGTTTGTCGTTTCCGCGTTGAGCACGGAACTTTGGGAACGCCTGGGCAGGAGAGCTCATTGCGACGGCCGGAACCGCCGAAGGATGGCCTGAGTGTAACGGCATCCGCCGGTCTGCGAACTGGAACAAAAGTCGCATTGCTTTCTCGCTCGTTCCGTTGCTCCGGGAGAGCAGGCATGCATTGCTCCGGGAGAGCAGGGATGCGTTGCTCCGGGAGAGCAGGGATGC
>CAXTPQ010000027.1:0-8081 GCA_964246215.1 uncultured Terriglobus sp. | reverse complement strand
GCAGGGATGCAAAGATGAGCGCATGAGCTTTCTGCGTGCCACCGGCTCGTACCTGCCCGAGCAGGTCGTGAACAGCGCCGAGCTTGCCGCGCTGGTGGGTGAATCCGGCGAGTGGATCCGCTCGGTCAGCGGCATCGAGCAGCGCCGCCATGCCGCGGACGCGCAGAGCACCGCAGACCTGGCCGTGCTGGCAGCGCAGGACTGCCTGCGGCGTGCCGGGGTGGCAGCGACGGAAGTGGGCATGATCCTGGTGAGCTCTGGGTCAGCGGAGCGCTTTTGCCCGGGCCCGGCGAGCACCGTCGCGGCCCGGCTCGGACTCAACGCAACACCCGCGCTGGACATTTCCGTAGCCAGTGCCGGTTCGCTGATCGGGCTAACGATGGCGATGCGTTTTGCGCCGTCCGTCGGCAAGGTGCTGGTCATCGGCACCGAAATCATGAGCCGCCGCGTCGACCGTACGCCCGAGGGCCGCAACACGGCCATCCTCTTCGGCGATGGAGCAGGCGCGGCGCTGATCGATCCCGAAAAGCCGGACAGTCCGGCGCAGCAGGCCTTCCGTCTGGCGGATGCGGTGCTTTTCACGGATGGCAGCGGTGCCGACGTGCTGTACATGGAAGGCGAGCGGCTGCACATGGATGGCGGCTCCGTCATCCTGCGCGCCTCACGCAAGCTGCCCGCCGCTATCACGGAATTGCTGCGGCGCAACAGCATCGCTCCGGAAGACGTGCAGCAATATGTGCTGCACCAGGCCAACCTGAACCTGCTCACGAAAGTGGCGGCGAGCCTGAAAGTCCCGGCGGAGCGCTTCTTCACGAACATTCAGCGATATGGCAACACGTCGTCCGCATCGCTGCTGATTGCGTTGGATGAGTACCTCGGCAGAGGCCAGGCTTCGGGCGGTCCGGTGGTTCTGAGCGCGTTTGGCGCGGGACTGAACTGGGGCGCGCTGCTGCTGCTGCCGGCCTAAGCGCGCCGCTCGTGCTGCTGTGGAGATCTCTCGCCGTTCCACGCATCCCGAGCAAACGTTCGTCCACTTCCGGCGTCTCTACCAGCGGGCATAGGAGTGAGACAGCGATGACATCCCAGGAACAGCAACTACTGGACGGCTTGATCGGGCGCGTGAAGAACGCGCCGCAAACGGCCAAGGATCCGGAAGCACAGCGTGAGATCCAGAATGGGCTTGGCAGCGATCCGGACGCGCTCTACGTCCTGTGCCAGACAGTGCTGGTGCAAAGCTACGCGCTGGAGCAGGCGCAGACGCAACTGCAGCAGGCACGCCAGCAGGTGCAGGCACTGCGGCAGCAAAGCACCGGCACAGGTGATCACCAGCCCAGCTTTTTGGAGAAGATCTTTGGCTCGCATGGCTCAGAGGCCAACCGGCCCGCCGGCCAGGGTGGGCAGCAGGTCCAGGGCCAGCCCGGCCAGAGCTACGGCACGACTGTTTACCAGGGCGGCCAGCCCATGCCACCAGGGCAGCCCTACCCGCCGCAGTACCCTCCGCAGGGGTATGGCTACGGCCAGCCCGCTTACGGTCAGCCGGGGTACGGCTACGCGCCCGGCGGTGGTGCAATGGGAGGCGGCATGATGGGCGGTGGCGGCTTTGGCGGAGGTGGATTTCTGCAGGGTGCCATGCAGGTGGCCGCGGGCGTGGCCGCCGGGGAGCTGCTCACCCAGGGTCTGGAAGGCATGATGCACGGCTTTGGCCATGCCGCCGGTTACGGCTCCGACCGTGACGTACTGGGAGACAGCCACGGCTTTGCGGACTCAGGCAGTCTGGGCGACAGCGGCTCGGGCGGCGATAGCGCCTTCCACGATGCAGTGACACAGCAGGCCGACTCGGGTGGGGGCTTGAGTCCGGACATTGAAGACCGCCGCGGCGGATCCAACTTCCTGGGGGACACCGGTACGGGCGGCGGCTATGGTTTGGCCGATACGGAGGGTGACGACTCTTCCAACGTGAGTGACGATTCGGGAAGCGACTTCGATTCCGGCAACGATTTCGATTCAGGCGACAGCGGATTTAGCGGCGACGATGGCGGTTCGTTCGACGACAGCAACTCATAAACTGTCGAGGCGGAGGACTTACCCCCGGGTGACGCGACGGATCAGGATGCTGCCCAGGTACAGCCCCGTTACAAACATCATGAGCAGCCCGAAGGGCAGGCCTATCCAGCGATAGCTGAGCGAGAAGTCCAGCATGTGATGGCGGGCAATGCCCAGCACGGCCAAACCCAGGATGCCGGCAAAGGTGCCGACAAAAAAGGCGGCCGCACCGATGGCCACGGTGACCAGCAACGTTTGAAAGACGGAAAAGTCGCCAACGGGCGCGCCAAAGAGGCGGGGGCCGGTGTAATCGGGCTGTAGTGTGCGTGTTCCTGGCATGGTTGTGGGCGGCGTTGCCGCGAAGGCCGATGTGTCCTGGCCCACTTCCATTAGAATACGCTTTGGCGTGGTTGACCTTCTCCAAACCGGATTACTGAGCGCGGAAGCCGCGGCGCTGCAGCTGCGGCGTCAAACGGCGGCCACCGGTCTGCACTATGCCACGCTGGGCCGGCTGGATGCGCCGCATACCTCGGCATCGGAGATTTCACGGCTGGCCGGGACGGTGCCTGCGACCATCGCGCACGCGCTGGCAGGCAGCACATATGCTTTTGTGCCGCTGGCGCTTTCCGGTGCACGGCTGGACGGTGACGATGCGGCGGACGCGGCATTCCAGGCGGGCGATCGCACCCTGATCGCACCCATCGCGACCGCGGCCCTGACGGACAAGGCTGTTTGCCATCGCAACAGCACCGTGGCTGGCGCGGAGTATGTCTTTCTTTCCGCGGAGCTGCACAGTGACCGCTTCGCTCTGGCATTTGAGCTTTTCATCAACGTGGCGCATGACCTGGTGGACATTGCGGGCATTCCGGAGAAGTTCACCGAACTGCTGGATCAGCAGATCCGCGAGCAGGCCCGCGGCGAGACCTCCATCGACGCCTGGGAGCACCGCGTGCAGGGCTATGGCGCGCCGCCGGAAACGACGCCTCGCGGTGGGCCAAGACTGTCCGAGCTGACCGACCCCGTCACCAAGCAAAAGGCGCGTGAGGACTACCGCAGCGCTGCCTTTGCCGACGCGGTCGCGGTCTATCTGCTGTCGCTCTATCTCGATTTCGACTACGCCGATCTGCGCGAGCGGGAGTACCCGCTGCTGGTGCCGGCCGCGCTGGCCGCGCGGCTGAAGATGATCAACGCGCTCTATCCAGCAAACGAGGGATATACATTTTCCATTTTGTATCGTAGGCGGGCGTAGAGCCGCTTCACTATGCTGCCGAAGGCGCCGCGTGCCGCGTGCGCGAGATGTCCAGCAGCGGGACTGTCATAGCCGTGGTGATCAGAGCCATGACGACCAGCATGCTGAACAGCGCGGGGCTCAGCACGCCGGCCTGCCGCGCCACGTTCAGCACGACCAGCTCGACCAGGCCGCGGGTGTTGAGCAGCACGCCGGTTTCCCAGGCCCACAGCCATGGCATGCCGCCGGCGCGTGCGCCGATCGTGCCCGCAGCCACCTTGCTGCCTACCGCCGTCACCAGAATCGCCAGCATCCACAGGCTTCCGGAGCCGTCGAGGCCGATCCGGGTGCGCAGGCCGGTGAGGGCGAAGAAGACCGGGAGGGCCAGTGCGAGGAGCGGGCTCAGTGTCCGCTGAAAGCGCTCTGCAAAGAACTGGTCACCCACGTGGACCCTCGGCGCGCAGACGCCCGCCAGCACCGCGCCGGAGAAGGCGTGCAAACCGAGCCGATCCGTAACCGCAGCGCTGCCAAAGGCAAGCAGGACGCAGCAGAGCAGTACCGCCGGCCACGGCATGCGTCCGCTCTTCACGGCGCGCGCAAACAATGGACGCACGGCAAAGACCAGCGCGGTGACCAGCAGCAAAAGCAGGAACAGCCGCAGCCCAAATCCGCCCAGGGAGGTACCCGCCTGCGCCAGGCTGAGTGCCAGCAGCAGCAGGAGCCATGCGGCTGCGTCGTTCAGCACCGCCACACCCAGCGCAAGCTGCGCCACGGCGGGGCGCACCGGCTTGCCCGCTGCGGCGCGGTCCTGCAGGATGCGCCCCAATACCGGCAGTGCGGTAATGCTCATCGCCGTCCCCACGAAAAGCGCAAATGGCCAGAATCGCGTCCCTTGCGGCGCATAGCGCGGCAGCAGCGCGCCGGCCAGCGCCATGCCGCACACCAGCGGCAGAGCAATGCTTCCGGCGGCGGTGGCCAGCAGCGTGCGCCGGGATTGTGCCAATCCGGGCAAGTCCATCTCCGCGCCCAGCCCAAAGAGGAATAGCACCAGACCCGCGTTGCTGACCCACTCCAGCCCGCGCAGGTGGCTGGATGGAAATAGGAACGCGGCTGCGGCAGGAAGCCAGTGGCCGAAGCACGTAGGCCCCAGCAGCAGGCCGCCGGCGATTTCGCCCACCACGGCGGGCTGGCGCAGCCGTTTTGCCAAGCGGCCACAACTCCAGGTGGCCAGCAGGACGACGGCAAGCTGCAACAGGAAACGCAGGGCTTCCACTACGGAAGGTCCTTCCGGCCGGTATGTGCTGTTTCCTGGGCCGGCCCATGAGCGAGCCGGGCGCGCCGCCGCTTTCGCGCATCTTCGGCCAGAAAGGCAGCCTCCGCCACCAGCAGCACCAGCCCGGCCGGCCACAACCGCATGCCCAGCATCGCCGCCCATGACAGCCGGAAGCCGGAAAGCCACTCGATGAGGCAGAGCAGCAGCCCGGCGGCCAGCAGGCCCATGCCGGCGCGGCGGCTCACCTTGCGGTTCAGCGGGTCGCGGCGCACATACTGCGGCGCGGAGTGCTCGGCGGCGGGCGGCTTGGCCAAGCCGTCCGCATCGTACACACGGCAGCGAATCTCCGGCATGGCCTGCACCAGTGCAGCACACCAGGCAGTCGCGCCCGGCAGGTCCGGGAAGATGTAACAGGGTGCCCGGTTCACATCCATCACCGGCGTACCCGCCTCATCACAGGGCGAGCCGCTGCGCGCATCGGTCAGCATGGCCGCATACTCGCCCTGGCTCATGCGGTTGGACCATGACTGCGGCTCCGCCCGCTGATCGAAGACAGGAACGATGCGGTCAGGAGTCATGCTTGCTTCACCTTACCGCAGCCCGCCGGGGCGGTGACCATCTTCAGACCACTGGCGTCCAGTTCCCTTGCCGCGCTGATTGCAGAGGTATCTGTTCGGCAGAGACAAAGTTGATCCTAGAGCGTTCGCTGAACTTCCTTTCGAAAGCCGGCGCGTTGCATGGCGATGCCGGCCTCCCGGTTGCGCGCGAAGGTTTGCCAGACGAAGCCGGTGCGCAGGTTTTCCGCCATGAGCATGCCGATGCCGAGGTCGATGCCGAGGACATCGGCGTTGTACCAGTGCTTGTCAGGGTTCAAAGCGTCGGTGAAGCCGTAGCGGTTCCAGCCTTTGTCGGCGTAGTGAGTGTGCAGATGGCGCTGCACGGCCAGGCACTCGGCGGGCAGGAAGGGCAGCGAGCCGGCCGTGGCGTTAGGCACCACGCTGCCGTCGAGGCGGCCGAGCGCGGGCGGCCCTCCCCAGGCCTGGTAGCCGGTGGCGGAGTCCGACGCGCTGATGCCCCAGTAATCCGCCGCATAGGGCGCGCCCAGGCCGAGGCAGAAGGCGCGGTGGGCACGTGTTGCCTTCACGGAGTTGTCGAAGTAGTTGGTGAAGGCGTCGTGCTTGCCGCGGAAGTCGAACCAGGCGTGGCTGTACTGGTGGGTGAAGAGCGGATCGTCGCCCGTGATGTACGTGATGCCGCCGTAGGTCTTCTCCGGCCGCGACCAGGCGGACCAGACTTCAGCGTCCACGTGAAAGGTGGGGGAGCCGAGCGCGAGCAGCGGAATCATCATCAGTTCGCAGTAGTGATTCCAGGTGGCGTCCAGGAAGGCAGCGGGGTGCACGATCTCCGGCGCTGCGGGCACTGGTTGAGCCTTGGGCACCGGCTTACCTTTGGGCACCGCAGCCGCAGCCGCCGGCTTGCCCTTCAGGGTGCGCTCCGGGTTCCAGCCCATGCGGAAGAGTGTGCCGCCGT
Source organism: uncultured Terriglobus sp. (assembly GCA_964246215.1). GTDB lineage: Bacteria > Acidobacteriota > Terriglobia > Terriglobales > Acidobacteriaceae > Terriglobus. The sequence goes on along the minus strand of CAXTPQ010000027.1, from coordinate 2,007 downwards.
TCAGCATCCACGGCCAATCCACGCGCTCGTAAATGGTGGTGGCGTGCCGCACGATCTCCGGGTCACTCGCAAAGTGGGCGCGCGCGGTGAGCACGCCGCAGAGCAGCAGCGCCGTGTCGATCGAGGACACCTCGCTGAAGGCGAAAGGCTTGCCGGTGGTCACGTCGTTGAAGTGGTAGAAGAAGCCGTGCTCATGCGGCAGGTCCTCGGCATGGAAGCGCAGCGTGCGCAACACCTGGGCGCGTGCGGAGGCGTGGGAGAGATAGCCGCGGCGGTCCCCGATGCAGAGCGCCGTCAGGCCGAAGCCGGTGGCGGCGATGCTGGCCATGGGCCTGGGATCGATCCTGCCGCCGTTGCCGTAAAAGGCGGCGCGGTCCAACACCTGGCCGCTCTCCGCGCCGGCCTGCTCCACAAAGTAGAGGCAGGCGCGGCGTTCCATGTCGTCCAGGAAGGCGTCGTCAGCACGGGTGAGGCGGAAGGGTTGGTTGCGGCGGGCTCGTTGCGCTTCACCTTGTCCGGGCAGCACGACTGAGGCGGCAGCTCCGGTCAGCATAGTCAGTGCACGGCGACGGGTGAGCGCTACCGACCGGGAGGATGGTGAAACCCATGTCTCAGAATCGGGAGATGGGACACCCATGGTCTTGGTGTCGCATGGATCGATCATGCTTACCTCGCCACGCGCACGACGGCCAGACCCTGCGCCGGGACGGTGAGGGTCAGGTCGCCATTCTGCAGTTGCATCTGTTCCACGGGCGCCATGGCACCGGCGGCTTTCAGCTGCTCCACCTGCTGCCGCGAGAGGTCAGCAGGTGGGCGGCCCATCCTGTCGAAGGCGGCCAGCACGTTGCCATGGGTTGGGTCGACGCGCAGCACCTCCACGCGGGCGTCCTGCGCGACGTGTGTCATATGCAGGGTGAAGGTGCGCTCCGGGCCGAGCGATGCGGGCGGCGTGGTGTACGCGGGTCCCTCGCCCACGGGCGGCGTGTAGTTCCACAGCGCCAGCGTCACGGCGTCTTTGCTTTCAGTGGCGAGCGCGGAAGTGGAGTCGACCGCGATGCGGCGGTCACCCAGCGTGTGCAGCGCGCGGAACACATTTAACGATGGCTTGGGAATGCTCTCCGCCGCCAAGAGGCCGAAGCCGCCGTAAAACGGTGTGTGGTTTACGCCCTGCTCCTCAAAGACGTCGGAGAAGCACCAGTAAGCCATGTCCTGCACCATGCCGTCCGTCAGCCGGATGGTGTTGGCGAGCCACGGGCCGATGAAGGTCGAGTCCGTCACATTCGGCTCGTTGGAGTAGCTGGCGTTGTACTCGCTGAAGACGAGCGGCAGCTTGGGGTAGGGCGAGTGCAGGATCTCCCCGTGCACCTTTGCCACGGCGCGGGCGACCATTGTCTCGCGCGGAATGTTCTCCGTCGTGCCCATCACGTTGTCAGCCGTATCGTTCGCGTACACGTGCGTGGACACGAAATCGACCGGGACCTTCGCGGCTTTCACGTGCTGCAGAAACGGCGTAACCCACGCGGCCTGCGCGGTCGAAGGGCCGCCCACCTGCAGACGCGGCGAGACGGACTTGAGCGCGCGCGCCGTGTGGTCATACAGCTCCCAATAGGTGGGCTGGCGCGGGTTGCCGCCCCAGAAGTCGAGGTTGGGCTCATTCCACACCTCAAAGCGCCACGTGCTCACCTCGTCGATGCCATAGCGCGCGATCAGGTGCGCGGCGAAGGCTTTCATCATGGCGTCCCATTGTGCGTAGTCCTTGGGCGGCGAGACGATGGGCTGGTACCAAAAGGCCTGCTTGATGTTCGGATCGGCCGCCATCTGCCGAGGCATGAAGCTGATCTCCACAAAGGGCTTGACGCCGTTGGCCAGCAGCCCGTCGTAAATCTCGTTGATGTAAGTAAAGTTATAGGGCGAGACATCCGCCGCCTTGCGCGCGGCCAGCCCGGGATCCTGCGTCACGCGGCCCGGATCGTACAGGCCCACCTCATCCATCAGGATGCCGTGAAA
>CAXTPQ010000026.1:0-43981 GCA_964246215.1 uncultured Terriglobus sp. | reverse complement strand
AGGCCCACCGGCACGGCGGAGAGCACCATGGCCAGCAGCCGGCGGCGCATGGCCGAGCGCGTCGGGTTTTCGTCGCCAAAAGTGCACAGGGCGATGCGCGCGTAGCGCATGCCGGGCGTCGCCTCGCTCAGGGTGAAGAACAGCACCAAGTAAAGCACACCAAACATCAGCAGCGTTCCCGCCGCGGCAATCAGGGCGAACCGGCCTTCCGGCAGTTCCGGCACGGCGTACGCAGCCGCTGCCACGGCCAGCAGAAATGCCGTTCCGATGCAGCATGCGTCCACCGCCAGGGCCATCACGCGCTGGGAGACTGGCGCGGCATACAGGGGCAGCACCGGATGTGCCAGAGCCTCTGCCTGGGCCGCCGCCACATCGGCTTCCAGCCAGGAACCCAGCCGGATATTCGACCACTCCGGCAGCGTGCTGTCAGCGGCAGCCGGCACGGTGGAAAAGGCATCCGGCTCCACCTCAAAGATGCGCAGTTGCGCGCGCTCCGGAGCGGCGTCGGCATCCTCACGCAATGGGCCTTCGGCCAGCCGTGGGCGTGCCTTGCGAGCTGCCACAAGCTGCCGTGGGAACTCGATCAGGTTCGTGGGCAGCGCCACTGTCGGCTCGGGTGGCAACTCGGGTTCCACCACCGGCAGCACCGTGACTTTGGTCTCCGTGGGGGACATCACCGCGACATCTTCCGCAAGCACGTCACCTGCCAGGGCCGCCAGGCGCGGCTCGACGCGGGCCGTGACTCGTACACTCGCCTCCACCACGGATGAAGCGGCCCCTACTGAAGCCGTACTGGCTCTATCCCTGAGTGCCATCGTCGTCCCGGTTGAAGGCATGGCGAGCAGTGAAGCCGCTGCGTGCGGCGCACTCTGCGCATCAGCCTGCGAGTTTTCCGCCGTGCGGTTCCACTGCTCAATCTCATCCAGCAGGCGCATTTGCGCCGCGGCAATTGCGTCTGCATTGCGCCGCGCCACCTCAGCGGCAGCCTCGGCCTGCCGGATCGCGCCCTCGGCCTCCTGCGCCAGGAAATCCCGGTAGGAGACACTTTGCGCAAATCGCGCCGCAACGGAGTCCGCCACGCGCGAGGGACGGCGCGCTACGGCAGCCATGTCCACTCCCGGCAGGCCGGCCTGTTCGCTCTCCCGCGGACGGCGGCGGCGATGCTCCTGCAGCCGCGCACTCACCTGCTGACGCAGTTCATGCTGCTCTTCTGCGGAAACAGTCGAAAGCGGTAAGGGTTTCAGGGGCAGAGGGCTTGCGGTACTCAACGGTGACTCGCTTTCCGTAGAATGGGGACACATCCAGTGCCGTATCAAAGCAGCAGCAGCGGAAGGACTCCGGACGGTCTCTCACCACATTGGCGAGGCCGCATCTCTGCCGTCATTTGCTTGTGTATCACGCTGCCCGGTGTGGGTGCCGTGCGGCTGTGTGCACAAGAGGTGTCAAAGAAGGCACCTTCCGGAAAGAACGCGGCAAACACAACCAACCTCTCCGGCAGAAATGCGCAAATCATCCCGCCACTTGCGGCTGACAAGCTGCCCAACGATCCCGCCTACGCGAGCTCATCCTCCAGCGACGATGCGACACCCTACCCCATCGCCGAGCCGGTTCCCGGCCTCCACGCCCAGCACGCAATGATCGACGCCGACCGCCAGAGCCGCCACGACGGCCATGTGGTGCTGGACGGCAACGTGCGCATGACTTACGGCAATTACCAGCTGGAAGCCGGGCACATCGACTACAACGAGGACACAGGCGACCTGGAAGCCGCCGGCGATTTACACCTGCGCGGGGGCAGCGCGGCGGAGTCCATCGTGGCCAGCCACGGCAGCTACAATCTGCGGGATGGAACCGGCAAGTTCTATGACGTAACCGGCTCGGTGGGCATGCGTGCCGGCAGCAGCGGACGCGTCTATACCGTGGCCAGTCCTTTCCTCTTCCAGGGCCGCATCGTCATCAAGAATGGCCCGGCGGATTTCGAGATTTTCGACGGCTCCGTGACAAGTTGCCAACTGCCCGATCCGGACTGGCGGCTGGCCAGCGCCAGGTTCGCAGTGCACGATGGCAAGGCCAGCGCAAAGGGCGTTGCCTTCCGCCTGCGCAACATCCCGATTGTCTATCTGCCGTTCGTCACGCACCCCGTGCCTTCGGCGGGCGAGCAGCGCCAAAGCGGCCTGCTGATTCCGGTGGTGGGCCAAAGCTCCACCAAGGGCTTTGTGCTGGGCGAGCAGATTTACCTTGTGCTGAACCGCTCGATGGATTTAACCGTCGGCTCGGAGTACTTCTCGCTTCGCGGCTGGCAGCAGTCCGCAACCTTCCGCTACAAGGGACCGGGGCTTGACTTTGTGCACGCCCACTTCAGCAACCTGCTGGACCGCGGTTTCATCGGCAACATTCAAAAGCAGGGCAACAACAATCAGGTGATCACTACCCGGGGATACGTCTACCAGGGCGGTGAAGACATTCTCGCCAGCGGCCGCAAGGACTTCTCGCCGCACACCCGCATCGCCGCCGATGCCGAGTACCTGAGCAGCTACGCCTACCGCCAGGCCTTTACCGACAATTTCAATCAGGCCGTGAACACAGATATCGTGTCCACGTTGTACGGCACGCACCAGCGGAACGGCTTTGTGGCCGCGCTGGAGGGTGACCGCTACCAGGGCCTCAAACGCACCTTGACGGGCGAGCAGGTCCGCATCCTTCACCTGCCCTCGCTGGACCTGGATGCACTGGAGCGCCGCGTCGGCAACTCGCCGCTGCTTGTGAGTGCAACAGTGCAGGCCTCTGCACTGAAGCGCACGCAGGGCTCACAGGTGGCCGCCACTCAGCTCGATACAGGCTTTGTGGAGCGCCTGGAGGTGCGGCCGGAGATCTCGCTTCCCTTCGGTTTCGCGGGCTTCCGCTTCCGGCCCAGCGTAGCGCTTCGCGACACCTTCTACAGCAAGCAGCGGCTGCCCGTTCCGCTGCCTGGCCCGGCCCTGCCTGTCAATGTCGATAAAAGCTTGAACCGCGCTCTCTTCGAAGGCGAATTCGAGGTCCGCACGCCGGTGCTGGAGCGCACCTTTGACAGCGGTGCCTTTACCCGGCTGCTGGGCCGCAACGTGCGCCACACCGTCGAGCCGGAGTTCCATTACCGCTACGTGACCGGCGCTTCCAGCTTCAGCAACACTGCCCGTTTTGACGCACGTGACGTGGTCAGCAACACGAACGAGATTGAGTACGGCATCACGCAGCGGCTCTTTCTCAGGCCCACGCGCGTGCGCCTCTGCGATCAGGGGGAGTTGCCGGCGGACTCCGGTGCGGCTTCCAACGCCATCAACCAGCATCCCGCCGACATCGACGACGCGCCAGATTTGCCGGCCAACGAAGCCGATACAGAGACTGCGCGGGAGGACAACCCCACCAACTCAACACCCACGCGCAATGCGGCCACAACTGTGGCGGAACCGCCCACCTGCGGTGGAACCCGAGAGAGCCTGCGCTGGCGGCTGGTGCAGCGCTACTTTGGCAACGACAACTTTGGCGGCAATGTGCTGGTGCTGGGCCGCCGCAACGTGCTGGAAACAACACTGGACCTGAGCGGTGTTGCCTTTCTGACGGACCGGCGGTCCACCAGCCCCATCGTCTCCGAAATGCGCCTGAGCGCCACCGACCACCTGGACGTGGAATGGGACATGAACTACGACACGCGCCTGAACAAGTTCACCCAGAGCAACATCTTCATGAACTACCACACAGGCAACTACTTCGGTGCGCTGAGCTACGCGCGGCTCAACGCACCCGGCCGTTTTCAAAAGATCAGTGGCGACACCCAATCCACGTCGCTGCTCTCTGACTTTTCGCAGATGCGCATTCTGCTGGGCTACGGAGCGCCGACCCGGCCCGGCTTTTCCATCGCTACCAACGTGGGCCTCGACCTGCAAACGCCGCAGCCGCAGTATGGCGCGCTGCAGATGTCCTACAACTGGAACTGCTGCGGGCTTTCCGGTGAATACCGCAAATTCGAGCTGGGCAGCGTCCGCAATGAGAATGCCTACCGCTTCAATTTCACGCTGGCCAACATCGGCTCGGCGGGAACGCTGCGGCGGGCCGAGCGGCTGTTTTAAGTAGAAGAGCGACGCGGAGTACGCGAAGTTTGCTCGGAGTACTTGAAACGCTGCGTACTCCGCGGGCACTTGGCGTCCTCCGCGATCCTTTACTGCTTTCGCTCGCCCCAGCTCAAACCGTCATCAGTTCCTTTTCCTTGTTCTTGAACATATCCTCCAGCGTCTTGATCTCGCTGTCGGTCATCTGCTGAATTTCTTCACTGGCGCGCTTCTCATCGTCGGCGGAGATGATCTTGTCCTTGGCCGCTTTCTTGAGCGAGTCGTTGCCGTCGCGGCGCACATTGCGGACGCTGGTTTTGTGGTCTTCCAGAATGCCGGAGAGCTGCTTGACGGCATCCTTGCGCCGCTCCTCCGTCATGGCCGGGATCGGCACGCGAATGATTTTGCCATCGTGCATCGGGTTAAAGCCCTGGCCGCTGGTGCGGATGGCCTTCTCCAGCAGGCCGACCACGCCGATGTCGAACGGCTGCACCACGATCAGCTGCGCTTCCGGCGCGCTCACCTGAGCTAGCTGGTTGATCGGCATCTCCGAGCCGTAGTAATCCACGCGGATGTTGTCGAGCATGTGGACGTTGGCGCGGCCGGTGCGGGCGGCCAGCAGGCTCTCGCGGAAGTCGTCGACCGCCTTCTTCATGCGAATTTGAAGCTGGCCCTGCAGCTCCTTCAATGCCGGAATATTTGCCATCTGCGAAGCCATGCTGTGTTCCCCTGAGCGCGTTTGCGCAACCATTCCGATTCTAGCGGATGGCACCCCGTGCAGACAGCAGCCGCACCGCTGAGAAAGGTCATTGCATTTCTTCTGCATGACTGGTTACCATCAAGCCCTGCCTGCGGAGGATCTGGTGACGTGTCAAATCACCCTGCTACATACGATGGTGATCCTGCCGCGCACAAAAGCCTTTCTGTCCAGCACCATGGCCTTTCATCTGCGCAGCTTGGCTTGCTGGCCGGGTGCATCCTGGCTGCCTGCCTCATCCCCGTGTTGCCCGCGCAAGGCAATGCCCCAAGCAGCCTGACGCCTGAGCAGCAGGAACAGTTCACCGCCGCAAGAAAGGACTTCGCCGCCGAACACTGGCCAGAAGCCCTGACCCGGCTCAAGGCTCTGCACAGCGCCCAGCCTGACGATCTGCCCATTACTAAGTACATGGCCGAAGCCGCCATTAACGCGGGCGACCCGGCATATGCCATCGACGTTCTCAAGCCCATCGAAACCAGAAGCGCTGGTGACTGGCAGGCAAAATCTCTCCTTGCGCATGCTTACGCACAGACGCACCAGGACACGGCGCGTGATGCCGAGTTGCAGGCACTCGTCGCTCTTCGCAAGGACACCGCCGATCCTGGCTTTCGGAAGGTGATGCAGATTGTAGTGGAGCGCATTCCACTGGAAAATGGCGGGTCTGCCCTGCTGTTTTACTCATTGCAGCCGTGGAGCCGCTACAACATTTATGAGATGGCTCGCATTTACGACGGAACCGGCCAGCAGGTGCAACGCATCACTCTGGAAAGCAGCGATTTGGATCAGACTCTCTGGGCCAAAAATCACGTACAGCAGGCGGCTGCCGGCATGCGCGTCTTCACCATTGACGGTTACACGGAGCAGCTTGCAGCAAACGGCCAAAGGACGCAAACGCACAGCACGTACGGATTCCTGGATGGGCAGCCAACTTACAAAGCTTTCTACGACAGGGTGGTTTCCATCGCTGAAGGCAAGGCAAGCGCCTCCAGCAAGACTTCCGGCCTCACGACACCCCAACCTTGACGGGGTCGCAATATCGGCGTGGCAAACGATTTAGGTCTTCGCGGCCTGCACCCGCTTCAGAGCCGCTTCAATGTGCCGGTTCACATCCGCCTCGGCGAACTGCGTGGCCACCCGGATCGCATTCAGGATCGCGTGATCGTTCGACGATCCATGCCCGATTATGCACGCGCCGCGCACGCCCAGCAGCGGAGCGCCGCCGTATTCGGAATAGTCCAGCCGCTTTTTGAAGTTCCGGAAGGCCTTGCGGCTCAGCAGGGCACCCACCTGTGAGGTGATGGTGGACTTGAGCGTCTGCTTCAGGCTTTCACTCACCAGCTTGCCGAGGCCTTCCATTGTTTTCAGCGCCACATTGCCCACAAAGCCATCGCAGACAATCACGTCGGCACGGCCATTGAAAAGATCGCGCCCCTCCACATTGCCCAGAAAGCAGTACAGGTGTTCGCCATGCAGCGCGCGCAGCAGCGGCAGCGTTTCCTTCGAGAGCGCGTTGCCTTTGGAATCCTCTTCGCCGATGGAAAGCAGGCCGACGCGCGGCTTGGCAATGCCCAGCACATTCCGCGCATAAATCTGGCCCATAATCGCGAACTGCACTAGGTTGTGCGGGTCGGAATCGACATTTGCGCCCACGTCCAGCAGCGTGCAGGGCGTACCCGCGCCGTTGGGCACGATGGTGGCAAGCGCGGGCCGGTCCACACCGTCCAGCGTGCCCAGCACCATCTTTGCCGAGGCCATGGCCGCGCCGGTGTTGCCGGCCGTCACAAAGCCGCGCGCCGTGCCGTCCCGCACCAGCTTCAAACCCACCCGCATGGTGGAGTCCTTCTTGGCCCGGACGGCGGAGGCCGCCTTGTCCGTCATGCTGATCCATTCGCTGGCATGCACCACATGGATCGGCAGCGACTCACCCCCCAGCGCTTCCCGCAGCTGCGGCTCGATGCGCTCCCGCGGCCCCACCATGTGGATCCGCACAGGGTACTGCCGGCACGCTTCCATGGCTCCGCGTATCTCCGGATCCGGCGCGCGGTCCGAACCCATGGCGTCCAGCACGATGTCGACTAGCATGCGTGCGGCTTCCTAAATCGGTGGTTCAGCATCGATTCCGAGTGTACAGAATCGCAAGCAAGACATGGCCGTTTCAACGTCAACATCTGGCGCACGCGATCACCCGGCAAAGGTCTGCCACAGCAGCACGGCGTTCAGCCCGATGATGAGCGCGGCCACCGTCCATCCGGAAAACGCCGTCACCCGGCGGTTCACAAAATGTCCCATCAGGCCCGTGCGCCCGGTGAGCAAGAGCAGCGGCACCAGCGCAAAAGGAATCCCGAAGGACAGCACCGCCTGTGACAACAGCAAAATCTTGACCGGGGAAAGACCCAGCCCGATCACCACTATTGCTGGAATCACCGTAATGAGTCGCCGCAGATACACCGGAAACTGAATGTGGAGAAATCCCTCAATCACCACCTGGCCGGCCAGCACGCCGATGGTGGACGACGAGAGCCCCGAGCACAGCAGCGCCACCGCAAAGGCCAGCGCGGCAAAGTTGCCCAGCAGCGGGCCCAGCGTGTGGTGCGCATCCTCCAGGATCGTGTCCGGATTCAGCGCGGGATTGTGCAGAAACGCCGCCGCCGCCATCACCAGCATCGCCGAATTGATGAACCATGCACCGTTCATCGCCACCAGGATGTCGATCAGCTCAAAGCGCAGATAGCGCCGGCGGAACTGCGTCAGCCGCTCCGGGCCGCCGCTCACCCCATGCTGCACATAAGTCTGCATGCGCGGCTGCATCAGCGACGAGTGCAGATAGATCACATGCGGCATCACCGTGGCACCCAGCATGGTCACCGCCAGGTACACGGTCGAGCGATGCAGTGACGGCACCAGCGTGTCATGCAGGGCCAGGCTCCAGTTGGGACGCACCAGGAAAATTTCCGCCGCATAGCAGAGTCCAATGATGGCGACAAAGCCAATGATCACGCCCTCAAAGTGCCGGAAACCACGCTGATTCAGAGCCAGCAAGGCGAAGACGAAGACCGTGGTGACCAGCGCCGCCACCAGCATCACGCCTTGCTTGCTCATGCCATGCGCCAGCAACGCCGGCCCGATCAGCAGGTACGCTCCGATGGCCGCGCCCAGAAACTCCGCCAGGTCCGTCGCAATGGCACTGATCTCCGCCGCCACCCACAGCAGCAGCACCACCGGCCGCGAGAAATGCTCACGGCAGTTCTGCGGCAGGCTCTGGCCCGTGGCGATGCCCAGCTTGGCCGACAGATATTGCACCTGCATCGCCATCAGGCTCGACCACAGCAGCACCCACAGCAGCGTGTAATTGTGCTGCGCGCCGGCGGTAATGTTCGCCACGAAGTTGCCCGGGTCGATGTACGCGATGGACGCCACAAATGCCGGGCCGAAGTACGTCCACAACTCACGCCAGCGCGACCGCACCGGCGGGGTGAGTTCGGCGGTAGCGGCGAGGGCCATGCTCAAAGTATAGGGATGCGGCTCCAGCCATTGCTGGGCATTGCCATGGCGGGTGGCCTCCGGTCACAAGTTTGACAAGGCTGCTAGCCTTCTCCCATGAGGATTCTCGTCATCGGTGGAGGCGGCCGCGAACATGCACTCTGCTGGTCACTGCGGCGGTCGCCGGAGGTTACAGACCTGGTCTGCGCCCCAGGCAACGCCGGCATCGCCCAAATTGCCAATTGCGTGCCCGTGGATCAAACCAGCCTTCTGGACATGCTGCGCATGGTGCATGCCGTCGCTCCGGAGCTTGTGGTCGTGGGGCCGGAGGTGCCGCTGGCCACCGGCATTGTGGATGCGCTGCAGGGCGAAGGCGTCCGCGTCTTTGGGCCCACCCAGGCGGCGGCCCGGCTGGAAAGCTCCAAGAGCTTTGCCAAGCAGTTCATGCAGCGCCAGGGCATTCCCACGCCACAGTATGTGGTTTGCCGGACTATCGAAGAAGTCTGGGACGCCCTTGCCGGGCTTTCCACGCCGGTGGTGGTCAAGGCGGACGGCCTGGCCGCCGGCAAAGGCGTCGTCATTGCCCCGACCAAAGCGGAGGCGGAAGCCGCCGCCGAAGACCTGCTCAAGCTCGGTGGCACGCTGGTATTGGAGGAGTTCCTGGAGGGAACGGAACTTTCCTTCTTCGCGCTCTGCGACGGCCGCACGGCTATGCCCATCGCCGCCGCACAGGACCACAAGCGCCTGCTGGAAGGCGATCGCGGCCCCAACACCGGCGGCATGGGTGCCTACTCCACGGAAGATCTGCTGCCGCCGGAGCTGAGCGAGAAGCTGCGGCGAAACATCGCCCAGCGTGTGGTGGACGGCATGCGCGCCGAGGGTACACCCTTCCGCGGCATCCTGTTTTGCGGCCTGATGATCACCCCGCACGGCCCCGAGGTGCTGGAGTTCAACACCCGCTGGGGTGACCCGGAAACCGAGGCCATCGTGCTGCGCCTGCAGACGCCTATGCTCGATCTGCTGAACGCCGCCATCGACGGAACCGCGAACCGGCTCCAGATCCGCCTGGAGGCCGGTGCCGCCGTTTCTGTGATTGCCGCAGGCGCGGGCTACCCCGCCAACGCCCAGAAAGGTGAAGTCATCTACGGCCTGAACGCAAAGCTGCCGCCGGAGACTGTTCTCTTTCACGCGGGCACGGCCCGGCAGGGCAAGGAAACCGTTACCGCCGGCGGCCGCGTTCTGGCCGCCAGCGCCGCCGCGCCCACACTGCGGCAGGCGCTCGCGCGCGCCTATGCCGCCATGGACGAGATTTACTTCGAAGGCATGCAGGTCCGGCGGGACATCGGCCACCGCGCCTTGGCGGGCTCGGCGGAATCCTCCAGCCCGGCCGGAACGGCACATCGACCGGCCTGACCCAAAAGAAGTAGTGAGCCGGACGGCGAAACAGCCTAATCTAACAGGCAGAGGTCCCGTCCCCTGGCGCTCTTCCGTTTAATCACGTGGCTCATTCACGCCGTTCTGGTGGCTTTCGCCTCGGCGCTTGTAGATGTGTTCACGCATGTCTCCGCGGCCCTGATCGCGCTCACGGTCATGGTTGCCGTTGGCGTGAGCATGGCCAGCGCCTTCGGCATTGGCGGCTTTGGGCTTTTCCGCCGCTGGCGGAGGCGTGAGTAGCAGTTCTCAACAGTGTACGAACGGGTGTCCCACCTCATCCGCATCAGGAAGCAAAGCACCTTTGCCAGTTGCTGTATCGCGTAAATGCAGAAGCTCTCAAAGCGGCTTCAGCCGCCGGGATAGGCGTTGCGTTTCATAGGATATGCGGCTTCAGCCGCTGAGATTCGCATCCCGGTGGCGAAAGCCGCCCTATGTTAAGCAACAATGTCTCAAACCATCTGCGCAGAAATAGACTGCCTACAAAAACGCTACTTCGCTGTCAGCGCGTTGTTCGCCCGGTTGTCATCCGGCAGCTTGTGGTCCGGATCGATCACCACCGACGCGATCGCCTTATGATCGTCGCTGCTCCACGCATACGTGCCCTTGCTCAACCAGGTCTCCACCGGCAACGTGACCCGCGTTTTGGATCCATCCGCAAACGTGACCTCCACCGGAGTGGGAAGCACTAGCTGGCCGTGATTGCTGATCGTCGCCACCGGCCCATCGATCTTGTCCACGCCCACGTCATAGCGCCAGTTCTCCATGTACCAGCCACGCCAGAACCAGCTCAGGTCTTCGCCGCCCTCGCTCTCCATGGCGCGAAAGAAGTCTGACGGCGACGGGTGCTTGTACGCCCAGTCGCGGATGTACTTGCGAAAGGCATGGTCGAAGCGCTCCGGCCCAAGAATTTGCTCGCGCAGCAGCACCATGCCGTACGCGCCCTTGAAGTAGCTCACCGGGTGCGAGAGCGGAAAGGTGTACGCATCCGCCGCGTACATCAGCGACGGCGCCTTCGGGTCGTCCAGCAGCTTCAGGATGGTGTCGGGCGGCTCGCCACCGGCGGAGTATTCCCCGTCGCGCTTCGGCCCATACTTGCCGTTGGCGTACAAATCTGACTCTTCGATGTCGATGAAAGTGTTGAATCCCTCATCCATGAAGGCATGCCGGCGCTCGTTCGATCCCACGATCATGGGGAACCAGTCATGCCCGATCTCATGCGCAGTGACCCAGAAGAGGAAGGCATCTTTATCGTCAATGCCGTCGAAAACCACGCCCGGGTACTCCATGCCTGTCGAGAAGCCTGCGACGGAGATCGCCGCCGGCCACTCGTACGGATACCAGTGCTTGCTGAAGTTCTCCACCGAGTTCTTCACGTATTCGGTCGACTTGTCCCACTTGTTGGGACCGATGCTCTCCGGCGGATAGACGCTTTCCGCCAGCGCCGTCTTGCCGCCGGGCAGGTTCATCCGCGCCGCATCCCACACAAACACCGGCGAGGCGCTCCACACCACATCGCGCGTGTGGTCCATGCGGAAGTGCCACGTCAGCGTGCCATCCCCCTTCGGCCGGGATGCCGGGTCGTTCACCTCTTCGGGCTTGCGGATGTAGACCGTTGCATCGCTCTTCGCCGCCTGGGCTAGCCGATCCATTTGTGTCCTGGTCAGCACGTCCTTCGGATTCACCAGCTCACCGGAGCCCACCACGATCATCTTCGACGGCACGGTCACGTAGTAGTCGAAGTGGCCGTACTCCAGATAAAACTCGCTCGCGATGTAGGGCAGCGTGTCCCACCCGCGCAGATCGTCATAGACGCACATGCGCGGATACCACTGCGCGATGTCGTAGATGTCACCCTGCTTGCTGGTGCCCCAGCTGGTGCGCCCACCCCACACGCCGGGGATCGCGTAGTGGTATTGGATGTGAATGCGCAACTGGCCCTTGGAGCGCAGTGGCTCCACGAGCCGGATCTGCATGCGCGTGTCATCAATAAGATAGTCGGCCTTCGTGGTTTGCTTGCCGCTCTCCAGATTCACCTGATCCAGCAGAAAACCTTCGCTGTACGCCAGGTCCTCTTCGGACGGCGGCGCACCCTTCTTGCGCGGCCGCCGCGGAAAGACACCGCCGCGCGCCGTGCGCGAGTCCTTCCGGTAGATGTTCTGGTCGAGCTGCACCCACAGGCTGGTCAGCGTGTCCGGGCTGTTGTTGGTGTAGGTAATCGTCTCGTCGCCGCGCAGTTGCTTGCCTTGGGTATCGAGCGTGGCGTGCAGTTCGTAGCTCGCCTCGTTCTGCCAGTACGCCGGCCCCGGCGCGCCATTGCTGGAGCGGTACGCATTCACCGGATCGGGCAGGCTCAGCGGCGCAAAGGTCAGCCGCGGATCGTAGATGTTTGCAGGTGTTTGCGCGTAAGCAGCGCGTCCGTCCAGCAGCGCCAATCCCAGCAAACAACAACACAGCAGCGTCCGAAGCATATGCAACAGGCAGCCCTCGCAGTTAAGTTGTGGATGAACTGCGCACAGTGTAACGCGCAACTTCGTAAGATCGATGCTTGTGGCCTCAGCTTCTTCAAAACCATGACCTGGGTGCACCACACACGGCCCGCACTAACGCCAGCGCGCAATCACCAGATTCGCGGCGTAAATGATCAGTACGCCCAGCATGACCAGCAGCAGCCGCGACCGCAAATGACCGGAGCGCCGCAACTCCGGCAGAAAATCCCCCGTCGCCATCTGCAAAAAGAACCCCGCCGCCAGCACCAGCAGAGCGACGGAACCGCGCGCCGAGAGCTTCCACCACACCGTGAGCAGGCCGCCCAGGAACGGTGCCAGCGCATCGGCCAGCAGAAAGCCGTAATCGGTCCGCGTCGGCTTCTGGCCACCGGTGGTCAGAATGACCGTGTTCATGCCATCGCCCAGGTCGTGCGCGGCAATGCCGAACGCCACGGCAAAGCCGGCGCTGTGCGACGCCGCAAAGGCCGCACCGATCGCCATGCCGTCGCGGAAGCTGTGAAAAATGAGCAACAGCGCCCCGGTGCGCCGCACCAGTCTGCGCCCATGCAGGCGGCCCCGCCACTGCTCGCCCAGCGCATGCAGACCCTGCTCCATGCCATAGAAGAGCAGAAAGCTCAGCAGGGTCAGGCCCAGTACCGCCGCGCTGCCCAGCCCCGTGCCACGGCCGATCTCCAATGCCTCCGGCAGCAGGTCCAGAAAGGCCGCTGCCAGCAACAATCCGGCACCCAGCGCCAGCAGCATGCCCAGCGACCGCCGGAAGCGCATGGCCAGCACACCGCCCAGCAGCGTGGAGAGAATCGGCAGGCTGAGCAGAAGCAACGGCACAACCAAAGATGATAACGCAGTTGCAATAACGGGCTGCCGCTGCCGGACAGACGCAACAGCAGGTGGAAATGGCAAGCAATGCATCGCGCGTGATTACGACGCGCTATCTCCGAACTCTACCGGACGCGGGCATTCTGTCCACAATTACGATCGGCCGTGAGTTGTACTTTCTGAACGACGCACTTCTTAGTGTGCTCAGCAGGTCTTAACCCGATGTATAGATTTATACAAGCTGGCCCGAGCATGTATAGAAATCCCGCTTTTCTATACATGCCCTCTCTCAGAGCGCATGAAATCAGGCGCATTTGAGGCTCCGCTCACCTCAAACTAGTCCTGCCAGCGCTTGCCGCCTCGCGTCACGCCAATGCCATGCTCGTAAATCATGTCGCCGCCCAGGTGTGCCGCAGCCGCGTTCACCACCAGCCCAACTGCCCCCAGCGCGCGTGCCGTCCCGCGTGAACCGCCCTTGCGGCGGGCGATCGCGGACGCCGCAAAGATGACCGTGGAAGCGATGTTGATCAGCGCATGCATGGACCCAACCCGGCGTGGTGCTTCCTGCTTCACCTCGGCCCAGTCGTTCATCCCGGTGACCGCCGCACCTGCTGCACCGGCCAGTCCCAGCAGCACCAGCGCGTCGGCAGCGGTGTCTAATTTCTCGCTGCCGGTCACCGCGGCAATGCCGTCAAAGAGCACCGCCGCCGTCCACGAGCCCACCGGCACATCCGTCATGATGGCGTGCAGCGGCTCGTGCAGCCAGTCGCCATGCAACAGGCTGCGGACGATCTTGGCGTTACCTCCAAAAATGTTGAAGGCGAGCCGCACGCCCTCCTGCACGGCGTCCTGTGCCGGCGCGGTGATCCACTGCTGCTCTTCCGCCCAGCGTGCCAGCGGATCGATGCTTACAGGGCTGGATCCCTGGATCGCCGGGCTAGGCATGCGGCCTCTGCAGGCCGATGGCGGTCTCACCGTCACGCGCTCGCTGATTGTTAAAGTCCGTCAGGGCAACGGCCGTGCTTTCTGCAAACATGTTTGCCTGAAAGATCGTTGCAGCCGTGGTTCCCTCAAAGCCGAAGATCCTGGGCATGAACCAGGAAGCCGCGGCAAAGCCGGCATCCATCCAACCGTGCGTCTCAAACGAGAGCACCGGCGCCACGCCCAGCGGGTAGTCCGTCAGCAGCGACTGCGTGAGCACAAACAGCCCCGTGGTGAGCGCGGCCGCGGCGGCTGGCGGATTCTTTTTGCGGCACACCAGTGCCATACCGAGAAAGAACGCCGCATGGCCGTAATCCACGATGCCGTGCGTCTTGGCATCAATCACCTTTGGGATGGAAATCCCTGCAAAATCTTCTGTCACCGTCTGCGATGCCATCTCATGCTCCTGCTCGTGAGATGGCAGCCGAAGCGGTAGCCAGCCGCGGGTCCGCCAACCTTTTCCGGCATGGCGCAATGTGACTGCCTTGCCAGGGACAGGCCGCTTACTTTCGCGAACTCAGGCTGCCGTTGCGTGCTCAATGGCGGCTGTTGCGGCCTCTGCAACCGGAAGGGCTGAGTTTCTGCCACCGGCCGGCGGCAACAAACGCGAGACCAACGCCGCTTCCATCGGGCTGCCGGCGGCAAAATGCTTCCGCACCAGCCTGGTCGCCGCGGCCTCACGCGCCCGGCGCAACTCCGGATCGCGCAGGAGCCGGACGACCGCTGCAGCAAACGCCTCTGGCTGATCTGCGACATCCACCGCGCCAGCCGACCAGTCTTCCAGCCCCTGCACACCCACCGTGGTCGAGACCGCGGCCTTGCCATACGACAGTGCCTCCAACAGCTTGATCTTGATGCCGCTGCCCACCTGCAGCGGCACCAGGCACACCGCCGCACGGTCGTGCTCCTCTGCCAGCGACTCCAGCCGGCCAAGCAGCTTTATCTGCAGGCCCGGCACTGTGAACCGCTCACAGACCGAACCCGCGACGGCCAGCACGGCATCCGGTTCCTTCCCCAGCACCAGCGGCCAGGCCTCCTCCATCAGCCACTGCAGGCCCTGCACATTCGGCGGACTGTTGGAACCCACAAAGAGGCAGCGCAGCGGCTCGGGCGCGGCGGAGGCCACGCGGGCCTCCATCCGGATCGGCTGAGTGAACACCTGCGCGCTCAGTTTCCCGCGGATCGCTTCCGCCTCGCTCCGCTGCGCCGCGATCAACGTGTCCACCTGATCGAGCCAGGCAATCTCCTGCTGCGGTGAAATGGCCGGGCAATCCAACGGCAGGCCCGCTCGCTGAAACTGCAGCACATGCTCACTCAGCAGATCGTGCATCAGGATGGCCCGATGCACTCCACGTAATTGCCCCAGAGCCGTCCCCCAGAAGGCGTAATTTGCAATGACCGTCTGCGGAGCAATGTCATTCATCGCGTGCCGCAGCAGGGCACGCTCTCCGCCGGTTGGCACAGTCAGGTCCCAGCTCTCCACGCATAGCTTGCCAGCGGTCAGCCAACGCAAGGCCCCGGCCAGCGGCGCAAGCCCACGGTGCCGCTGCAGGAGCCGGGCAGCCGCACGCATGGAGGCTAGCGGTGCCCACGCCCGCACAAACCAGGAACCAAGGCGAACATACCCCGGCACGCGCAGCGCACACCCCTCCGGCAGGTCAAAAGCATGCCGGAAGAACAGCCGCGGCGAACGGCTCTTTGCCAGCGTGACCAGCACATCCACCCGCGCGCCATGCCCCGTCAACAGCCGCAGCAGGTTGTTCACGGCGGTGGTGCTGCCATGCCGGGCGTGGGTGACCGGTTCGCGCGAAACAAACAGAATGCGTCCGGCACTGGAGAGAAGATCGGGGTCCATGTCAGAGTCCTATACCTTTCCATATCGGTGCGGGGAGAGGCAAACTCGAGCGCAAGTCTCCGGCCTGCCGAACCCACAAGTTTGAGCCGCCGCGGGCTCAAGATGGACGAACCCAGCCGTATACCTCCGCGCCGTTTGGCGGCGACGTTCTGTAGCCCACCAGATACACTTCGCTCGATACCATGCCGTTTCATGCCACAGGAGCGCCCACCGGATGACCCAGCCGGGCCAGACCCCACCCGGTCAAACCTCACCCGGCCAGACAAAGCTGCGCCAGATCGTGGTGGAGGCGGTCTTCCGGCGCAAACCTGTCTTCTTCACCACGGTCGCCGTGGTCATGGCGCTGGTCGTCGCGCTCACCCTGCTCATGCATCGTCAGTACAAGGCCGATGCCAAGCTCATGGTGCAGAACGTGCGCAGCAACACCCAGCTCAGCACCAACACCACCGAGCACATTACCAGCCAGGATGAGGTAAGCCAGAGCGAAATCAACAGCGAAGTCGACCTCCTGCAAAGTCCCATGGTGGCCCGCCGCGCGCTGGGAACCGC
Source organism: uncultured Terriglobus sp. (assembly GCA_964246215.1). Lineage (GTDB taxonomy): Bacteria > Acidobacteriota > Terriglobia > Terriglobales > Acidobacteriaceae > Terriglobus. The sequence goes on along the minus strand of CAXTPQ010000026.1, from coordinate 27,517 downwards.
CACCAGCGGCGTGCAAAGCAAGCGCACCCAGGATGAAATGACGGAGCTCAAGCGCCGCCTGACCGTGGAAGCCGTGCACCAGACCAGCCTCATCAACCTGAGCTATCTGGCCGACTCGCCCGAACACGCCGACCGCGGCCTGCAAAAGGTCATCGATGCCTATTTTGAAACGCGCTCGGACAACCAGCGCGCCACCGGTGCCGCCGAGTTCTTCGACCGGCAACTGGAAGAAGCCCGCAAGCAGCTCGACGACGCACAGCAGGCCATCACCAGCTATGGCCTGAAAAACGATATCAGCGACCTGGACGAGGAGAAGCGCCTGCAGCTCATGCGCGTCTCCGCCCTGCAGGACCAGATCGCACAAAACGATGCCGCGCTGGCCCTGCAGCGCAGCCGCCAGCAGCGCCAGCAGGAACAGCTGGCCGGCACGCCGCAGCGCTCCAAAACCACGGAGCGCACCATCACCAACCAGTACTCGCAGGAGCGGCTCAACACCTCGCTTGTCGACTTGGAAAACCGCCGCGCCGAACTGGTGCGCCGCTACGCTCCCAGCGACCGGCAGATCCTGGAACTCGACGACAAGATCGCCAACACGCGGCTCGCCGTTGCCGACGCCGCCAGCAAGCCGGCCAGCGAGAACGCGACCGATGTCAACCCCGTCTGGCAGCAGCTCAACGCCGCCGTTGCCATGAGCACCGGTGAACTCAGCGGCTACGTGGCCCAGCGTGCCGCGTTGAAGCACCTTTTCGACCTGGCGCAAAACCGGCTTGACGATCTGGAAAAGAGTACCGGACAGGTGAACGCGCTCAAGCGCGGCCTGCAGCAGGCGCAAACCGATTACAACCTCTACTCGCAGCGCAAGAGCGACGCCCGCATCTCCGCACAGCTCGACAAGGAGAAGCTCTTCGACGTTTCGCTCGTGCAGCCGCCCTACTCCACCAACGACCCAACCCGGCCCAAGCCCCTGCTCTACACCGTCACCGGCCTGGCGTTCGCCGTGATGCTGGGCACGCTGCTGGCCGTCTATGCGGATACCTCCTCCGGCATGATGTACACGCCCGGCCAACTCGACACGCTCACCGGCACGCGAACGCTCGCAACGCTGGCGGAGGTGGGCGAGGGCGGCTCGGAACAGATGAACGCGCTGGAATATCGCCGGCTGCTCTTTAATATCCGCAAGTCGGTCAAGGAGCGCGCCTCCGATCCCACCGGCAGCATTCTTACCCTGGTGGACACGCCGCATGGCGAGTGGCCGCGCGGCTACACACCGGACGCGGCCTACTGCATCGCCCTTACCTCTGCCATGCGCAACGAGGGTGTGAGCTATGTCACCAGTCACCTGGCCGGGCAGGCGTCCAAACAATTCGGCAGCCAGGTGGCCGTTGTGGACACGCGCGGCATGCTCCGCCGCTTCGAAGAAGATCGCAGCCTGACCTTCGGTTTGAAACGGCTGGAACCGCAGGGCTACTGGGTGGTGGCCGAAGCAGACGATCACACCGTCATTGGCCGTGAGATTGGCGCGCGTGGCAGCTTTGCCGCACGGCTCGCCCCATGGCTCGACCGCGCCCGCCAGGAGATGGACCTTATCCTGCTGGACTGCCCCAGCAACCTGGAAAGCACACTCGCCACCGAGGTGGAAAACTGTGTGGATGGCTACATCGCCGTGGTCGCCGCGGGCATGGTGCGCAAGCCGGCCGTGGACCAGCTCGGCGCCGTGCTCAACGATCGCCAGGCACCGCTGCTGGGATACGTCCTGAACCGCCGCAGCTATCCGCTGCCGCGCTGGCTGCACCGCCTGATCTGAGGAACCCATGCCGACTGAAAACAAAATCCTGTCACGCCAAAAGACAGCCAACATAGACTTACGAGCTGGGTGCAGCAAGGGAGATCACGGTGCCCCATTCTTTCGCAGCTCCATCGCGAAAGGGTGGGCTACTGTGACCGTGGGTGCCCCACCTTTATCGCGCTCTTTGCGATGGAGATGGGCCGGGGCGGCACAAACGTTGATCCTGGCAACCCTCTGCCTGAACTCTCTTCAAGCCCAGCAATCAGCTACCAATAAAATGCCGCCCACCAACTACCTCCTCCACCCCGGCGACGCCGTCACCGTCAACTACCGCTTCACCCCGGAGTTTGACGACACCGCGACGGTCGCGCCCGACGGCCGTATCGCGCTGAAGAACCTCGGCGAGATCTCCGCCGCCGGCCTGTCCCTCACCGGTCTGCGCGAGCGCATTGCCGAAGCCGCGAAAACCCAGCTCGTTGACCCGGAGATCACCGTCTCGCTCAAGGAGTTCGAGCGTCCGCTTGTCGTCGTTGCCGGGGAGGTCCTGCTGCCCGGCAAATTCGAACTGCGCAAACCCACCACGGCGCTGCAAGCGATCCTGCTCGCCGGTGGCCCAAAGCAGGACAGCGCCATGGGCCATGTGATCCTGTTTCGCCGCATCAGCGCAGACACCGCCGAGACTCACGTGCTCGACCTCCACAAGCTCAAGTCCGCCACGGCCCGCGCCCGCAACGACATGCTCCTGCAGCCGGATGACATGATCCTGGTGCGGCAGGACACGCTTTCCAGCGTGGAGCGCTACGTAAAGATCTTCAACCTCGGCGTGTATTTCAATCCGATTGGAAACAACGGTATCTTTTAGTTCAAAATCGGCCCGTGCTCCTCCCAAAATTGCAACCAACTCCCACAAAAGGGGCATGCCCCTCCCTCATCCGGTCGCCCCTTTTGGCCGATACACTTGCAGAACCACGCCGGACTGACCCATGAAATTACTCCTTATCGCCTATGAATGCAGCCCGTACCGCGGCTCCGAATGGGCCGTTGGTTGGGGACGCCTCCTCCAAGCTGCCCGTGTCGCGGAGGTGCACGTGCTCACCAGTGAAGCGAATTACCGCGATCTGGTGCGCGCCGAACTGGAAGGCCGCATCCCCTCCAACGTCCGCTACGACTCACCGGAGCCCGACCGACGTTTGCGCGCGCTGGAGCGGCAGACTTCCGGCTTTGACTACAACTACACGGCCTACCACCACTGGCATAAACTTGCCTTCCGCCTGGCGCAGCGCCTGCACGCGGAACACAGCTTCGACGTCGCGCACCAGAGCACCGTCTGCACCTTTCGCGAGCCCGGCTACCTGGCCCAGCTCGGCATTCCCTTTCTCTGGGGACCGTTCGGCGGCACGCAGAACTTTCCCGCACGCATGTTGCCCATGCTGCCGTGGAAAGAAGCTTTGAAAGAGGCGGCGCGCAGCACGGCCAACGTCTTCGCCCTGTGTAGCCATCCGCGCGTCCACGCCACGGCCAAACAAGCCGTCGTCATTCTGGGAGCCAACTCCACCAACCAGCGTGACCTGCAGCGCGCCTTCAATCGCCCTGTCGTACAGCTGCTGGAAACCGGGCTGAACGAGGTGACGGAGCCGGATCGCGGCCGCTTTCACTCCCGCATCCTGGCCAAACGTGCCGGCCGCAATCCGCCGTTGCGCCTCTTGTGGAGCGGCCAGCTTCGCCCGCGCAAGGCACTGCCCATCCTTTTGCGCGCTCTGGCCATGCTCAAGGGTGAAGTCGCCCTGGAGTTGGACGTGCTCGGCGACGGCCCCATGCTGGAAGCCTGGCGGCAGGAGGCTGCCAGTGCCGGTGTGCCCGTGCGCTTCCTTGGCCGGCTGCCCTTTGCCGATGCGGTTCAGCGCATGAACGCCGCCGGCCTCTTCTGCTTCACCAGCCTACGCGATACCAGCGGCAACGTGGTGCTGGAGGCGCTCGCCGCCGGCGTGCCCGTTCTCTGCTTCGATCACCAGGGCGCGGCCGACATGGTCACCCCGGAAAGCGGCATCCTGATCCCCGTGACCAACCCCGGCGACGCCGCCGTGCGCTGGGCAAATGCTTTGCGGCAGCTTTCCGCGGACCCCGATCGCCTGCTGCGCCTGAGCGAAGGCGCAACTGCCCAGGCGCGGCGCTTTCTCTGGAATGACAATGGCAATCAGGTCAACATGCTCTACCGGCAACTGAGCCGCGCACCGGAAGCCGCGAAAAGCAGCCTTCACCTCTCACATGAACCGGTGGAGGCCAGCGCCTGATGACGGTAGCGGATGCTTTTGCAGGTTCAATGCCGGAGACGGTGCCAGACCCTGCAACCGGTGTGCTTGCTGAACCGGCATCCGGCGCATTGACAACTCGCGGGCCAAATACGCCGGCAGACGAACTGAAGCCGGGTGCCCCATCCTTTCGCGGCTTCATCGCGAAAGGACGGGCTCCCCTGCCTGGGATCTCCCCGGTACTCTCAGTGAGCCGCTCCCAAGAAGCGTCATCCATCTGCCGAAATCTCCTTCAGCGAACCCGCGCCGCCATACAAGGCCGTTTCAGCTACGCGCTCGCCGACCAGGTCGTCTATAGCTTCGGCAACATGGTCGTTGCCGCCCTGCTCGCCCGCCACGCACCGGCCCGCGACTTCGGCATCTACATCCTCACCCAGCGCACCATGGACGTGCTCATCCAGCTCTGCAACACACTCTCCTGGGCACCGTTCACCTTTCATCTGCAGCAAACCTCCAGGGAGCGGCAGCGCAGCTACCGCGGCAGCGTCTTTCTGCAACAAATTGTTGCCTGCCTGCTTGCCACACTCGCCATGGCGGCCGTGGCACGCTGGACCGCCACATCCGCGCGCGGCGTCTACCACGGCACCTTTGCCCCGCTCATCTTCGCCTCCGGCGTGATCCTCTTTCGCGAGTTCAACCGCCGCATGTACTTTGCCGAAATGCGCATGCGCGAGGCTTTCTGGACCGAGCTCGCCACCGTCGCGCTGCAAATCGCGGGCGTGGAATGGCTCTACCGGACCCACCGGCTGGACGTGCCGCACACCCTTTTCGTGCTCGCCCTGGGTGCCGGCGCGCTCGGCCTGTGGTGGCTTCTGCGCGAAGCTCGCACCCTGCGCATCCACCTGCGCGACGCCGTGGCCGACACCCGATTCAACTTCCGGCTGGGCCGCTGGCTGCTGGGCAGCAACTTCGTCTTCATGGCGAGCTCGCAATGCAATCCGTGGATCCTGAGCGCGGTCTTTGGCGGCGGCAGTGTGGCCGGCTATGCCGTTTGCGAAAGCGTCGTCAACATCCCCCGCGTCGCGCTCGTCAGCCTGCAAAATGTCTTCGCGCCCATCCTCTCCCGCGCCGTTGCGGAAGGCGGCAAGCCGCTGCTGCGCGAAAAGGTGCGCCGGCTTGACCGCCTGCTGCTGATCGGCTCAGCCGTCTGCGCGGCAGCGATCGCAGTGGCCGGCCCCTGGGCCGCGCGCCTCATCTTCCGCAACGTGCCCGGCAATGCCCGCATCATCCTTGTCCTGCTCGGCCTCAACTTCGTGGCCTTCGCCGCGACTCTGGCGCAGAGCTACGCTCTTTCCGCCATTGACCGCGCTGGTCCCACCTTCTACGCCAACCTGGCAGGCCTGGTGGTGCAGGCGGCAACGGTCTTCTACCTCGTCCACCATCTCCAAGTGCCGGGTGCGGCGCTCGCCATGCTGCTCGGCAGCCTGGTGGTGCTGGCCGTCCGCCAGTTCTCCTACAGCCGGGAGATGGGCCAGCCTGCTTTCGTGGCAGCCATGAGCACAGCGGTGGCGCAATCATGAGCACCGCACCGGCACTGCGTCCGGGCAGTGGCCCAGGTGCTCCACTTGGCCGCTTCGCCCAACGGCAAACATCCGGAAAGGAACAGGCCGCGGAACGCCGCAGCCAGTTTGAATGGGATCAGGCCAGCAAGCGGCTTCGTCAAATCAAAATCGGCCTCTTCGTCTTTCTCGCTGTGCTTTTCTGGTTTGCCGTTCCTTACGCACTGCCTCGCAACCTGCCCAATGCCGACCAGAAAACCCAGGTGTCCGACAACGCCGAGCAGTTCGAGGGCAACGCCAGCCGGCAGATTGCCGTGCCCATCATCGGCCTGGTGGCCTGCTTCATGCTCTGGCGGCTGCCCGTCCGCGGACGCATCGGCGGACGCCTCTTCATCACCGTCCTGCTCTACGTTTCGGTGGTGGCGTGCAGTGTGCTTTGGAGCGTTGACCCAAATCTGACCGCCAAGCGCCTTGTCGTCTTCGGCTTCGACTGCCTTTTCGCCTACGCACTTGCCCGCACGGTCACGGCGATGGAAATGGCTCTGTGGACTTTTATCGTGACGTGGACGGTCGGCGCGCTCTCGGTGCTGGCCGACATCTTTCTGCTCAGGGTTTTTGCACCCTTTGACCCCGATTACCGCCTGACCGGCGTGATGACCGCTAATTTCCAGGCGATGAACCTGGTGGCGTGCTGCCTCTGCGGCACGGTCCTGCTGCTCCATCGCCGCCGCTGGGCCGGCTGGGTCGGCTTTGGCGTCCTTACCGCCGTCATCATGCTGGTGCTGACGCGTGCGCGCATCGGCACCATCCTTTGCTTTGGCCTGATGGCGTACATGTTCCTGAAGCTCGCCCGGGAACGGCTGAACGCCTCGCAGCGCGCCATGGCCTCGGTCGCCGTGCTCATGTTCGCCGTGCCGGGCATCGTCTTTGTGGCCGCGCGCGATCCAGCCGCCGCGCTCCAGTCCGCTTTCATGATGGGCCGCAAGGACACGGAGAACACCTCGAACCTCTCTAACCGGCTGCCGCTCTGGATCGAACTGATGGACAGCGTCGAACAGCGCCCACTGCTCGGCTGGGGCTACGGCGCCTTTTGGACCGAGCAGCAGGCCGCCCGCATCAGCCGCGACCAGGGCTGGCCCGTGCCGCATGCGCACGACACTTATCTTGACCAGACCATCGTTTTAGGCGTCGTGGGCGGATCGCTGTACGCCGTGATGATGGTCTCCGCGCTGGCCGTCTCCTGGCGGCGCTACGCCCGGGTGCGCAGCAATGGCAACTTGCTGAACGCCGCCCTGCTCACCTGGCTGGTGCTGCTCAGCACCACGGAATCCACACCGCTTGAACCGAACCAGCCAACGATTCTGGTCTATGTGGCCGTGATTCGCATGTGCCTGACTCAAGATTCTCTCGACGAGGCCGATACATCTGAAGATGAGCACATCATCCAGGGAATACCGCAGCCAACGGCCACCGTGCCCGCCAATGCCGGCGGCCTGGTCTTCGCTCCAGCGGCCACCGCGGCCAACACTGCGGCGCGCACGACGACACTCTGGCCCTGCCTTCAGACCCACTTCCGGCCGGAGACAGGCTCCCCGCTGCTGGCCGCCCGTACCGCTCGATCCTCACCGGGTGGCCGCCGTGGTTGAGCCGGGGCTCATCTCCGTCATTATCCCGACATACCGCCGGCCGGACTGCGTCCGCATCGCCGCCCGCAGCGCCGCGGAGCAGACGCACCCCCAGGTCGAAGTCCTCGTCATCTCTGACGGCCCCGACCCGGCCGCTCGTGCAGCCGTCGCCGGCCTGGGCCCGCGCGTGCGCTTCTTTGAACTGCCGGAAAACCGTGGACCCGCCGCCGCCCGCAACTTTGGCGTGGAACGGAGCCATGGCGAATGGCTCACCTTTCTGGACGACGACGACCTGATGCTGCCACAGTGCCTGGAGCGCCAGGCCGCCCAGGTGGACCGCAACCAGCCGCGCACCATCTCCGCCTGCCGCGTCGTCTACCGCCACGGCGACCGTGAGGATGTCTGGCCGCACCGGCCCATGGATCAAGGCGAGGACATCGGCGACTACCTCCTGTGCCGCCCGTCGCTGCTGGGCCGGCCCGGCGTGCTCTCCCTGCAAACGCTGCTCATGCACCATTCACTGCTGCGGGAAGCTCCGCTGACCGACCACGCCGACCATGAGGATTGGTCGTGGATGCTGGACGCCTGGCATCTGGCAGGCGCGCGTATCCGCTTTGTCTGGGAGCCGCTGGTCGTCTACAACGTCGACACGGAAGCCGCGTCGCGCAGCCGCCGCGTCAACTGGCAGGATTCGCTCGACTGGGCGCTCACCTATCGCGAACGGCTCAGCAAGGAGGCCTTCAACTCCTTCCTGGCCAGCAAGGTCGCGCTGAAAGCCCGGCGCGCCGGATCGGCCACGGGCCTGCGTCAGGTCTTTGCGCTGCTTCGCCGGAACCGTCCGTCCATGCTGGATCTGCTCTTTTTTTCGGGAATTTGCCTCTTGCCCGGCTCACTCACGCACAGCGCATGGAAGCGGTCGCTTTCCGGCGGCAGCCCCGCCCAGCCCACCGGCAGCCTGGCCCGCCGGCAGCCCAGTCCAACCCAGCAGGAAGGAATTAGCTGATGTCCCTCCTGCTCGGTTCCATCTCCGCCCTGCTCACCGCGTCGGCCGCTTACCGCGTCGCTGTTGCCGGCATGCAACCCACCTCTCAACTCTTCGGCCGCACTCTCGTCGACGCGCCGGAAACCGATGCAGCTGCGCACTCCGTCGCGCTCACCTTTGACGACGGCCCCAGCGAGCGAAACACTCCGGCCCTGCTGGATCTGCTCGCCCGCCACAACGTCCGCGCCACATTCTTCCTGGTCGGCGCGCAGGTTCGGCGGCATCCCGAACTGGCGCGCCGCATCGCCCGCGACGGTCACTCGATCGGCAACCATACGGACACCCACCCCAATCTTGCCAGGTGCCTGCCCCGGCGAGTTCGCCAGGAGCTGGAAGCCTGCCAGCACACCATGCAAGACGTCACCGGCACCAGCCCCGCCCTCTTCCGGCCACCCTTCGGCGCGCGCCGCCCTGACATTCTGCGAACCGCCGCTTCGCTCGGCCTGCAAACCACCCTCTGGAACGTTACCGCGCACGACTGGGAGTTGACGGAGGCCGCTGACATCGGCCGGCACATCCAGCGCGGTCTCACCGGCAACCGCCAACACGGACGCACCAGCACCGTCCTGCTGCATGACGGTTCGCACCTGGACACCGCGCACGGCTCCCTGGACCGCACTCCGAGCCTGCAAGCCGCGGCCGCGCTTCTCACGCAACCTGGCCTTCATTTCATCACCCTCGACGCTCTGCTGCAGCAGCGAGCCGGCGTGCACCGCCAGCAGATCGACCAGGGCCGGAAGCACATCTCCCCAGAAAGGACGCAGGCGTGAAGCCGGCCATTCTTGCAGCACTCGCGCTGGGCCTTTGCACGTGCGCTGCCTTTGCTGTGCGACCGTTCGTGCGGCACCGTGAAATCACATCGCTTGACAGCGACGCCGCGGAACGGCTCTCCACGGCGCCTACCCGGCAACGGACCTTTTACGGGGCACGACTGGAGCCGCGGCAGAGCGTTGTGCTGCACGGTGCCGGCCAGAGCGACACGGCCAGCTTTGAGCACTACCGGGCTGCCGTGGCCCCGGCACAGCCCATGCTTTTCATGACCTACACCGATCTGCGGGATGACCTGCCGGCGTACTTCGCCAGCTTGCGCAAGCAACTGCATGAGTTGGCGCCGGACCCCGCGCACGCGGCCGTCGTGCCGCAAATCGGCCTCTCGCTGAATCGTGGCGACGCCCACCATCATTACGAAGGACAGACCGCCGCCGGCGCGGACGATTCCCGCCTCCAGCAGCTGTGCGATGGTCTGCGGTCGCTCGACCGGCCCGTTTTCCTGCGCATCGGTTACGAGTTCAACGGCCTGTGGAACGGCTACGAACCCACCGGCTACATCGGTGCCTTTCGCCGCACTGCCCACCACCTGCGCGGCTGCGGCCTGGAACAGGTGGCAGTCGTCTGGAACTGGTCCGCCGATGCAGAGATCGACACGGAAAATGGCGGTGCGGCGGCTTCCGGCGCGGGCGGTCCAGCTTCACGCTGGCGCGCTTACTACCCGGGCGACGATGCCGTCGACTGGTGGGCCGTCAACCTCTTCTCCCGCGAGGGCATCGTCTCCGCCGCCACGCGCGAGTTCCTGCAAGCCGCCGACACTTACCACCACCCCGTCATGATCGCGGAGTCAGCGCCGAAGGGCTATGTGACGGCCACTTCGCCCGCCGTGCGGAGCGAATGGTTCGAGCCGTACTTCGGCCTGATTCGCAGCACATCCGGCATCCGCGCCTTCTGCTACATCGACTGGGACTGGCGAGGCTATCCGCAATGGGCCGACTGGGGCGACAGCCGGATCGAGACCTTCCCGGCGCTGCAGGCCTGGTACCGCCAGCAGGTCAGCCAGCCTCTCTATGCGGGTGCTCGCAGCGCCGGCGAAACCGGCAAGCTTCTGCGGACATCAGCGCCTTCGTCAGGGTCCGACTGATTCCAAAAATCATCCTGGAGTTTCAAAGCCCGCAGAGTTCTCAGGATTTGGCTTGGCTCAAGCTAGGCCCTTCCCGAAGCGGGATTCATCCACACACCCAACGCTTGCTCGACCCGCCATAGCGGCGTCATCTCGACCGGAGCGAAGCAAAGTGGAGAGACCTGCTGTTGTTGCTGATTGCGGCCTTAGCCGCTTTACAGACTCTTGCGCGAGACGCGCATTCACCAATCGTCATCTCCAAAGCGGCATGATGGCCGGAGGAGAGTCCCGGTCTCTCGCTTTGAGTGCCGGCCTGTTTCTCAGCTGAGGCACGTCGCTGCCGGCCGCCGCACAAAGCACGCCGGCGGCATCTACCTCCAGCATGAGCAATCCGTGGCTCGACCTGATGACGCGCGCCGCCGCGCACGCGGAGATCCATGGCGCGGGCACACCGCTGCTCTCGCCCAACGACCATACCGTGGCACCGGAGGCCTTCCTTGCACTGGGCCAGGCACGATCCGCCGGTGCGCAGCACGTCCCTGTTCACGAGCTACAGGCCATGGGCATCCGCGTCGTACCATGGACGACCAACAACCCGGAACAGATGCGAGCCGTGATCCGCACGGGCGTGGACGGCCTGATCAGCGACCGCCCGGACCTATTGCGCCAGGTTATCGAAGAGGAACGCGCATTGCACCCCGGCGATCCGCGCCTGAAGAACTTCGTCATCAGCGCTCACCGTGGCGGCCGCGGCCTGCGCCCAGAGAATACGCTGCCCAGCTTCGAAGCGGACTGGACCAGCTTGCCACCGAGATGGAGACCGACACCGGTGTTTCCTCGGATGGCGTTTCGCTCATCTGGCACGACCAGTTTTACAACCCGCAAAGCTGCCGCACTGCCGCCGGCTCTGCTTACACCATGGCGAATTGCACTTACCTGTGCGACGTTTCCCTTGCCGACGCGCAGAAAACATTCATCTGCGACAAGTTGCACTTCGGCCCGGAGCAGCGGAATGACCTGGCGCTTTCACCGGTGGCCGTCGCCTTTGCCGCCCAGGAGAAGATGCCCGGCCCGTACGCGCCCACTCATGCCGCGCAGCTTTTTCGCTTTGTGCATTTCTACGCCGGCTACTACGCAAACGGCCCCGGCAAAGGCCACACAGACGCGGCGGAGCGCGCCGCGAACGCCCGGACTGTGCGATTCAACCTGGAAACCAAGCTCTTTCCTGACGACCTGCCGGACGACACCAAAAAGCTGAGTGAGCCGGGCGTTCCGGTCGCGCTGATCCAGAACCGCACCCGCGGCGCGCAGGCCTTTGTGGATGCGCTTGCCGGCACCATCACCCGCGAACACATGGAGAGCCGGTGCGCCATTCAGAGCTTTGACTTTCGCACACTCGCTCTGGTGGAGAAGCAATACCCGCGCATCCCTACGATCTATCTCACAGCGCAGCCGGAATTGCTGTATTCCGCCTTCGTGCCTGTGGGTCTACGGCTGACTTAGGCAAAGAGCAGGAACGGCGGAGTGCGCAAAGGAAGCGCAGTGTACGCAATTAGTACTGCGGCCAAGGCAGCGACTTCCGTCACCTCACTTTCCCAGTTATTACCTTACTTTCTAAATTTCGACTTGCCATATGCCAAGCTGAATTCATGCAAGAGGGCACTCCATCCCGCACGGCGTATCGCGTCGCCCTGCGCCGGGCCGCGCACCAGATTTTCGACCGTCCTCTCGTCTTTGAGGATCCGCTTGCTGTCCGCATCCTGGGCAATGCATCCCGTGATCTTCGTGCTCCGGACCGTGCCTCCTCGAAGTCGCTGCGAGCCTACCTCGTCGCCCGCTCCGCTTTTGCCGAAGACGCCCTACGGCACGCAGTCGCTCGGGGAGTCACGCAGTACCTGCTGCTGGGCGCGGGCCTGGACACCTTTGCCTATCGCAATCCGTATCCGGAGTTGACCGTCTTTGAGGTCGATCACCCGGCGACCCAGCGCTGGAAGCAATCGCTGCTGCGGCAAGGCGGCATGACGATCCCAAGAAGCTGCTTGCATGTTTCTATCGATTTCGAGATGGAGACCCTGCCGGAGAGGCTGCAGGCCTTCGGCTTCGATCCCATGGCTGCGACCCAGATCTCCTGGTTGGGCGTCGTTCCTTATCTCACGCGGGACTCCTTTGATGTCACATTACAGTTTCTGAGCACGCTGGCACACGGCAGCGGAGTTGTCCTGGACTACGCACTGCCCCGGGAGTTGCTGAACGGACGGGAGCAGCTCGAGTTCGATTCCCTGGCGGAACGTGTCCGGCTGGCGGGTGAGCCGTTTCAACTCTTCTGGCCGCCGGAGCAGATGGAGAACCGGCTGGGGTGGGCCGGTTTTCGCGTCATCGACCACCTGTGTAAAGCCGGCATCAACCAACGCTTCTTTGCGGAGCGCGGCGATGGTCTGGAGGTGCTTGGATCGGGTGGCCGGCTGGTGGGCGCGGTCAGGAGTTGAGCAGAAGAACGTTGAGAGTTACTGGATGCCTTCCGTATCTCCGGAACGAAGCGCGACCCAACAAGGCAGAAGCAGCATGGCAATGAATGTCACGCCGACAAATAAATCGTGCATAAAATGAAGCTCCCCAGGGTGATGTGGTCCGGGGCCGTTGTGCCCAAACCACTGCAACCACCAATGTCAACAACGTACGTGAGCCGGGCCCGAACATGGGTGGTGACCTCCTACAACAATTGTGGGAAGGTTTAACCAGTGGAGTGATTGCAAAGCGTCGACCGCGTCGGCGCGATGTTGTCCTGTCTGGCTACAATCGAGGCATGTCGTACACCGCCGCGATCGAGGGACTGCTCGCCAAGGGAGGCGAACTCGCCGGCACCCACCGTAAATTTGAACTCGAGCACATGCGCGCGCTGGCTCACGCGCTGGGCGATCCGCAGTCAAAATTTCCCAGTGTGCTGATTGCCGGCACCAACGGCAAAGGCTCCACGGCCGTCACGCTGGCCAGCATACTCACCGCTTCCGGTTACCGCACCGGCCTGTACACTTCGCCGCACCTGCTTTGCGTGAACGAGCGCATTCAGATCGGCAGCGCTCCTGCCCCGGATCAGGCACCCGCGCTCACCACGATCTATGACGACACCTTTGCCCGGCTGTATTTTCGCGTGGATGACGCCGCAACTGCCCTGGTTCGCGATGGCGTGCTGCCGCAGGCGCCCAGCTTCTTCGAAACGGTGACCGCCTTAGCTTTCTGCGCTTTCGCTGAGGCGGAGATCGATATCGCCGTGCTGGAAGTGGGCCTGGGGGGCCGGCTGGACGCCACCAACATCGTGGAGCCGCTCGCCTCCGTCATCACGGACATCGCACTCGACCATACCGAATGGCTCGGCCCGACCATCACCGACATTGCGCGGGAGAAGGCCGGCATCCTGCGGCAGAACGGCACGCTGATCACGCTGCCGCAACACCCGGAGGCGAACGCCGCCATCGGCGAGCGTGCCATGGCGCTGGACGTCACCGGCATTAACGCTGCGGCTTACCTGCCGCAGCCCTCCCCGCGCTCCACCACCGGCAACACGTACCTGGTGCCTGCTTTCGGCACGGAGGTTGAGGTCGAACCCAGACTGCCCGGCGAACATCAGCGGCGTAACCTTGCACTGGCGCTGGCCGCTGCCGAGTTTCTGCAGATCCACGCCGGCTTTGACCGCCTTTCGGCCGCCACAGTCCAGCAAGGTGTGCGGCAGGTCAGGTGGCCGGGCCGTCTCGAGTGCTCGCAAATGTCCACTGGTGTTGCGGTGCTGCTCGATGTGGCCCACAATCCCGCCGGCGTCTGGACGCTGCGCTCTTACCTGTCGCGCGCCTTTGACGTGGACAGTCCGGCGGACCGGCGGCTGCCGGCACCGCGCACGCTGATCTTCAGCGCGCTTGCCGACAAGGCACTTGATGAAATGGCTCAAATCCTTTTTCCGCTCTTCGACGAACCCGGCAACCGCATCCTGCTGGTTCCAGTGAACAATCCGCGCGCCGCCTCGCCGGAACGGCTGCAGGCACTCGCGGCGCTAATGCAGCCCGCATCGGAAGCACAGATTGAAGTGCTCACCGGCATGGACGAGGCCTGGCGGCAAACGGAGGCCAGGAACGCTGGGACAATCGTTGTCGCTGGATCGGTCTACCTGGTGGGCGAATGGAAAGCTGCGGCAGCCATGCAGGGCGGAACCAGGTGAGCGACGAACTGGGCGCAATGACCCCGCACACCATGACGACACCGGCCGAAGTTCGATCTGAGCAGAGCTTGGCCGACTCTGCCGGCAAGGGCGCAGCGTCGCAGGGCAAGATATCGCTTACCGGCGATCCGTCCCATAGGCCCGCCTCCGCGTTCATGCGATGGACGACCTACCTGCTGCTCATGCCGCTGATGGCGATTGCCACAGTCTTCTTCGGCTCGCTCTCGCTGTTGACCTCGTTGTGGGACAAATCCGGCCGGCAGCAGCACCGCATTGCGCAGAGCTGGGCCCGGCTCATGCTGCGGCTAACCTTTTCACCCATACGCGTGCTGCACGCGGAGCGGCTCAGCCAGCCCGGCGCGTGCGTTTACGCGTGCAATCACCTGAGCTACATGGACACGCCGGCGCTCTTCGGATCGCTGCCCTTTCAGTTCCGCATCTTGGCGAACCACTACCTGTTCAAGTACCCGTTCATCGGCTGGCATCTGCGGCGCTCGGGCCAGGTGCCCATCGACCAGTCCAGCCTTCGCTCGCAGATCGCCGGACTGACCAAGGGCGTGGCCACTCTGAAGAGCGGCGTGCCGATTCTGCTCTTCCCCACGGGCAGCCGCTCCCGCGATGGGCATGTAGGGACCTTTCTGTCGGGCGCGGCGTTCATGGCCATCCGCGCACAGGTGCCGCTGGTGCCCATGGCGCTGGTGGGCACCTATGAGCTGCTGCCGCTGCACACGTACACGCTTTCGCCGCGCCCCCTGCTGCTTGTCGTGGGTGAGCCGATCCCTACGGCGGGCATGACGACCAAACAGGCCGAGTCGCTGACACAGCAACTGCTGCACAGCATTACGGAGATGTACTACGCGCATGCGGAGTTGGCGCGGCCCACGATGACCGCCTGACATGGGTGGTGCCCCACCTCCTCGAAGCCAAGGTGGGTGATGCGCGGCTGTACGGTCCGTGCCGCCCCGATCCCACTTGAACGACGATGGAGTTGTCGTGAAGATGGGTACCTACTTCCTGCTTCTCACGCAGCCGCTTTACTGCCCCGTCGTTCCCGGCAGCAGCGCCTTCACATACCCGGGATTTTTCATCTCCTGCGCGAACTGAATCTTTACCAGCAAATCCGCAAATGCCCTGTCGATCACGTCCTGACTTGGCCGCACCTTGTCCCGGTCCTCCACCTTGCCGATGCTCCGGTCCAGCTTGGCATAGGCCGTGATCTGGTCCCACCCGTCGGGCTGCGCAAAGGTCACCGGCGACGAGGTGAAATCCATCTTTTTGTACGGCCAGAACGCCCAGCCGATGTTGTTCTTCTCCAGCACCCGTGCAAACCCGGCGATCCACTCATCCTTGTTTTCGCCCGACTCACCCAGCCAGATGGGCACGTTGTACTTCTCACGGAAGTCGATGAACTTCTGCACGGTCGCTTGCACCGGCGGCGTCCAGTAGGTGTGCAGCTGATAGATCAGGTTCTTGTCGAAAGGCGGCCCAAAGACGCTGAAGTCGGTGTCCCACTTGGCCCCGCCCAGGATGACGGCGTGCCCCTTGTCCTCCGTGCGGATCGCCTCGGTCGCGCGCTTGTAGAGCGGCTCCAACTTCGCGTCAAACTGACGCATCACCGGGTAGTGCGGCAGAGGCTCATTCAGCAGGTCATAGCCCATCACGGCCGTCTCTTTGCGGTAATGATGGGCGATGCGCTTCCATGTGTCCACAAACCGCTGCTGCGCGCCGGCATCGCTGTAGAGCCATGGCCAGCCGTCGCTGTCGTCAATGTTGGTGCCCGTCTGACCGCCCGGTGCAGCGTGCATATCGATCACGGCAAGTAGACCTTCCTGGTGGCACCAGCCGATCACGCGGTCGAGCAGCTGAAAGCCTTCCGCATCGTCGGCCTGAAAGAACTTCCAATGAATGGGAATGCGCACGGAGTTGAAGCCCATCCGCTTGATCTGGCGGATGTCGTCCTGCGCGTAATAATTCGCCCGGTAGCTTTTCCAGAACGCCGCGGCGCGTTCGGGCCCAATCATCTCCGTGACAAACTCCTCGATCTCGCGCGGCGACTGCGGGCCGCCCTCGAAGTGCCACATGTAGCCCTCCGGCACCATCCAGTTGCCCAGGTTGATGCCGCGCAGCTGCAATGGCTTGCCGCTGCCGTCCACGATTTCTTTTCCGCTGGCGTGCACAAACTGGCCATTCAGGGAGAGGCCACCAAAACCAGACATCATCAGGACGGCAAGACCGAGCAGCCGTTTCAGGTTCGTTTGCATGCCCACCATAGTCGTCCCCAGGTGAATCGTTTGTCCAGCACTGAAGCCGCGCTCGTAAACTACTCACCATGCACCCCATTGAAACCGCGGCGCTCAGCGGCCTGGGAACACTTGCCGCGCTGGGCCTGCTGGCGGGCGGCGCGGCATATGCGGCACGCTGGCCCACCTCGCAGATCTTCGGCAGCACGCTCATCGACGCGATGGAGCCGCCCGGCCCCGTTCACACTGTCGCCCTCACCTATGACGACGGCCCGAGCGAGCGCAACACGCCCGCCCTGCTGGACCTTCTGGCAGCTGGAAACGTCCGCGCCACCTTCTTCCTGATCGGCAGCCATGTGCGCCGCCATCCAGCACTCGCGCGGCGCATTGCCGAGGCAGGCCACACCATCGGCAATCACACCGAGATGCATCCCGACCTGGTTCGCAAGGACGCGGCACGCATCCATGGTGAACTCACCCGCTGCCAGCAGACCATCTTCGACGTCACCGGAATGACGCCTAGCTTCTTTCGCCCACCTTATGGCTCTCGCCGCCCCCTCGTACTGCGAATGGCACGCGAGCTGGGCCTCACTCCCGTCCTCTGGAACGTTACGGCGAAGGACTGGAAGGCGATCGGCGTGCCTGCGATTCTCCGTAACGTTGACCGCGGTCTTACGGCGAACCGTCGCCGCGGACGTACCAGCAACGTGCTGCTGCACGATGCCTCACACCTGGACGGCACCGCCCCGCGCAGCCGTGCCGGCACTCTGGCCGTTACCGCGAGCATTGTGGGGCGGCGCGAGCTCCGCTTTGTCACGATCCCGGGGATTGCCGCTCGCCAGCAGCAACATGGCGGCAGATGACAGAAGCGCCAAAGCGACACTCACGGCAGCGCGGGACATCCTAGAAGCTGTTCGCAGTGCGGCTCTGCCGCCTGCAAAGAGGAGTGATCGATGCTGGAAACCGCTCAAACCATTGGCGACATCCGCTTTCCCAAAGCCGGCAGCAACTGGACGCCGCTGCCGCGTGGCAAGCAAAGCAACCGTGTGCAGGCCCACGCTGTCCAGACGATCCGGGCCACGCCGGAAGAGGTGTACAACACCTATGCCCGCGCGGAACTGCTGCCCGCCTGGCAGGAGGGTGTGGTTTCCGTGCAGCGCACCGGCGAAAACAAGCTGCACTGGAAGATCCAGGATCCCGGCACCGGCACCCCGATGGAATTCGATTCCGAGGAGCTGGAAAAGGTCCCCGGCCAGCGGCATGTTTCCCGCATCACGACAGGCCCACTCGCCGGCACAACGGCGACGCTGACACTTGAGCCGCACCACGCAGGCCGCGGTACCATCACCACGCTGATCAGCGACTTTACCGTGCCCGGCGGCTGGTTCACGAACGCCGTCGCGTCCGTCGTCTCACGTTCACCGCAGCAGACCGTGATTGAAAATCTGCGGCACATGAAAGAACTGATCGAGTCCGGCCAGATTCCCACGGTGGAAGGCCAGCCGGCCGGACGCCGCGGAATCAGCGACAAGCTCCGGCAAATTTTGATGGGCGAGAACCTGCCCACACCTCCCGGCACCCGCGTCGCCGCACGGCCCCAGGATGAGCCTGAAACGGCAAAAAGCAGCGGCACGCTCGGCAGCCGAGCGGTGTACATCAGCGCTCTTGTGGTGGTGCCGCTTGTGATGATCGCCGGCATCCTGATCAACATGCGCGACGAGTAACTTCGTCTTCCGGGAAGAGTCCCCGGAAACGATCCGATCCACGTCAAAGCGTCGCCATACGCCTAAAGAAACACGCGAAGAGGAGCAATCAAGATGAAAGCCGTCTGCTGGATGGGAACCGGAAAAGTCGAAGTGCAAACAGTTGAAGATCCCAAGATTCTGAACCCCAGTGACGCTGTCATCCGCGTCACACGCACCGCCATCTGCGGCAGCGATCTCCACCTGTACGACGGGTACATTCCGACGATGGAATCCGGCGACATCCTGGGCCATGAGTTCATGGGCATCGTGGAAGAGGTGGGGAGCGAAGTTAAGAAGCTGAAGCGTGGCGACCGCGTGGTGGTGCCCTTCACCATTGCCTGCGGCAGCTGCTTTTTCTGCAACAAAGACCTGTGGTCGCTGTGCGACAACACCAACCCGAATGCGCATGTTTGCGAGACGATGTACGGCTACTCGGGCTCGGCACTTTTCGGCTACTCGCACATTTACGGCGGTTATGCCGGCGGCCAGGCACAGTATGTGCGTATCCCCTTTGCGGACGTGGGCCCGATCAAGATTGAAGGCGACATCGATGACGAAAAGGTGCTCTTCCTTTCGGACATTTATCCCACCGGCTACCAGGGCGCGGAGAACGCCAACATCCAGCCCGGCGACACGGTAGCCGTCTTCGGCTGCGGTCCCGTGGGCCTGTTCGCCATCATCAGCGCCTACATGCTGGGCGCGGGCAAGGTCATCGCCATCGACCGTTTCCCGGAGCGCCTTGCCCTGGCCCGTGATTATTGCGGAGCCACGGTCATCAACTACGAAGACGGCAATCCCAGCGTGGTGGAAGCCTTGCGCGATCTGAGCGCCGGCATCGGCCCGGACTCGATCATCGATGCGGTCGGCATGGAGGCCCACGGCACGGACGTGGCCGCCTTCTACGACAAAGTCGACCAGGCTGTCATGATGGAGACGGACCGCCCCACCGTGTTGCGCCAGGCCATTCAGGCTGTGCGCAAGGGCGGCACGCTTTCCATCCCCGGCGTCTACGGCGGTTCGCTGGACAAGCTTAACTTCGGCGCGGCCTTTGGCAAGGGCATCACGATGAAGATGGGCCAGACCAACATGATGAAGTATCTGCCCAAGCTGCTGGACAGCATCTACGCCGGCCAGCTCGATCCAAGCTTCATGATCTCGCACCGCATCGGCATTCAGGATGTGCCGGACATGTACAAAATCTGGCGCGACAAGAAGGACAACGTCACCAAAATCGTGATCGACCCCTTCCGCGAGACAGGGATTGAAAGACTCCGCGCGTAAAGAGTTTAGTAGGTAGTTGGGAGTAAGTAGTTGGGAGTAAGTAGTTGGGAGTAAGTAGTTGGGAGTAAGTAGTTGTAGTGGGTGGCCAGAAGACTGAGTACAATACTACTTACTACTTACTACTTACTACTTACTACTTACTACTTACTACTTACTACTTACCTCCTACCTCAGCCGGTAGATCGAGCAATCCTCGTAGCCCGTCGTCACATACAAACCATCCGCGCAATGCGTAATGGTCGCCTTGTCAGCGTCACGGTCCTCCCGTGACAGAAAGATGCGGCCACGCCAAAGCTCCTGAAATTGTGGATGCTCGTACGCGATCATATCGCGCTGCTCGTCGTTGACATAAAGCATGTCCAGGTCAGCCGGCCGTGCGGCAAACTGCCTGGCCAAGCGGGCCACGAAGCGGTCCATCAGCACCAGATCGAACGGGTTGAACAGGAAGACGCAGCATGGCCCGGCCGGAAACCGGAGCTGCATGGCATCGGCCTCCATCAGCCGCATGGGCGCGCCCGAAGCAGACCGTGCCAGCGTCCGGTCTCCCCAACTCGCTGGCAATTGCGAACCACGAGAACCCCGGGTGCTCCACGTCTCGCTCCTGAGACGTGGGATTCTTTTTGCTTTCAAAGGTTCACCCCAGGTCTCAAGATTCCGCCGGGCTACCGCAGCCAGCTGCGGATGAAGCTCCACTCCCATGATCCGCCGGAACGGCATCTCCGCCGCCAGCAGCATCGCGCGGCCCTTGCCAGCACCGATGTCCACAAACGCTGTCCGCTCCACGGGATGCTGGGCCAAGGTTCGCCACCGCGTCATCAGCTTGCGAAAGAGCGAAGGCGGTGTGCCGTGATATGCCGTGATGTAGCGATCATGCCGGTGCCCGGTCGCCAGGTCTTCCCCCGGAATGAGCGCGCCGGTTTCCGTTCCATGCAGCGTGTCAAAGGGGTGCTGCGGCACCGGTCCACGCCGGCGCTTGCGCGGCGGCGGCAGCGTCACGCCGCGGCCTTTGCGCGCTGTGCATAGCGGGTGCGCGCCGTGCGGATGCGGGAGTGGTTCCGCTCTGCCCACTTCACCAATCCCTGCATGGTCGTGGTCAACGAGCGGCCCATCGGTGTCAGCGTGTACTCGACCTTGGGTGGAATCGTCGGATAGACCTTGCGGCTCACCAGGCCATCCTGCTCTAATCGCCGCACTGTCAGCGTCAGCAAACGCGGAGAAATATCGCCGATTTCGGCCTTGAGTTCACCGAAGCGGCACATGTGCTCACGCAGGTGAAAGAGCACAAGCAGGCTCCACTGGTCGCCCACGCGATCCAGCACATCCCGCATGGGGCAGGCAGAGCTCAGCAGATGCAAACCTGTCGACTTCAGTTCAGCCCGCCTTTGCGGGATGGAGATTCGTTGTGCCTGCGGCAAAGCTTCCCTCCGGGTAACTGCGTTACTTGCAAATCCCTACTTGTTTCCTGCTGCCGAGGGTACTACAACCAGAGTTATCAGTACGGAAATGGAAGTAAGGAGAGATTTCAGTCATGTCGCAACAGACGAACAATACGCTTCTGGTCACCGGTGCCGGCGGCCAGCTTGGCCGCGCCGTTATCCACCATCTTCAGCAGGCGGGAGCGGCAAACATCATTGCCGGCAGCCGCACCCCTGACAAGCTGCAGGACATGGCCGCCAGCGGAGTCGACACACGCAAGGTCGACTTTGACGAACCCGGGCAACTGGCTCAGGCCTTCGCGGGTGTGCATCGCCTTCTGATCATTAGCACGGCCGAGCTGGGCACGCCCGGCAAGCGCATTGCGCAGCACCGTGCCGCCCTGCAGGCCGCCGCGGAGGCCGGCGTGCAGCACGTCGTGTACACCTCAGCCCAGGCCGTCTTTCCCACGCCACAGGACTCCGTGCTGAACGACCACTTCTGGACGGAGGCGGCGCTCTTCGCACAGCCATACACCTGGACCGTCCTCCGCAACGGGCTCTATGCCGACCTGATCCTGATGATGGTCGATGCCGCCCTGGCTTCCGGCCAGATCTTCAGCGCGACCGCCGGCCGTGGCCGCGCGTACGTCGCCCGGGAGGACTGTGCCCGCGTCGCCGCAGCGGCACTCCTGAACGCGAATGGCCGGCGCATCTATGAAATCACCGGATCAGCCGCCATCACACAGAATGCGCTGGCTGAGTTGCTGACAGGGCTCTACGGCAAATCGATCGCACATGTAGACCTTCCAGCCCCAGCCCTGCTGCAGGGCTTGCAGCAGGCCGGTCTGCCCTTGCCGCTGGCTCAGGCGCTGGTCGATTTCGACGTTGCCGCGGCAAAGGGCTACCACGACGTGGTGACAGATGCCGTCCAACAGTTCACCGGCCGGGCTCCCGCTTCTGTCGAGGACTTTCTGAAAGCAGCCCGGCCCGCGGTCACCGCGTAAATACATGAATGCCAGCGATGCCTGGATGGTGCATGCCGAATCATTCAGTTGCTGGGAGGCACCATTACCGGCCCGTGCAGCACCTGCTGCACGGGCTCGGGCAATGGCTTGTCCGCCTGCGATGCCAGCAGGCTGACCTGCCACATCTGCGTATCGTTCAGCATCTGGCGGAACTCCGGCATGCCCGTCAGACGGATGCCGTTGGCCACCTTCCAATAGGTTTCGCCCGCCGGATCGTCACTCACGCCCACCACACCGCCATGTCCATGAGCCTTCCACAGCTGCGGAGCCATCGGGTACATCGCCTTCTCCAGAGGGCTGTCATGGCCGGGGCTGCCATGGCAGACCGCACAGTGCGTCATGTACACATGCGCGCCGGCTTCCAGGTTGGCCGGTGTCACCTGCAGCGGAGAGGTCTGAACTTCCCGGTCGACGCGGGCATTGAGCGGGATGTGCACGATCTTTGCCTCATTCGGAAACGGCTTGTCCGTCACCGCGACGGGCGGATGTCCAAAGCGCAGATACACATAAGCCACGCCCACCAGCATGCAGCCGGCAATCAGCAGGGTCACCAAAGAAGTTCCAAAGATTCTCGCGGCACTCATACGCTCTCGCATCGGCCATTCCCTTCCACGATTGGACTGGCAGTAATTTTAGTTGAGCGCAATCTGACATGTTTGTCAGAAACGGCAGGACCACGTTTCAGCCGCACTGGAACCCTATGCGCGTTCAGCATGCATCGCGCAGCTAATTTGCCGGCGCCGGTAGAATCACGCGGCCACCGCAGACAGGGTTCGGCGAGGTGAGTGCATCGTGCAGCAGGTACCCACTTCCGGTCTCCTCCACTTGCACGTAATATGCCGGTCCAGGCGTGTCCTGTTTCTCGCCGGGCTTGTACATCCTCGTATCGATCTCCACCTGAAAGTGCCTGGGTGAATCGGTGCAGGCGCGCACATCGCCATACCCTGTTAAGGGCGTCATTGCGCCTTCGGGTTTGCCGTCGTACGTCAACGATTGCCACATCTGCCACAGGCGTGAGCCGGCCGGCGCATCGGTGAACAGCGCCGCTTCCTCATGGTGCATCTCCTCGATCCACTCGTTCACTGACTCGCGCGCGTTCATGGCAATGGGCAACGTGCGCTGCAAGGTAGTGCCCGTCATGCGATATCGCATGACACCCTTGCGGCTGATGCGGTTCATATCCCAATCATTGACGCTCGCGCGCACCTCAAAGCCATCCTGCGTAATTTTTAGGGAGGCCGGAGGATCGTCATCGGCACGCCGGTAGCCATGGCTCGCATGAAAAAAGGCCGTCTCCGTCTCGGCATCCGGATCCAGCTCCAGGGTGTCCATGCTGAAGGAGCTCATCGTCGAGGTGCACCAGGGCGTGCCATGCAACACCAGCAGTACGGGATGCCTGTTGCGTTGCGGCTGCAGCAAACGCGTTTCATACCAGTCGCCATACGCACCGCTTACCTGCTTGTAGGGCGGTGCCTGCCAGCGCAAAATGCGCTTCCACTTGCCGGTGGCGTTGCTGTAGCCGAGCAGCACATTGTCCTGGCCGCACGCAATGTCGAACGACTCCTGCACCAGCAGCAGGCCCGGCGCGGGTGAAGTGACGACCACGCCCAGATCATCGCCGTAATTGCCTGCCTCCGGCCTGTAAAATCCTCTTTGCTGTTGCTTGGAATACCAGAAGCGCTGCCCGACGCGTTGCCGTTTGCATTGCCCGCTGCGTTGCCGCTCTTTGATTTCGCCGGCGGCAGCAGCGCTTGCAACACTTCGCCCGCACGCTTGTCCGTCACATTCACCGGCAGAGTGGCAAGCGTGCTGTCGGTCAGGGTCACAAGTGCTTCCTTGAGCCGGACAGTGCCTGCCTGAATGGAAGCTGGTACCTCCGTGTCCATCGACTTGCTCTCGATCGCCAGCAGCTTGCTCTGCACGTCAGCCAAAGCATGGGCAGCCTTCGCCGGAGTGGTCGGCGAGCTCACAGCCAACGCACTTCTCGAACTTTGCGGCGCGTCTTGGTGCTTGCAACCCGTCAGCACCGCAACAAACAATAACAACATAGCCCGGCACGCTTTTTGCATGGCTGCTTGGATGCTTTGTAAAAAAGAAGGCACACCTTTTCAGGTGCACCTCCGGTTCTTGTCCCACCAGCCTGTATGGCTGCTAGTAGCGGTCGTTGTCTTCCTGCCCGTAGCGCTCCACCGGGTCCTCGTCGCTGATGATTTCCGGCTTCAGGCCCGGCACAAAGTTCGGGTCGTCAGACTTGACTGTCACCTTCACGTGCGCGTTCACTTCGCGGAAAATCTTGACCGGCACGTGGAACTCGCCGAGTTGCTTGAGCGGCTCGTCCAGCGCAATCTTGCGGCGATCGATCTCGAAGCCATGCTTGGCAAGCTCCGCCGCAATGTCCTGGGCCGTCACCGAGCCGAAGAGCGCATCGTTGGCACCGACCTTGCGTTCAAAGGTCAGCTCCACGGCGTTCAGCTTCTCCGCCTGTTCCTGCGCCGCGGACTTGTCCTTCGCCGCGCGCCGGACCGCCGACTCCTTCATCTGCACAATGACGGCCTTGTTGCCGGTCGTCGCCTCAATGGCCAGGCGCTGCGGCAGCAGGTAGTTGCGGCCGTACCCATTGGCAACTTTCACCACGTCGCCCCGGTGTCCCAGGCTCTCGACGTCTTCCTTCAGAATTACTTCCATGATTCTTCTCCAATCTTCGATAGATCGCGCGTTTAAGCGTGAACGGCCAGGCGCTCCGCAATAGAGACGGACTCTGGAATGGGATCACCAAACTCCTGCATCACTGCCAGGTGCCCACTGATTGCCTCTTCCATATTCTTGCGAGTTGCTTCCAGCGATTCTCCCGTCGTGATGCAGCCGGGAAGGTCGGGCACGTAAGCGCTGTAGCCTGTTCCCGTCCGCTCAAAAATCACCAAGTAATCGCTCATCGCAAACCTGCCTGCTTGTAGACGCTCTTTTCGGTTCCTATCGCGACGTCATCGGATGGGTGCCCCGGGATAGTTACCGTTCCGGGCTTGGATGGATGACGGAAATGACGGTGACTGCCCGTCGTCCGAATATGAAGCCATCCATCCTTCTGCACCAATTTGATCAGGTCGCGTACCTTCATGCCTGAGCTTTAGAACTTGGCCGCAAACGGCAGCAGCGCGATATTCCGCGACTGCTTGATGGCCTGCGAAAGCTGGCGCTGGTGCGTGGTGCACACGCCCGTCAAGCGGCGTGGCGTGATCTTGCCGCGCTCCGCCACAAACTGCTGCAGCAGACGCACATCGCGGTAGCTGATCGCATCGATCTTTTCCACGCAGAACTTGCAAACCTTCTTGCGGCGAAAGAACTTGCGGCCGCCGCCGCCGCCCGAGCCGCCGGCCGGACGTGGAGGACGCGGTCCCGAAGGTCTTTCCGAGGAACCCTGGTAGCCACCCTGCGATGGTGCAGGCGCGGAGGATGTACTGGTTGTTTCGTCAGCCATGGCTGATGTTTCCTTTCAAGAGGGAGAGCGAACTTCCCTCTCCGTTTGGCCGGGCTCCCGCTCCAGGGCCGCAAAGGACCCTATGAACGATGTGGAAGCGGAGCACAGGCGAGTGGTGCTGCTGCAAACGCCGCGTGATCTTCCCAGCGGCAAATCTAAGCGGAAACCGGCTCCGCCAGAGGTGCATCGGCAACCGTCTGCTCTACGGGAGCAGCCGGAGCGGCCGGCGCCTCCACCGGTGCACGCTGCGCGCTTGTCTTCACCTTGGTGTCGCGGATCGCCTTCACCTTGGCCAAACGCTTGTTCTCCTCGTCGGTGCGCACGGTGATGAACTTGATCACCTGCTCGGTCACACGCAGGCGGCGCTCCAGCTCGGCGACAAGCGGGCCATCGGCCGTCACGTTCAGCAGCACATACATGCCATCGTTGAACTTGCGCACGGTGTAAGCCAGGCGGCGGCGCGACGGCTTCTCCAACACGGAAGCCTCACCACCACCGTTGGTCACGACGGCGATGAAACCCTCGACCAGCTTATCCAGGTCGGCTTCTTCAATGTCCGGCCGGACAATGAACATCACTTCATACGTACGATTCATAAAACATCCCTCTGCGGAGTTCTGCTCCGCACCTTCGCGGCGGAAGGTATGGAAGTATCGGTTGAGGACCGGGCGAGCTGCCCGGTCGTTGCTTTTGCCCTTTCGTCCGGTCCAGTTCACCAGCCAAGGTGTGGTTCTGAGCAAACGAAGGATCTGCTTTTCTCTGAAGCGGCACAGACTCCTTCCGCTTCAGTTCACCGCGAACTACTCCTCGCGGCGGTTAAATCTGTTCATCGCCGCAGCCACACCGTCGGACACGATCATCTTCACGGCATCCACGGCCCGGTCCAGCGCCCCATCCAGCAGCGTTAAATCCGCTTTGCGCAAGGACTGCAGCAGGTAATCGCTGCCGCCTGCGCGAATCTGCCGCCCATCCGGCGCGGCACCGCGGCCCACGCCGATACGCACACGCATCCACTCTTCCGTACCGAGCGCACCGGTGATGGACTTCACACCGTTGTGCCCATTGCTGCTGCCGTTTGCCGCCACGCGCACCGTGCCCAGTGAAAAAGCAAGTTCGTCATAGAGCACGATCATGTCCTTCGCCGGCTGCAGACCGTATTCTCCTGCGAACGCCGCCGCCGCCATGCCGGAAAGATTCATGAATGTCTCCGGCTTTACCAGCAGACAATCCTCTCCGGCAATCAAAGCCCTGCCGGTAAGTGCCCGGCTGCGGCGGTTTGCCAGAACAGCCCCGCAGTTCTCCGCAAGGCGATCCATGGCGAGAAACCCGGCATTGTGCGGCGTAAAGGTGTACTCCGGGCCGGGATTGCCAAGGCCGACGATCAACTTCACGTGCTCGCTCCCGCGCAGGTCCAAGTGGTAAGTTCCAAGTGCTAAGTAGAAGTGATGAAATGGGACAAACTTCATTAGCTGCAGCCTACTAGCTAGCACCCGGCAGTTACTGCCTACTACTTAGCACCTACTACTTACCACTTAGCACTTACTTCTTCGGCGCAGCCGCCTGAGTCTCCGGCTTGCCCTTGGCCTTGGTGACTTCAGGCTCAGCGGCGGCCGGTGTTACTTCAGCGGTCGCGGCTTCTTCCTTGATGCTGGTCACATGCGCCACGGTCGCGGTTTCGTCCACCAGGAATTTGATCTTGCCCGCGTGCGGCAGGTCGAAGATATGAATTGCGCCGCCAATCCCCAGTTCCGTCACGTCCACGTCCAATGACGTTGGGATGTCACCCGGCAGGCACTCGATTTCCACTTCGCGCAGCACCTGATCCATCACGCCGCCCTGGGTGCGTACCCCCGCTGACACGCCCGTCAGGAAGATCGGTACGGAAACGCGCATTGCCTTGTTCATTGCGATCCGCTTCAGGTCGATGTGCAGGAGCTTGCCCTTGATCGGCTCATACTGCCAGTCCACAATCATGGC
>CAXTPQ010000025.1:38819-44066 GCA_964246215.1 uncultured Terriglobus sp. | reverse complement strand
ACGCAGGCCGCCGTGTGGAAGAGCTACCTTGTGGAATTGATGAAGGAGTCCGAGCCGCGCTAGGCCGTGCTGCTCTGCTGTAGCGAGATCTCTGGATGCCGTGCTCATCTCCTGGGAGATGCAAACGAGTGAAGTTATAGTGAATCAGAGGAATCTGAATGGCTGAATCGTTGGAGAGGCTGATTCACCTGGACCAAGCGGGCGCTGAATTCTTCGACCGGCTCAAGTCCAGGCGCAATCTGAAGACGGATGCTTAAGCGCTGCAATACTGCGTTGCCGAAGCTGCGCTCTCCCTTGCAACACCTGAAGACATGGCCGGAGAAGACGACCCCACGGCAGAGGAGATCTATGTCAATGCCATAGCGCATCCGGAAACGCTGACCTCTTTGGAGGATGCTTTTTTGCATTTACGGCAGGAACTCGAAGAGGAGCATCCGGGTACGTACAAGAATCCGAATCAGGTGTGTGCAGCCGCTTGAGCTTTGAGGTTGTCCTTTCCAATCGGGCACTCCAGGATGCAAGAAGACTCAGAACCTATATCACCAGAATGTGCGGACCTGAGATTGCCGCTACCTATTTAGACCGCTTGTATACAAATCTCGCGACGCTTCGTGTCTTTCCCGACCCGGGGAACTAAGTAGACGGATGGTTCACGCCGTATCGGCTTCGAGCGAAGGATTCAGGTTGAGTTCCAGGTTCACAAGCAGGCGGTGATCACTTGAGAATTCGTTACGCCGGGTACACGAAATAAAAAACTGTTTGCATTCAGTGCTGGGAAAGTAAGAGCACGTCATCTGCGACGAATTCGATCCCAAGCAGTTCTGTGTAGAAATGCCGCGAGCGTTCCCTTTCTGTGATGGGGACAAGCCAGTGAGCACCTTTCATGGTTCGTTCGAAATGAAGACAGGTTTAGCGGTGCAGGTGCAGCCAGACCAGCATGCCCGCGCCCACGATGATTCGGTAGACAGCGAAGACCGTGAAGCCGCGCCTGCGCACCCATTGCAGGAACCAGGCGACCACCACATACGCAACGATGAAGGAGACGGCCATGCCGATGATGAGCACGATCCAGCGCTCCGGGCTCATGGTGAGCGGTGCGATGGCTTCCGCGCCGACTTCGGTCGCCTTGGGATGGAGTGCCTTCAGCAGGGCATAGCTAGTGGCCACGATCATGGTGGGAATGCTGAGCAAGAAAGAAAATTCCAGCGCCGTGGCGCGGTCCAGGCCGGAGAGTTGCCCCGCCGCGATGGTGGACATGGAGCGCGAGGTGCCCGGGATGACGGCGCTGATGACCTGGCACAAGCCAATCCAGATGGACTGGCCGAGGTTCATGTCTTCGACGTGGGTGGTGCTCGCCTCGCGGCGCGAGGCCCAGGCATCCACCACCCACATGACGATACCGCCGATGAGCAATGCAAGGGCGATGACCGTCAGGTTCTCCAGATTCTCACCCACGATTTTTGTCAGCAGCTTGGCGGGAATCGCCGTGCAGACAAAGGCGATCAGCGTGAGGGAGATCGGGTGAGTCAACCACGTTTTGGTGCCGCGCTCTCCATGTGGAAAGGTGCGAAAGAATGCCGCAATGCGGCCGAGGAAGAGCAGCAGCAGCGCCAGAATCGCGCCCAGCTGAATCACGATGGTGTACATCTTCCAGTACGGGTCGCTGAGCGAGATGTGCAGCAGGGCTTCCGCGATGCGGAGATGGGCTGTCGAACTTACTGGCAGAAATTCCGTCAGGCCTTCGACGATACCGAGAACGACGGAAAGCAGATACTCATTCAAAACGTCAGAACCTCATAAGCAAGAAAGAGACTAGTCGCGGTCGGAACCATAGATCGCGATGCCTTGCTCCACCCTGTATACCAGACTGGCCGTGCGCGCCGTGTAATCGGACTGCGGAAACTTCGCGATCATCTGGTCGCGCAGGGCATGCGCACGCTGACTCGCCTGGTCGGCCTTTTTGCGATTTTCCTCGGTCGTGTACATGGTCACCAGAACGCCTTGGCGATAGGCGGCATTCCACAACGCCTCGGCGGTTTTGGGGCCGTCCGGGTACTGCGACACATACTTTTCGTAAGCGTCGCTTTCCAGCGCTGGACACTTCGGCAGGCCCTGCCAGTCACCGCACATCTTTGCATCCAGCAGGTCATAGGCAGCCAGCGCCGCGTACTTTGTGCCGGCCTGTTGCTTGACGACTTTCTTGAGCTGATCTGGATAGATTTTTGGCCGTGAGTTGGGATCGGGGTCTTTGTAGGAGGGCAGCGTGCGTGCGTCGAACTTTTCCTCCTGCCAGCGAATGTCGGCGGAGCGCCATGCGCTTTCGCCCGCGACCGGCGAAGCCGGGAAGTACTCCGCGACGCGGCGGTACAGCAGATGCGCGGAGCCGGCGGCGCTTTTGGGCGCGTGCGGCTCGTTCGCTTGCGCTTCTTCGGTGGCGGCCGCGCCAAAGAGCAGTTGATCGCCGTTCGGCGTTGCGTTGCTCACGATGCCCTTGTTGCGGATCCAGCCGGAGCGGGGCAGGGCGGCTTCCTCGACAGAAAACTCGGGCTCGTCGTCGGTCTGGCGCTCTTCAATGTCCGTATTGGCGAAGATCTTTATCCAGGGACCCGAGCGCTCGACGATAACGACTTCATGCCCGGGCGAGACTTCGCTGACTTTTTGTGAACTGGCATCGGGAGCAACATAGACGTTCGCGATATGCAGTACGGTGGCGCGCTCGCCAATGTGCTGCTGGCCGGCCTGGGCGAGAAGTGTGGAAGAGAGCAGGGCAGTGCAGACAGCTGACAGGAGCAGGCGCATACAGCGGTTAGACGGCGTATGCCTGTACACGGTCGCGCCTTGTTCGCATCCACGGACAGGTTTGCCCCATTCTCCGCGGCTTGGCGAAAGGGTTGAGTCCTGAAGCAGCGCCTCATTCCCTCTTACAAGGAGAACACCTTAGCTCCGCGAAGGTGGGGCACCCGGCTTTGTCAGCTGCTAAGCTTCCGCCATCAGAAGCTCTTCCTTCAGCGCCGGGTCGATGTTGCCGCCGCTGATGACGCAGACCAGGTTTGAGGTGCGGGGCAGGGCATCGGCATGGAAGAGCGCCGCCGCCAGTGTGACGGCACCGCTCGGTTCCGCGACGATGTCTGTGGCGATCAGCAGCATGCGGGTCGCTTCCAGGATTTCGTCCTCAGTCACGGTGACGATGCCGTCAACGTACTCCAGAATTTGTGCGAAGTTCCGCTGGCCCAGGCTTTGCGTGCGCAGGCCGTCCGCGATGGTTTTGGTGGTTTGCGAGCCGGGCCACTCCACCAGTTCGCGCGTGTCGAAGCTCTGCTTGGCATCACCGGCCAACTCCGGCTCGGCACCCCAAACCTGCACGCCGGATTTCGTGAGTTTGGCGGCGGTGGCGATGCCGCTCAGCAAGCCGCCCCCGCTTACGGGCGACAGAATCAGCTCGACCTCGGGCAGTTGCTCCATGATCTCCAGCCCGCAGGTGCCCTGGCCGGCGATGATGTAGGGATCGTCGTACGGCGGCACCAGCACACCGCCGCGCTCGGCGATGACCTGGTTCGCCATGTCGATGCGCTCCTGGCTGGTGGGGCCGCAGAGCAGCACTTCCGCGCCCAGGGCGATAGTCGCATCCCGCTTGACGCGCGGTGCAGCCTCCGGCATCACGATGGTGGCGTGCACGCCGCGCGCCCGCGCCGCGTAGGCGACGCCCTGCGCATGATTGCCGCTGGAGTGTGCGACGATTCCATGCT
The DNA here is from genome assembly GCA_964246215.1 of uncultured Terriglobus sp. GTDB lineage: Bacteria > Acidobacteriota > Terriglobia > Terriglobales > Acidobacteriaceae > Terriglobus. Next base: position 40,320 of record CAXTPQ010000025.1, on the reverse strand, counting down.
TGAGCTGGTCTTCGCTCAGACTTGCGACTTTGTTGTAAGCACCGCGGAGTTTGAAGGAGCCGATAGGTTGGTCGTTTTCAGTCTTCAGCCAGATCGTGGGCGCGTCCGCGGCCACCGTCAGGCCCATGCGGCGCAGCTGCCGCGGCTCCAGGCGGTGCAGGCCGGTACGGACCGCGACACCCGCGATGCGCTGTGCCGCTGCGCGAATCTCTTCTAGGGTGACCAACGCCATGGGGTATTTTCACACCTTTTCTGAAAGCAAGTCTGTCACGTCAGGGGACGACAGGCAATTCGATGAAGCTTGCCTGCTCGCCTGCGTGATAGATCGTCTCCGTCGCCTTTTTGTAATCCTCGGGCTTGGCGAAGAAGATGTTGGGCACAAAGCTTTGCGGGTTGCGGTCGTAGAGCGGGAACCAGCTGGACTGCACCTGGACCATGATTTTGTGACCGGGCAGAAAGACGTGGTTGGCGTTGGGCAGAGCGAACTTGTAAAGCAGCGGTGAGCCTGCGGTAAGCGGTTTGGGCGTCGACAGGCCTTCACGATAGCGGCCGCGAAAGATGTCCATGGCGATGGGCAGTTGGTAGCCGCCCAGCTCCGGCTGGCCGGCCACCTCGTCCGGGTAAACGTCGATCAGCTTCACCACCCAATCGGCATCGGTTCCCGTGGTGGCCGCGATCAGGTTTGCTATCGGTGCTCCGCTGATTTTGAGTGGCTCTGTCAGCACGTTGGTGGTAAAGGTCAGCACGTCGGGCCGGCCGGAGAACTCCCGCTGATCGTCGACCAGCCAACGCACCCACGACAGATTTTCTGTGTAGCCGACGGGTTGGCTCGGCCGGGCCCGGAATGGGACAGGCTTGCCTGGGTCGGAGACATAGGCATCGCTACCCTCGCCGGCTGCCGGCTTTGTGAAGTCGAGCTTGTCTCCCGCATGCAGGTAAAGCTGCTTGGCTTCCGGCGCAGCGTTGCCGGCGGCGGACGGCCAGCTTTGCAGCCGCTCCCACCGGTTCGTGCCCGTCTGAAATGCCGAAACGGGTGCCACGTCCATGGCTGGTGCACCATCCTTCAGGTAATGCGCCAGGAAAGGTGCCAAAATCTCCGTCCGGAAATACAGGCCTGTGTCGCTGCGGAACTTGATCGGCCCCAGTGACTCGGCGGATTCGATTTCCTGACCATGGTGCCATGGGCCCATGACCAGGAAGAGATTTTGCTTGGCCTCTGGCTTGTCTTTCAGGGCTTTGTAGACAGCCATCGCACCGTAGATGTCCTCCTGGTCCCAGAGGCTGTGGACGAGCATGGTGGGCACGGTGAGCGGCTGTGTGGCGAGCAGTTTGTCCATGGCCTGCCCGCTCCAGAAGCTGTCATAGCTCGGGTGCGTGGTGATCTTCTTCCAGAAGCCGATCTGGTCCATATTGCGCTGACGGCCCAACTCACCGGCCGAGCCGGCATTCATGTACATGTCGTAGTCGTCGAAGTTGCTCGACAGCCACCGCGCTTCGTTGG
>CAXTPQ010000025.1:0-38719 GCA_964246215.1 uncultured Terriglobus sp. | reverse complement strand
TTCATGTACATGTCGTAGTCGTCGAAGTTGCTCGACAGCCACCGCGCTTCGTTGGACCGCGTCGCCGTCTGCTCATAGATATAGGGTATGTTCTGCTGGCGAAAGGCACCGTTGTGGAACCAGTCGTCCCCCATCCAGCCATCCACCATGGGGTTCATGGGCACCACGCATTTCAGCGCCGGATGCGGATGCACCAGCGGCGTGAGCGAGAGAAAGCCGTCGTAGCTGATGCCGAGAATGCCCACACGGCCGTTGCTCTCCGGCACATGCTTCACCAGCCAGTCGATGGTGTCGTAGGTGTCGGTCGATTCATCCACGGGCGTTGGATTGAGCGGACCGCTGAAGGGCCGGTTCATGATGTAATCGCCCTCGCTGCCGTACTTGCCGCGAATGTCCTGCACGACGCGGATGTACCCGCCATTGATGATCGGCTCTGTCGCGTTGTCGTAGCCCCACAGGCTTACGTCCAGGTGGACGCTGGGTGTGTTGGTGGTGAGGACGACGGCGTTGTAGGGGGTCCGCGTCATGAGCATGCCGGCGTGCTGCGCGCCCATGGGCACCAGAAGAATCGTGTGCAGCTTGACACCGTCGCGCATCGGGATCATTACGTCGCGCCGCTCATGATTCATGCCCGCGGTGGGCCGCTGAAACGCCGCCGGAGTTTCACTTGGGTAGTTCGGGTAGAGGGGTGCCTGCTGCGCGCTTCCAGCGAAGACCACCATCAAGAAGGAGCACGCCACACCCACAACGATCTGCCGCAAACGCGTCATAGTGCCTCAAAAGACTTCAAAGGGATTTATGAGGACGGTATCACGTCGCAACCGGCATGGCCCTGTGAGCCGCGTAAAACAGGACATTCGAGTGCTGCCTGATTGTCAACCTGCGCTACCGCTTCGCATTCCGCAGCACCATCGCCATAAAGTGCACAAGCTTCCATTCATCCCAGGCGCTGGGTGCCTTTTGCATATCGATGTGGGAGAGCACCGGGCTTACCAGCCCTGCCTGCAATGTGGTCGCCTGCAGTTCGCTTTCCATCCAGAGCATCTCCGCCGCCGGAATGATGTTGTCCGCCTCGCCATGCAGCAGGTAGACGGGCACGGTCAGCTTGCCAAGTTCGGCCTCCGGACTCAGGCCTGCCAGCTCCTTGCGGTGGCGCAGTTCACTGGTCTTCAGCAGGGTGCGGACCGCGTCCGAGCCGGCATCCATCAGTTCGGCGGCCTCGGCCTGTTGCCGGGGCGAGAGCTCCTGCATCGCCTTGATTTCCGCGTCCTTGTCCTCGTACAGGTGTGTACGAAGCACGCCCCGGATGGCATTCACATCCGGTGCCGGCACGAATTCGTCGACATGTTCGTACTCCAGCACCAGCGGCCCATACTCGTGGGCGGGCAGCAGCTCGACCGTGCCGTCCGGCCGTGCGGCGCGGCCCGTGCGGTAGTAGCTGGCCACACGCCCCATGGAGCCTTGCGAGCCCACGGCAAACACCAGCTTCATGCTGGGCCGGTATGCCGGGTTCGCCGCCGCCACCAGCGCCAGTCCACCCGAGAAGCTAAGACCCATCACCGCCACGGGCTGGCGCTGCCGTTCGGCAAACCACTTTGTGGAGCTGCCGATGACACCGATGCTGCTCTCGCTGACGCGGTAATCCTTGATGTCCGGCAGCTCAGGCGTGAGCACCTGCAGGCCGCACGATGCCATGGCTCGCGCGAAGCCCATGAGCCGCGGCTCATTCATGCCCATGTAATGTACGCCGTGGAAGACCACGATGCCGGGTGCGTGCGGGTGCCGCACCGGCGTATACAGCCGTGCCTTCACCGGGCCTGCATCTGTTTGCAGCAGCAGTGATTCTTCCTGAAACGGCTCGACTACCGCGCGCAACGGAGCATTCAGCGGATCGCCGCTGACCATTTTGAAGAGTGCGATGGCCTGCAGATGCAGATGTGCAAAGGGCCACATGAGCAGCGGTGCCAGCAACACACAACACAGCACAATGAGCCACGGCAACCGGTGCGCACGCAGGTTCTGCCGGGCCTGCGAGTAGCGTTTGACGATCAAGCCGCGCGCCGCCGCCGCGACACCCACATCGCGATGACGGCGGCTTTCTAACGAACGGGGACGCGGGAAGCGCCGGGCCACAAAAACCTCACCAAGGGCAGATCAGGGAACAAAGCCAGGAAACAGGGAACAGTCAACGGGACGACGCTATGGTTATATCTCCAGGATGACCGGGAGGATCATGGGACGGCGGCCTGTGCTTTTTTGAATGTACCGCTTCAGGTCCGAGCGGATCTTTTCCTTCATCAGCATCCAATCCCGGCGCTCTTCGATGGAGCTGTCCTCCAGCGTGCGGGCGATGATGCGGCGGGACTCCTCACTCATGCCTTGCTCGTTGGCGGTAAAGCCGCGGGTCACGATCTCGGGCGGCCCTTGCTGGCGCCCGGTCATTTTGTCGATGGAGATGATCGCGAGCACCAGGCCGGCTTCGCTCAGGTGCTTGCGGTCGCGGATGACGAGTTCTTCGACCACGTCAGAGGTGGAGCCGGAATCAATCAGCACGCGCCCGCTGGGAACCTTGCCGTTGATCTCTGCCGTGAGCGGCGTGATTTCCAGAACCTCCCCGTCTTCAATGAGGACGGCTTTTTCCGGAATGCCGGTGCCCATGGCGACTTCCACGTGCTGAGTCAGATGGCGGTAGTCGCCGTGGACGGGCACGAAGAATTTCGGCCGCAGCAGATTGATCATGAGGCGCAGCTCTTCCTGCGAGGCATGACCGCTCACATGGATGAGTCCGGAGCGGCCGTCATCATGAATGACCTTGGCCTTGCGCCGGTAGAGGTGGTCGATGACGTTGTAGATCGCCTTCTCATTTCCGGGGATCACGCGCGAAGAGAAGAGCACCGTGTCACCGGCTTCAATCTTGGCGTGCTTGTGGTTATCCACCGCGGCGCGGCTGAGCGCACTCATCGGCTCACCCTGCGTTCCGCTGATCAGGATGCAGACCTTCTCCGGCGGCATGTCGCGCAATTGCCCGCTATGGATCAGCAGCCCCGGCGGCGGATCGATGTAGCCCAGGTCCTGCGCAATCTCCGTCGAATTGTCCATCGACCGGCCGATCAGCGCGACCTTGCGGCCGTGCTTGTGCGCCAGATCCATGGCCAGCTTGATGCGATGAATCGAAGACGAAAAGCACGAGAAAAAGAGCCGTTTCTCCGTGCGCGCAAAGATCTCGTCAAGCCTGGGCCGGACCGCCAGCTCGCCCGGTGTATAGCCTGGCCGGTCGACGTTGGTGGAGTCCTGCAGCAGCAGCAACACGCCCTCTTTTCCCAGTTCCGCAAAGGCGTGAAGGTCAAAGGGCTTGCCATCCGGGCTGGCCAGGTCAATCTTGAAGTCGCCCGTGTGCACGATCGTGCCCACCGGCGTACGTATCGCCAGTGCCACGCAGTCCACCAGCGAGTGGGTGACGCGGATGGGCGAGACGCGGAATGGCCCCAGGTCGAAGCTCTCGCCGGGCAGCATTTCGATCAGGTCCGCATCATCCAGCAGCTTGTGTTCTTCCAGCTTGCCTTCCACATAGGTCAGCGTGAACTCGGTGCCGTAGACGGGCACGTTCAATTGGCTCAGGATGCGCGGCAGACCGCCGATGTGGTCTTCGTGCGCGTGCGTCAGCAGGATGGCACGAACGTGCTCGCGGTTCTCCAGCAGGTAGGTGATGTCCGGGACGACAATATCGACCCCGAGCAGTTCATCTTCAGGAAACATAAGGCCGGCATCAATGACGATGATGTCGTCCTTCCAGCGGACGGCCATGCAGTTCATGCCGAACTCGCCAAGCCCGCCCAGGGGGATAATCTTCAGCGTTTCATTATTCATTCATCTAACATGCTAGCAGTCACGGGGAAGGCTGGCGCTGCCGCCTAAGTTGCAGGCACCCGCTCCACTACGAGCACCTGCTCCCGCTCAGAGGCCGCGACGCCCGCCAGCGCCAGGCCGAGCAGCAGCACACCGCCTTCCACGGTCGTCGACCACTTATGCCGCACATCGAAGTCTTCGCGCAGCGGCGAGCCCGGCAGCAGCGTCTCAATCTGGCCGCCGGCCAGCGCGCGGTCGTGCTCCATGGGTGCGATGATGAAGCGGTTGGAGACAAACGTCAGCAGCATCATGCCGATGGCGAGACCCAGCTGCAACATGGGCCAGCGCGCATTGCCGCGCAGGAGCCGTATCGCCAAGATCATCGCCACGCCGCACCAAAGCCCTGCGCTGTGCAGCGCGAGCAGGCAAACCCCGATGAACGTGCCGAACTCCGCAGTTTTGCCCAGCAGCCGGAAGGCGTTGGGTGCCACCACAGCGCCGAAAAAGAGAATGCTGCCGAGCCAGAAAATCAGTGCCAGGGAGCGCAGGAGACGTGCCGCGGTCTGCATGTTTCAAGTCTATCGCCAACGCAACAGCGGAAATCTGCCGCAAGGGCGAGCTGCCCTGCAAAGCCATCTCAAGGGGAGCACTAGCCCATACCGTCCACAGACAACATGACCCAGCTACGGCCTGACCTCCAGCAAGCCACTCTCCCGGTTTTTACTCAGATGGCCGAGCGCCGCCCCAACTGGTCGCAGCGTTTCCTCCTCTGCTTTTCAGTCGAAGCGCCCGCACAGGCACTCGCGTTGGCCGGACTGGGCCTGGGTGGAGCGGTTCTGCTGGTCTCCGATGACCGGCACGGCATGCGCGCCGCGAACCACGCCGGTGCCGTGGATTTTCAGGTCGACTCTCTCACCGAAGCTCTTCGTATTCTCAAGAATGAACTGCGAAAGGGAACCGCGGTCAGCGTCGGCCTGCTTGGCGATCCGGCGGAGGTCCGTGCCGGGATGCTTGCGCGCGGCGTGCAGCCGGATGCCGTTGTGCAGACGGCGGAAGATCCGATGAAGGAGTTCCTGGGTCGCGGGGCGGAACCGCTGCCATTCGTGCCCGGCCTCGACACGGCTGCGATTATCGTGCATCAGGCCGAAACACCCGCTGAACGCAAACAGCAGGATGCACGCCTTCTTGAGGAACTCCGGCATCTTCCGCGGCCAGATTTTTTTCAGGTCATGAATCGTCGCTGGCTCGCCGTGGCGCCTCGGCTTTTCCCTCGGGATCGCCACCGCTGTCTTCTGTCATCCAATGCAGCAGGTTTCTTATGAACGGCATACGCATCGATAAGTGGCTCTGGGCCGCACGCTTCTTCAAGACACGCACACTGGCCGCACGCGCTTGCGAACTAAGCCGCGCGCGCATTGGCGGCCAGCTCTGCAAGGCTTCGCGCGATGTCCGCATCGGCGATCTGCTGAGCATCCGCACGGAAGCCGCCGAGTTTGAAGTGGAGGTGCTTGGCCTGGCGGAGCAGCGCGGGTCCGCCGCAATTGCGCAAGCGCTCTATCGCGAAACAGACGAGAGTCAGAAAAAGCGGGCGGAGGCTGCCGAGCAGCGCAAGCTCATGCCATGGTTTGAAGTCGTCTCCGAGGGGAAACCCTCTAAACGGGACCGCCGCCGCTACGACGATGTGCGGGGCCGATAAACGCTTCACTGCTGCGGCAACCATGGTTGTAGACGAGAGGCTTGCGCCATTCCTCCTCCGTTGCGAAGAGGATGCAGGTGCTGCCGTCGTCGGTGTTCACGCGCCAGGTCAGATTCCCCTGCCGGTACACCTGATACCGCCCCGTACCGGTGAAGGCCGCGCCATTTGGCGGATTCGGCGCAATGCTATCCGTGGCAGGCACGCTTGTTTGTGAGCTGCCGTCGATGGGCGAGACCATGGAGCCGGAGGGGGAAATCACCGGCTGAGAGGGAGAAGATGCCTGCTGCCCGTTCATGTCATTCGCCGCGCTGGAACGGTCCACCTGCGCTTTGCTTTGCCGGGCAGGCGATGCGCTCGTGTCGCGGTTTCCGCTCTGATCCGGTGAGGAAGTAACTTCACCGGTGTTCAGGCGATTGTCCGCGCGTTGCCGCAAATACACATACAAGCTCAAGCCAGCCAGCACTGCGATCGCCGCGATGAGGAGGAGGCGCTTGACCATGGTAGATGTACGGTACCACCACGCATCCTGGCGCAAACCGGCTTCCCGCGCCATGTTCTCTCGGAGTAAATACTTCTGCGTGGGCGATTTTGGCCGGCAGTGGAGTGCATGGATGGGGGTAACATATAGGGGTGCCGAAGTATTCCATCGTCGTCCCTTTTCACAACGAAGAGGAGAGCGTGACCGCTCTGTATGACCGCCTGAAAGAGGTGATGGAGCAGGTGAGCGACAGCTTTGAGCTCATCTTTATCGATGACGGTTCGCGTGACCGCACCTATCGCCTGCTGGAAGAGATTGCCGCGGTCGATAGCCGCGTGCTGGTGATCAAGCTGCGCCGGAACTTTGGCCAGACCAGCGCGCTGGCCGCCGGTTTTGACCACAGCACGGGCGATTTTGTGCTGGCAATGGATGGCGACCTCCAGCACGATCCCACGGAGATTCCGCAGTTTCTCGCCAAGCTGGAAGAGGGCTACGACGTCGTGAGCGGATGGCGCTCAAACCGCGGCGATAACCTGCTGATGCGGCGCATTCCATCGCGTGCCGCCAACTGGCTCATGGCCAAGCTCAGCGGTGTCGATATTCATGATTTCGGCACGACGTTCAAGGCGTACCGCCGCGAACTGATTCAGAACATTCCGCTGTACGGCCAGATGCACCGCTTCATCCCGGCGCTCGCCTCCTGGTACGGTGCCAGCATCTGCGAAGTGCCAATTTCGAATGCGGCGCGCCAGCACGGCCAGAGTCACTACGGCATCTCCCGCACGTTCCGGGTCTTTTTTGACCTGCTCACCATCCGCTTCCTGCTCAAATATCTGACGCGGCCATTGCACTTTTTCGGCAGCTTCGGCGCGGCCAGCATCGTGCTTGGCGGCATTCTGTCTGTGTACCTGCTGGGCTTGAAAGTCTTTACCCACGGCCACATTCTGGTGGCTCACGGGCCGCTGTTCATCATCGCGGGCGTCCTGTTGCTGGCGGGCATTCAGACCATGGGCATCGGCCTGCTGGGCGAGCTGCAGGTGCGCCACTTCCACTCGGGCAGCAGCCGCACCCCTTACGCGGTGGAGCGCATCGTTCGCCTGCGGTCTTCGGAAGAATCCTTTCACTCCTAAGAACTTCGCCAAAGCACCTCCTCCAGATTCATCGTCCTTTCGCACCGGGCGCCACTGGAATGCGCTACGCTGGGGCGGACAGCCGTGCCACTGCATGAGTTCAGGCGGCTTGTCCCAGGAGCACGCTCTTGCCGTCGACGATTTTTCTGCTGGAAGATGACGCGGACATCTCCAAGCTCGTTACGCTGAATCTCCAGAATGCCGGGTACGCCGTGCGCGCTTTTGTTTCAGCCGCGGACGTTGTGCCCGAAGCCGAAGCCGATCGCCCTCTGCTCTTTCTGCTCGACATCATGGTGCCCGGCGGCGGCGGGCTGGATCTGTGCCGGCGGCTTCGCTCCAACCGCGACCTGAGCATTGTGCCTATCATTTTTCTCACAGCGCTCGCGGGGGAAGCCGACCGCGTGCAAGGGCTGGAACTCGGCGCGGACGATTACATCACCAAGCCCTTTAGCCCGCGTGAGCTGGTTGCCCGGGTGAAAGCAGTGTTGCGCCGGTTTGAGCGGCCGGACTCCCCTGAGACGATTCGCTTTGGTGAGATTGAGATCGACGGCGGGGCCATGCAGCTGCGCGTGCGCGGCGAGCTTGTCACCACTACCGCCACCGAGTTCCGCCTGCTGGATTATCTGGCACGCCACCCCGGCCGGGTTTTCTCCCGCGACCAGCTACTGGATGCGGTGTGGGGCGATGCGCGCTTCGTCACTCCGCGCTCCGTGGACGTTTACGTTCGCCGCATCCGCGAGAAAATTGAGGACGATGCGGAAGAGCCGCGCTACTTGAAAACGATGCGTGGTGCCGGATACCGTTTCGAGCGAGGCGACCGGGCGTAGGGGATCATTCGTGGAGGCTTTCTGATAAGCCGGCTGCATGCCGCTTCCCAGGTGCAAAGGTAGACACGCTTCCGCAAACAGATCTCGTCATCCGGGATAGTGTCATAGGACACTGACTATGACACGGCATGACGGCTTTGTTCTGGAGCGGGTAACGGGACAGCAATCTTGACCGGTTGACAGTCCAACCGGCAGGGAAGGAGAGCGCACCACGGGATGTCACGCAGACTCTCCATTTCCGCTTTCGCGCTGTTGTTGTTTTTTTGTGTGGGAAGCTTTTGCGCCTACTCGGCGTCACACCTGTCCTCACGATCGTGGCTTCCCATTCTGCTGGCCGCCGCGGCAGCTATCTGCGCGTTCTTACTGCTTCGAAGCCGGCTCCTGCAGGAAGCCGCGCAGATGGAGCTGCTCTTTACTGGCAAGCCACGCACTGCCGTGCTCAGCCCGGAGTTCGCGACATTGCACCGGCACTTTGCCGAGGCCGACGCTGAATTTGGCGTACGCATGGCCCACATGGAGGAGAGCCGGCACCAGCTTGAGGTTCTGCTGGAGGGCATGCAGGACGGTGTTCTGGGCGTGGATGCCGACGGCCGCGTGCAGTGGACCAATGCGCAAATGGGCCGGCTCATGGGCATGCATGGCCTGGGCAGCTCCATCCGTCTTGGCCGCTCGCTGGTGCACACACTGCGTGATCCCGTGCTGCTGGACGCGGTGCAGCGCGCCGTGGACGAACGCTCGCCCTCCGAGGTGCGTTCGGCAACACTTCTGCCCGGCCGCATTTTTGACGTGAACACCTCGCCGCTGCCTGACGGTGGTGCTGTTGCCGTGTTGCATGACGTCACTCGCGCCGAAGCCATGGAACGGACTCAGCGCGAGTTCGTCGCCAACGTTTCGCATGAGCTGCGCACACCGCTGACCAGCATCATGGGATATGTGGAAACGCTGCTCGATACTGAAGCCCTGCAGCCGCATGCGCGCGAGTATCTTGAAACGGTTCTAAAAAATGCGACGCGCATGAACCGACTCACCGAGGATTTATTGCTGCTGGCACGTGTGGAGGACAGCGAACGCAAGCTGAGCCGTGAGCCGATCCCGGCGGGACGCCTGCTGGATGACGCGCTCAAAACAGCGCTTGGCAGTCCTTTGGGCGACGAAGCCGACTTCGAAGTTCAGGAGACCACGGACCGGCTGGTTCTGGCGGACGAACATGCCGTGCTGCAGGTGCTCGGAAACCTGATTGAAAATGCGGTCAAGTACGCCGAACCGCTCGTCATGCCGCAGGGCGATACAGGCGCCGATGTCCACGCCCGCGTCGTTCTCAGCGTGGGTCTGCGGGACGATCGGACGGTTCAGTTTCGCGTGCGCGACTTTGGCCCGGGCATTGCGCTGGAGCATCAGAACCGCATTTTTGAGCGCTTCTACCGTGTCGATAAAGCGCGCTCTCGCGAAAGCGGCGGTACCGGCCTGGGCCTGGCCATCGCCAAGCACCTCATTGAGGAGCATGGCGGCAGCCTCACCGTGACGAGCGCCCTGGGCCAGGGCAGCACCTTCTGCTTCACCCTGCTCGCTGCGGAGGTGATCCATCCCGATTCGCTGGCGGAGAGCGAGCCTGGCGTGCCTGCAGGGCTCATGCCGGTGGCAGCTTCGGAATCGTCTTCGTAGGGATCTGCTTTGCAAGGTTCTGCCGCCAGTGCAACGTTCGATTCCCGTGGTTCTCAGGATGGTTCGTTTAGCGCCTGTGTTGACCTTGTGTTCACGCGTGCTTGTTAAGCTTTAGCTTGGATCAGGGTGCGCTATCTTTCACCAATGACGCGGTACCAGCAACCTGCCTTCAGCAACGTGGAGACTGGTTTGTTGCCGTGCGTCGGCCACGTGAAAGGCGGCCGCTGATGCGAACACGATTTCATCAGTCGCTGGAGGAACTCAAGGAGAAGCTGCTGATTATGGCCGGCTTCAGCGAGCAGGCGATCCAGCGATCGATTGAAGCCTATCGCACGCGTGACATGTCGCTGGTCGAGTTGGTCCGCCGCTCCGAACCTGCGATCAATCACCTGGAACGCGAGATCGATGCGGCAGCGCTTGACTTACTGGCGATGGAGCAGCCCATGGCGGTCGACCTCCGCTTCATTCTCTCGGTCATTCGCATCAATGCCGACCTGGAACGCGTCGGCGATCTGGCCGTTAACATCGCTCTGCGCGCGCGGGAGATGGCCGCCTTTGCCAACCTGGATTTGCCGGTCGACATTCCCCGTCTCGGCACGCTCTCCGGGGCCATGGTGCGTAAATCCATCGATGCTTTCATCGATGGGGATGCGTCTCTGGCTGAATCCGTTCTCGCCCTGGACGAAGAGGTGGATGACATCAATAAGGCGGCCTTTCGCGCCCTGTCCGACCTCATCAAGCGTGAACCCGCATGGACTCCTCAGGCGCTCAACGCGATTATGATCGCTCGCAACCTGGAACGCGTCGGCGACCACGCCACCAACATCGCGGAAGACGTCATCTTCTGGGTCCGCGGCAGCGACGTTCGCCACAACATCATCCACGCGGCCTAGGCGTTTCCGAGGTAGTCCACTCGTATTGGGCATCCACGCGCGTCTACTTACCGTCAGCGGTCAGGACTTAGACTCATCTATCTGGCGTATTCCCACCAGGTGAGCCTGGGCAACAAGGGATGATAGAGCGCCAGCATCACCCGCGTACGCGGCGGAAGTTCCGGCAATCGAAGCTCCGCATAGCCTCGTAACTGCCCTTCATACTTCTCCCGTTCGCGTTGCAGGAACGCCTCACGACCGGCCTTGCTCTGATCGGCGGTTTTGTAGTCCACGATCCAAAGCACATCCGATCCGGTGCTGCCTGGCGCGGCGCTCGCGAAAAAGCTGCGATCCATCCGGGAGCGGCGGGTTGTACCTGTGCTTTCATCCCAGATGCCAAACTCACCCTCACTCACCGCGCCGGCATGCGCCTGCAGCAGCCAGCGACCGTCCGCATCTTCTAGTGTCTGCCTCAAGGCCCGGAGCGTCTCCGCGGTGAGTGCTTCCACCTCCGCCGGGGGTAGGCCGTCACCGCGCAGGACCGCTCGCATCCGCGGCGACCAACTCTGAATTTCTGCCATCCATGCCTGCTGGCTCCGCTGAGGAGACCCGGCCATGGCGTACGAAAGATGCTCGAGAAAAGCGTGTACCGTGTTGCCAAGAGTGCGCGCACGCAGCGAGCCCTCCGGCCGTTGGAACTCCGCCACGGGCTGAGCCGGCCTAGCCGTTCCGTGGCGTGCTGGTAGTGCTCGTAGGTGCAACTGCGCACGAACATCCACCGTGAGCGGCATTCGCTGCAGGCTGGGCCGTTTCGGAGCTTCCGGTAAGGGCAGTTTGTTCAGGCCGCTGTTGTCACTCACCTCACCGGCCGCCGCCAATGCCAGGCCGCTGCTTTCGTAATTGGCAGGATGCCGCGCCCGCATCTGCAACACCGGCGCAAGGGCCCGGCCGTTGTGCACATTGGCTGAAGCAAATTCCTTCTGGGCTGCCGGCCAGGCCGCTCCCAGCAGCGTGTCGGCACCTTCTGACACATCGCCGTTCATCTTCAGCGCGGGCGATGCAAACAGCTGCACGGAACTGCGCGCACGCGTGGCCGCAACGTAAAACAGCCGCTTCAACTCGGCGCGGACCTGCCGGGATCGAGCGCTGGAGATGAACCGGTTCAGGGAACCTTTTTCATCGCCCCGTTCCTGGACCGGAGCCAGCAGAACCTGGGCGTGGCCGTCACGATCGCGAACTGGCAGTTCCATCCAGTCGAGCAGGCGTGTTGCGTCCTGGCCACCCTTTTTTTGCAGGCCGGGCAGCAGCACCAGGTCCCACTCCAGGCCCTTCGCCTTGTGAATCGTCATCACATCGACCGCTTCCGGTGTGGATGCGGGCTCGGCATACAGCTTGCGGACACGCTCGCGCAGAACAGCCGCACTCAGTACGGCACCTTCCGTTTCCATCTGCACCAGCAAGTCCAAATACCGCCGGACGTTGGTTCGCCCAAGTGCGTCCAAGCAAAGATCGCCGCCGAGAGATGCCCACATGCGTTCCACGGCAACCGCGATGGTCGTCCGTCCACGCTCCGCCGCGGCGGCATCCATTACGTCCAGCGTGCGCCGGAGCCGCTGCCGCGATTCGTAGGGCAGAGCTTCACCACGTTCCCTGAAGAGCACGCGCAAAGCAGACTTCCTGCGTTGGGCGTCGTCACCTCCCGCCAGAGTGTGCAAGTCCCGCAGTGACATGCCGCACCAAGGCGCACGCAGCACGGCCAGCCACGCCACGCGGTCCGCGGGATGCAGCAGTGCCCGCGTCAGCGCGATGGCATCGAGCACCTCCGGCCGTTCGCCGAGTTCTTCCATCTCCACGGCACGAAAGGGAACACCTGCTTCCTTGAGCTTGCGCATGACCTGCAAGGCGTGCCCCCGCGCCCGCACCAGCACGGCGATCTTCCAGGGTCTGTCACGGCCGGGGGGCAGCGGACGATGCCGCCAATCATGGGCTGCTTTGGCGATGGACTCAGCCTCTTCGCGGTCCAGCCTTCGCCGCTCAAGTGCGGGCTCAACTTCGTCCAGCTTGGCTGCTGCCGGTTCCACGTGCCACTGCATGGCCGAGCTGCCGGCCTCCGGCAGCACCGGGTCGGCGGCGCTGTAGCCGATGCCATCCGTCCGCTCCGAAAAGACCGCCGCAAACGCATCGTTGAAGCTCCGTACCAGGTTTGCGCCAGAGCGGAAGTTAGCCGTGAGCTGCAAAGCTCCAAGCTCCAGCCCGCCCAGCCTGCCCGTGTGCATGCCTTCCACAAAGCGCTCGACGCGCGCCTGCCGGAAAAGATAAATGGATTGCTTCGGATCTCCCACCAGAAAGACGGTCTGATCACGCCCATTCCACCCGGCGGTCAGTGTCTCCAGCAGCTCATATTGACCGGTGGAGGTGTCCTGCATTTCATCGACCAGCAGATGCTCCAGCTGCATGCCCAGCGCTGCTGTCCGGCGGTTTGCGCCGCCTTGCTCCTGCAGCGCTGCCCTGGCAGCCATGGACAGTTCCGTGAAATCGCAAAGCTCCCGTTCCGCAAACAGCAGCCTCAACTTGATGAGTGCATGATGCAGGAGGCGGAAGAGCGCCTTGGCGACGCGCCACTGGTCGGGCGGGTAGCTGCTCGGCGGCAGCTCGCGCAGGGCACACAGCAACGCCGGCACCTCCTCGTCATGGCCACGAAGGGCGTCCACCAGGTTCCCGAGTTCGGCCTTCAGTGGTTTTGTCAACTCGATCCCGACATCGCTGACACTGAAGCGTTTCCGCAGAGTTCCTTCTTTGGTGATCAGCAGAGTGCTCAGGGCGTCCCAGTGCATACGGTCATCCGCGAGCACTCCAGGCACACCGCGCAGGTGTTCGCAATGGTTGAGCGGGTTGGGCTTGTCGCGATACCCGCTCAGAATCGCAACGCGCCGGCCGAAGTGCGAAAGATCCTGCAAGAGGTCCTCTGGAAAGCGGTCTCTCAAGCTGGAAAGTGCTCCGCAGATCACGTTTTGGAGCGCCGCGTTCAAGCGCGGCAACACCTCGGCTTCCAGTGTTGCTTCTTCCAGGGAACCGCGCGAGAGCGGGACCAGCGCACCCCACTGCTCCCGTGTCTGCAGCATTTCTGCAAGCAACCGCTCGCACTCCAGCAGATCGCCATCGCGCTGAAGCAAGACTGTTTCGATGGCAATGTTCAGCTCGGCATCTTCGCTGCCAAGTTGCAGCAGCACGGCCCGGGCGGCCTCCCGGTAGAGCGCCTCGGCAGCGGTATCCGTCACCGGCGTGGCAGCTCCAAGTCCGCCGGAAAGCACGGGAACGGCCCGGGCAATCTCGCCGCAAAGTGAGTCGATGGTGCGGATATTGAGCCGGTGTGCCTGGGCGCGGAGATGCCAGCCACGCACTGCGTCCTGCCGCAGAACATCCCGCGCAATCTCCCAGGTAAGCCGCTCAAAGGCAGCCCATTGCGGATCAGCATCGCGCTCCGCGTGATCCAACGCCTGCAGTACCCGGTGGCGCATCTCCGCCGTGGCCTTGTTGGTAAAGGTGAGCGCCAGCACGGATTCGGGCTGGTCTACCCGGGCCAGCAGCTTGAGATAGCGCTGAATCAGCAAACCGGTTTTGCCGGAGCCGGCCGGTGCTTCCACGAGCCAGGAGCGTGAGAGATCCAGCGCCCGCGTTCGCTGCATCGCATCCGGCGGAAGCGACTCACGCGATCCCGAGACTGGCTCCAGAATGGCGGCATCGAGAGGAGGAAAGGCTAGAATGCTCACGCCTGCCCTCCGGCCTCATCATGCCCGGCATACCTTTCCAGCGTCTCCGGGTTGAGCCGGCACAGCATCCGCTGCTCGCAATACTTACAGGTTCCGGGGTACTCACGGGGACTCACCGTCGCCTCACCGGCGGCAAACTCCTGCGCCAGCCGCTCCAGGGTCTGCTGCCACTCCTCCATTTGCGCGGCAAATGCATCGCCGTCGTCCTCTCCCGCCGCGATTGTCAACAGGGAACTCTTGGCGGGAAAACTTTTGAGCCCAAGGTGCTTTTCGCCTGCTTTCACGCTGCCAAAGGCGATGGCTCGCACATCCGCCACACCGGTGGCCACCGCATAGAGTGGCAGCTGCGGCTCTTCCGGCCGCTCGCCCATCCAGCCGTTCACATGCGCTGTCCCAGATTTGTAATCGATCAGGACCAGTGACCTGGCTCCATCGATCTCCACCTCGTCAATGCGGTCGACTCGCACATCCATCCGCAGCGAAGCAATCTCCAGGCCTTCGATCTTCTGCTCCGTCCGCAGCACGCGAAAGGGCGGCCTCTTGCTTTCGTACTCCAGCCACCTCGTCAGCAGGCGCAACAGCCGCTGGCGCTGCACCCGAAGATAGGCCTTCGACCAGAGATCCTCTGTGTGGACCCTGAGCGCATCGTCAACATGCCGTGACAGTGTTGTTTGGAGTTCCTCGCGGCCAATCAATTCCAGCAAGCGGGCCTGTGTTTCTGTTTCGCGCCAGAAGGCCTCCAGCACGTGATGCATTAGGTTTCCGCGCTCCGCCGCATCCAGGCCCAGATCGGGCGTGTCCAGCGTTGTGGCAAAGAGGCGCCGTTCTGCAAAAGCACGGAAGGCGCAGGCAGCCTGGGTTTTGAGCACGCCCACGCCGCCGCTCACCACGCCCTCGGGCAACGTGGGCAGAGCATCTGTGTCATCGATCTCCTCCAGCATCACCGGTGCAGTCTCGTCTGCCGCTACGATGGCGTGTTCGTTCAGGAAATCTGTACTCTCCAGCAGCGCTGAAACACGCACCTCGCCATCCCCATCCAGCGCCGCATAGCTGAAGACGACCTCGCCAGCGGACTGGCGGAAACGGTGCATGGCGGCTTTCGCTTCGTCCAGGTCACGTGCGGCATCCGTGCCCGGCATGCCCAAATCCGCTTGCAATGCCCAGGGCAGCAGAGCGTTCACTGCCCGGCGCGCGTTCCAGCGGGCCTCGTCCGCGTGGGCACACCAGAGCAGGTCCGTAACCGTGCCCGCGGCTTCCGTGGGCGTCATGAACTGCAGCGGTGCGCCTGTGTTCTCCGGCGCAAAAGTGGTCTCAGCGGCCCACTGCTCGACCTCTTTTACAAAGTCTGTAAACGTAACTGACTGGCCAAAGAGGTCGAGCGAACTGACCTGGTCCAGCAGTTCATTCCACCGCTGCAGCATTTGGAACTCATCACTGCTTCGTGGGCGCTCCCCCGGCCAGCCGATTGCCTGCAACAGATCGCTCGTGACCGTGGCCCAATCGGCGCGGTTTTTCCGACCGCGCAGCGACTCTCGTGTCTGTCCATGCCAACGTCGCAGGCACTCCGAGGCCGCCGGCCAATGCTTCTGGCAGGCGGCTGCCAGCGCCGACACAGTCCACTCCGGCCGCAGCCGCCGTGTGTCGCGAAGAACTGCCGCATCCATTTCGCTGGCGGCTTCGGCAGACACGCCGATGCTCAAAAAGGGCGACAGCAGCAAATTCGACACGCTTGCCACGGGCAAAGCCCCGTGGGTCCAGCGCAGCAAGAGCAAGGCATGCGCAAAGAGGGGCAGTCGCGAAAGCGGCACGCCGGTGGAGAACTCCCAGGGAACCGAGGCGTGCGATGCGACATCCTGCAGATCAGGAGAGACCGTTGTGCGAAGAACCCGCTCCAGCGCGGGACGGCTCGCCTGGAGGTCAGGCACCACGATAGAAATCCGCCGCAATGGTTCGCCGGATTCCAACTCCTGGCGAAGGCGTTGCGCCATTGCCAGCAACTCGCTTTGGCCGTCCATTGCGGAGATCAGGCGCGGTTGTCTTGGCATGCTATCGGCACTCTCCGCCGCCGCAATTGCCTGGTCCACACGGCTGCCTGCACGCTTCAAAGCGTTCAGCAAGCGTTCCTGCGCGGGAGTGAGCCGGTCAAAGCCGATCAGGAGGTAGTGTGGCGCAAGTTGAAACGGAGCAGCCGGAACAGGGAAGTCTGGTGGCTGCGTGTTGCCATCAACATTCATCGCTGAAAGCACGATCTGCGACAGCGCCGCTTCCAGAGCGGCAGACGGCAACAATCGTTCCGCCTCACAGAATGTTTCCACTTCACGCAGCCAACGCTGGAACTGCCGCGCATCGTCGGAGCTCTCCCGGAGGGCACTCTCCGGCATGTGCAAAAGCCGATCCACCCCGAGATACCCATGCAGCAGTGCATGCGCCTCGCCACAGAGTTTTGCCAGTGCAGCCAGCGGGCGGATCGACATTCGCTCGCCGGATCGCAGCACATTCTCCCAGAGCGCGGCCATCTGCACCGGATTCAGCAACACGCGATCGTCGGTGCCGGCGAGCAGCGCCTGCTTGTGGAGCGCGGCGGTCCAGCCTCGCCAGGGCAGCACCTGAGCTGGAGCGTGAGCAAGGTCCCGCTCTGGGTCATTCCGGGAGCGGTTCTCTGAGCTTCTGTCAGAGCCGACACCGGCCCACAGCCGCTCCACACGCGCCCGCCATTGCCGGGCGGCGCGCACCGTCGGCGTCACGAGTACCGCTCCCGCGGCCATCGCCTGGGCAATCTTTTCAAGCTGCGATTGGGCCTGCGGCATTTCTCCTTTTATACGCTTTTTTGCGTAGCTGAAAGTCCCTGCGGTGTACCACTTTTGCGCAGGCTGAGGAGAAGCAGGGCCACAATTCCGGCCAGCGGCAGCCATAGTGCTTCCCGCAGGGAACCGAGCCGTTCCGAGAGGTGCCCCATCATCCACTGAAAGGCGGACGCGCCCAGGCCGGAGACGGCAATGATCTGGCCGATCTGCCGTGGCCGGGCATGCTCACCCACCATCGCCGTCAGGATCAGCGGAAACCACACCGCCAGCGAAAGCCCGGCGAGTGAGGCGCAGAGCGTTGTGGGCAGCAGGCCGCTTAAAAGCATCACCAGCGCCGTTGCCGCGACAGCAAGGCCAGAGCGCAGCAGCACGCGTTCCGGAACGCGAAGCATCAGTGCCGGGGCAATCGCCCGTGTGGCGGTGAGCGTGCCCCAGAACGCCGTCTGGCTCAGCGGGCTGCCGAACCACAGCAGCGATCCGTAGCGGAGGTCGAAGGTCGTCAGCCATTCGCTCAGACACGTTTCAACACCGCCGTAGATGAAAAGCAGTGAAGCGAAATAGAACCAAATACGGCCCGGAACTCCGGCGAAGGGCGCGGAGCTGACTCCGCTTCCGCTTGCGAGCAAACGTTTTGTGGTGAAGACCGCGGCCGCGCAACCGATGAAGAGCAGCACGGACATGGAGAACAGCACGTCCGGCACCGAAAAGCGATGAAGCAGCCGGATGAGCAGGAGTGAAGTCGCCAGTGCGCCTGCGCTCCAGGAAAAGTTCAGCAACGTAAGAGCGCGGCCGCGCTGACTGACCCACTTCATGGAAGCAATGAGGTTGGTGGAGGTGAGCAGTTGCCCGATGCCAAAGCCGAGGACAGCCAGCGCAATCCGCGCCGCCCACGGCTGCCGTCCCGTGCCACAGATCCAGGCCAGTGCGGCATACCCGGCGATCGCCGCCGTGTAGCCGCGCAACATGGAGCGGCGAAGCGGTGTGCCGGTGGTCCATCCACCCAGAAAGGCGCCGATGAACTGCGATGCCAGCAACGAGCCGCCGCCGCCGTCGCCGAGCCCCAGCAGTGATGTTAATGATGGCAGCAGCGGCCCTAAAAACACTGTGCCGATGCCTGTAAGCACGATGCTGTAATGAAGCAGCACCGCTGGCGCGGAAGCTTCCGCCTCTTGTCTCATTTGTGTGTCCGGCATCGTCCCTCAAGGGTTGCGATTCGCTCGTCCCGACGGTTACTTTACCAGCCGGCCTTCATCTCATGCCCTTTGCCAAGTCAGTTCGCTGGCCTGCGGAGCCACGCGGAAGACTGGCTGACCTTCGCGCGATCAACGGCTTCCGTCGGCAGGCAAGCTGTACGATCAAGGAGTGAAGATCTTCCGGAAGACTCACAATGCGCTTCTCTGCACGGCGATGCTGGCCATGCTGCTGCCCGCTGGTTGCAAACGCGGCACCGACGACATCGGCCAGCATGGGAATGCTGTGTCCTATCCGGTAAGGGGCCGTGTGGTGAGCGTGGATAAGAACACAAACGAGGTGATGCTCTCGCACGAGGCAATCCCCGGATTCATGGAAGCCATGACCATGCCTTACCCCGTGCATGACACGGCGGCGCTGGGTGAGCTGCATCCCGGTGACGTGATTACCGCACGCATTGTCACCAACAAGGACGCTGATGGCGAGTACCACAACACGAGCCTGGACCGCATCGTGATCGTCGGCCAGGCCAAGCCGGATTACGTGCCGCGGAAGCAGTACCACGTGGTGAAGCCGGGTGATCCCGTGCCCGACTTCAAGCTGCTGGACCAGAGCAGTAAGACGCTGCATCTGCAGCAGTTCAAGGGCAAGGCTCTGCTGATCACGTTCATTTACACGCGCTGCCCGCTGGGCGACTTCTGCCCGAAGATGAGCCGCAACTTTGCCGAGATCGATGGCGCGCTGAAGAATGACAAGGCGCTCTATGGCAAGACCGACCTGCTCAGCGTGTCCTTTGACCCGGTCTATGACACGCCGGCTGTGCTGCGATCCTATGGTGCCGCGTACACCGGCCGGTACACGCAGGAAACTTTCGATCACTGGCAGTTTGCCGCGCCCAACAAAGCTGAGCTGCCGCGGATGGAACAATTTTTCGACGTGGGCGTGACAGGCGCGAATGCAACGTTGACGCACTCGCTTTCCACGGTGCTCATCGGCCCGGACGGCAAGGTCGTCGAGTGGTATCCCGGCAATGCATGGAAGCCGGCGGATGTGGTGGAACGCATGCGCGCCGTGACCAGGTCGTAATCAGATCCACCAGAAAGAGGAAAGACAAGTGGCCAAGATCACCATCGCGGTTGGAATCGTGCGCATTCTGCTGGGAGCCGGCGTGTACGCCAGCATCACGCCGCACGCGCCCACCTCGCTCATTCCGGCCTTCTTTGGCCTGGTATTTGTGATTTTGGGTGCGCTGGCCAATACGCCCGACGCCAAGCGCCGCGCCCTGTTCATGCACATCGCCGTCACCTTTGGGCTGATCGGCTTTGTTCTCCCGTTCGTCCGCTCCATCGGTCCTATCGTCCGTTTGCTGCAGGGCCAGACCGTTCTGCGCCCACTTGCGGCGGAGGAATCGATGGCCATGGCCGTGATCTGCTTTATCTTCACGGCTTTCTGCGTGCGCAACTTCATCCAGGCACGCCGTACCCGTCTCGCCTAATGGCGTAGTTAGTTCGAGAGCGCGTTCGCATCAGACCGCTCGCATCCAACCACTCGCATCCGGGCCGTTCGCATCCGGGCCGATCACACCGCATCTGAAAGGGAAGACAAATGGGATCCTTCAGTCACGGTTCATTCGGCGGGACGACCCGCAACACAGAGCGGGCCTCCCGCAACACGGCGCGCGCCACATCCGCCGAGCTCACCGCTAAAAAACCCAAGCCAAATTACAGCCGTGTCTGGCCGGAGATCAGGAAGCTTGTCCGGCCGCGCCGTAACCTGCTCATTTTCAGTTTTCTGCTGATGATTGTGAACCGGGTCAGCGGCCTGGTGTTGCCGGCCAGCACGCGCTACCTGATCGACAATGTCATGCACGCGCATGAACTGGGCAAACTGCCCATCATCGTCGGCGCGGTGATCGGCGCCACCATGATCCAGGGCGTCACTTCCTACGCGCTGACGCAGTTTCTTTCCACCTCCGGCCAGCGGCTCATCGCGGAGCTCCGCACCAGGGTCCAGGAGCATGTCGGCCGCCTGCCCGTCAGCTACTACGACGAGAACCGCTCCGGCACGCTCGTCGCCCGCATCATGACCGACGTGGAAGGTGTTCGCAACCTGATCGGCACCGGCCTGCTCGACTTTGTGGGTGGCCTGCTGACTGCTACGTTGGCCTTCATTTACCTCATCCGGCTTTCGGTCACCATGACACTGCTCACCTTCGGAATTGTCATTCTGTTTTCGCTTGTGCTGCGGCGTGCCTTCAAGACCATACGACCCATTTTTCGCGAACGTTCCAAAATCAACGCCGAAGTGACTGGCCGCCTGACCGAGTCGCTCGGCGGCGTCCGCGTGATCAAGGGCTACCATGCCGAACCCAGCGAGGCCGGCGTATTTGCGGCCAACGTTCAGCGCCTGCTCGACAATGTCATCAGCTCACTCACCGCGCAATCGCTCATGTCGCTCGCCAGCACGGCTGTTCTGGGCGTGGTGGGATCGCTGGTCATGTATCTGGGCGCAAAGCAGGTTGTCGCCGGCCATCTGACCACCGGCGGCTACGTGACTTACACCATGTTTCTCGGCTTCATGATCGCGCCAGTTGCCTCGCTTGTGTCGATCGGTACGCAGATCACTGAGGCACTCGCCGGGCTGGACCGGACCGCCGAGATTCTTGCTGTCCGTGAAGAAGACAGCGACCCGTCACGCACACGTGCACTGCCGGCCATTGTCGGCGATGTGCGCTTTGAAGATGTGCGCTTTGAGTACGAGGCCGGCAAACCCGTTCTGCATGGCATCTCGTTCGACTCCAAGCCCGGCACCGTCACCGCGCTCGTCGGCCCCTCGGGCTCTGGCAAGTCGACGATCATTTCGTTGATCTGTGCCTTTCACTCAGCCAGCGGCGGTAAGGTTCTTGTCGATGGCATCGACGTTGCGGAAGTGCAGCTCAGCAGCTATCGTTCGCAGCTCGGCGTCGTGTTGCAGGAGACCTTCCTCTTCGATGGAACGATCCGCGAGAATGTAATGTTTTCCCGCCCTGCAGCCTCTGAAACTCAGTTCCTGCATGCCTGCCGCATTGCGCGTGTCGATGAGTTTGCCGAGAGGTTTTCCGAAGGCTACGAAACCATTGTCGGCGAACGCGGCGTCAAGCTTTCCGGCGGCCAGCGCCAGCGGCTCTCCATTGCACGTGCCATTCTTGCCGACCCGCGCATCCTGATTCTGGATGAAGCTACGAGTTCACTGGACAGTGAGAGCGAAGCGATGATCCAGCAAGGCCTGCACTTCCTGATGGAAGGCCGCACCACTTTCGTCATCGCCCACCGGCTCTCCACCATCCGCAATGCCGACCAGATTCTTGTGGTCGAGCAGGGCCACATCGTGGAACGCGGCACTCATGAAGAGCTATATGACCTGCATGGCCGTTACCGCGACCTGTATGACCGTCAGCATGGCCTGGAGACCAACCTTTTCCTGGCGCCCGGTGAAGGTGACAGGGTGCCGGAGGCAGTCGCCGTGTAATCCGGCTTGGAGTAAACTGCCGCCATGGCTACGCTCGTCATCACACCTGAAATCGAAGCCGATGCCATGCGCCTGGCGGAAGCTACCGGGCAAACGCCGACCGAGGCTGTAGCGGATGCTCTTCGAAGCAAATTAAAGCTGTTCCGGCTTCCTTCTAAAAGGAAGATCGATCTTGATGCTGTGTACGCCTTATTGGAAAGTGACAAAAGTCCAATCGACTACTCGCTTACCGAAGATGAGATTCTCGGTTACGACGAGTTCGGTGTACCAGAACAGCCTTACTTGAATGATCGTAGATAGTTCGAGTTTAGTGGCGATTCTGTTTGAGGAGCCGGAGACGGACAGCTTCTTACAGAAGATAAGAGCTGCGGGCGGATTCTACATCTCTGCAGCTTCCGTTCTTGAAAGCGGTATAGTCCACATCAGACGGCGTCCAGCATCGGATCCTGCCAGAGTGCTCTCTGTCATTGGGCTCTTAGATGGGAGCATCGTTCCGGTCACTCTGGAGATGACTCAGTTGGCGATTCAGGCTTTTGAGCAATATGGCAAAGGCCGCCACCCCGCCCAACTCAACTTTGGTGACTGCTTCAGTTACGCGCTGGCCAAATACCTGGATAAGCCGATTCTCTTCAAGGGCAATGACTTCTCCCAAACCGACTTAAAACGCGCCTGAGTTGTCCCGGATCAGCGAGATCACGGCGTCCGGGGCGCAGCCGGACTTTCCTCGCTCAAGCCACCGATAGCCGCCCTCCGGTCACGTATTTCAAGATCAAACTACCGCCGGCATGCGTCTAAACTTATGTTATGACTGAGTCGCCAACAGGACGCCCGCGGCACGAATTTCAGACCGATGATGCAGCACTTTGGCCCATTGCTGAAAAGGTTATGGCCGGGCAGCGGCTTTCCGAGCAGGACGGGCATGCGCTCTACCGTTCGCCGGACATCCTCGCTGTGGGCTGGCTAGCCAACCTGGTGCGCGAGCGGATGCATGGCGACCTGACGTATTTCAATGTGAACCGCCACATCAATCCCACGAACGTCTGTGTCGCTTCCTGCCGGTTGTGCGCGTTTGGACGCAAAAAGGGTGCCGAAGGCACCTATACCATGGCACTGGAGGAGGCATACGCTGCCGCTGCTTCGGGCTACTCGGAGGCGGTGACCGAGTTTCATATCGTTGGCGGGCTGCACCCTGATCTGCCGTTCGAGTATTTTCTGGATCTGGTCAGCGGGCTTAAAGAGCGGTTCCCGCAAGTCCATATCAAGGCCTTCACCATGGTAGAGGTCGCCTTTCTGGCCAAGCGCGCAAAGCTGAGCATTCCCGAGGCACTGGAGCGGATGAAAGCCGCGGGCGTGGATTCCTGCCCGGGCGGCGGTGCCGAAATTTTCGCGGATCGTGTGCGCCACATCATCTGCGACCACAAGATTGACGGCTCGGAATGGTTGAATACCGCGAGGATGGTCCACAAGGCCGGCCTGCGCTCAAACGCGACGATGCTTTACGGCCATATCGAGAACGAGGAAGACCGCGTCGACCACATGCTGAAACTTCGTGCCGTGCAGGACGAGACTGGTGGCTTCCAGACATTCATCCCGCTGGCATTCCACCCGGAGAACACGCCCCTGGGTCATCTGCCGCGCACGACCGGGTTCGACGATCTGCGTCAGGTGGCCGTGGGCCGGCTCATGCTGGACAACTTTCCGCACATCAAAAGTTATTGGCAAATGGTCACGCCCAAGATGGCCCAGATCTCGCTGCGCTTCGGAGCGGACGACATCGACGGTACGGTCGTGGAGGAAAAGATTTACCACGACGCCGGTGCCACCACGCCACAGGGCATGCGCCGTGCAGAACTCGAGCGTCTGATCCGGGAAGCAGGCCGCGAGCCGTTTGAGCGGGACACGCTGTATCACGCTGTGACGCGGAGTGAAGATTCCTTCACTATCGCGGTCTAAGTGGCCGGCTCTGGAGTTTTCTGCAAGCAACAATAAGCAGCCCGGCCGTGAGCCGGGCTGCTTATACTTGAGAGTCGATTACTTGGTAAAGATGTCGCCTTCATTGTGCGCAATTCGATTGCTGGCACGTTTTGCTGAATCCTCCGCCAATCTGTCGACATGCGACTGATGACCAGGCTCTGGAATTTCGAGTGAGTTGCTGCCTGGACGCGCCGGCGTGTCCGCTGTGTTCACCTTGTCCTTCGCAATACCCTCGCCGTCTCCGGCAGATCCGTTCCCCGTCATGCTGCTGCTCATGTCGTGTCTCCTCAGCAATCAGACGCCCGCAGGGCAGCGCCGGGTTAGCCGGGAAGGCGCTTTTCGCGTTGCTCTCCATAGAAACGCAGTGCTGTATGGCTGGGCAATTCCCGGCTGTCGGTAACATAACGGCAGATGCCAAACTGGTTGCAGGAAGCTCGCGCTCTTCACGCCGACGCGATAGTGGTGGATGGCCATGCGGATACAGCACAGCGCTTTGCCGACGAGGACTGGCAATGGGCCTCGCCCGAGCTTGGCGGCGGTCAGCTCTCCCAATCGGCTGCGCAGGCAGGGGGACTGGATGGCGAGTTCTTCGCCCTTTGGGCTGACCCCACCCACTGGACCGGCAGGCACGTCGAGCGTACGCTCGCACTGCTGTCAGCAGTTGAGGATCAGCTCGCCCGGTACCCAACGCGCTTGCGGTTGTGCACCTCTGCAAAGGACGTGCAGCAGGCAAAAGCAGCGGGTCTCTTCGCCGCTTTGCTCGGCATTGAAGGGGGTCATTCCATCGCCGGCGATCTCGACCTGCTGCGGCACCTGCACGCCCACGGCGCGCGCTACATGACACTTACCTGGAACAATAGCAACGACTGGTGCGACTCCAGCGCAGACGTTTCAAGGCATGGCGGCCTATCCATTTTTGGCAGGGAAGTCATCGCGGAGATGAACCGGATCGGCATGCTGGTCGACATTTCGCACGTCTCTGACGCGGCATTCTGGCAGGCGCTGGAGAGCAGCCGTGCACCGGTGATTGCCTCGCATTCGGCGGCCCGGGCACTTACCCGCGCTCCACGCAATCTGTCGGATGCCATGCTGCGCGCCGTCGCCGCCACGGGAGGCGTGGTCATGGTCAATTTCTATGCGGCATTCGTGAGCGAGCCGTTCCGCCTGGCCTGGAACTCTCTACAGCCGGAGCGTGAAGCTGCCGAACGTGCCGCAGCACAACGCGCTCATGATGCAGGTACCGCGATGACCTATGCTGCCGAACTGGAGATTGCCCGCGGCTTCCAGTCCGGCATCCCGCGTCCGCCACTTGCTGATTTGATCGACCACATCGAACACATTCTGCGTGTCTGCGGTCCCGGCCATGCCGGTCTCGGTTCCGACTTTGACGGGATTCCACTCGCCCCCGAGGGGATCGACACCGCTGCGGATCTGCCGAAGATCACAGCATGCCTGCTGCAGCGCGGCTGGCAACCGGCCCAACTGCGCGGCCTGTTGGGTGAGAACATCCTTCGTGCTCTTGACCGGGCACAGGCCTGAACGCACTCACCTGAGCCCTGCATGAAAAGGTATCCTGAAGGTGGCATGAAACAGCTTCTCGCGCTCGCCCTGTTCAGCACCGCGGCCCTGGCCCAGACCGGCAGTTCCGCCGGTACCACCTCCGGAAGACCGTCCCAAACACCCCCGCCTGCGCCTCCGCAGCAGCAAACGGTACCGTCCTCACAGAGCACTCCAGCAAAGCCGGCCGACGATCTGCCCGACACTCCCAGCACCACGGAAAACATCGTTGTGCCGCCTGCGCCAAATGGCCCCACCGCCGTGTTGGACACTACCATGGGCCGCCTGACCTGCCAGTTCTTCCAGAAGGAAGCGCCCGTAACCGTGGCGAACTTCATCGGCCTGGCCAACGGCACCAAGGACTACACCGACCCGACAACCGGTCATAAGATGAGCCACACGCGCTTTTACGACACAACGATCTTTCATCGAGTCATTGCCAATTTCATGATTCAGGGTGGCGACCGTGCCGGCACAGGCCGCGGCGACCCTGGTTTTTTCATTCCCGACGAATTTGCGCCCGGCCTGCGCTTTGACCGTGAAGGCCGCCTTGCGATGGCCAATGCCGGCCCGGGGACGGGTGGCTCGCAGTTTTTCATCACAGAAGGGCCAACGCCCGAGCTGAATGGAAAACACACCATCTTCGGCCAGTGCGATGCCCATTCCGTGGTGATCGTGCAGACGATCGCGCGAGTGGAAAAAGATTCGCAGGATCGCCCTGTCACGCCGGTGAGCATCACCCACGTCACCATCGTGCCGGAAGGTCAGCCCCTGCCGCCTGAGCCGAAGCTGCCTGCGGCTGCACCGGTCGCCACAGCTCCCCAATAATGCGGAGCTGACTCTTGTGCTTCATCTTTAGCGCCTTACCGCAAGAGTGGTGGGGTTAACCGCGGCTCAGATGCCAATCATGCAGTAAGGCCACAAACACACGCATCCAATCACACGAAGGAGAACCACATGTCCGACCGCAAGCCCGGCACTTACGCTATCTTCAAGACCAGCGAAGGCCCTGTCACCACCATACTTTTTGAGCAGGACGCCCCCGAAACCGTGAAGAATTTCATCGGCTTGGCCGAGGGAACCAAGTCATGGGAGAGCCGCTCCAAGAAGGGCGACAAGCTCTATGATGGCACCGTCTTTCACCGGGTGATTCCAGACTTCATGATCCAGGGCGGCGACCCCGAAGGCACCGGCATGGGCGGCCCCGGCTATAAATTTGCCGACGAGACGCGCGGCTCAAAGCACGGATTTACCGAGCCCGGCAAACTCGCCATGGCCAACGCCGGCCCTAACACCAACGGCTCGCAATTCTTTATCACCACGGCTCCCACGACCTGGCTCACCGGCAAGCACACCATTTTTGGTGAAGTGGTGGAAGGCTACGACATCGTTGAAAAAATCAGCAAGTCCAGCCGTGACGGCATGGACCGGCCCAAGAAGCCGATCATCCTCGAGTCCGTCACCATCGAACGCGTCTAGCTGAAGAAGTGGCTCACATTCTATGAAGTAAGCCACTCTCCATATTCCCACGATGAATGAGAACCTCTCCCGAGGGTTGGTACTCATATCAGAACGGGGCTGAAGAGACAACACCTGTTCTTCGTCACCGTCGGGAAAGTAGAAGTCACACTACGACCGCAACATGGAGGTACAAGCATGGCTGACAACGACGTCATCAAGAACCAAGAGCAGATTCTCGACAACCAGAAGCACATTCTGGAAAACCAGAGCAAGATTCAGGGAAATCAGGATGCGCAGGACGGCATTCTGTCCAACCAGAAAGAGCTTCTTTCGAACCAGAAAGAGATCCTCTCGAACCAGAAGGAAATCGTCTCCAACCAGAAGTCGATCCTGAGCAATCAGGAAGAGATTGTGTCAAACCAGAAAGAGATTCTTTCGGCGTTGAAAAAGTAGAGCCGCGGTGGCCGAGGGAGATGGTGTCCCTCGGCCTTCTTGCATCTTCGACCCTTCACCTTTGTGCCCGAGCTTAGTGAGAGATTGATTCCGCAGCCTGGCCGTAACGGTGGGAGCGGCTCATGATCAGGTTCAGCAGAACGAAGAAGGCGAATGTCGCCGCACCTGCTAGACCGGCTCCATGCGACAGGTTGACCAGAAGCAGTGTGCTGACAAGCTCAAGCGCAATAAGGCTGACAAGAACGCCAACGATAGTGCGGCGTTGCAGGCGCGAGCAAATCAGTGCGCCAAGCGGCGCGCCCACCACCACGACGGGGACAGCAGCAAGCCAGTAACTGATGACCTGAGCCGAATAGTCGCGCACGGCAAACAGATGCAGCAGGAAAGCGGCCGCGGTGACTATCCACATCAGCAGCACCGTGGTCGGCGTGACGACCTTCTCGTTGACGCGGAAAAGCACGACCATGACCATGAAGACGACGATGTTCTCACCGCAGCCGATCAGGCCGCTAAGCGTACCGCCGAGCACTCCAGCCAGCAGAAGAACGAACTTCTCGCGGGGACCAAAGATCACCATGGCGGGACTGCGGAAGACGCCAGTGCGGCGGGCAGGCAGCAGCAGGACCAGCGCGAGGCTGGTGACCATGGCCGTGAAGAAGACGCGGACCATGTCGGACGGAACGCGAGGGACCAGAAAGTACGTGCTGAAAACCATGCCAAGGATCCCACCGCATCCGGCCCAGGTGAGGGCGCGCTTCTCAATGGGGATTTTCTGGTAAAGAATGCTCAGGGACGCGGCGCCCATGCCTACCGTCTGGATCGCAAACGAGAAAAGGCGGGCATCGCCTGGCGGGATGTGAAGCACCTTGGTGAAGACAGGAAAAGCGATAGCGGCACCACCCTCGCTCGTGCTGCCGCCGACCAGGGAGCCAAAGACCATGGTCAGCGAAATTGTCCAGTGGTGGGCGACGCTTTGCCAGGCGTGCTGGCGGGCGATGAGAGCCCAGCCGAGCCAGACAATCCCGGCTAAAAGAGCGTTGAAACGAAAGGCTCGCCAGGCGCTCATCCGCCGTGGGGCACTTTGCACGGCGGTGGTGAGTTCAGCAGTTTGTGGGGACATCGTGCATCACTTCAGAGGGCTTGAAGCGGAGTGTACAACGTTGTTGCCCTTGCAGAGCAAGGGAAGAGCCAGTCGCTCAAGCAGATGATCCCTTTTAATGGATTGTCCGTGAGCAACATCCTCTCCATAACCCTGATGCCGCTACCGCAGTTCCAACGATCGATCTGTCCGCTCCGTTTGTTCAAGGAGCATCTCTGGATGTTCCCCCATGGACAATCCATAACCCGGCACCAACTGCCGCAACTCGTCGGCATTGAGTTGGACGCCGCGCACACCCTGGCCGATCAGCTCCAACATAATTGCCACGGCAGTCGATGCACCCGGTGAAGCACCGAGCAGTGCGGCGAGAGAGCCGTCGGCCGAACGGACGATCTCCGTGCCAAACTCCAGCTTCCCACCCTTTTTCGGATCGCTCTTGATGATCTGCACGCGCTGCCCGGCAATCTCCAGCCGCCAGTCTTCGCTGCGGGCCTCCGGAACAAACTCCTGCAGTGCTTTCACGCGATCCGCCGGTGACTGCATAACCTGGCCGATGAGGTATTTGGTCAGGTCCAGGTTGGAGGCACCCGCGCCCAGCATGCTGATCAGATTGCCCGTTCCCACGGAGCGCAGCAGGTCGGCATACGAACCCTGCTTGAGGAATTTGGTGGAAAAACCAGCAAAAGGACCAAACAGAAGTTCACGCTGGCCCGCAATCATGCGCGAGTCCAGGTGCGGCACCGACATGGGTGGCGCGCCGAGCGCCGGTTTGCCGTAGACCTTGGCACGATGCTCGTCGATGACGGCGCGATTGGTGCAGCGCAGCCATTGGCCGCTGACGGGAAAGCCGCCGTAGCCGCGGCCCTCGGGGATGCCGCTGCGCTGCAGCAGTGGCAGCGCACCGCCGCCCGCGCCCAGAAAAACGAACCTTGCCGTGATGCGCGTCCGCTTGCCCGTTTCCAGGTCCTCCACCAGCGTGTACCAGCGCCGGTCCGGCAGCTGGTGCAGCTCGCGCAGCCGGTGGCGGAAATGGATGCCGCTGCCCTGTGCCGCCAGCGAGTGCAGCAGCATGCGTGTGAGTGAGCCGTAGTCCAGGTCCGTGCCATTCTCCGCTCGCGTTGCTGCAACGGGCTGGGCGGCGGGGCGGCCTTTCATCATGAGCGGCATCCATTCGCGCAACTGGGAAGGATCGTCGCTGAAGAGCATGCCCGCAAACAAAGGGCTCTGCAACATGGCGGCATGCCTCTTGCGCAGGAACTCCACATCCTTTGCGCCGGCGACGAAACTCATGTGCGGCACGCGATTGATGAACTGCTTCGGGTCGCGGATTAGGCCGCGCTCCACCAGCGCCGCCCAGAATTGGCGTGACAGCTGGAACTGCTCATTGATTTTGACAGCGCGGTCGATGGCGATGCTGCCGTCCGGGCGTTCCGGCGTGTAGTTCAGTTCACACAGTGCGGCGTGGCCGGTGCCGGCGTTGTTCCAGGCGTCGGAGCTTTCCAGCGCGGCCTCACCTAGCTGCTCCACAAACGTGATGCGCAGACCCGGGGAGAGCAGCGTGAGCAGCATGCCCAGCGTGGCGGACATAACACCCGCGCCCACCAGCAGGACATCCGTCTCCGCAGGGGCCGTCTCTGGATGAGCTATGTCCTGTTTCGTCTCCACCTGCGTGGGGATAGGCTCGGATTTTTCTGCAGGTGACACTTAAGCCTTCGCTGCTTTCATATTCTCGATGATCCGCGCCGCGAACTCGCTCGTCTTTGCGGTGGTCGCTCCATCCATGCCCTTGGCGAAATCGGCCGTTACAAACTTCTGCCGGATGGTCTTTTCCATGGCGTCTTCGATAAGCTTGCCGGCCTCATGCCAGCCCAGGAACTGGAAAAGCAGAACGCCACAAAGGATCACTGAACCGGGGTTGACCACATCCTGATCCGCAAGGCGGGGCGCCGTGCCATGGGTTGCTTCAAAGACCGCATAACCATCGCCGATGTTGACGCCGGGCGCGATTCCCAGGCCGCCGACCTGTGCCGCTGCAGCGTCGGAGAGGTAGTCGCCATTCAGGTTTGTGGTGGCAAGCACGCTGTACTCTGCCGGCTTCAGCAGCAGGTCCTGAAACATGGCATCGCAGATACGGTCATTGACCAGGATGAGCGATTTCCACTTGCCTTGGCCATGCGTCTGGCCGATGGCGGCGATCACCGCGTTGACTTCGGCGAGGATCTTCTGACCGAAAGCCGCCGGTGCAAAACTCATGCCCGGTTCCACGATGGCCGCAATCGACTCGGCTGTCGCATTCGGGTCTTTGTCCAGCGCACCAAGAATCCAGCTCTCGCGTTCGGTCACGATCCTGTCGCGAAACTCTGCAACGGCAACCTCGTAGCCCCACTCGCGAAAGGCACCCTCGGTAAACTTCTGAATGTTTCCCTTGTGGACGATGGTGACAGTCTTGCGGCCGTTGTCGACCGCATACTGCAAAGCGGCTCGCACCAGGCGTTTCGATCCATGCACGGAAATAGGCTTGAGGCCGATCCCAGCATCGTCGCGCAGCTTCTTCTTGGTGCCGCCGAGCAGTTCGTTGTTGACGAAGTCACGCAGTTTCGCCACATCGGCTGAGCCTTCCTTGAACTCGATGCCGGCGTAAATGTCCTCGGTATTCTCACGGAAGATCACTACATCCATTTCGCCAGGATTCAGCATGGGGCTGGGCACGCCCGCGTAGTACCGGACGGGCCGCACGCACTGGTACAGGTCCATGGTCTGCCGCAGCGTGACGTTAAGCGAACGAATACCGCCGCCTACCGGCGTCGTGAGTGGCCCTTTGATGGAGACGCGATAGTCGATGCACGCCTGAACACTGTCCTGCGGCAGCCAGTCATTGTGCAGCCGGTAGGCCTTCTCGCCGGCCAGAATCTCGAACCACTCCACCCGCCGTGCACCGCCGTAGCACTGCTTCACGGCCTTATCCATCACCGCGCGCGCGTTCTTCCAGATGTCACGTCCGGAGCCATCACCCTCAATGAATGGAACAATCGGCCGGTCCGGCACGTGGTACTTTCCGCCGGCATACTCGATGGCACTGCCGGCATCGGGCGGCCGGGTTCCGTTGTAGCTCTCTTGCATACAAGCAAAAGCCTACAGCGCCTTGAGAGTGAGCCGCAACGTGGTTGGACGAACTGTTTTCGATAGCCGCACTTTTGTGCGGTAAACAGGGATGCTGAATGAGGTGCGGCAGCAAGGGCAGCGAGCCGGTTTCAGTGCGCCGGTCTCAGCGCGCCCGGAGACCTGCCCACTGAAGATTCGTGAACCACTCGCCGTTGGCCAGCAGCGTTTCAAACCTGCCGCTCATGCTCGTCTTGCCGGTTTGTGTGTCCAGGTTGCGCTCGTAGCTCAGGCGGAAACGCGGACCCAGCGCCGACGCCTCCGAGAGAAGCACCGCCGTATCCCGCCGGTTGTAGGCGCCCTCGACATGCTGCAGGTTCACGTCATACCGCACGATGTGGCCTTCAATGTCGAAATAAATGGCCTTCAACGGGGCTCCCGGCGACTCCTGAAAGACATACATCTGGTCGCGATGAGCGCATGCGGTGCTGACCGGATCCTTGCAGGCCACGTCGATGGTGCTGTATCGCCTCAGGACGTGGCCATTCAACTCCGTCACAAACGTGTACGAGCCGATGGGGGTTCCACCGCTGCCGGGCGACTCCGCCGTCCAGGTGCCCTCCAGAAAATCCAGCGACTTCAGGGAAAGCAGCGGCTTCGGTTTTGCGGGGTACACGTCGCCAGCCGGGTCAGTGACCTGTGACCGTGTCGCCTGCGCGTTCAAAGCAGAGCCGATGCCGCAACCGGCGATCATGGCTGCCACGACAGTTGCCCGAACCAGAAAGAACGTCCTCACGCGACTCATCAGCCCTAAGGTATAACAAGCCCGGCGCAAACCGGAATGTCCGCCGCGAACTCAATCATGGCCAGTGCGGGTGGCGATCACGTTGGGGTCATGGGTGAGCGCGGGCCTTTGCCAAAGCATCACCAGTAGGCCGCCTGCAACGATCAGCGTACCTCCCACGAAGATTGGCAGCGTCGGTTTAGCTTTGAAAGCGATGTAGTTGGTCACCTGAAACACGATGAAGAGCAGGGCAATGTACAGCCCAACGACTTTACCGAACTCCACCGGCGCAAGATTCAGGCTTGTTCCGTACAGCGTCAAGAGCAGCATGCCGGTTGCGAAATATCCCACACGGACGGGTATCGCGTGGCTATGCAGCGCGACCCGCAGAATTGCATCGCCGGCTGCCTCAAAAATGGTGGAAGCCAGAACGAACAGAAAAATTTTCAAGCGGGCACCGCGACTGTCTCGCGTGAAGCCGCGTGATGCCGCTGCATGGTTGCAATCACATCTGTGTACTTGTTGCCCGCACCTGTGTTGAAGATCACCACTCGATCGCTCGCTTTCAGAAAACCGTTGTCTATGAGCCGGTCATATGCCGCCGTGGCCGCGGCACCTTCGGGGCTGAGCAGCAGGCCCTCATGGCTGCCCCAATCCGCAACGGACGCATACATCTGCTCGTCGGTCTGGGAGATCACCACGCCGCCACTCTCCCGCACAGCTTGCAGGATCAGGTAATCGCCATAGGGTTTGGGAACGCGCAGTCCGCTGGCCAGCGTTTGTGCACCCTCAAACATTTGCGAGGCGTCCGAACCATCGCGATACGCTCGTGTCATCGGCTCACAGCCGGCTGCCTGCACGGCGATCATCTTTGGCCGCTTCCCATGCACCCATCCCAGTTCTTCCATCTCCGCAAAGGCCTTCCACATGCCAATCAGCCCCACACCGCCGCCCGTTGGATAAAAGACCGCGTCGGGGTACTCCCAGCCGAGCTGCTCGACCAGTTCGTACCCCATGGTCTTCTTGCCTTCCACGCGATAGGGCTCTTTTAAAGTGGAAACATCGAACCAGCCTTCCGCTTCCTTGCGCTGCGTCACAATCTTTGCGCAATCGGAGATCAAGCCGTCCACCAGGGTCATCTTCGCGCCATAGGCAATGCACTCGACCTGGTTGGCCATCGGCACGTCCTGCGGCATAAAGACATGCGCCTCCATCCCCGCGGCGGCAGCGTAGGCCGCCAAGGCACCGCCGGCGTTGCCCGCGCTGGGCACGGCGAGCTTGCTCGATCCTGAGCCGCGCTCGGCATAGTGCTTCGCCATGGTGACGGCGAGTGAAAGCCCGCGAGCCTTGAAGGTCCCCGTCGGATTCGCACCCTCCTCTTTCAGAAGAACGTTGGAATTTCGCCGGCTCGGCAGCATCGGTGTCCAGCCCTCGCCAAGGGTGACTGGCGGTATGTCCGGCAAGACAGCCTGGTACCGCCACATGCTGTCCACGTTGCGGTGCACCACATTTTCCGGCCGCGAACCCTTCAACGGCGACAGGTCGTACCGGACAAAGTAGGTTCCGGCGCAGCGAGGGCAAAGAGTTCGGGGCTGGGAGGCATCTTCCGTGTGCCCGCACCGCGAGCACTGCAAAGCTTCAATCTTCGGCATCACCTTCAGGATAGAGGAACTGCCGCATTCCGGAGCTGACAGGAGTAATCTGCTCCACGAACCTTTACCGGCTGAGCTTTCACGAGGTGCTCGCGCGCCAGCTAAATATCCAGCACGCGAAATAAGGCAGCTATCTCAACACTCGCCTGTGTTCCGGGAATGACGAGCATGCCAGATGTTTGATCTTGCAAGTTGCTGTCGGAAACGACCGTGCAGGTGCGGTTGCGCGGACTCAAAATCCAGACCTCCGGCACACCCACCTTCAAGTAGTCACGGCTTCGCTGAACTGCATCGGCGAGACGGTCCCTCGGAGAGGGCACCTCAATGCACAGAAGGGGAGCTTGCTGGACA
The DNA here is from genome assembly GCA_964246215.1 of uncultured Terriglobus sp. GTDB lineage: Bacteria > Acidobacteriota > Terriglobia > Terriglobales > Acidobacteriaceae > Terriglobus. Next base: position 4,506 of record CAXTPQ010000025.1, on the reverse strand, counting down.
ATTTGCGTACGCCGCCAAGCTGCCGGAAGCACACATACATCGGGAACACGGAAGCGTGTCGGCGAGACTTGCACACGCACTTCCGGACGTGCCCGGATGCCCAAAGATGGAGTGAAAGCATTGATCCCTTCGAGCACTGCCCATTGCAGGTCGCCGTGGTCGAACTCACCCACGTTCCGCTCCTCCAGAAAGCCATCGACGTAGTCCACATCCGGTTGGTAAGTGGAGTGCAGGTATTCTTCGACGGAGACAAACGGGATAGAAGCTGCGCTGGCCACGGTCGCCCTCTCATTTGTCAGAATATGTCATTTCTGCTGCTGCGTGCTTCTTTACCGGACGAAGAAGTCTTTCACTTGCTGCAGGATGACATCGCGGCTCACGTCGCTGATGGCTTCAGTGAGGGGGAGCTGCTTGGGGCAGGCTTGGACGCAGTTCTGTGCGTAGCCGCACTCCTGCACGCCGCCATCGCCTGCCAGGGCGCGCAGGCGTTCCTCGCGAAGCTGCTTGCCGCTGGGGTCCAGGTTGAAGAGCTTGACTTGGGCGATGGTAGCCGCGCCCACAAAGTTGGTGTGCTCGTTGAACTGCGGGCAGACCTCCATGCAGATGGTGCAACTGATGCAGTTGCTGAGCGGATAGCGCTCCTCCTGCACCTGCGGGAACTGCTTTTCACCAGGACCCAGGTCGTAGCTGCCGTCGACGGGCACCCAGGCCTTGACGGCTTTCAGGTTCTCAAACAGCACGCTGCGGTCGACCGCGAGATCACGCACGACGGGGAACTTCGAGAGCGGCGCCAGAGTAATGGTGCCATCCTTCGTCTCGGCCATGAGCTTGTCAACCAGCGCGGAGCAGGCCATGCGTGCCTTGCCGTTGATGAGCATGGCACACGAGCCGCAGATTTCTTCCAGGCAGTTGGCGTCGTAGGCGATGGGTGTGGTGGGCCGGCCGTCGGCGAGCGTGGGCTCCATGGCAATCTCGCCAAGGAGCGAGGTGATGTTCATGCCCTTGCGGTACGGAATGGCAAACTTCTCCGTGCGGGCTTCGGCACCGGGAGAGGTCTGGCGCTTGATCTCGAGGTGGATTGTCTTCGGAGTGCTCTTCGCCGGGGTGTGCGCCGGAGTGTTCTGGGCAGTGGTCGGCATGTCGAGTGTTGCAGTGGCCATAGTGGTTCTCCCGGATTGTGTCGCCAATAGGTAAGACTACCGCTTTCAGCCGTTTGTTTCTCTACACATTTCGTGGGGCGTGGCAGTCTGCCCGATGTTCGGCTGAACGTCAGGGTGCGCACGTTGGCTGACCTGCCGCCAGAACTCTTGAGGTGCCTTCTCGTTTACAGATCGAAAAATTCCACGGGGGCATTGAAACCGGGTTTCGAGGTGAAGACAGACGCTGCTCACCCGTCTGGAGCCACTGCATGCTCACGCGCGCCTGTCCAGTTCAGTGCCGCAGTATGCACACACAGGATCGCCCTGCTTTGTTTCCGCCGGTTGATGAAGGACGGGTTGCGGTTGGCCGCATTTGGGGCAGAGGACGCGGTCTGGGATGCCGTCGGCCCTGCTCTGCCGCAGCACGCCGCGGATGACCAGGGCTAGACCGGCAAGCAGGAGGGCCAGGATCGCGCCGAGGAGGAGTAAAAAGGCCCGGAAAGACATAGCGCTACTTCTCCGAGGCGTACTTCAGGCCGGCGAGCCACAGGTCGTGAGCCTTGTGCATGAAATGGCTGGCAAAGGCTGGGTCTTTCACATCGTTGGCGGAAATGCCGGTCTCCTCCGTGACCACGCGGCAGCCGGTGGGCTCGGCGACGAAGTGCCAGGTATGGAAATGGCCGTGGCGCGTTTCTGTTTCGTCCGCACCATAGGGAACCCAGCTCAGGCGCTGGTCCGGCACAAACTCGACAATGCGCGAGTGGATTGGCGTGTTGAAGATCTTCAGCCGGTAGAGCGCGCCCTGCCCTGTGTTGCCGGGCGTTTCGTTCACCACGTCCTTGACGAGGGCAAACCAGTTCGGCCACTCCGTCGCCTCGGCTAGGTGGGTGAAGGCAGTGTGGCAGTCGGCATGGAGGAGCAGCTCGTTGTGGCTGAAAACGGGAGCGACTCCGGGATCGTAGGCCGTCGGCCAGTGGATGGCCGTGTCGCGGTGCGCTCGGTCGGCGGCCATTTCAGGTGTTTGAGCGAACGGGGTGGGCGTAAGCGCGAAAAACGCGCCAGCAACTAGCAAGGTCTTAAGCATTCAGAATCGCCTCTGGGAAAACGTCGCCATCATCTCACATGACGCATTTACTGAAGCAATCTTTATGCCGTCAGCGGCTGCTCCGCTGCTCGTACAAAAGCCATAAGCTTCAGAACGCGCTCGGGTGTTGCGCTCGGAAAGAGATCAGAGACGATCATGGCTACGGTCTCCGGCGCAAAGCCTTCCTCGACGTAGCTCTCGAAGTTCACAATGATCGCTTCGACCGGCAAGCGCGTGCCTTTCAGGCAAGGCGCTCCGCTCACGCGTTCAGGATCGATCCAGACGTCTTCGTAGGTGGACCAGTTCATGTGCCGCCTCCTAAGGACAGATTACTCCGGCGCTTCACCAGTTGATGCCTACTCTGCTTCGAGTAATTGCTGAACGTGGTGTTCGAAATCTGCGCGGTCGAGTACGCCGGCGTGAGCGATAGCGACGCGGCCTTGCTTATCGACGAGTAAGGTGAACGGCATGCCGTTCAGACCGAGCTGCTTTGCGAGCGCGTCGTTACCGATCACGGTCGGATAAGACATCGCCTTCTCCATCCAGAATGGCTTGACCTTGTTGAATCCTTCGTCGTCCATGGAGATGCCGAGAGTTGTCAGCCCGTATGCGCGGTACTTTTTGTCGTAATCGACGAAGTAGGGCAGTTCGAACTTGCAGCCGCCGCACCAGGTAGCCCAGAAGTTCAGGATGACGACTTTGCCCTTCTGCTCAGTTAGGGTGAACCGGTGACCGTCGCTGTCGATTAAGGAGAAGTTTGGGACTGTTTTGCGCTGCGGCTCGGCGATCAGTTTGTCGGGTGAGGTCTCCGGATTGGTTGGGAGCGCGTGTTCCTGCGGTGGCGAGACATACATCGGCCAGAACACAACAAGGGTCGCGATTGCGCGTAATCTATCTCCGACGATGCTTCGCTGAAACCAACTCACAATCCTAACCTCTTGTGTTTATTGTTGCGACGAACACCGGACATCCAAAGCCTATTTCGTCACACCGATGACACCGCAAGCTATTCTGTTCCCAGAGTTTCCAGAAGGTTCGGAACTCATGTCATCTTCTTTTTCATGTACAACCAGGGATCGACCAAGTACCGAATTCGCAGCACCCGGCGTGAGGCTTACTCCGTATAACGTGACGTTCATCGAACCATAGCCATCCGCATCGACTACGATATTCTCTGGCATGTCTCCGGCATGGTGACCCACTGGATTAAGCCAACCATGCTGCTTTGCTTCCGGATTGAAGTGTGCACCTGCACTTCTGAAGTCCGGAGTTTCGCACACAGCATTCTGGTGGATGTGTAAGGCGTGTTTCCCGCGTGTCAGTGACTGTACCTTGATGTCGAAATTTAGCCCTCCTCGCATTGTCTGGCGAATGATTACTTCACCTACCATGCCATTGGAACCTGTGAGAGGAACGGTAATCTGCGTTGATCGAGTTTGGCCGTAGCTCTGAACTGCCAGTAGCAAGCCGAGAGATAGCACCGAGGTTGAACCTCTACTCAGTTGCCTACGGTTGCTGCTGATGTAAGCCGCCTCACGCAGTCGCATCATACCGCCTCGGCCTTGGCTTGATCCACTGAGTATCGACTTCCGCCCAGCTGATTCTCGGCGCGTCGTTGCGAGTGTCGTAGCAGGCCATGGTGGTCTTCAGGAACTGGTCATCGTTGCGTTCGGGGAAGTCGGGTTTGTAATGGGCTCCGCGGGATTCGTCACGGGCTTCGGCACCCTGCACCATCACGCGCGCGAGTTGCAGCATGTTGTAGAGCTGGCGGGTGAAGGCGAAGCTGGTGTTGGCCCAGGCGGACTTGTCGCTTAGGTTGATGTTCCGGTAGCGGCGGAGCAGGTCGGCGATCTTGTCGTCAGCTTCGCGCAGGCCCGCGTTGTAGCGGATGATGGTGGCGTGGCGGGTCATGGTCTCGCCCAGTTCGCGCCAGAGCTTGAAAGGGTTCTCCGTGCCTTCATTGCTGAGCAGGATGTTGTTCGATGCGGTCTGGCGAATCTTCTCGGCCGCGTGGCCTCCGTCGCCCGGGGCGGACTGCAAACTCTTCGCGTAGTTCATCGCGTTGGGGCCGGCGGTGAAGCCACCGTAGATGCAGCTCAGCAGGCTGTTCGCGCCCAGGCGGTTGGCGCCGTGGATGGAGTAGTCGGCCTCGCCCGCGGCAAAGACGCCGGGAATGTTGGTCATCTGGTCGAAGTCGACCCACAGCCCGCCCATGGTGTAGTGGACGCCGGGAAAAATCTTCATCGGCACCTTGCGGGGATCGTCGCCGACGAACTTTTCGTA
>CAXTPQ010000024.1:31109-44402 GCA_964246215.1 uncultured Terriglobus sp. | reverse complement strand
TCATCAACTTCGTTTGGTGGATCGGCATCGGCCACGCCGGCACGCTGATCTCGGCGATTCTGCTGCTCTTCAAGCAGAGCTGGCGCAACTCGATCAACCGCTTCGCGGAAGCCATGACGATCTTTGCCGTGGTCTGCGCCGGTATGTTCCCGGTGCTGCACATCGGCCGCCCCTGGCTTGGATATTGGCTGCTGCCGCTGCCCAACACGATGAATCTGTGGCCGCAGTTCCGTTCGCCGCTCTGCTGGGACGTTTTTGCGGTCTCGACCTACGCGACGATTTCGGTGGTTTTCTGGTACATCGGCATGGTGCCCGACTTCGGCACGCTGCGCGATAAGGCAGAGCACCCCTTCGCCAAATGGTTTTACGGCATCCTGTCGCTCGGCTGGCGCGGTTCCACCCGTCACTGGATGCGCTATGAAACGGCATCCCTGCTGCTGGCGGGCCTATCCACGCCTCTGGTGCTCTCGGTGCACACCGTCATCAGCTTCGACTTCGCGGTGGCCGCGCTTCCGGGCTGGCACACCACGGTCTTTCCGCCCTACTTTGTGGCCGGCGCCATTTACTCCGGCTTCGCCATGGTGCTCACGCTGGCCATTCCGATCCGCAAGTTCTACCACATGGAAGATCTGGTCACGCTGCGCCACCTGGACAACATGGCAAAGGTCATGCTGGGCACGGGCCTAATCGTGGCGTACGGCTATGGCCTGGAAGTCTTCATGGCCTGGTACTCCGCCTCGCACTGGGAGTGGTTCATGATGTGGAACCGCATGTTTGGACCCATGGGCTGGGGCTACTGGCTGCTGATTCTGTTCAATATCGCGATTCCGCTGGGCACGCTGTGGTGGCGCCGCCTCCGCACCAACGTCGCCTACCTTTTCTGCCTGTCGATCGTGGTGAACATCGGCATGTGGTTTGAGCGGTTCGTCATCGTGGTCACCTCGCTGTACCGGGACTTCCTCCCCTCCAGCTGGGGCACCTACCGTGCCACCAAGTGGGATTACATGCTGTACGTCGGCACCATCGGCCTGTTCACCAGCCTGTTCCTGCTGTTTGTCCGGCTGGCTCCCATGATTCCGATGAATGAAATCAAGATGATGCTGCCACAGACCAAGCTGGCGGGTGACCTGGAAGCCGAAGAAACCGTGAACGAGACTGCCTGATGCCAATCCAAGAAGGAATCTACGGCTACTTAGCTGAATTCAATACGCCCCGCGCCATGGTGTTTGCAACCGAGCAGGCCCGCGCGGCCGGGTTTCGCCGGATGGAGTGCTACACACCCTATCCGGTGGAAGAGGCCGCGTCGGCGCTTGATGTGCACTCCACCCGCGTGCCCATGCTGACGCTGCTGGGCGGTGTCATGGGGCTGGCGACGGCTTTCCTGATGCAAACGTGGATGGCCGCCATTGCCTATCCGCAAAATATTGCGGGCCGCCCGCTATTTTCCTGGCCGGCCTTCATCATTCCGGCATATGAGTGGACGATTCTGTTTGCCGGCCTGTCCGCGGCGTTTTCCATGCTGGCGTTGAACGGCCTGCCGCAGCCGTATCACCCGCTCTTCAATGCGCCGAATTTCCGCACGGGCGCAACGGATGACAAATTCTTTCTTTGCCTGGAAGCCACCGATCCGCGATTCGATGTCGTCGAGACTCGGCAGTTTCTTGAGCGGTTTCACGCTGTGAGTGTGGTGGAGGTAGACCTGTGAAGCAGGCATTGACAACGAGGGCTCAGGGAAGGGGATCGGTGCGCCAGCGCATCACCACCCTATCGCTGGCGGCCATCAGCGTTCTCGGTCTTGCCGGTTGCCGGCAGGACATGCACAACCAGCCCAAGTTTTACCCGCAACGCGGAACGACGCTGTACACGGATGGCCGTTCGGCCCGGCCGCAGGTGGTCAACTCCGTGGCGCGTGGCCAACTGGACGAGGGCAGCTACTTCATGACGGGCTTCAGCAATGGCAAAGAGGGTGATGGCATGCCCATGCAGCTCACGCCGGATCTGTTGGCGCGCGGCCAGGAGCGATACAACATCTACTGCACAGCATGCCACTCACGTGTTGGCAATGGCGGCGGCATCGTCGTCCAGCGCGGTTACCGGCCCGCCGGCAACTTCCACATCGATCGTCTGCGCAACGCACCCCTCGGACATTTCTATAATGTAATTGCGAATGGTTATGGAGCCATGCCGGAGTACAGCGCCATGCTGACCGTGGAAGACCGCTGGGCAGTGGTGGCATACATTCGGGCGCTGCAGCTCAGTCAAAATGCAACGACAAACGATGCAGGCGGCAACAAAATCGAGCGGCTCGGAGATGTGGCGGAGCGCGAGGGATTGCCCAGGGACTTCGCTTCCGAGTGGTTGCTTCCCGCAACCGCTGTGTACGGCACGCCGGACATCAACGCCGGTATTCCGTGGGACAAGGGAGACGGCAGTTACAACGGTGGGGCGACTCACCCGGGCACGACAGAACACACCAAGGGCAATCAGGCGGCGAGTGAGGTGCAGTCGCCAATCCAGCCTAACCCGCAGTCGTCGGAAAGCCCTGCAACTCTGAACGGGCCACGCTGACAACGTCATTGCAAGACCAGCCGGATCGATAGGCACGGCGAACGAATCAGAACGAGAGAACGAATGGCACACGGACACGAAGCAGAACTGGATATGGGCGGTCACGAGTTTGGGCATGCGCACGCCCTGCACGCAGGGCACGGGCCGCGTGTGCTCCCGAAGAGCTTGACTGCTCCCGCGTCGGTCATTGCGGCACGCGGCCGGGCACTCATCGGCGGTGCCGCCGGCCTGATTCTGTCGCTGCTCTTTCTGCTCTCGCATGAAGGCCGCGAGCATTTCATGCGCGCCTATCTGTTGGGTTGGTTCATGGTCTTCTCACTGTGCGGCGGTGGCCTGGTGGTGCTGATGCTCCAGTACATCTCGGGTGGGAAGTGGGGACTGATCCTGCGGCGTCCACTCGAGGCAATGGCCAACACGCTGCCTCTGCTCGTCGCGCTGTTCATCCCGCTGATGCTCTTCGGCAAGCACCTCTATCTCTGGATGGCGTTCCCCACTGAGGGCTCCGTCCGGAACGCGGTGACCAATCACCTGCTCACCGAGGGGGAGGCGCATTCGCTGGACTGGAAGCGGCTGATGCTTTCGCCGCTCAGCGTCACGCTCCAGATGTCTGTTGTGTTTGCGTTCATGTGGACGGCGAAGAGCCTGTTGGACAAATGGTCGCTCCAGCGCGACGCCGACCCAAGGGCTGGCACTTTAGCCAGCTTTGAATACTGGCGGATCAAGGCTGAAAACCTCTCCGGCATCGGCATTCTTGTGTATGTCGTGCTGCTCACAATCGTCGCGATCGATCTGATGATGTCGATGGACATCACCTGGTACTCGACTATGTGGGGTCTACAGTTCCTTGTCGGCCAGGGTTACCTCGTGCTGGCAGTCGGCATTCACACCATCATTCGTCTGGCCCGCCAGCAACCCTTCGCCACGGCGCTGCGCGTCACGGAGCAGCATGATCTAGGCAAATTCCTGTTTGGCTTCGTCATGCTGAACATTTATCTGACCTTTGCGCAGTTCCTGATCATCTGGTCGGCCAACCTGCCGGAAGAGATCCATTTCTACCTGCACCGTATTCGCGGTGGGTGGTGGACGATCTGCTCGCTCGACTTCATTTTTCACTGGGTGATCCCCTTCACGCTGCTGCTGAGCCGTTCCTTTAAGCGCGAGCGCAGCAAGATGCTGGCGCTGACGGCATTCATGGTTTTCGCTCGCGCCTTCGACCTGTTCTGGTTGATCGAGCCAAACTTTCCGGAGTCGATGAACAATTTCGGCCACGCCGGCCTCACCATGCTCGCGTACCTGACGGTACCGGCGGGCATTCTGGGCCTGTGGCTCGCGTACTACCTGACGAATCTGGCCTCACGGCCACTTATCGTCCTCAACGATCCGCACACGGCGGAGATACTGGAGCCGGAACATGCCCACTGAGCATCACGACGAACATGGCCTGGAAAAGCCGATGCCGCATCCCGCACCGAAGATCGATGCGGAACGCCCCGGATACGAAGTCACCGATGTCAACACCCGTGGCATCGTCGTATTTCTTGCGGGACTGGTCGGTTTTCTCGCGGTCTTCTTCATTCTTTGCTACGCGATGGGCAAAGCGATCAACTTCGGCCTCTTACGCCAGGATGATGGCGATGCCACACGGAATCCGCAGCAGGCAAGTGCCGGCGGCACACCGGTAGGCCTCCACCGGGGTGAGAGCATGGGCAACAACCCAGAGATGGTGCAGCACGAGAGCGTGATTATCGCGCAGAGCTTTCCTCGTCCCCGCCTGGATGCCGACGACTCCAACCAGTCCACAAGCGATTTGCATGCGCGTGAAGACCTGCTGCTGATGCACTACACAGCCCACGAGCCGGGCGAACATACCGCGCCGGGAACTGTCCGGATACCGATAAATGTGGCGATGCAGTTGCTTGTAAACCGGGGTCTTCCGGCGTTCAATGGAAGTACGGCAAATGGAGCAACAGCTCAACAAACCGCCCTCATGCAAGGCGATGTCGACCATAAAGTGACACCGCCCCTGACCAACGGATTCGCCCGCACCAGCTACGAGTTGGAGCAAATTGAAGCCCGCGGACAGAAGATGAAGTTTGAGAACGGCAGTGCTCCCGCTGAGCACGCGAAGCTAGGCAAATAACGGGGCTGGTCTGAACGACGGCCCGACTGGGACGGCAATGCGGAAGACGATCACAACTCGGGAGCGGCTCGGAAAGCTTGGCGGGGCATTGCGCGCCATGGCACTTCTCACTGTCGCTGCGTGTTCGTTTGCGTCTGCGCAGGTTTCTGGTTACGGTGACAAGCAGACGGGCGATCAGTACGGCAATGAACTGCCGGCGGTGCTGAAAAGTGCCAGTATTGAGCAGCACCTGAATGGGCAGATTCCACTCAACGCAGCGTTCGTGGACGAGACTGGGAAGCTCATTCACCTGGGTGACTATTTCCAGACTGGCAAGCCGGCCATTCTGGTCATGGTGTACTACCAGTGCCCCATGCTTTGCTCTGAAGAGCTGGACGGCCTGACTCGGGCGTTGGCCATGGTGCACCTGAATACAGGCAAGGATTACCAGGTGATTGTCGCATCGATCGATCCGGCCGAAACACCGGACATGGCGGCAAAGAAGAAGGCTCTCTACACCAAGCGCTATGCCCGTCCCGGCACAGAGGATGGATGGCACTTCCTGACGGGCCCTCAAAGCTCCATCGATGCGGTCAGCAAGGCGGTGGGATTCGGCTACATGAAGGTTCCGGGCCCGGATGGCAAGATCACGCAGTACGCGCATTCCAGCGCCATTCAGATTGTGACGCCGGAGGGCAAGGTCGCCCAGTACTACCTCGGCGTGGAGTATTCCCCCAAGGACGTGCTTCTCGGCCTGGTGGAGGCTTCCGGCAACAAGATCGGCTCGCCGGTCGCCAACATTCTCACTTACTGCTATCACTACGATCCGCATCGCAACAGGCACACGCTCTGGGTCGCTCGAGTGGTTCAGTTGGGCGGCATGGTTACACTGGCCGGGCTAGGTGGATTTATGTTCCTGATGTTCCGCCGTGATCATCGCCTGGCGGCTTCACAACAGCATCTGACACGTCGCCAGACGCCGATTCGCCATGTGTAACAAGATGTAAGGTCCGCGTGCATGCAGTGGAAATGCATGAGTCCATGCGGCAGGCGTCCCATGAAAGAGACGCTGTAACAGGATAGATTCTAGGAAGATAAAGGCTACGATGTCGCAAATCAGTCCAGTGCTATGGCAGTTCCTTACCAAGTGGTTGACCACCTTCGCCATCTGGCCGCAGGAGGCATCCACGATCGCCCCGTGGACGGACGCGCTGTACCTGTTTCTCTGGGCCATGACGGTCTTCGGTGTCTTGCTGGTCGGCGCTCTGTTGTTCGGTTTCTCCGTCCGTTACCGGGCAGAACGCAGCCCGGAAGCTGTGCAGATCGAAGGCTCCACGATCCTGGAAGCAACCTGGACCATCATCCCCCTGGGTATCTTCCTCTTCATTTTCGTTTGGGGTGCTTGGCTCTATTTCCGTATCTACAATCCACCGACCAATGCCATGCAGATTTATATCGTCGGCAAGCAGTGGATGTGGAAGGCGGAGCATCCAGGCGGCCAGCACGAAATCAATGCGCTGCACGTGCCGATTGGCCGTCCAGTCCAGCTAACCATGATCTCTCAGGACGTTTTCCACTCCTACTCCATCCCGGCATTCCGTGTGAAGCGTGAAGTGATTCCGGGCCGCTACACCACCGTATGGTTCAACGCCACTCGTCCCGGTGTCTATCATCTGTTCTGCACGCAGTACTGCGGCACGCTGCACAGCGGCATGATCGGTGAGATCACGGCACTGTCTCCGGATGATTACCAGAAGTGGACAGAGTCTTCGACCAGTGGCATGAGCCTGGCTCAGAACGGTGAACGTCTCTTCAGTTCACTGGGCTGCAACAGTTGCCATAATGGCACTGCGGCAGCGCGCGGCCCGAATCTGTCTGGCGTGTACGGCGCAAAGATTTCCATGGACGACGGCACCACCCAGATTGCGACGGATGGATGGCTCCGTGACACAATTTTGAACCCATCGCAGCACGTGCCGGCGGGTTACAAAGCGATTATGCCCACCTACCAGGGCCAGGTGAGCGAAGAGGGTCTGATCGACCTCGTCGAATACATCAAAACCTTGAAGAGCAATTACCGAAACCAGCAAACGCTGGTCACCACTAGGTCCAACGATGCGGCGCCGACCACGCCGGATATGGTGAAGCCATGAGCACTATCGTCTCCCTGCCGGACCAGCGCACAGCGACGCTGCCGAAGACGAACTATCTGAACAACGAGCACGGCCTGCTCTCGTGGTTGCTCACCGGCGACCATAAGCGCATCGCCATGCTGTACCTGATCTCCATTACGTTTTTCTTCTTTCTGGGTGGCTTCTTCGCCGGCATGATCCGGCTGGAATTGCTGACTCCGGCGGGCGACCTGATGGCGGCAGACACGTACAACAAGATGTTCACGATGCACGGCGTCGTGATGATCTTTCTCTTCCTGGTGCCCTCTGTTCCGGCCACGCTAGGAAACTTCCTGATCCCGATCATGATTGGTGCGAAGGACCTGGCCTTTCCGAAGATCAACCTGCTGAGCTGGTACCTGTACATGATCGGCGGCACGTTTGTGCTGGCGGCCCTGGTGCTGGGTGGTGTTGATACCGGCTGGACTTTCACCACGCCGCTCTCGACGCATTACGTCAACACGCACGTGATTACGGCGGCAACGGCCATCTTTATCGCGGGATTCTCCTCGATTTTCACCGGTCTGAACTTCATCGTGACGATCCACCGGATGCGCGCTCCGGGCATGACATGGTTCCGTCTGCCGCTCTTTGTGTGGTCCAACTACGCGGCAAGCATCATGATGGTGCTGGGCACACCAGTTCTGGCCATTGCGCTGGTTCTAGTCGCACTCGAGCGCACGATCGGCATCGGTGTCTTTGACCCGGCCAAGGGCGGCGATCCGCTGCTCTTCCAGCATCTTTTCTGGTTCTACTCGCACCCTGCGGTATACATCATGATCCTGCCGGGCTTTGGTGTGATCAGTGAAGTCATCTCTACTTTCAGCCGCAAGCGCGTTTTCGGTTACACCGCCGTCGCATTCTCTTCGGTTGCCATCGCACTCTTCGGCTTCTTCGTCTGGGCCCACCACATGTTCATCATGGGTGTGTCGAACTACTCCGTGCTGGTCTTTTCGCTGCTCACCATGCTGGTGGCTGTGCCTTCCGCGATCAAGATCTTTAATTGGTCGTTCACGCTGCAGAAGGGTTCCATCACCTTCGAAACGCCCATGATCTATGCCTTCGGCTTCATCGGTCTATTCACGATAGGTGGGTTGACAGGCATCTTTTTAGGCTCGCTTGGCATGGACATCCATCTCACGGAAACTTACTTCATCGTGGCGCACTTTCACTTCGTCATGGTGGGTGGCATGCTGATGGCATTTCTCGCCGGCATCCACTTCTGGTGGCCAAAAATGACTGGCCGTATGTATCCGGAATCCATCTCGAAGCTTGCCGCGATCACTACTTTCATCGGCTTTATCATGACGTTCTTTCCGCAGTTTGTGGTCGGCTACCTCGGTATGCCGCGCCGCTATCATGCGTACCCAGATGAGTTCCAGGTCTTGAACGTGCTCTCCACGGCCGGTGCCACGGTTCTGGGTGTTGGCTACGTCCTGCCACTGATCTACCTTGGTTGGTCGTTGAAGTATGGAGCGATCGCCGGCAACAATCCGTGGCAGGCAACCGGACTCGAGTGGCAGATTCAGTCTCCGCCACTCACGGAGAACTTCCACGAGACGCCGATCGTCAACTGGGAGGCCTACGATTATGAATGGCTGGCGCATAAGACCGAGCGTGAAAACGCCACAGTCATCGCGTAATCCGGTAAGCTAGGCAAGTAGCAAGTCGCCAGCAACCAAGTAGAAAACGGAACCGGCCTCCCTGGCCGGTTCCGTGCAGGAGAGGAACAAACGACGATGTCGGTGAGCACGACAATTTCGGAAATTACACATCCGCCGGCACCGGTGATTGAGCCCTCCCATGAGGTGCACGATCACCCGTTCTACCAGCGGCACCACTTTGAAACGGCAGAGCAGCAGCGCGAGGCGGCGGGCTTCGGCATGTGGCTTTTCCTGCTCACGGAAATCATGTTCTTCGGTGGCCTTTTCATGGCCTACCTGCTGTACCGGAACTGGTACTACGATGCGTTCGTCTCAGCGTCAAACTCCATCTCGATGCCCATGGGTTTCATCAACACGATCGTGTTGATCGGATCTTCTCTCACCATGGCCATGGCTGTGTGGTCGGCAGAAACGAAAAACAAGAAGCTGCTGCAAATCTATCTGTTGGCTACGGTAGTTTTGGGCTTTGCTTTCCTCGGCATCAAAACAGGCGAGTATTACGACAAGTTCGCGGAACATCATGTTCCGGGTGCAAGCTTCGATATTTCGGATTTCGTGCATCCAGCGAATGCGAAAGAGAAGCCACTGCCGGTGGACATGGCGAATCACACGCAGATTTACTTCTCGCTGTACTTCGCGATGACCGGAGTGCACGCATTGCACATGATCATCGGTATCGCCATTTTGATCTTCCTTCTATGGAAATCAAACTCTGGCGTTTACACGAGCGGCTATGTGCAACCGATCGAGAATTTCGGCTTGTACTGGCACTTTGTAGATATTGTCTGGATCTTTCTTTTTCCATTTCTCTATTTGATCAATCGCCATTAGTACTGTTTTGAATCAATCTAGCACCACATCCCGAACAGAGAGCAGTAGGGGAGAAGAAGGATCCGAGCATGAGTGAACCGACAAGAACGAAAGCCGGCGACCAGATCGTGGCTCAAAATCCTCCCGTGACGGCAGATCAGGCGAACCTCGACACGCAAGACGCTCCGAATGTAAATAACCCGGAGCACATTGCGCACCATATCGTCAGCCCGAAGGTGTATCTGGCGATCTTCGGCGTTTTAATGATCGGAACACTGGCGACCGTGGGTGCTTCATTGGTCCCATTGGGACCATTTAACGCTGCGGTGGCGATCGGCATTGCCTGTACCAAGGCTGTCTTCGTGGTCCTTTTCTTCATGCACGTAAAATACAGCTCCCGGCTGGTGAAGCTGACCGTGGCTTCCGGATTCTTCACGTTTCTTATTCTCGTCTTTATGAGCCTGAGTGATTACATCTCCCGCTCGTGGGGCCTCTGGTAAAACCTGCCTACCTACTTTCTAAGCAGTGAGAGTGAATCTGCTCTCCGCGAGAGCCGTCGGTTCGGCATGAAAGCATTTCTCCTCCAGGGTTAGCTGCATGGTTTTCGGGCTGAAGGCCCGGGCAACTTTAGCCTGGGGCAACGCCCCAGATGAACGTTGTTTTCAGCCTTGCGCGCTGAAGGCCCGCGTTAAATTTTGACTCCGGCCAGAACTACATCGGATAGGGAAACGCGTTAGCACTTCGCGATCCAGTGACCCTTGTCGGGGATCGAGCCGCTCAGTGCAACAAGCGGAGAAACCGCTCCCGCCGCGGTCGTACACTGGCTCCGCTACGGTCGACAGACAAATAGACCAACATTGGTTCGCCCACGATATTCTGCCGGGGAACGAGACCCCAAAACCGGCTGTCCTGGCTATTGTTGCGATTGTCCCCTAGCGTGAAATACCTCACCGGAGGAATCGGCAGGTCTCCATCCTGGATGCGGGAACGCAGCTCCAGCCACCAAGTTGTTTCAACCGTCGGATCGGCTTCCTGCAGATTCGGGAAATGGTCACGAAAGCTGGAACGCCCAGCCTCGCGGTACTGTGCATACGGCTCCAAAAGTGGCTTGCCATTCAGGAAAACAGTGTTGTCGCGCAGGTGAAGGCGATCGCCGGGCGTGCCAATGACTCGTTTGACTAGCAGTTCTTCCGGATTGACGGGATAGTGGAAAACCACGAGCGATGCACGCATCGGATCCCGATAGGGCAGCAGCCAGCCCCAGCGGCCCGCGGGTGCAAAGGCTTGCTTGTTGACCAACACAAAGTCACCAATCAGCAGCGTTTTTTCCATGGAGCTGGACGGAATCTGAAACGGTTGCAGCAGAAATGTAATGGCAAACAGAGCGACCACTGTGAGCCTGGCAAGTGAGGCGGATGCCTCAGTGGCGGCATGCAGACCGGAGCGGCGATGCCGGAAGGATGGGCCGGTCCTCAGCGGCGTTGACCTCGGCAAACTGGACGGCGTTAAAGAAGACGCAGCCGGTTGTACGCGCTCCTCCTTATCGAGAGCACTCAAGTGGGGCACCGCACCGTTTCGTACAGCGCCAGACTGAACCGGGTCTGGCGGCACAATCACCGGACTCGGGCTGTTCGCATCCTTCGCTGGCGGCGTCCTCTCATTCACGGCGCGAGCTCGCCTGCTGCATGATCGGTTGCAGTCAAATTGCGGAAGGCTTCAGCCGCGGCGGCCTTCTGGGCTTGTTTGCGATTGCGGGCTTCACCGCGTCCCAGCACTGCCTCGCCCACCAGCACTTCTTCAATAAAGCGCCGGTCCTGCTGGCTGTCCCCAAGCTCCCCGGCATTGCGGTAGAGGGGCGCGCCTTTGCCGCGCGATTGCAGCAGCTCCTGCAGGGCGGACTTCCAGTCGCCCATAATGCCAAAGCGCACCCCCTGTGCCGCGGCCTGCTCCAGCTCCGGCAGGTGTGGTTCAAAAATCTCGCGCATCGCCAAATCTCGTACCGTGCTCAGGCCGTTGGGAGTGCTGTCACGGTAGATGGCCGCCAGCAGAGCTTCTGTCGCATTGGCCAGCAGGGAAGTCCGCTGCCGGCCACCGCTGTTGTCAAGGTCCCGCCCAAGACGAAGCAGACTGCCCAACTGCAAGCGGATCCCTACCTCACTCAGGCTCTCCCGGCTGACAAGCAATGCCCGCATGCGGGTCAGGTCGCCCTCACGCCGATGCGCAAAACGTTCCATCAGCAGTTCGGTGATGACCAGATCCAGAACCGAGTCGCCCAGAAACTCGAGCTGCTCGTTGTCCGCCGAGGTCTCATTCTGGCCCTTTTCTTCCGCAACGGAACGATGCGTCAAGGCCAATTCCAGGAGTGCCGGCGTGCGGAAAGTGTAGCGCACCCGTTCCTGCAGAGCGCGCAGGCCTGGCGGCTGCTCTGACCATGCGGTGCGGTGCGCCTTCTCCATCTGTTCAGTTTAGCGACTCGGGCTACGCGCTCACAGCAATTGGGGCAGACTCCGCCGCGGTGCGCGCAGCTTGGCGCGCAATCACGGCCGCACCCACAACTTCACTGCGGACATCTTCTGGCCGTATCTCAACAGAGAAAGCCTGCAGCGGACTCATGCGGACCATCTGCTCAATGTAGTGGTGAAGCATTGAAAGATCGACAAAGCGCACGTTGTAACCCGTCACATAGAACTTGCCCGCGCCGCTCAGATGAATGCTGCTGGCAGTTCCGGCGGCAAGCGCTTTGTGCCACAGCTTTTTGAACTCAAGGCAGCGCGCGTCACCCTCATCCGCGGCGGCAAAAACATCTTCCGGCTCCATATCGAGGAAGCGCAGCCTCATGGCGCGATGGCCCATGATGCCTTCGATGTGGCCGCGGCCACCGCAGCCGCAATAGGTCTCCTTCTCGTCCAAGGTCACGGTCGAGTGGCCACTCTCGCCCACACCGTCCGTGAGTGGGTAGCGGCCGAAGCCAATGCCGGTGCCAAGTGTCCAGACACGGATCATCTGCTGCAGTTTGCCCTGCGCGGCTGCCAGGCCTGCTGCCACGGCATCGGCATCGTTCACTGCCGTAATGGGCACATCGATGCCATGGGCCTTGAGTGTGGCACCGATCTCGTCGGCAATGCGGACGCCTTTCAGCTGGGGCAGATTGGGCGCGTCGTCGACCACTCCGTTGCGCACAATGCCCGGCAGCGCCACGCCGACGGCATCGATGGCGATGGGTGAAGCGCTCTGGCTCGTGCCTTCGCTAAAGCTTTCCGCGCCGCGCACCAGTCCGATGCCTTCGGCCGCATCGCCGGCGGGAATGCCGCGCACAACGGCGACAATCTGCTCGCACATTGCTTCAACCAGGCGCTCACGCGGCATTTCGACGAGCGCGTCATCGTGTTGCTCATCCGCCGGGTAACCGCGCAACTCGCCCGCAACTCCCGCTTCATCGACAAGCCCAGCGACAATCCGCTTGGAAAGGGTCAGTCCAACAGTTTTCTTTGCATTCATAAGATGTTCCAACTTTCAGGTCGCGGGCTTGACTGGAGATCGGCTGCAGTGAATTTGCATCGGCAACGAAGGCCGCGGCTGACATAAGGGAGCGCCGCGCCCAAAGCGGGCCGTGCGCCGGATTATGCACTCTCCGGGGGACGAGATGCAAGTGGTGCGGCGGCGTTCGACGCCGAGGCGCTACCGGTGAGAGAAGGCAGGCTGATCTTTGCGCTTGAAGACCGGCGTTCAAAGATGGTTTCCTGCGAACTGGACATCAAACGGCTTACCCGGCCTGATGCCGGTGGCGCTGCCCGCATTGCGGGTGGTGGTACTGCGGCCAAATCCCGGCTGAGGAAACATTCCCGATGGAGTTCGCCAGATCGGCCAACACGCGGCCTTCAGGGAAGCGTGGAAAGTGCTTTCTTCGCGGCAGTGCGCACGCTCGGGTCGCGGCCGTTGTCTGCCGCGATCCTTTGGATCA
>CAXTPQ010000024.1:16416-31009 GCA_964246215.1 uncultured Terriglobus sp. | reverse complement strand
GCGGCAGTGCGCACGCTCGGGTCGCGGCCGTTGTCTGCCGCGATCCTTTGGATCAAAAGCTGGTTCTCTGAGAGAACCGCGGTTCCCATCCCCTCAAGAGTTTCGAGGGCTTGACGACTTGTTATGTTGTTGGAATCATCCGCGTAGCTCGCAACTTCTTTTCCGATTTCCCGGTTTTGCGACCTTGCGACGCTTAAGCTTTGCAGCACTTCAGCCCGGCTCGCCTGAGTGTGGTCTTTGCGCTTCATGTAGCGCACAACCGCGGCAATGCCCTCGGGATCGTCCGGGGCCGCGTGCAGGAGCGAACCAGCCACGCCTCCGCCGATGGTTGCGACTGCATCCTCGCGGGAAAGGAAAGCCTCCAGGCTTGGCACTAGAGGTGAGTTGTGATCCAGGTGTAGATTTTCGATGATCAACCCAGTCATTCTTCGGATAGGGATATCCGAATCGATGAGAGTTGCGGAAAAAGTATCAGTGTGTGCTGAGAGAAGCGCCAGGCCATCAGGCCGTAACGCTATCGAGAACAACGCCATCGCCGATAAGCGACGGACAGAAACATACGGACTCGCTGTGTTTTGAAAAATTGTCGGCAGCGATTCCTTGACGGTTACAGCGCTGGCTTTTGTCAGGCGATCGAGCACAGGATCTGCTTGATCAAAGGAAAGTGGTGTTCCAGCAGCCGCTTTGTTTGCGAAATCATGCAAAAGATCGATGATCTCATTCGACTGGGAGTACGCCTGGACGGTCGCGAAGGCCAGGATGATTGTTGGTACGAAAATCCTCTTTTTCATTCCTTTCCTATTCAAGCATCGCGTTGCAGTTCTGGATCGTTAACGTATCGCCTTCCTTTAACTCGTACTACTCACCTGGCGAGGAACTCCTGCCAGAACACGAGATGTCAGGAGGCTAACGCTGCCCGGAGTCCCCCCGCTGGGTCTTACCTGTTCAGGCAGACTTCGCGCTTTGAAGATCAGCGTCAAAAAATGATCTTGCCGGCGAACTGGACGTTGAATGGCTCGCCCGGCCCAATGCCTGTGGCGCTGCCCGCATTGCGGGTGTTGGTGCTGCGGCCGAAGCTGGCGGAGGACAGCGTCCCGGTTGGATTCGCCAGGTTGGTGTGATTGAAGATGTTGAAAGTCTCCGCCCGTATCTGCAGGTTGATGCCCTCACGGAGCAGTGTGTTTTTCACCAGCGAGGCATCCGTGGTGAAAAAGCCAGGGCCGCGCAGCAGATTGCGTGAAGTTGTGCCGAAGCTGCCCGCTGCCGGAGTGGCGAAGGCCGTTGCCGTGTAGAGCTGGGCGTAGGGTGCGCCCGTCGCGGGATGCAACAGCGTTTGACCGGTGGCGCTTGCCGGATTGATCCCCGGCACGGCGTTCACCCGGTCCTGGTTCTCGCCGGTGCCGCTGATGTCCGATCCGGCTTTGACAGAAAAGGGCGTGCCGGTGAAAGCGGTGATAAAGGCGTTGCCCTCCCAGCCGCGAGTCAGCGCGGTCAGGTGCGAACTGAATTGCGGTACCTCGTAGACGACATAGCCGTTGAAGGTGTGGCGCACGTCGAAGTCGGCGCTGGCATAGTCTCCGGCCAGGTTGAGCGAGTCCTGCGGTGCCAGTCCGCGGGTGCTTGAGATCACGTCCAACGCATGACCGTAGGTGTAAGAACCCTGCGCCGTAAGGCCGTGAAAGCCGCTGGTGCGCAGCGTGCCCTGCAGGGAATGGTAACTGGAGGTTCCTTCACTCTGGACTTCGTTCACGGCACCGATATTGGCGTAGTTCGGCACGCTCTTGTTGATGTAGATGGGGCGACGCGTAAGCTCGACGGCGGCAGAGTTGCCACTGCCTGGCCGGGCCTGGTTGATGTCGCTCAAATTGAAGAGCCGCCGTCCGATGGAGCCCACATAGGCCACGGTGGCGATCGTGTTGCGATTGACCTGGTACTGCGTGTTCAGGCCGAAATTCTGCACGTAGGCCGTGTGAAAGCGCGGGCTGACCGTGGCCAGGCCGTAAATCTGCGTGGGACTTGCCGCCGTCGGAAAAACCGGAATGCCCGTCTGCCATTGGTAGAAGGTCGGGTTCACGTTGAAGACAGGCGTGGGGCCGGTGTTGTTCGCCTGCACACCCACAGCGCCGCCGTTGCCGGGGCGGTTGTCAAAGAAGCCGTTGAAGTTGGGCGCATCGTAGAACAGGCCATACGTGCCGCGCAGCACAAAGCGGCTGGAGGTCTGGTAGGAAAAGCCGAAGCGGGGCGAGATGTTGGTGTGATTGCCGGGGTATACGCTTGTGCGGCCGCCGGGGCTGCCCGCCAGCACCAGGCCGAAGCCGTCCGCCCCCGCGGCATCGGGCCGGTAGACCGAAAGCTGGCCGTTGCTGGTGAGCGGAGCGTTGTACTCGTAACGCAGGCCATAGTTCAGCGTGAAGTCTGGCGATATCTGGAACTGATCCTGGGCAAAGACCGCGAAGGTGTTCTGGTAAATACCGCGGCGCAAGTAACCCTGTGTGAAGCTCGAACTCGCAACAAAGCCGGCCAGGTAATCGGCCATCACCCGGATGTCCGAGCCGACGGTGGTGTCGGTGTCGTAACGGGTGGCACCCGCGGGCAGAAGCGCGCGGATGTTGGCGTTGCTGGTGGCTGTGCCGTTAAAGCTGAAAGTGCCGCGGACGTTGCGCTGGTATTGCAGGTCCATGTAATTGCGGCGGTACTCGCCACCTACGCGGTACTGGTGGCGGCCCTTGATCAGGGTGGCAACTTCCGTCATGTGGCCCGTGTAATCTTTGCGGCCCAGCGGCTGGGTGACCCCGGTCTGGTCGAAGTTGGTGAGCGTAATGGTGGGTGCGCCGAAGAGCGAAGGATTCGTAACGCCGGTATTCAAGCCAAGCGCGGGAATGTTGAAGCTGTGGTTGGCATCGTTAAAGGTCTGGTTGAAGACACCCACGGCGGCAATGAGCTGATTGGAAAGCCGGTCGTTCACTGCCCAGTTATGCGACACGGAGAAGTTCTGTGAGATATCCGGAGCCGTCTGGTAGTAGTCGTAAACGTTGGAACCCACCGGCGCGGTCTGCCGGCCGGTACCGATGAAGGCCTGCAGCCGGAGTGTCTGGCGTGGGGTCAGGTTGTAATTCAGATTGCCAATCGTGTTGTCGGAATAGCCGACCTGCGGCCGTCCGTCGAAATAGTTGCTTGTCGTCGCAGGGCCGGCGGGCTTGTTGCCCTGGGGCCAGAGTGACAGCAGGCTCAGCGAAAGCGGGTTCACCGGAATGCCATGTTTGGCGAGCAGCGCCGTTCCCGCCTGCACGTAGGCAGTAGTTGGCTCGGTCGCCGCGGCGGTATTGGCGATGACGAACCTTTGCCGCTCATAATTCACGAAAAAGAAGAGCTTGTCCCGCTGAATGGGTCCGCCGAGCGAGCCGCCGAACTGGCTGTTGCGCAGCTTTGCCTTTCTGGCCGTGGTGATGAATGGGTTTTGCGAGGCAAAGAACTCATTCCGGTTGAAGTAATACCCCGAGCCGTGTAAATGGTTTGTGCCGGTCTTGATGGCGAGTGAGATCAGGCTGCCGGCATTGCGGCCGGCTTCGGCATTGCCGTCGTTTTGCACGTTGAACTGGTCGATCGCATCGATCGGAATGGTGACACCGGCGATGCCATTCACGCCGGTCTGGTTTGCGGCGGCGCCGTTTTGCCAGATGTCGTTGTTGTCCGCGCCGTCGATCTGATAGTTGTTCTGATTGGTGCGTGCGCCATTGATGGAACCGGCACCGTTGTAGCCAGGCACGATTTTGATGAGCTGGGTGAAGTCGCGGCCGTTGAGCGGGATGTTGGCGACCGCCTGCTGGTTCACGACCGAGTTGTTGGTGCTGGAGACGGCGTCGAGCGAGATCGCCGCTGCGCTCACTTCGACGGTTTCGGTCGAGGTCGCGACACCCAGCCGGATCTCCTGCGTAAAGACCTGGCCCGCGCGGATTGTGATGTTGTCGATCTGCGTTTTCGCAAATCCGGGGGCTTCCACGATCACGCTGTACACGCCAAGCGGCAGGTCCTGAAAGCTGTAATCGCCCGAGTTCGTGGAATCCGACGTGCGAGTGAAGCCTGCCTCCTTATTCGTGAGGGTGATGCTGGCATGCGGCACAATCGCGCCGGAGCTGTCCTGCACGGCACCGGCAATGCCGCCACGATAGGTTTGCGCGTGGGCCGAAGAGAGGGTGACGGCGGCAAGGCTGAGAAGCAGGGCAACATCTTTGCGAGGAAACATCGGTGCGGGGCTCCTGGGGTTGTGAGTGCAACGGGAGGCACGGCAAAAGCGACGAGACAAGAGGGACGCCGCGTGAAAGATGGCGGTGCCTTCTGTCACGAAGCAGGTTCATGACGGTTCTAATTGAAAATCGGTGAATGGCACGACACTACAGGATGGCCGTGTGTAGCGCAAGTTCATGGCTGCGGCGAAAGCAGGGGCAATCTGCCGGTTGGTGACTCGCACACAGCAAGCGACGATGAACGGTGCAGGGACAGCTACCCGGCTAATACTGCATGCCGTTCTCGCGGGGACTCAATCACCTTTGACAGCGGGAACAAAAATGTCCTGGTGAATACATCGTTTCGATCGACATTATGTTCTTCCGACGTGCCCGGTGCGTCGGCCCTCAGAAGGATGGTCCGTGGTCTGCTGGAGAAGACAGTCGACAGCGTTAGTAGGTTCTTCGCAAGTGGATGGAACCTCACTATGGATGCGAAGCCGTATCTGCTGCCTTGAAATCGAAATAAGCCAGGTTCATCTGTCCACCGCTCACAATGTTCACCGTGAGCACCGACTTGCCGGCGGGTAGTGTCAGCTTGAGAAGATCCTTCGCTAGATTCCAGTGGTGCCACTGCCGCCACGCCACTGGATCAGCGCTGTTAAAGGTTGAGGTGACCATCACGGGTCCACCCTGCGGCTTTCCGTTGACATCCAGGCTCAAGCTGCCGCCGCGGTTCGATGTGTACAGCAGATCGGCCGTGTAAGTTCCCGCACGAGAAACATCCACCGCTATCTTGACCCATTCACCCGGCTCCGTCCAACCCACATAGAGCTGATTTGGCGGAGGCTGCACCATGTCGTACTCTGTGTCGTCGATCGCCACATCCTTGCCATGGAACTTGGTATACGAGATGTCCACGCCCTCGTTCATGCGGAGCTCATTCAGATAGGTGCCGTCCTTTGGATTCAGCATGCCGCTGCCCTTGTTCGCGGCGTCCGTATCGTGGTAGGCCACATCCTCGCCGCCTCGGTCATAATAGGCGCACTCCACCCTGCCCGGAATCCGCTGAGCCCCCACGGTATGTCGGCCATCCGTATACGGCGTCCCTTGATACCCGGCCTGCGCGTACAGGCCCGGGGCAAGCAATGCCACCACTACGAAAAAGGCTACATTGATCACCCGCTTCTGATTCTTCGGACGTGAAAAGAGGACAGGTCTGCGCATACATCAAGATAGCCCTTGTTTTGCTATGCCCGCGCACCGTTACCCAAGCAGCGCCAGCAACCCCGCCTCATCCAGCACCGCCACATCCAGTTCGCGCGCCTTCTCCAGCTTGCTGCCCGCCTCTTCCCCGGCCACCACGTAGCTTGTCTTCTTGGAGACACCACCGCTCACCTTGCCGCCGGCCGCCTCGATGCGCTGCTTGGCTTCATCGCGCGTCAGCGTGGGCAGTGTGCCGGTCAGCACAAAGGTCTGGCCCGCCAGCGCGGTACCCACTACCTTCTTCTCCGCGGTGAACTGCAGCCCGGCATGGCGCAGTGCTTCCACCAGGGTGCGATTTTTCTCGATGGCAAAAAACTCATGGATGGTGCCGGCCACCACTGGCCCAATGCCTTCCGCTTTCACCAGGTCTTCCTGGGAGGCGGTCATGATTGAGTCCATGCTGCCGAAGGTGTTGGCTAGGTCCTGCGCGGTGCGCTCCCCCACGTGACGGATGCCCAGCCCCAGCAGCACACGGTAGAGCGGTGCCTGCCGGCTGCGGTCGATTTGTGCCAGCAGCGATTGCGCGGTCTTCTTGCCCACCCGCTCCAACGCGACCAGGTCCGCCTCGGTGAGCTTGTAAAGATCGGCGACGGTATGTACGAGAGCCGTGGCCGTAGGCGTGTCCGCGGCCGTCCCCTGCTCCGCTTCTCGCATTTCGACAGCGGTCGAATCGTCTGACATCGCCGTATCTTTCGCTTCGATCTCCGACAGCGACGTGGGTTCATTCAACGCATGACCCATCAGTTGCGCCACCATGGACTCGCCCAATCCCTCGATGTTCATCACACCGCGTGATGCATAGTGCAGCAGTTCTTCGGAGAGCCGCGCCGGGCAGCTCGCATTCACGCAGCGGAAGTCGATCTCACCCTCGGCCCGCACCACCAGTTCACGGCAGCGCGGGCAGCGCGACGGAAAGACGATCTCCCGCGTGCCCCGCGAGTGGTCCTTGTCGTCCACCACCTCCGTAATCTTTGGGATCACATCGCCGCCGCGCTCCACCGCGACATAATCCCCAATGCGCACGCCCAGCCGTGCAATTTCATCCGGATTGTGAAGCGTGGCACGGGCGACGGTGATGCCGCCGATGGGCACCGGTGCCAGCGCGGCCACAGGTGTCAGCTTGCCCGTGCGCCCCACCTGAAACAGCACGTCCAGCAGCTGTGTCACTGCACCGCGAGCCGGGAACTTATAAGCAATGGCCCAGCGCGGTGCCTTGCCCGTAAAGCCAAGCCGGCGCTGCTGCTGTACGCTGTTCACCTTCACCACGATGCCGTCGATTTCATATCCCAGGCTGTCGCGCTTCGTCTCCGCCTCGGCGATAAATGCCAGTACCTCATCCACCGTGCTCAGTGTTTTTGCGTGCGGGTTGGTGCGAAAGCCCGCATCCGCCAATGCCTTTAGCGTGAGTGCCTGTTGCGGCAGCAGAAACTCGCCGCGGTTGCCCTCCTCCGCGCCCAAAAGAAAGTACGCATAGAAATCGACACGCCGCTGCGCCACCAGCGACGGCTCCACCATGCGAATTGTCCCCGCCGCTGCATTGCGCGGGTTGGCCGCGGGCGACTGCCCGGCAGCTTCGCGTTCGCGGTTCAGCTTCAGAAAGGCTGCCTGCGGCATGACGCACTCCCCGCGAATCTCGAAAGCTGTGGGAAGCCCTGCTTTCTTCAGCTTTTCCTGCGAGACTCGCAGCGGAACCGAGCGGATCGTCCGCACATTCGACGACACATCCTCACCCGTCGTGCCGTCACCACGTGTCAGACCGCGCTGAAGCCGGGCACCACCGTCCTCCGCCGATTCATAGTGCAAGGCCAGCGACAAGCCGTCCAGCTTGTACTCACACACAAATTCCAGCACATCCGTGGAGTGCAAGGACTCCTGCACGCGCACGACCCACGCCCGTAATTCAGCTTCGTTGTAGGCGTTGTCGAGCGACAGCATGGGCCGGGAGTGCGCCACCTTTGCAAAGCCGTCCTTCGGCTTGCCGCCCACACGCTGCGTCGGGCTTTCCGGCATCACCAGCTCGGGATGCTCCGCCTCCAGTGCCTTGAGCCGGTTCATCAGCTTGTCGTATTGCGCGTCGGTGATCTCCGGCTCGTCCAAAACGTAGTACAGGTGCTCATGGTGCACAATCTCGGCACGGAGCACCTCAGCCTGCTGCGCGGGTGTCTGCTGCTTCGTCATCGTTAGCAGTGTAGGATGCTGCTCACGATGCAAGCCAATCATTGCCGAAGCATCCGTTCCAACAAATCCTGGGTGCCCCATGTCTCGCGTTTGAGACATGGGTTCAGACCACAAGGCCAGGCCCGGAATCGTGATACTCGCAAATGGCTGAACATTGCCGTGCTTGCAATGGCAATCTGTAGCGGGCGCACCTGTATCGCGCAAACTACATCAGAACTGCCGCTCTCATCCACACCGCGAACCACGCTCCACGTTAACGCCCAGTTCGTCCTTCTCGACATCGCCGTGACGAACCGCAAAACCGGCGAAATCATCGGCCCGCTCACCCTGGACGACCTGCAACTCACAGAGGACGGTATACCGCAAAAGCTCACCTACCTGAGCCACGACGAGTTGCCGCTCTCCCTCATCTTCCTCTTCGACATCACCGACACTGTTCGCCCCGTGCTGCACAATCTGGCGCAGGGAGCCACCGGCGTGGTGCAGCACCTGGGAGAACGCGACGAGGCCGCCGTGCTCATCTTCTCGTCGCACACCGAACGCCTGCTCGGCTTCGCACGCCGCCACGACCTCCTCGCGGACGCCATCGACCGCGCCGCTGAAAAGTCCACGCACGAAGCCACCTTCCTGAATGAAGACATGTACGAAGCGGTGGACATGCTGCACGAAGCCACCGAGCCGCAAAGCCGGCGCGTTCTGCTGTGGCTCACCGACGGCACTTCCAACTTTGAAGATGGCCTGACCAAGAACCTGCACGGCAAGCATGCGCCGGATCGTCTCCACACCGAACTGGAAGCCACGGAGGCGCTTCTGCGTTCCGGTGCCGCGTCGGCCATGCTCCAGCAGGTCTCCACCGAAACACACACCGTTTCCCTGAACGGCCGCACGGACCGCTTCCATCGCTTCGCCGAACTTACCGGCGGTCCCGTGCTCAACACCGGCAACACGGACGCTGCTCAGCGCATGTCCCTGCTGCTGGACAACCTGCGCGCCCGCACCACCATTGGCTTCCGCCCCGGTACGCCCAAACCGCCCGGCACGCACTGCAAGCTGAACATTGCGCTCACGTCCACTTTCTTTGCGGAGCATCCCAAACTCGCCGCCCACCGGAAAGACCTCCTCGTGCAAGCCCGCAAGGAATACATCCGGTAGCGGTAGCTCTGACGAGCTCTCTTCTCTACGACGTGGGCGAAAGTGGGTGCCCTAACTTTCACGACATCTTTATTGTCGGTAAGGTGGGATGACTTTCTCGTGCGAAGCGCCTACAACCTTAGCAGGTTATGCTTCTTCCATGGAGCCGGTCACCCATCTGCTCACCGGCGCGTGCCTCTCGCGCGCCCTCGGTTTCCCGCGCCGTGCGCGCCATGCCACTCTTGCCTGTGTGATTGCCGCGGAGTTGCCTGATGCCGACTTCGCCTATCGCCTTGGCGGTCCCCTCACTTACTTCCAGCACCATCGTGGATGGACGCACGCCCTCTGGTCCCTGCCGCTGCAAGCCGCCCTCGTTGTCGGCCTGATGTACGGCTGGGAGTACCTTCGCCGCGCCTGGCGCAAGCGCCGCTCCCAGTCAGACGAGCCGCCCATGCGTCCCATTCTCCTGTGGGCCATGGCCCTGCTCGCGTTGCTCAGCCACGTCTTGCTGGACTGGACGAATAACTACGGCGTTCGCCCGTTTGCCCCGTGGAACCCGCGCTGGTATGCGGGCAGTCTCATCTTTATCGTGGAGCCGGCTATCCTCGCCGTGCTCTCGCTGGCGCTGCTTGTGCCGCTCATCCTCTCGCTGGCCGACTCTGAGATGGGCATCCGCCGCACACGCCTGCGCGGCCGTGGCCTGGCCGCCGCCGCCCTCCTGCTCGTTGCGGCCTTCTGGGTCTGGCGATACGTCGAGCACGCCGACGCCGTCGAAACCGCGCGCAACCAGCAGTACCCCGGCGGTGAACCGTTGAAGATTTCCGCCAATCCCTACCCCATCAATCCCTACCGCTGGCATGTGGTGGTGGAGACACCGCTCAACTTCGCCGCGGGCACGGTCGACACGCGCATGCCGGGCGTCCTGGAACTGGAGCAGCTGCCCTATCCCAAGCCGGCCACCACGCTGGCTACGCTCGCCGCCAAGCATAGCTGGCTCGGGCATGTGTACCTCGACTTCTCCCCCTTCCCGCTCGTCGAGCAGATTGGAACGGCCCAGGAGATCCATCCCGAGCTCGACCTCACACCGCGGGAGCAGCAACTCACGGTCGTCCGCTTCCGCGATTTGCGCTTTCTCTACGACGTGTGGGGCTTCCACGGCCGCGGCAGCAACGCCCTCAGCGGAGAGGTCTGGGTCAACGGCGACCGCCAGATTGTCCGCAGCAGCTTCGGCGGAAGCGTCCAGCACTAGCTCAAGGCCCCCGTCAATTTCCGCTGCCTCGCCGCTTACCTGTGGAACAATACATATATGCTCGCCTACCTCGTCCTGGTTTTTGCCATTCTCAGCCGCCTGGTGCCGCACCTGCTGCATACCCCGGCGTGGGGCGTTTCGGCGCTGGGTGGCGGCATGCTCTTTTTCGGATCGGGCCTGCCGGGCCGCAAGCGTTGGCAGGCCCTTGCAGCCGTCCCGCTGCTCGCCGCAACGGACTGGTATCTGACCACGCAGGTCTACGGCTTTCCCTTTCACCTCCGCAGCTATCTGCTTCCATGGCTGTGGTACGCCGCGGTCGCCTTGCTCGGCGCGGCCCTGCTGCATCGCCGCCGGACTGTTCTCCGCGTCGGCGGCGCGGCGCTTCTCTCGTCCACCGGCTTCTTCCTGCTCAGCAACGGCCTGGTCTGGCTCGGTGGCGAGATGTACCCCCGCAGCTTCAACGGCCTGCTCGCCTGCTATGCCGCGGGCCTGCCCTTCTACCGGAATGACGCTCTCTCCACCCTGGCATTGTGCGGTGTTCTTTTCGGCCTGCCGGCGTTGGCGCGAGAGTTTGCCCACCGCCTGACCACATCAGACAATCCGCACGCTGCGGCATAATCATGCGTGGAGCGTGCCCTGCCGGACTTTGAACGGATCACTCACAACCCTGAAGTGATGGGTGGCCGCGCCTGCATCCGCGGCATGCGCATGACCATTGGCATGATCGTGGGCCAACTCGGCGGTGGCGTCAGCTTTGAGGAATTGCTGCACGCTTATCCTTATCTGGAACGCGGGGACATTCTTGCAGCTCTCACATATGCAGCCTGGCTTGCACGGGAACGCGAAGTGGATGTGAGCGCGGCTTGACGATCGTCGCCGACATGAACCTGTCGCCGCTCTGGATCTATTCTTCAACGATGAAATTCGAATTAGAAGCACACAGGCAGCTAAGTTCTAATGTTCACGAAGCCGAGGGCCGCAGCGTAATGCTCAAACCATCCGTGCTCACGTCAAGGCACTCCGTTTCGGCAAGGCAAGCGGCGATGACCTGGGCAACGTAACCTGATTGTTCGTCGTACGCAGGCTCCACAGGCATCCGGCGACCTCGATGCGACGTCACTCAGAGGATCGGTTCCGGCTCACTGCTCCACAATCCGGGGCTTCACCACGACCGCTTCCGCCTCTTCAATCGGCAGCGCCGTCCCTTTCCGCCGGTCGAACACCCTGCGCATCACCCACACCGCCACCGCCAGCGTCAGTAGACCCACCAGCGTTAGAAAAGTCCGCGCGTGCCGGTGAAAGGTCCCCAGAAACTCGCTTAACGCGCCGGGCCCAAGGTAACGAACCACCGCCGCAATCGCAATCAGCTGGATCGATTTTCCGATAAACATCGCCAGCAGGAAAATTGCCGGCCTCATCTCAAATACGCCCGCTGCCAGTTCGAACAGCTTCAGCGGCGTGGGTGGCGGGCAGATGGCCGGCAGCATGATCGCTAGAAATTCCTGCCGCTCAAAACGGTCCCGCAGCCGCTCATACCGCGTCCGGTCGATCTTCTTCAGCAGAAATAGCTCGCCACCCACCCGGCCCAGGTAATACGGCACCAGCGTACCAAGTGATGCCGCGGCCGCAGCCACCAGAGCATAGAGCACATAGTGGCCTGGGTCATGCGAAATGTAAATCTTCAGCGGTCCATAGGGCGTGATCGGGATCAACGCCGAGTCCAGAAACGCGATCAGCGCCAAGCCCCAGATGCCGAACCGCGCGACCAACTCATCGCCAATCCATTTGAACCAGTGCCCAACGGAGGGCCAGAACCCATGCGGATGAGCGCCGGCTTGCACCACCTGGTGCCCCGCATCTGCCGCAGCCTGGTAAACGAGCATCGCCGCAACTGGCAGGTGGAACATCCCCTGATTTTACGCGATAGCCTCGGCCTGCCTGCTCGTCCGGGTAGCCGATCTGTCCGGTTGGGGAGTGGCTCTCCGCCGGCCACGGGCTCTTCACGGAAGATGCGAAAATAGCAGTTGCCCACACCTGCGCCACGGCACAAACGTGCCGGACGAAACTCTTTTGCGCCCCGCGCAGTCAGACATTTGTACATGCCCGCACTCGAAACACCGCCGGAAGAGCAATCCCCCGAGTCGCCGCCGCAGCTTGTGACGCGGCGCAGGGGCGGTGACCGGGGCGGACGCTACCGCTACTTTGAAACGCACGAGCTCATCACCCTTCTCGACGAAGTCGATGACGAGCGAGCCCGCGCTCGCTTCCGCGAAGCTGTCTATCTCGCGCTCATTTTATGGATGAGCCTGTTCCTGCTCTATATCTTTCTGCCGCGCTGGCTGCCGCGCCGCCCTGTGCTCATCGTCCAGCAACGCAATCCCAATGCGCTTACTTATCTGGACACGCCGCCCGATCTGCAGAAACTGCTGAAAAACCACCCCTCGGCCGCCATCAGCACCCACAGCACTGAGGCGCAAACGCCGCACCCGGTCCGTGAGCCACGTGCTCCCGAGCCCAGAGCCGGCTCTCCGAAACCACCGGCACCGCAGCCCCAGCCACAACGATCCCAGCCAGAACAATCCCAACCGCGCCAGCAGTTGCCCCAGGCACCGCAACCACAACAGCCTCAGGCGAACACACCGCAGCAGCAGGCACCACAGCAGCAAGCGCGCAACACGCCGATTCCGCGGCCCACGCCGCCACTGGCCGATACGCCCTCGCCCTCACCACAGCGCCAGCCCACCTTCAACACCGGCGGCAGCGCCGGCTCGCAGATCGCCAATGCCGCGCGCAACTCCCGTGGCGGTGCGCAGGAAGAGGGCGATTACGGCAGCACCGGCCGCGGCAACCCAGGCCAGGGCAAAGCCGGCGTTCAGGTTCTTTCCGACACGCAAGGCGTCGATTTCAGCCGCTATCTCCAGCGCCTGCTCTCCGACGTCCGGCGCAACTGGCTGCCGCTCATTCCCGAGGAGTGCAACAGCCCCTTGTTCAAGCAGGGCATCACCGGCGTCCGCTTCACCATCCAGCCGGACGGCACTATCTCCGCCATGCACCTCGACTATTCCACGCATGACGTGGCGATCGACCGCGCTGCCTGGGGCTCCATCCGCAGTCTCGGCCAGACCGCGCCGCTGCCCAAGGAGTTCCACGGCCCCAACCTGGAACTCCGGATCGAATTCCGCGTCAACAAAGACCGGGACGTGCAGTAGCACAGCACCGCCAGATCAACGGATTCAAATGCGATGCCCGATAGCCCCGCTCATCTCCGCCCCACTCGCAACCAAGCCGCCGCTGAGCAGTCAGAACGAACTCGCACGCGCTACGCCCAGGAACGCCGCCTGCAACTTGCCGGCCTTCTTGCACTCGCGGCAGCTGTCCTCGGTGGCACGGTTCTCTACGCCGGCACGCGAAATGTTTTCCTGCCCGGCTGGTGGCACCTCTGGTAAACCCGCACAAGCGGGCTACCACGACAGGGTGTTTCACCTTCACCGCCCTCGATGCGATTAAGGTGGGAGATGCACCACGGCATCCGATGCGCGGCAACACCATGCCTTCTGAACCAGACCTTATCGTCATCGCCGGTCCAACCGCCTCCGGCAAATCCGCTCTGGCGCTCGCAATCGCCGGGCACCTCAATGGTGAAATCATCTCCTGCGATTCGGTCGCGGTCTATCGCGGCATGGACATCGGCTCGGCCAAGCCCACCCCGGCGGAACGCGCCCGCATCCCTCACCATCTGATCGACGTTGTCACCCCGGACGTGGAATACAGCGCGGGTGACTACGGCCGAGCGGCCCGCCAAGCCATTCAGCAGATCACCGCCCGGGGGCGAACGCCCATCGTCGCCGGAGGAACCGGTCTGTATCTCCGGGCACTCCTCGATGGCCTGAGCCAGATACCCGCGCGGGATGAACCTTTGCGGAAACGCCTGCGCAACGCCGCCCATCGCAGAGGCGAAGCATACCTGCACCGCTTGCTCCGGCGGCTCGATCCTTCCGCCGCAGCGCGCATCCACGCCAACGACGCACCCAAGCTCATCCGCGCCATTGAACTCAACCTGCTTGAGCGCACATCGACAGAAGCGGTTTGGCAAGCTGCCCGCCCGGAGTCTCTCATCGGCTTCCGCATCGGTCACTTCGGCCTCGCCCCACCACGGGACGAACTCTACCGCCGCATCGATGACCGCTGTGCCCACATGTTTAAGGAAGGCCTGATCGAGGAAACTCGCACGTTGCAAAAGCAGTACGGCCCAAACTGCCGGGCCCTCAACGCCCTCGGCTACGCACAGGCAAAAGCCGTCCTGGCCGGTCAGATGAGCCAAGCTGAAGCCTTGGCCGCTGCCCAGCAAGGCCACCGCAACTACGCCAAGCGGCAAGGCACCTGGTTCCGCAAAGACACACGTATCCAATGGCTGCCGGGCTTCGGCGAGGACGCGATACAGGCGCTCTTGGCGAGCCTTACTCCGCCGGCTGAACTGTCAAATTATCCTCGAGCTTGAACCGCACCAGTGATTCGGCTGGGATGCTGATGTCTCGGTTGCCCGTGA
>CAXTPQ010000024.1:14597-16316 GCA_964246215.1 uncultured Terriglobus sp. | reverse complement strand
AGCTTGAACCGCACCAGTGATTCGGCTGGGATGCTGATGTCTCGGTTGCCCGTGACTCCCGCCAGCAGCGTGCCCAGTCCGCCCCCCGACAATCCGCCCACGGCCAGCCCTACCCCACCCGTTGCCAGGCCGCCCACCAGCATGCCAAGCCCAGCACCACCGCCGATGAAGGCTGTCGAACGCTTGCCCTTGCCCTTCTTCGTCCGCGTCAGGCTAGCCGTCGCAATCGGGTACGTCTTGCCTTCATACGCAATAGAGGTCAGCCGCAGGCCAAGGTACGACCGCCCTTTGAAATGTCCTCGCCGGTGCGACTCCGTGACTACGCCGTTCACCCGCGTGCCGCGCGGCAGCACCGTCTTGCCATCGCGCACCACATTTTCCGCCAGCGCACCGGTGAAGCGGTCACCGGCATGGCTCTTCTTCACGGAAATCGTCTGATTGATCCGGATGGCCAGGCCCGTACCCGCCGGGATGGTCACATCCGTCGGCACAAAGTTCGTCGGCTGCGGCGGCTCCGGCGTAGTAGTTGCCGCACCATTCGAGGTTTCCAGCGATTGCGTTGTTCCGGTCAGCGCCGTCGCGTTGTCAGGAGCCGCACCCGGATTGGAGGGAGCGCCTGCAGAGGTGCCCGGCGTGCCTGCCGTGATACGCGCCAAAGGCTTGGGCCCGGAGAACACCACCGTATTGCCCGGCGCGGGCCGCGCGCCATTGCTATAGTCCGGCTGGCCTGCCGGTATGGCCGCTGAACCCGCCGGTGCCGTATTCGTGATCACTGCCGCAGCCTGGCCCGCCGATGCCGGCGGCTGCACCACCGTCACCGTCGTGTTTCCGGACTTGTCCACAGAAATCACCTGCTGCGGCTGTCCTGTCGACACCGCATCCAGCTTGGCCTTTTCCACCGCGCGGTCGTAATCGGACTTGCAGCCCGTGAGTGTCAGCAGCAGTACAGCGGAAATCATGGCGTGTTGGATCGGCGAACGTGGCATCGGCGGCCTCCGGAATACGTCTTCAGCCATGGATGCGGCTCGCCCGTGCCCGTGCTGCTTCGCCTCGGCGCATTTCGCGGGATGTCGAGTACCAAAGTACCGTGTTGCCTTACGTGGGTGCTACGCCTTCACAACAGCGTCATTGCCGTTCAGGTGGGATCTTCCAAGCCAGAGATGCACCCTAACTCCGGCAAAAAATCCTCCGGCCACCTGCGATCGTCGCATGCACCCGCCCCACCATCGCCGCACCATGGAACGGCGTGTTCCGCGAACGCGACACACTCGACGAAACATCGTAGGTGAATTCCGCAGCCGGATCGAAGATCACCAGATCCGCCGGCGCGCCAACGGCCAAATGGCCCAACTCCGGCCGGTTCAACACAGCCGCCGGTGCCGAGGTCAGCAGGGCCAGCGTTTTCCCCAGCGATAAACCATGCTGCCGATGCAAGACGCGCAGCGCCACGCCCAGCGCCGTTTCCAGGCCGGTAATGCCATTCGGCGCGCGCTCAAACTCCACATCCTTCTCCCACGCGGCATGCGGCGCATGATCCGTCGCCAGAATGTCCACCGTGCCATCCAGCACCGTGGCAATGCACGCATCGCGGTCCTCGCGTGAACGGAGCGGTGGATTCATCTTGAACCGCGTGTCATAGCGGTGCGACCCCTGCGCCGCATCTCCGGCGATGGCCTCATCCGTCAACGCAATGTGGTGCGGAGACACTTCGCACGTCAC
>CAXTPQ010000024.1:10485-14497 GCA_964246215.1 uncultured Terriglobus sp. | reverse complement strand
TCCACCAGGGCCGCGTAGTCAGTCAGCCGCTCCCCCAGGCTGCCCACCGTCGCCGCCGGCATGGCCAGCACCCGCACACACGCGCCGCGTTCCGGTGCCTGCACAAATCGCAGCCACTCCACACTGTCCGTCGCGGGCACTGTGTTCGGCATGGCGACCACGGTGGTGAAACCACCCGCCGCCGCGGCTGCCGTGCCCGTCGCAATTGTCTCCTTGTGCGTCTGCCCCGGTTCACGCAGGTGCACATGCGCATCGATCAGCCCCGGCGCAATTACCAGCCCCGTGCAATCGATCATTTCCGCATCGATTTCACGCGCTTGCCCGTCCAGTGCTCCCGGCATGCCTGCGTGCAAGTTGCGCACCACCCCGCCTGCAACCAGCAGATTGCCAGGCGTGCTCAGGCCAAGATGCGGCTGCTGCAGAGTGCCTCCGCGCAGGTAGAGGGCCGTCTTCACCGGAGTTCTCCCGTCTGCCCGGCCTTCCGATCAAACTGCGTTATCACAACTCTCCTGTCGCCTCTGCAACTCGCGTTCCCAGATTGCTCATCTGCATATGTCATGAATACACCACCCAGGACTCCGCTCACGGAAAAGCAGCAGAAACGCTTGGCCATGCTCCACTCCTTTGCAGGCACGCCGCAGCAACGCCGCGCTATCCGTTTCATCCGGCCAATCCTGGTGCTGCTTCTGTGCGGTGCAGTTTTTTTCTTCGGCGGCTTCATGACGTACAACAGCCCCGAACAGATGAAGCAGGACTCCTGGGTTTACCAGCATTTGGGCAATCGCGGCTTTGCGGTTCTCATGTCTCTGGTCGGCCTGGCCATGATTACCGGCGGCGTTCTGCTGCTTCGTAAGGTTCGCCGTGAACGAATCGAAGCGGACGCGCATAGCCTTCGCTAATTGCTCCCGCCAAGCGCCCGCCAGAGCAGCGCCATCCGCACCGCCAGCCCGTGCGTGACCTGCCGCTCAATCCGCGACTGCGGCCCGTCCGCCACCGCGGAATCGATCTCCAGCCCACGCACCATCGGCCCCGGATGCATTACCAGCGCACCCGGCGCGCGCGCGGCAAGCCGCCGCTCATTCAGCTGGTAAGCCTCTACATACTCCGCCAAATCCAAGTGCAGGCCGGCCAACCGCTCCCGCTGAATGCGCAGCATCATCACAGCGTCCGCACGGCGCAATGCCCCCTCAAAATCGCGCTCGATCTCCAGCGGCGGACCCTCTCCGCCGGACAGCTCAAGTGCCTCGTCCGGCAGCAATTCTTTCGGCCCGCACAGCACAACGCGCGCTCCCAATCTGGGCAGCAGCATGGCATTGGATCGCGCCACGCGCGAATGCTGGATGTCTCCCGCAATCACCACCGTCTTTCCTTCGAGTGTCCGCCCATGCAGCCCCTCCGCCGCGATGCCGAACCACTCCAGCATCGTCCGCAGATCCAGCAGTGCCTGCGACGGATGCTCATGCATGCCATCCCCGGCATTCAGCACGAGCAGCCCCGTCGACCGCGCCAGCAGCTCCGGCGCACCTGAGTAATTTGACCGCAAGATGATGCATTCCGCGCCCAGCGCCCGCAGCGTCACGCCCGTGTCATGCAGGCTCTCGCCCTTCTCAATCGACGAGCTCTTGTCCGACACCAGTGTCGTCATGGCGCCCAGCGACTTCGCCGCCAGTTCAAAGCTCGTCCGCGTCCGCGTGGACGACTCATAGAAGAGTAGCGCCACCTTACGGCCTTCCAGCCTGCGGCAGCGTATGACATGCGCCTCGTTTTCCAGCTCACCCGCCAGGGCCAGAATACCGGCGACTTCTACCAGAGAGAGGTCAGCAATGGAAAGCAACGAGCCCGGATGCGTCACACCCACCGGACTGGAGACCCGACCGTTCATGCTTCTTCGCGAGTCTAGCAGTTTCCCTTACATGGCCAAAGATGCCAGACTGCAACAGCAGGTCGGGCCATTTGTTCCGGTCCCGGTTTTGAAAAGGAGTTTCATATGGCACGCGTCTTTGTCACCGGCTCTTCGGACGGCCTCGGCCTGATGGCGGCGCAGCTGCTTATCGAGCAGGGCCACACCGTTGTGGCGCATGCTCGAAATGCAGAGCGCGCCGGACACACCCGCCGGCAGCTTCCCGGTGCGGAAGCAGTGCTGACCGGAGATTTTGCCAGCCTCGGTCAGACTCGTTCGCTTGCGGCTGCCGCCAACCAACTCGGCACCTTCGATGCGGTCATCCACAACGCCGCTATTGGCTACAAGGAGCGCAGCCGCAAGCTCACCGAAGACGGCCTGCCGCAGGTCTTCCAGATCAACACGCTTGCGCCGTACCTGCTCACCGCCCTGATGCACAGGCCCGGCCGCCTGGTGTATGTCAGCTCTGAGCTGCACCGCAAGGGAGAGCAGACCCTGGACGACCTTACCTGGGAACGCCGCGCATGGAACGGCAACCGGGCCTACTGCGACACGAAATTCCATGACGTGCTGCTGGCCTTCGCCTTCGCCCGCCTCTGGCCGGAGGTGCTTTCCAATGCGATGGAGCCCGGCTGGGTTCCCACAAAAATGGGCGGTCCGAACGCTTCCGGCGATCTGGATCAGGGCCACCGCACACAGGTATGGCTCGCCGTCAGCAACGACCCGCAAGCCGTAGTTTCGGGACAGTACTTCTATCATTTGCAGCAACGAAAGCCCGCCGGCGCTGCCGGTGACATCGCCCTGCAGGACAAATTGCTCGACACCTGTGCCCGGATGTCAGGCGTGTCAGTGGACCGTGCGTAGCACTTCGTCCTTGACCGTAAGTAGTCTTTCTGGCCAGGCTGGTACTGGAGGGAACTGCAGCTAACTGGATTTCTCCACGACTTGCTCATACATCCGCTCGTACCGCGGGATGATGCGAGTCGTACAAAATCGATCCTGCGCGGTTTGCCGCGCGGCCGCGGCCATCGTCTGCAATCGCGCACTGTCCTTCAGCAACGCAATCGCTCCGGCGGCCATCGCTTCCACATCGCCCACGGCATACAGCAGGCCATTCACGCCCTCCATCACCAGCTCCGGC
Organism: uncultured Terriglobus sp.; assembly: GCA_964246215.1. Lineage (GTDB taxonomy): Bacteria > Acidobacteriota > Terriglobia > Terriglobales > Acidobacteriaceae > Terriglobus. Next base: position 11,456 of record CAXTPQ010000024.1, on the reverse strand, counting down.
ACGCCGCCCACACGCGTTGCCACACACGGCACGCCGCACGCCATGCCCTCCAGCGCCGCCAGCCCAAAGCTCTCCATGGATGACGGCATCAGCAGCAGATCTGCCAGCGGCAGCAGCTCCTGCACGCTGTCCTGCTTGCCCAGAAAGTGCACCCGATCCTGAATGGCGTATTTTGCGCAAAGGTGCTCGGCCAGCGAGCGGTCCGGCCCGTCACCGATCAGCATCAGCCGCGACGGCACCTCCCGCGCCACTCGCGCAAACACCTCCACCACATCGTCGACCCGCTTCACCCGCCGGAAATTCGACAGGTGCACCAGCAGCTTCTCGCCCGGTTCCGCGTACTGCGGACGCAGCTCGCGCACGGCCGCCTCATCACGCCGGTAGACATCGCAGTTCACAAAATTGTGAATCACTTCAATCGGCCGGATAATGCCGAAATCCCGCTCCGTCGACCGCTTCAAATCTTCTGAAATTGATGTCACGCCATCGCTCTGCTCGATGCCGAAGCGGGTAATCGGCAGATATCCGGGATCCTGCCCCACCAGTGTGATGTCCGTTCCATGCAGCGTGGTGATGAACGGCAACCGCAGCCCTTTCGCCTCCATCATCTGCCGCGCCAGCAGCGCACTTACCGAGTGCGGAATTGCATAATGCACATGCAGCAGGTCGAGCTTGTAGAACTCCGCAACCTCCGCCATGCGCGATGCTAGCGCCAGGTCATACGGCGGGTATTGAAAGAGCGGATAGGTGGTGACCGTAACTTCATGGAAGAAAATTCCATGTTCCCGCCCCGTAAGCCGGAAAGGCTGCTGATAGGTGATGAAGTGCACCTGGTGCCCACGCGCCGCAAGCTCAATGCCCAGCTCGGTCGCTACCACACCACTGCCGCCATACGTTGGATAACACGTCACCCCAATATTCAAGCGCCACCGCTCCTCTTGGACCACACAACCAGCTGCAAGCCTCAGGAA
>CAXTPQ010000024.1:0-10385 GCA_964246215.1 uncultured Terriglobus sp. | reverse complement strand
GCGCTGGTCGGCACCACTCGCCCAGTGAACTGCGCCTCGATCGGAAGCTCCCGGTGTCCACGATCAATCAGCACCAGCAGCCGAACCGACCGAGGACGCCCATGGTCGAACAGCGCATCCAGCGCCGCGCGGATCGTCCGTCCCGTGTACAGCACATCGTCCAGCAAAATGATGTCGCGGTCGGCGATGTCGAAACCGATCTCGCCCTTGTTCACCGTCGGTCGCGGCCCACTTGTCGAAAGATCGTCCCGGTAGAAAGAAATATCCAGCGATCCCACCTCCACCGGCTGCTTCTCAATCGTTTCGATCATCTTGCCGATGCGCTGCGCCAGCGGCACGCCTCGCCGCTTGATGCCCACCAGGCCCAGGTTGCCGCCACCGTTGTGCTTTTCGACAATTTGGTGCGCCAGCCGCACCAGCGTGCGATCGATCTCCGACGCGGAAAGCAGCCGTCCTTTTTCCCGGATCACCAGAGCAGAGGAAGCTTCAATGGCAGCAGAAGCGGACGTATGGACAGCGGAAACAGAACCCGGAACAGATGTGTCGCTCATGATAGCCGTGATGATACGAGGCCATCCGGATCACCGCAATGCGGCATCGCCATCGCGATGCGGCGCCGCGAAAGCTGCCATACCGCTAATCCGCGTGGGAGCGCCGCCATCGCGCATGCAGAAGAGCCCCGGCCAGCGCACCGCTCAGCGCCCCCGCAATCAACAGCAGCGCCGCCTGAAAGACCACAAGCCCCACAAAGAATCCGCTGCGCAGCTCAGCCCAGCCCATCACCGCCATCCAGTTCGCCGGCATGGGCGACCCGCCCGACTGCACCCGGATCACCGCCTGGCCGATCGCAAGCTCCAGCGCCTGCTCCAGCGACCGCGAATGCGCACCGTACCGCACCGCAAATCCAGCGATGCCCGTCGCCAGCATGACAAGCGCTCCCAGCAGCACCGCCAACGCCACGCCCAGCCGCGCGCCCATGCCTACCGTAAAGTCACGGCCCTGCCGTTGCCGCTGGTACACCGCCCCGCACGCCAGCGTGAACAGCGGCAAGAGCAGCAGTGCAAAAATCCCCGCCATGCCATATAGCAGTGCCCCCGGCAGCAACGCACAGGGAATTAATCCCAGCAGAGCCGCCGCAGCGGAGATGCGCAATGCCAGCGGCCAATCCAGCCCACCCGCCACATGCGGCACCCCGGCTGGCGGCACCGCGCCGCGCTCCGTCCCAAAGAACTCCTCCGGCACCCGCAATTGCGGCAGCCCGCAGTTCCCGCAGAACGCCGCGGCGGCTCCGTCCAGTCGCGGAGTTTCCGCCTCGCATCGAGCACATCGGTCAGCCATCGCTTCAGTCTAACCAAGCACCGCCGTTCCTCGCATCCGGCTGAATCCTGAGCGATAACCGGTGCCCGCATGGCACCCATGCGAAGCCCTCCCACCAGACCTTCGTCCAACAGAAGTGGCATGGCTCGATACCCTTGCGGCAACGTCTTTTCGGGCCCTGCTGTGTTAGCCTCAAGCTCAGGTCAGCCGGTCATTTGGGCGTCAACCAACGCCCGCAGCGCTGCCCAAGTTACCACTATGCCCAATCGCACCACCGGACCTTCGCCGCGTCCCCTTACCCGAGGAAAGCAGCATTTATGAGCAGCGCCTACGACCTTATTGTGATCGGCTCCGGCCCCTCTGGACAGCGCGCCGCCATCTACGGAGCCAAGCTCGGCAAGAAGGTCGCCCTTGTTGAATCCCGCGAGGTCGTCGGCGGTGCCTGTATCTCCACCGGCACCATCCCCTCGAAGACCATGCGCGAGGCTGTCCTGCACCTTTCCGGCTACAACTACAAGTCCATCTATGGCATGAACTACCGTGTCAAAGAACGCATCACCATGGCCGACCTCGCCTTCCGCGTTCAGCACGTGATCAAGACCGAAATCGATGTCACCGAAGCCCAGCTCTCCCGCAACAACATCGAAATGCTCACCGGCGTCGCCTCCTTTGACGACGCCACCCACGTCCGCGTCACCAACTCTCGCGGCTCCTCGGTCTACGAGGGCAAAAGTATCATCATCGGCACCGGCACCAAGCCGGCCGCCAGCGCCACCGTGCCCATCAACGGCACCACCATCATCAACTCCGACCTTATTCTCGATCTGAAAACCCTGCCCAAGACCCTGATCGTCGTCGGCGGCGGTGTCATCGGCGTCGAGTACACCTGCATGTTCGCCGCGCTTGGCGTCCGCGTCACCCTCATCGAGCGCCGCCCGCGCCTCCTCGAATTCGCCGACCAGGAAATCATCGAGGCCCTCAGCTACCACCTCCGCGACTCGCGCGTCACCATGCGCCTCAACGAGGAGGTCGAGTCCGTCCACGAAAACGAGGACGGCACCGTCACCGCCAATCTCGAATCCCGCAAAAAGGTCCAGGGTGACGCCCTTCTCTACGCCGTCGGCCGCCAGGGCAATGTCGACGAACTTCAGCTCGACAAGATCGGCGTCACCTCCGACGAGCGCGGCCGCATTCCCGTCGACAAGGACTTCCGCACCAAGTGTCCGAGCGTCTTCGCAGTTGGCGACGTCATTGGCTTTCCTTCCCTCGCCAGCGTCTCCATGGAGCAGGGCCGCATCTCCGCCGCAAGGGCCTTTGGCGACGAAACCATCCTCTCCAACCCCAGCTACTATCCCTACGGCATCTGGACCATCCCGGAAATCAGCTTCCTCGGCAAAACCGAAGAACAGCTCACCGAAGAAGACGTGCCCTACGAAGTCGGCGTAGCCTACTACCGCGAGATTGCCCGCGGCCAGATCCGCGGCGACACCACCGGCCGCCTCAAGCTCATCTTTAACCGGGAAACCCGCGCCATCCTCGGCGTCCATATCATCGGCGAAGGAGCCTCCGAACTCCTCCACATCGGCCAGGCCGTCATGGCCCTCGGCGGCACCGTTGACTATTTCGTCGATACCGTCTTCAACTACCCAACGCTCGCCGAATGCTACAAAGTTGCCGCCTTCAACGGCCTGAACCGCCTCCGTAAGGACTAGCTTCCTGCCGCGTCTGGGCGCTATTCTGAGTGAAGTGCAAGGGTCATTCAGCATAAAGCCAGGGCCATTCACTTTAGCCGGGCCCTCCGGAATGGCTGTCTTGAAGATGAAGCTGGACCGCGAGCGAGTTGAATCAACACCTACCAACAGACCGGAAGATGCCTGCTTCGGTGCCGCGACTCGAATGAAGTGACCGAGTAGCCTTTTGCCTGAAATTTCTTCTCTCGCCTGCTTCCACTTCACAAGTGGAACTGCGAGTAGACGCGTTGACCGGCTCTACTCCTTTGCGAAGCTTGTCTGCTGGCGTTCCGTATTGCGTTCGATTGCCAGTTGAATCAGGCGGTCTATCAACTCCGCATAGCCGATGCCACTGGCCTCCCACAGCTTGGGATACATGCTGATGGAGGTGAAGCCGGGCATGGTGTTGACCTCGTTCAGGTAGATTCTGGGTGCGCGTTTCGACTTGGGAGGAACAGCTTCCATGAGGAAATCGACGCGGGCCAGACCGGCGCAGTCGCAAGCGCGGAAGGCCTGGAGGGCCATCTTGCGGATTTGCCTGCTCTCCGCGCTGGTGAGCTTTGCCGGGATGCGGGGCTCGCTGGTGCTGCTGCTGTCGTACTTTGAGGCGTAGTCGTAGAACTCGCGGTCCGGCACGATCTCGCCGACGACGCTGGCGATGGGATCGTCATTGCCCAGGACAGCTACTTCCAGCTCACGAGCTTTGCCGCTGCTGCCTGTGTTACTAATGCTGTCCTTTTTGCCGCGGCCGCCCACGCCTTCTTCAATAACGATTTTCCGGTCGTATTTTGCCGCTTCGTCCATGGCTGCCGCGAACTCGGTACGGTCATGCACCTTGCTGATACCGACCGACGAGCCGAGGTTCGCGGGCTTCACAAAGAAGGGATACTTTAGTGTGGTTTCGGCAAGCTTCAACACCTTACGAGGACTGCTCTTCCACTGGCTGCGCAGCACCGTGACATGCTTCACGATGGGCAGGCCGGCCACGGCGAACATCTTCTTCATGGCGTCTTTGTCCATGCTGACCGCGGAGCCCAGCACGCCGGAACCGACATAGGCGATGCCGGCAAGCTCGAGCATGCCCTGGATCGTGCCGTCTTCGCCAAAGGTGCCGTGCAGGACGGGGAAGACGACATCGAGCATGCGCGGGTTCAGGCCGCTGTCGGTGACGGCGAGCTGTGTGGCTTGTGACGGCTGCGCGGGCGGCTTGGCGATGGCTCTGGTGGTCTTTGTTAGACTTGCCCCGTCCTCGGTTAAGAGAGCCTGAGCGCGTTCACCGCCGAGCCATTGGCCCGACTTGCCGATGCCGATGGGCACGATCTCATACTTTTTGCGATCGATCGCTCTCAGGATCGACTCGGCGGAACGGAGTGAGACTTCATGCTCGCCCGAACGGCCTCCAAACAGAACACCCACGCGCAGCTTCTTTGCCATTGCGTTCAGGCTACCGGTTTGCGCCGCGGACGCACAGCATCAGGGCAGAGTCCTAAGCCAGACGCATGGTTGCCACGTGTCTTTGGCGTGGGATGGGGGAGCAGTGGTATATCTGCAACATCCCTGCCACACTCCGCGGCGCATTCGAGGTTCCTTTGGCTCACGATCCGTTATCCTCTTCCACGCGGCGGCAGTTTCTAGCCGCGGGCTCTTTGGCGCTGCTGCATGGCGGCATTGTTTCCGCGCAAGGCGGGCAGACGGCCGGCCAGCAAACCCCAGCCACGCCGGGTGCTCCACCAGCGTTCGGCACAGCTCCTGCGATGGGTCCGGCGGTCAATGCGCAGACCTTTGCCGAAGCGGAGAAGCTCATACAAATCGAGATGACGCCGAAGGACCGCGCCGAAGTGGCGGGCAACTGGCGCAACAGCATGGCCGCGTTGCTGGAGCGGCGCACCGGTCCGCGCAAGTTGGCGCTCGGCGAGGCGGATGTGCCCGCTACCGTATGGAATCCGTCATTGCGGAGCGCTGGCGAAAGGACGGATGGACCGCAGCGCCGCAACCTGACCGTGGGTGGCTTGCTGGAGACCAGGCCGCTGCCCAAGTCCGACACGGAGATTGCGTTCGCTCCGGTTTCATGCCAGGCGGAGTGGCTGCGTACACGCGCTCTGACCTCCACTCGGCTCACGCAGATCTATCTTGCACGACTGAAGCGTTATGACCCGCAGCTGAGATGTGTGATCACGCTGACGGAAGAGCACGCTCTCAGGCAGGCCAAGCAGGCCGATGCGGAGATCGCGGCGGGCAAGTACCGCGGGCCGCTGCACGGCATTCCCTATGGCGCGAAGGACCTGCTGGACACCGCCGGCATCGCGACAACGTGGGGCGCGGAGCCGTACCGCGACCGTGTACCGCAGACTGACGCCGCGGTGATCCGCAAGCTGAATGAGGCGGGCGCGGTGCTGGTGGCGAAGCTGTCACTGGGCGCGCTGGCGCTGAACGATGTGTGGTTTGGCGGGCAGACGAAGAACCCATGGCTGCCGGAGGAGGGCTCGTCGGGATCGAGCGCGGGACCTGGTTCGGCGGTCTCGGCGGGACTGGTGAGCTTTGCGATCGGTTCGGAAACGCAGGGTTCGATTCTGAGCCCGTCCATGCGTTGCGGCGTAACGGGATTGCGGCCGACCTTTGGCCGCGTGCCGCGCACCGGAGCCATGACGCTGAGCTGGACGTGCGACAAGCTGGGGCCGATGGCGCGCAGCGTTGCCGACACCATGCTGGTGCTGCAAACGATCAGCGGTGTGGATCCGGGCGATGTGGCGAGTGTGGATGCGCCGCTATCCTTTGATGTTTCGACAAATATCGAATCGATACGTATTGGATACGTGCCGAAGTGGATGAAAGAGGACCCGGCGACCGATGTCGATCGTAAGGCGCTGGAGGCAGTGCGGCAGCTCGGCATGAAGCCTGTCGAGGTCTCACTGCCGGACTGGCCGTATGACTCGCTGAACGTGATTCTGTTCGCGGAGGCGGCTGCGGCTTTTGAAGAGATCACGCTCGACCACCGCGTGGACCAGCTCAAGATGCAGGTGCCGGATGCGTGGCCCAACAGCTTCCGCCAGGCGCGCTTTCTTTCCGCGGTGGACCTGGTGCAGGCCGACCGGCTGCGGCGCAAAGTCGCCGTGGAAATGGCGCGCGTGATGAGCGAAGTCGACCTGCTGCTGGTACCGAGCCTCCGCGACGAGATGATGGTGATTTCCAATTTTACCGGCCACCCGGCACTGTGCCTGCCCGCCGGCTTTGTGGAGGTGAGTGAGACGCGCAGCGACTGGGCGCCGGGGTCGATGCCGGTCGTGAAGCTGACTCCGCCACGGCGCGTGCCGCACGGCATCACGCTGGTGGGCAGGTTGTTTGAAGAGGGCACAATGGTGCGGGCGGGACTGGCTTTGCAGGAAACGTTCAAGATGACGGAAAATCATCCAGCGAACTTTAGTTAGATCATCCGCGGCTGCGCAGTCCGCGGCAGCTTCCGCGGGCGCGCCATGCTATTCTGCCGTGCACTACCCCCTTGGAGGCTTCATGTTTCAGATCTCTCGGCCGCTGCTTGGCGCGGCTGTTCTTGCTTGCACGAGCTTTGCTGCTTCTTCTGCGCAGGTCGTGCCTGTTCCGGCGCAACCGCAGATCGGGTCGTCAAACCCGGCACCGCTGGAGCCGCCGGTGGCGCGGCCGACCTCCACGCCTTGCAGCGTTCCGCTGTTCACCAACCTGCAATTTGCGGATTACGGCACCAAGCCGATCAGCTTTACGCCAGCCGCGGGCGCGGGTTGCGCGGGACCGTGGGCGAAGGTGGTGTTGACGGCCGACTTTACCGTGACCGCGGGGCGGCAGTTTGACCGCACGGCGAAGTTTTTTCTGGGCGGTGCGAACATCTATTTCGGGACGACGGCCGAGCCTCGTGCGGCGCTCGCACCTTCCTGGCACATCGAGCGCGATGTGACCGATCTAAGCGCGTTGTTCCAAACATCGCAGACGGGCATTGCCAGCATTCAAAACATCGTGAACTCCACGTACACGGGCGTGATTTACGCGAGTGCGACGCTGGTCTTCTATCCAGCGGATGCGGCAAATCCCGCGCCCGTGGTGCCATCGGCGGTTCTTTCACTTTCCAACAACACGACGACGAGCGTGGACTCCACAGCTTCGCCGCAGAGTGCGACGTTCACTCTTCCGCGCAACATTGAGCGCGCCTATCTGGACGTCATTTCACAATCGCAGCGTGCCGATGAATTCTGGTACACGTGTGTGCCATCCAGCGCTGCGGATGCGTTGCAGAACTGCGGCAACACCGGCTTCCGCGAGACGGAGGTGGCCATCGACGGTGTGTCGGCGGGCGTGGCTCCGGTGTATCCGTGGATTTATACCGGCGGGCTCGACCCCTATCTGTGGGAGCCGGTTCCAGGTGTGGAGACGCTCAACTTCAAGCCGTACCGCGTGGACCTCTCGCCGTTTGCGGGCCGGCTCTCCGATGGGCAGAGCCACACTGTAACCGTGTCGGTGTTCAACTCGAATGGCGGCTTTGATGTCGCGTCGACGCTGCTGCTGTACACAGACCCGGGTGCCGCGACCGTAACCGGCGATGTCTCGGTGAACACGCTTGCGGCCGCTCCCTCGCCACAGGTGGAAACGTCACTGAATACCGCCGCCGATGGAACGGTCTCGGGACCGGTGACCGTCCGGTCGGCGCGCGACTGGTTCATCGCCGGTTACGTGAATACCTCGCATGGACGTGTGGATACCACCATCCGCGCCTTCAACACCTTCAGCAATCAACAGGATGAGAAAGTCTCAAACACCGAGTACAAGCAGGGCATCCGGCAGGACACGGCGCAGCAGGAAGTGACGACGATCACCAGCGGCGCGGGCACGGTGCAGACGCAGCACGACATCAGTTTTCCGCTCACAGTGAATTACCGGCAGGCCTACAACGGCGACGGCAGCGTGTTCATTGCCACTTACGTGAAGCAGCAGAAGACGGACGCGCTGCGCTCGCCGCTGGGCGCGAACAGCCCGAATCCCGTGGTCGTGTCAGAAGCGGTGGAGACGCAGGACACGCTGCACTACAACGCGGCGGGCAGCTTCACCGGCCATGACAATAACTTCTCCACGGCCAGCTATGGTGCCAAGGACGCGCAGGGCCGGTGCGTGGCGCGGAGCTTGGCTGCGAATCAGTTGGTGCTGACGCAGGCTCAGGACAGCGCGTCGTGTTCGCTGGTGCCGTAGGCGGGGTCTATTGGTAGCAGAAAGGGCCTGACGTTCGCGTCAGGCCTTTCTGCTGTCTTGTATCGAATGTACGCGTGTGATGATGTCCAGGTCAGCGACAGCAGCTACATCGCGGAATCGGCATCCGGAGATTTTTGCGATGCAGTCAGTTTCTTTCTGCTGCTGGCGTTTTCCATAGACGAAAACGCTGACGAGCGCGATAAGAGGCACGGTGATGAATCCGGCACCCCATTCGACACGGCCTTCGTGGACCAGCCAAGCACCGCTCGAGATGACAATGAAAGCAAGCAGGAAGCCGAGCCACAAACCCGTCCTCTGGCTTGAGATATCGGCCTGAATAACAGCGGTTTCCAGCTTCTGACGGTGCAGCGCTTCCCGTTCCGCCATCACAACGATGCGTTCCGCACACCCTTGAAATGCATCGTTGTACCGGGTCAGAGTCTCTGGATGCGGTAGCGGGCCAGACCACAGGTAAGCCGATGCGGAATATGCCGCCGAGACAATTGCATCGCTCGATGGAGCCGTTCGTTCCTGGGGAGAGCCGAGCGGATCCGATGCTTGCAGATCGAATTCCGCCACGTTACCGGGCGCGACCCAGCTTGTCGTCCATCTGCCGCATTGCGATGTTCAGGCTGTCCCCCACGCGCTGCCAGTCGCCGCGGATCGCTTCAGCATCCTGGATTCGCTGGGATCGGGGTGCCCTTGAGGGCCGGAATGTGCCGCCCATGTCAAGAAGGCGGGCAACTCCCGTGAGAAATGAAGGCCTTGGCAAAGTACGTCGACTGGTCATTTCACACTCCTTATCAGAATCTTACGCCACACTTTTCATCCATCGTCAACTTTCGTGAGGAAGTCGATGAAGATGATTCACTATGGATAGATGCGGTTGAGTGTCCTGGCGAACGGGATGGTTTCGCGCACGTGGTCCAGGCCGCAGGTCCAGGCCACGACGCGTTCGATGCCCATGCCGAAGCCGGAATGGGGAACGCTGCCGTATTTACGCAGGTCGAGGTACCACTCGAAGCTTTCGAGCGGCAGGTTGTGGTCCAGGATGCGCTGCCGGAGCAGGTCGTAGCTGTCCACGCGCTGCGAGCCGCCGATAATTTCACCGTAGCCCTCGGGGGCCAGCACATCGACGCAGAGGGCTTTGGTGGCGTCCGCGGGGTCGGGCTGCATGTAGAAGGCTTTCACCGCGGCGGGGTAGCGGTGGATCATCACGGGCCGGTCGAACTGGTTGGAGATGTAGGTCTCGTCGGGGCTGCCGAAATCGTCGCCATAGGTGTGTGAGTTTTCAATCAGGCCTTTGTTGAAAGCATCCTCCAGCATGGCGTGGGCCTCGTCGTAACTCAGGCGCGGGAAGGGCGCGGTGATCTTCTCGAGCTTTGCGGCCTTCTCGTCACTGCCGGTAATAGTCTTCAGATCAGTGCGGTGCTTCTCCAGGATGCGGTTGACGATGTGCGCGAGGAATTCCTCGGCCAAATGCATTAGATCGTCTAAATCCGCATAGGCGACTTCCGGTTCAATCATCCAGAACTCGGTCAGGTGGCGTCGTGTTTTGGACTTTTCCGCGCGAAAGGTGGGGCCAAAGCTGTAGACCTTGCCGAGCGCGAGCGCGGTGGCTTCCACGTAGAGCTGGCCGCTTTGGGTCAGGTAGGCGTTACCCTCGTCGAAATACTTCATCTCGAAAAGTTCGCTTGTGCCCTCGCAGGCGGCGGGCGTGAGGATGGGCGGGTCGGTGCGGATGAAGTCGCGGTCGTCAAAGAACTCCTGCGCGGCACGCATGACCGTGGCGCGCACGCGGAGAATGCTGCTTTGGCGCGGCGTGCGCATCCACAGGTGGCGGCGCTCCATCAGGAAGTCGGTGCCGTGCTCCTTGAGCGTGATGGGAAAGGGCTCCTCGTCGGGGACGCGCTGGGTGACGGCAATGTGTTCCACGTCAAGTTCGAAGCCGCTGGGCGCTCGCGCGTCGGCGCGGACTTTTCCGGTCACGGTCACGCTGGACTCGAGGGTGAGGTTCTTGATGGTCTCGAAGACTTCCGGCGTGACTGCCGCTTTGGGCACGATGCCCTGGATGGTGCCGCTGCCATCGCGAAAGATGGGGAAGAGCAGCTTGCCGCTGGCGCGCAGATT
>CAXTPQ010000023.1:32190-45861 GCA_964246215.1 uncultured Terriglobus sp. | reverse complement strand
TGCTTCTTTAGCTTCGCGTCACCGCCACCCTGTCCCGCGGCACCACCCAGCATCCCGCCCAGGTTTTGCATGTCGTTCAAGTTCACATTGCCCTTCAGGTGGATGAAGCTCAATTCCTTTGGCTCCGCGCTGATGATCACCATCTCCTTCGTCATGCCCTCCGCATCCTGCTTCACACAAATGTCGGTCATCTCTTTGCCTTCGCGTGTGCGGACAATGTGCTTCCATCCGGCAGCATCCAGCCGCTTAAAGTAGGGCTCTACATCGGCCAGGTTGTACTCGCCTTCCTTGTCGTATTCGTACTCCCGCACGATGACGAAATCGAGCTTGCGCGCCAGGTCGGCCTTGTTGCCGCCCTTGCCGGCGGCCAGCCCCAGCATGCTCTTGTCCAGATTTACTTCGTTGGATTCCTTTGCCTTCGCCGCGAACTTCTCCGTGCCGTCGAACAGATCGTCTTTCACCTGAGGCGCATCTTCGTTCACATCCAGAGCACCGTCCGCATCACGTGACACGGCGGTCCGGTGAACCACGGCTTGGCTGTCCTGGGCCTGAGCCTGAGGCGCGGCGATCGTTGCGGCGCACATACAAAGCGGCCACGCTGCCGCAAGCGTCACCATCGTTGCTGCTCGTTTGCATCGTTTCGTGATCATCGTTTCTCCCCTGAAACTGTGTTGAGTGCCTGTGAAATTGCACCGACTTGTCCGCCACTCAGTTGAGTGGCGATGTGGTCCAGCGCGTGCCCGGTCACCTGCAAAGCCTGATCGAACTGCGCTTCCGCCGCTCGCGCCCGCCGTTCTTGTACGTGCTGCTCTGTACGCGCACCAGCAGCCAGCAGCACGAGCATCACTGCCGTCATCCCCGCAAAGCGCCGGGAGCGGCTCATTGCCAGCCACCGCGCCCAGATTGTCGCAGGCTCCCCTGCCCCGGACGCCATGCGCGCTTGCAGCCGCTCGGCAAAGTGCTCGGGAGCATCCATGCGCCGCAACACCTGCCGCACCTTTTTCTCAAATGCCTCTTCGTTATTCACGCACAAACTCCTTCAACAACACGTCACATCGCCTGCGCAGCATATGCATCCCGCGCTGCAGATGGCTCTTGACCCTTGCCACGGTCTGCCCGGTTGCCTGGGCGATCTCTTCCGGCGACATCTCCTCCTGATACCGGAGCAGAACAACCGCGCGCTGATCCGCGGGCAACGTCAGCAGCGCTGTTTCCAGCCGGGCACTCATCGCGGCTTGACTGCTCGCCTGCCCTCTCGCGCCCACATCCTCATGCGCCGGCTCCCACTCCTCCGCACCAGCTTCCGGCCGCACCTTTCGCCGGCGTACAGCATCGGTGGCACGATGCGTGGCCGTGCGCCGCAACCAGAACAGCACATGCTCAGGGCTTTGCAGGCGCGGCAGCCAGCGGTGCAGTTCCAGAAAGACATCCTGCGCCACCTCCTCCGCGATGCCCGCATCGCCCAGCATGCGCATGGCGATGGAAAACACCATGGATTGGTGCTGCCGGACCAGGGCCGTAAAGCTCTGCGCGGCTGCGCTGTCGTTTCTTGGCTGAACCGGCCACATCTGCTCTATTCCCATATACGCAGGGAAACGCGGCAGCGCAGTGTTTATTTCGCAAACTCCGTGAGAACGTGCAGAAGGCAGGCTCGGGTTCGAGGTAACTTTCCAGGTATTTTCTTCCTTGCAGGGCTATGCCGTTTCGCCTCACGGCAATTTTGTCTGGGAGACAGGAACATTTCTCCTGCAAAATGTAAGAAGGACCCGCCATGCCGGAACAACGTGGAAGAGATCATCACCGCAATCGCGTCGCCGAAACTCTGCGCGAAGAGATCACCGTCATCATTGAGGGGGAACTCTCTGACCCACGCATCGCGTCAGCGAATGTGACGGAGGTGGCGTTGGCCCCTGGCGGCAAGAGTGGCCAGGTCTACGTCTCCGTGGTGGGTGACGAGGATGCCGAGCAGAGCACGCTCGACGGCCTGATGGCGGCCCGTGGCTACATCTACTCGCAGCTGCTGGAGCGTACAGGCAAGCGCCGCATTCCCGACCTCACCTTCCACATCGACCGGTCTGAAAAGGTGAACGCCCGCATTGATACGCTTCTGGACCGCATGGAAAAGCGCAAGACCAAACTCGCGGCGAGGACACGGGCTTGATTCCAAACTCGACGTTGGCACCCATTGACCATTCTGCTTCGGAAGCTGTTCAGGATCAACACACTTCTCCCTGCTCCGGATCGGATGCCGTGGCATCCGTCTGCCGTGCCATCCTGGATGGTTCCAGATTTCTGGTCACCTCGCATGCCCGGCCGGATGGTGACGCCGTAGGTTCAGCGCTGGCCATGGGTGCACTGCTGGATCAGCTCGGCAAGGACGTGGACGTGGTGCTCGCCGACCCCGTGCCGCAGGTGTACGGCAAGCTGCCCGGAGTTCAGCGCATCCGCCAGGCTCGCCGGATCGATCCATCCCACTACGATGCCGCGATTATCCTGGAGTGCGACAGCACGGGCCGTACCGGTCTGCAGGGCTATGGAGCACTGCCCATTTTGAACCTCGATCACCACATCACCGGCCACAGCTATGGCACGGTGAACTGGATCGAGTGGGATGCCTCCGCGGTGGCCGTCCTGGTCTATCGCCTCGCGCTGGAGATGGGCCTGCGCGTCACGCCGGAGATGGCCACCTGCATCTACACGGCCGTCTTTACCGACACGGGCGCGTTCACTTACCCCGGCACCGCGCCCGGCACACTCTCCATGGCGCAACAGCTGATCGACCTGGGCGCGAATGCCGACAGCATCGCCCGCGATGTACTCTACTCCGTGTCCGCCGCGCACATACGCCTGCTCGGCACGGCACTGTCGCGGCTGCGTGTGCAGGACCGCTCAGCCTGGAGCTATATCACGCAGGCCGACCTGGCCAACCTGCACGCTTCCGACGAAGACTCCGAAGGAACAGTCAACTATCTCATCAGCATCGCGGGGGTGGAAGCAGCGGTCTTTGCGCGTGAGCTTCCCCCGGAGGACGGCATGCCCTCTGCCTACCGCGTCTCCCTGCGCTCCAAGTCTTCGCTGGATGTGTCGGTCATCGCGGCCAATTGCGGGGGTGGCGGTCACCGCAATGCCGCCGGGTGTGTGATGGAGGGAACACTCGACACGGCCATCCGCCGGGTGCTGACGGCTGTCGATGCCGAACTCGCCAAATCTCAACAGGCATGACGCTCTCCTCGGGAGTGCGTGAAGCTCACGGCTGGCCGCACGCCGCTTACCGCTCCGTTGCTCATTGCGGGAGATCGATCTGGTAGCCTCAACTCGGTACGCCCGGTGAGTACATTGCCCAAGCCCGAGCAGTCTCCTGCGATCCCACGAGCGGAGCCGCTGGAAACGGAGCCAACCGCGGGCGCCGCAAAACGAGCATGGTGGCAACGTGCTCTGTACCACGCCGGCACTACGGCTTTTCGCGAGCTGCTCGTGCTGGCTTTTCTGCTCACCTTCCTGCTCTTCTACGGCTTGGTCCCGCTGCACGCCGGCCGGGTGGTGCTTTCCCGGCCGGAACTGGGCCTGGTGGGTGCCGACGAGCCGCGATACGCGCAGATTGCCGCCGAGATGCTGAAGACACATCGCGATGGCTGCCGTGCCGTGCACGCCCGCGTCCTGCCGCGGTCGCTCAAGCCGGCCGATCTGCGCGCCTCCTGGACGTGCGCGCAAGCGGGTACCATCACGCCTGTTTTGTACGGCCATCCCTGGCTGGAGAAGCCCGCCCTCTATTACTGGCGCACCATGAGCTTCTTCAAGGAATTTGGGCAAGACGACTGGGTGTCACGGCTTCCCTCCGCCACCGGCGCGTGGGGCATGTGCTTTCTCATCTTCCTGCACATGCGGCGCTTCCGCCCGGGCGGCCACCTGGATGCCGCGCTCATCACCGCCAGCTGCACCGCCATCATCGCCTTTGCGCGCGGTGCCTCCACTGACATGCAATTGGCTGCGCCCTTTGCGGTCGGCATGCTCGGCTGGTACGCCTGGTATGAAACGGGAAAGAAGTTCTGGCTCTTCGATTGGTACTTTTTCGGTGCCTTTGCCACACTGGCCAAGGGACCCGTTGCGCCGGTGCTGGCCGTGTGTACCATCGTCCTGTTTGTTGGGCTGCGGCGGGAGTGGCAGGTGCTGCGGCGCATGTTCTGGTGGCCCGGCATGCTGCTCTATCTCCTGCTTGTCCTGCCCTGGTACATCGCCGTTCAGCTGCACAATCCAAACTTCTGGAAATTTTTTCTCTTCGAGCAGAATCTGGAGCGCTTTGCCACGGACCGCTACCAGCACCACCAGCGGCCATGGTTTTACCTGGTCGTGCTCCTGGTCGCGCTCATGCCGTGGACAGTGGTGGCGCTGCGAGCGCTATGGGACGCCTTTGAAGTTGCGCGGGCCGAGTGGAGCGTGCGGCACCGGGCGCAGCGCTACCTTGGCCACTCGCGCGCAGGCGATGCCTTTCCCGAGTTCCTGGTACTGTGGGCGCTCTTTCCCGTCATCTTCTTTTCGTTCTCAGGATCCAAGCTGCCCGGCTACATTCTGCCCGCGATCCCGCCGCTCACCATCCTGACTGGCGACTATCTTTTCCGGGCGCGGCGGAGCGGTTTGCGGCTTTGGCTGCTGGTGGCGCATGGCATTCTGGCCGGGGTCTTTGCGTTTGTGCTGCTCATGGCGCCGCAATACATGATCTACCAAAAGATCGTGCCGCCCGCGCGCACCATCCTCACCATGGCCTCCATCGCGGCTGCATTTGCGCTGCTGATCGTGCTGGTCACGCGGCGCTTCGGTCTGCGGTATCTGCGCTCCGCCACGCTGATTCCGGTGGTGGGCATGCTCTTTTTCCTGCTGCACAGCAACGGCTGGCTGCTGGACGCGAACTACTCCGCCCGGCCGCTGGCGCGCGAAATCGAACAGCGCTCGCCCGGCACGCCGCTGCTGGTGACCCACTTTATCCGCCGCGACATGGATTACGGTCTGTGCTTCTACCGCAAGCAGCCGCTGCGTCACTACCTGCCGCAGCCCTCCACAACGGAAAAGCAGTTCGTCATCACGGGTATCCCGCAGCAGGAACACATCCTCGTCCTCCGCTCGGATGCAGTCAGCCAGCTGCCTGATTTGTTGCCCAACCGCGTCTATGAGCCGCTGCTGCTGAATCAGTGGGAAGGCCTGGCCGTCTACAAAGTCGCCGCGGCACCGGTCTCTCCCGTGGCCGCCCTGAACGCACCCGCGCAGATACTCACAGCCCCGCACACCCGCGGACTCCGCTAACCTCACAGCAGGTGCCCGGTGTCTCCTCCACTTACGATTTTCGCGATCTGCGCCTGCACACCGGCCGCGATCTGCGCGCGCTGCTGGCGGAAGAGGCGCGGCAATGGCGGGCGCGCCTCCGCTGGGATTACACGCAGTCCATTGAGCTGCTGACAGGCTACCTGGACAGCCGCATCCTTCCAGGCTTTGTCGCCGTCGACCGGCTCACCGGTCTGGTGCACGGCTACAGCTTTGCCGTGTACGAGACGCAGAAAGCCGTGGTGGGCGATCTTTTCACCATTCTGCAGAAAGACTCCAGCCTGGACGAGTCATTGCTGCATCACCTGCTGCCCATGCTGCAGCACACGCCCGGCGTGGACCGTGTGGAGTCGCAATTGCTGCTGGGCGCGCCGGAACTGCAGGCCGTCTTTCAGGAGACCGGCTTTCAAAGCCACAAACGCCTCTTTATGGAAGTGCCACTGTCCGACCCGCGCGAGCTGATGCCGAGCCACTCCGTCGTTCGCGATGCAGGCGAGCCGCCGCCCGAGTTGCCCGGCAACCTGAAGCTGCGTCGCTGGACCGCGCCCGTCTACCAGCCGGCGGCCGACCTGATCCACCGCGCCTACGCCCACCACGGTGATACCCAGATCAACGATCAGTACCGCACCGTGCAGGGCTGCCTTCGATTTCTGCATAACATCGTGCGCTTTCCCGGCTGCGGCATCTTCGCGCCGGAGCACTCCTTTGTGCTCATGGACGAGCGCACCGGCGAATTGGAGGGGCTGATCCTGATCTCACGCGTGGAGCCGGAAACCGCACATATCCCGCAGCTGTGCATCAGTCCGCGCCGCCGCACCCGCGGCTTTGGGAGGTTCTTGCTGCGTCACGCGGCTACGGAACTGGCCCGCAACGGCATCCGCACGCTCACGCTCACCGTGACGGAGGCAAACGTGCCGGCACTGGGCCTGTACCGGCAGCTCGGCTTCACCACTCGCCATCCGTTCCATGCAAACATCTGGACGCGGTGAGACGATCAGCTTGGCTTGACTGCTTTTAGTGCTTGATGAAAAACATGCCCCAGCTCACCACGATCGCGGCCAATACAAACCCGCCAAAGCAGATCGCGCCAAAGCGGATCATCTGCCGGGGGGCGGCGCGCTGGGTGATCCCGAAGACGATCGAAGCAAAAAAGGCATAGATCAGCAGCGCCGAAAAGTGCGACATCACAGCCCTGCCTTCCGGCCGTTGGCCAGCGACTGCGCGTCCACGGCAGCCATGACGTTCAGCAGGCCCGCAACCACGACAAACTTGGAGCCGTAATCCGAGATCGCGGAAGACAACTGCGTTGCTCCCAGGTCGGCCAGCTTAGCGATTGCCCACAAGCCGATCGCACCGGCGTCGCCGACAAAGCCGAGGATGTCGAGCGGATCGCCCGTCGTTGGCGTGTACACCTTGCCGTGCATGGAGACACCGATGGCGAACATCGCGGTGATCGAGACAAACAGCAGCAACGCCCGGACAGGCTTGCGCAACAGCAGGTGTCCCAGTCCGGGCACAACCCATCCCGCCAACAACACCAGCCCCGGCGAGATCGCACTTCGCCGCACCGGAACCACCACCGCCTTCGTTCCCATACTGCAACAGCTTACCAGTGACTCAGGAAATCGAGACCACGGAGTCGCCGAACCTTCGGCAACAAATGGCAACCGACCTGCTAACAGCTTGCTGTACGCTTAAACGTTCCGTAAGAAGAGGAAGACTTGAAACTGTTGCTCAGCGCTTTATTCGCCTCACTTGCCCCAGCTCTCGCTGCACAGGCAGCTTCTGCCCAGGTGCAGGATTCGCCCATTCACACGGAAACTCTGACGCAGAGCACGGCTTCCTGGGACGGCACACCCTACAAGTCCTATCCCGCCGGTCAGCCACAGATCACGGTTCTGAAGATCACCATTGCACCGCACACCACCATGAAATGGCATTCCCATCCGCTGCCGAATGCCGGCTACGTTCTCTCCGGATCACTTACCGTTGAAAAGGAAGACGGAACGAAAAAACATTTCGTGGCCGGCGAAGCAGTGACCGAAACGGTGGACAGCGTGCATCGCGGCAGCACGGGCGATGAGCCGGTCGTCCTTATTGTCTTCTACCCGGGTGCGGTGGGCGTGCCTTTGTCTGTGGCGCACTGACGTTCTTGAGCAGCTTTAGCAGGAGCATCACTTCCTTAAATGCGGACAAGCTCACGCTGCACCCGCCCCGTCACCACGGCACCGGTTGCGGAGGTGAGCATGTCCACTTCACTGCGCACACCAAAGTGCCCTGGCAGGTAAACACCCGGTTCCACGGAGAAGCAGGTCATCGGCAGGATGCGCCGCTCGTCGTGCGTTTCAAAGTCGTCCAGGTGCGCACCCGCGCCGTGCAGTTCCGTGCCGATGTTGTGGCCGGTGCGATGCGTGAACCACTCGCCTAAACCGCGCGCCGCGATCACCTCCCGCGCGGCCCGGTCCGGCTCCCACCCTGCAACCGCTTGGCCGGCGGCAAAGCGCTGCTCCACCAGCGCAATCGCCGCATCGCGTGCATCCCGCACCGCCGTGAAGACATTTCCTTCGCGCTCCGTCGGCGAGCGGTCCACAACGCCTGTCCACGTGATGTCATACCAGATCGCGGCGGGATCATTCGCCAGCTTGCCCCAGATGTCAATCAGCACAAAGCTGCCACGTTCGATCTTTCGCGATGTTGCGGCGACGGGTTCATAGTGCGAATCGGCGGCGTTCGGCCCCACGCTGACATTGGGCCCGTGCTCCCAGACGAGTCCCTCGCGTCGCAGCGCATCCTGCAGCCACTGCACCATGGCGAACTCATCCGTACCGGACGCGGAACCCGCTGCAGGTCCGCCGTTACGCACACGCTGTCCCGTCACACGCCAGCCCTCGTCCAGAATGTTGTCGACCTTGCGCTGCGCTGCATAGTGTGAGGCGATCTGCGCTTCGGACAGCACTGCTTCAAACTCGCTCACCAGGTCGGCCGAGCTCACAATCTGCTTGCCCATGCCACGCAGCATCTCGACCGTGCCTGCGTCCACCAGGCCGATGTACATCACGGCGTTGCGCGGCGAGTACTGCATGGCGATGCGCATTGCACCGGCCAGCATTGTCTCTACGCCAAGCTCCATTTCCTGCCAGGTGGAGTACTCCATCTTGCTGCCCGGAACCGCGTCGATCTTGCCGGACTCAATGCGATGCACCAGCTTGCGCGGCTCGCCCTGCGCGGGCACAAAATACCACCAGCGCCGCGTGACATGCGCGTGCGGGTCCAGATGGAGAATGCGATATGCCAGCGGGTCGCGGCCATGGTGGTCGTAAAACAGCCACCCATCCAGCTTCGCCTCGCGCAACGCCTCCTGCACCCGCACCAGATCCATGTGTCACCCCTGCGAACCAGCCTAAACGGGAACAGCCTCCGCTCGCAGCGGAGGCCGTTCTCTCTATCCCAAAACGATTGCACCGCCATTACATTGCAGAGACAGGAACGGACACGTCCGTCTTTTCCCACTTGATGTGCATCTGCGTCTTACCGCCGGCGGTCTTTTCGAAGTCGATGGACATAACTTCCTGCGGGCTAGGCAGCGCGGCCTTCATCATGGGCACCTTGCCCAGATCGTCGGCCTCAAAGCGGTTGGTGCCCCACTGGCCGGTGTGCTTGCACACCACCAGCTGCCACTGGCCTTCGCTGGGCAGCGTGACCAGCGTGTAATTACCCGCTGGCACCTTCAGATTGCCGATCATCAAATTGCCGGTGGTCTGGAATGCCGTTGCCTCATTGGCACCGGTGCGCCACCATTCGGTGTAAGGCACCACTTCTTCGCCAAAGATCTTGCGGCCCTTCACGCTGGGCGCGCCATAACTGACGGTGATCTTGCTGCCCTTCAGGTCCACCGTGGCCAGCTTGCGCGGACTGGGAAACGGCTTGCCGCTCTTGTCCGTAATGTTGGCGCCGGTCACGTCCTTCTGCTGCTGTGCCACCATCGTGCCGCAACAACCCAGCAGCATCGCCGCTGCGAATACAAGCTTTCTCATTCTCTGGATCTCCTATGCTTCCGTGTGGAAGCGCGAACCAAGCCTACCACTCGCGTTGGGAGATCACGTCAGCGGTGTGCGCCGCTTGGGCAAAGCCGCCCATGCGGAATATTGACGAGCTACCGTGAATAGCGCAACTGCGTTCAGCAATCCGTCCTTCAGGCAGCTATCCGCTCATGCACACCAAAATGGCTTCCTTCTACACGCTGCAAGTAAGCCAAAACAGCCACTAAATCTGCGGCATATGCCTTTCCGAATGGGTCAAGAAGGCTCTCGACTTCTGTATGGGAACGCCCGAGTGCACTTCCCAGCGCCGCAACTCCGAGCGTTCCGTTCACATACCGCCGTAACAAGGATGTGCCCGTCTCGAAATCTCCGGAGATCATCTGCTCTACGATTTCCTGCAAAAGCTCCTTGCGAAAGGCGGGACTCGCCTGCAACTGCTCGCGCACTGTTTCATCCAGGCTCTTGGTCGCTCTCACCACTGTCCTCCTTCTGCATCTTGTACTCTTGCCATCGCTGTTTGGCAGCAAAGATGTCATCACTCTGCCGCTGCTTGGAGCCACCGCCCAGTAACAGAATTAACTCAGCGCCCTCACGGCCAAAGTAGACCCGATACCCAGGCCCGAATACAAATCGCATCTCGAAAACACCGGCACCCACACTCTTTACTGACGAGTCGTTTCCGCGTTACAGGCGGTCGAGACCTAAAACGATCCGCCTCTGCACAGAGGCGTCCAGCGACTTGAACCAGCGATCAAAGTAATTTCTTCCGAGCAGGTCAACGTACTCCTGCAGCTTCGCCATGCGTAGAACTTAGCATAAGCAATTAGCGGGTTTTCAATATCGTGCACTCTTCTGCAAGTGCCTGAGTAAAATGCAGAAACACATCCTACCGCAATCTAACATTCGGAGAATCCGATGCGTCTCTCTCTTCTGTTTGCATGCTTGTTGGCCGCGCCCGCCGCGCTGCACGCCAGCGACTACACCCTGCTTGCCACGCCGGCAACCGTGGAGTGGGGCCACTATGCCGCCGGCATCAAGCCCGCGATCTCCGTGCACTCCGGCGACACAGTCAGGATCCAGACACTCTCCACGTGCGGACCCAATGACCGGCTGATCGAGCAAGGCGTGAAGACCGCGGACATTCCCACCTACAACGACCCCATTTACAAGAACTACCCCGACAAAGACAAGGGCCCGGGCGGCCACATCCTCACCGGCCCTGTTGCGATTGCCGAGGCTGAGCCGGGCGACGTGCTGGAAGTACAAATCGTGAAAGTCGACATCGACGCAAACTTCGCCTGCAACGGCTTCGGCCTGCACCGCGGCTTCCTGCCCATGGAGTTCCCCTACAGCCGCCGGCGGATCATCCCGCTCGACCGCGAAAAGATGATCGGCCACTTTGCCCCGGGCATCGACATTCCGCTGCGGCCGTTCTTCGGCAGCATGGGAGTCGCTCCCGGTGCGGGCCGTATCGATAGCGCGCCGCCCTTTGCCCATGCGGGCAACATGGACAACAAGGAACTCGTCGCCGGCACCACGCTGTACATCCCCGTCGCCGCCGCAGGCGCGCTCTTTGTCGCGGGTGACGGCCACGCTGGCCAGGGCAACGGCGAAGTCGACATCACCGCCATGGAAACCTTCCTGACTGGTACCTTCAAGTTCATCGTGCACAAGAAGCAGGAGCTCACCTGGCCGCGCGCCGAAACACCCACCCACTACATCAGCATGGGCTTTAGCCCCGACCTGAAAGAGGCCACCGAGCACGCCCTGCGCGACATGATCGATTTTCTCGTCACGGAAAAGCACATGACTCGCGATGATGCCTACATGCTGTCGAGTGTCGCCGTGGACCTGGACATCACACAACTGGTGGACGGCAACGTGGGCGTGCACGCCATGTGCCCCAAGGCGATCTTTGCATCGCACTGACCCGGCTATCAGTGATTTCCTTACCGGATGACCTCAACTTGAGCATCGCGCAGGCTTGCCGCGAGTTGTCCGTTACCGCGATCCAGCTTGCCCGCACGGTCGTTCCACTTGATCTGCGCGGTCTGCACCGCGCCCTGCTCATAGGCATAGGTGCTGCCATCATCCGCATACAGGGTGAAGCTGCCTGACGCGCCCGCATACACCTGCAGCGTGGTAACGCTCTGCTTCTGATCCGTGCTTTCAACCTCTGAGCCCATCGGCAGGATCGCTCCGGCGCGCACAAAGATCGGCAAGATATCGATCGGTGCCTCGACCATGACAGTCTGCCCGCCATGCAGCCGCGCGTGCGTCCAGAAGTTGTACCAGTCGGTGCCCGCGGGCAGGTACACCGAGCGGGTTGTCGCGCCCTGCTCCGTCACCGGTGCGACCAACAAAGACGGCCCAAACATGTACTCCTCACGGATGTCGGCGACGCGCTCATCCTGACCGAAATCCATCCAGAGCGGCCGCATGTAAGGCGCGCCTGTCTCATTCACCTGATGCGCCAGCGAGTAGATGTAGGGCATCAGCGTGTAGCGCAGCTTCAGATACTTGCTTAGCATCGGCTCGGCCTGCTTGCCATAGCTCCAGACTTCGTTACGCAAGCGGCTGCCGTGGGACCGGAAGATCGGCTGAAACGTTTCCCACTCAAACCAGCGCACATAGAGCTCGGGATAATCGTCATACCCGCCACCACGTCGCGCGCGTCACTTGCATCCAGCAAAGGCCGATGCGCTGGAGTATGCGTGCCGGGGAGGTACTCATATCCACCCGCGTCCGTGCACCAGTAGGGCATGCCGCTGCTTACGAAATTCAGGCCTGTCGGGATGGAGCGGCGCAGCATGTCCCACGTGGGCTGAATGTCGGACGACCAGAAAATCGCGCCGTTCCGCTGTGCGCCCAGATATGCGTCACGGGAAAGAATCAGTGCCCGTTGCTTCAGATCGCGACGGTAGCCGTCATAGATCGCAGCGGTATGGAAGAGCGGGTAGGTGTTGTAAAACTCGGTGCCTGGCCCAATGTGGAAGTAGCTGCCCCGTGGCGGCAAGTCGGGCTCGGTCTCGTCTGCCCAAAAGCTGTCAAAGCCGCGCGGAATGTAGTTATCGCGAATCGTCTGCCAATACCAGTGGGCGGCGTCCGGGTTCGTCGTGTCGATGTCCGACCCAGCGCGGTCATAGGGCAATCCGTTGGTCGGCGTGCCATCTTCCAGGTGCTCAAACCAGCCGTTCTTCTTCAAAAGATCGTAGTACCGCGTGCCCGGCTCAAAGCGGGGCCACACGCTCACCATGCTGTGCATGCCCATGGCGTGCAGCTCGCGGTTCATGGCGGCGGGATCTGGCCAGTGCGCGGGGTCCATGTCCATCTCCCCCATTTTTGTGTAGTGGAACCAGTCCACCACCATCACATCCAGCGGCAGGTGACGCTGCCGGTAGCCTCGCGCCGCCTCCAGCAACTCCGCCTGCGTGATGTAGCGCTGCTTACTCTGGATGTAACCGTAGGCGTACCGGGGAAGCATCGGCACGGCTCCCGTCAGCTGCCGGAAGCCGGCATAGATTTCGTCCGCAGTCGCGCCGGCGATTACGAAGAACGACACACGCTGGCCCACCTCTGACGTCCATCGCGTCTGGTCGTTGAAAGCGAAATCCACTCGCGTGCGCGAGGGGTTATCCCACAGCAGACCATAGCCGTGGTTTGTTACCACAAAGGGAACGCAGACCGATGGCCCACCCGCGGCAGTATAGTCGTGCACACACTCCAGCGAGTGGCCACGCAGATCAAGAAGGCCCTGCTGGTTCTGGCCCAGACCGTAGTAATGCTCGTCTCCCGGCGCGGCGAAGCTAGCCCCAACGGTGAAGAACGGATCATCCGCCGGCCGGCGCTCTCGCAGAATGCCGGCCGTGCCCTCCTTGTGGCTTGGCGTCAACATCGTCCAGCCCGTCATCCTGGTCAGCGTGGCGCCATCCGCACGATGGACGGTGATGCCCACATAGGGCGGGTAGCCCGTGAAATACCGTGAGATGTCGGCCAGCGTTCCCGTAGGCGGCTTTCCCGGGCTGTCCGGCGAGACGTCTACGCTGAGTTCGCCCGAACGGAAATGGTCCGCATCCGTCTTCGTCCAGCCTGCGTCCCCGCGCTTTCCCACAATTCCGTACCCCGGTCCGGCCAGAGCTCGCGCCTCATCCAGGCTAATGGTGACCCGCAGAATGCGCGGACCATACCCTTCCACCACCACCGTGGCCTTGCCGCGATGCAGGACGAACTGCTGCGCCACCGCGCCCAAACAGCCAGCCAGCGCAAAACACATCGCGAAGATTGCACGATGAAGCCGCATCGCAGCGTTGTACGTGAC
>CAXTPQ010000023.1:6376-32090 GCA_964246215.1 uncultured Terriglobus sp. | reverse complement strand
TGAACGTAGGAATCGTCGGTCTGCCCAACGTGGGCAAGAGCACCATCTTTAGCGCACTCACCGCCATTCAGGCGGTTGCGGCCAACTACCCCTTCTGCACCATCGAGCCCAATGTCGGCATCGTCCCCGTGCCGGATCAGCGCATCGACAAAATCGTCGCGCTTGTGAAGCCGGACAGCATCGTGCCCACCACGATGGAGTTCGTCGACATTGCCGGCCTGGTCGCCGGTGCCAGCAAGGGTGAGGGCCTGGGCAATCAGTTCCTTGCCAACATCCGCTCCACCGATGCCACGCTGCACATCGTGCGCTGCTTTGAGGATCCGGAAGTCATTCACGTGGCCGGAAAAGTGGATCCCATCTCCGACATCGACGTGATCAACACCGAGCTCATGCTGGCCGACCTGGATACCGTGACCAAGCGCCACGACAAAGTGCATAAGCTGGCGCGCAACACGCAGGACAGCAAAATTAAGCTTGAGTTCAGCGCCCTGACCAGGCTGCTGGAATCCCTGAACGCCGGCCGTCCCGCACGCGTTGCCGGCCTGAGCGAGGAGGAGCGGCCCTTCACGCGCGATCTGCACCTGATCACCATGAAGCCGACGCTCTACGTCGCGAACGTGGACGAGGCCGGCCTGAAAGACGGCAACGTGCACACCGCCGCGGTGGAGAAGCGCGCCGCGGAAGAAGGCGGACAGGTCGTTCGCATCTGCGGTGCCCTAGAATCGGAGATCTCGCAGCTGGAGCCCGGCGAGCGCAATGAGTTCCTGCGCGACATGGGCCTGAGCGAACCGGGCCTGGACCGCCTGATCCACTCCGCATACAAGCTGCTCGGCCTCATTACGTACTTCACGGCGGGCGTTCAAGAGGTACGTGCCTGGACGATCAAGCAGGGCACCAAAGCACCGGGCGCGGCGGGCGTCATCCACACCGACTTCGAACGCGGCTTCATCAAAGCTGACGCCTATAACTGCGAAGACCTCTTCCGCCTGGGCAGCGAACAGGCCGTGAAGGAAAAAGGCCTCCTGCGCTCGGAAGGCAAGGAGTACGTCGTGAAAGACGGCGACATTCTTTTCTTCAAGTTCAGCGTTTAGCCATAACGTTGCTCGCCTCACTCAGGATCACGCTCGTGCCGCAGTCCTGTAGTCCGTCGCGCGGATTGCTACGGCTGCGGCGAAGGCGTGATCGCTGAAGTACCTTCACGGAACGGCATGCAGGACTTCGATCTCGCGGCCACTTCGATTGACCGCGCCCCAAACGCCGCCTACCAGCACGGAATGCTCACCTTCCGGCTTTACCACGCAGCCGTTGCAGACGGCGGCACGGCCATGCTCAAACGGCATCGCATGGTCATACGTGGGCGGAATCACAAACTGCAGCCGCCGGTTCACAAAGCCCGTCTTGCCCTTTGCAATGGCTCGCGCCAGCCCGGAGTGGAAGGCATCCGGTCCGTTGTCCATGGTGTCCATGCGTTGTGTCCGGCCGTCGCGGCGCGCGTACCACCAGTTTCCGTCGCAGTAGAAGTCCGTCAAGCCATGCCCATCGAACACAGCATGCGACAACACATCCGGCCGCAAACGAAGGTATTCTCCCTTGCGAGACGCGCAACGCTTCAGCGCGGTCATGCTCTCCCGGCGCGAGTCATACATGCAGGGCAGGTTGAACTCGGCCGCTGAAGACGCAGCACGGGCTGCGGCAATCGGAGGCATCAGCAGAAGCAGCAGCGCGATCATCGCTTCAGCATACCGCCGCCTCGCGTTACGCTGGATTCTGAGCTCGCGATGAATCTCTCAGAAATTCAAGGCACGGTGCACGCCGTCTCGCGCAGTCCAGGCCACGGCTTCAGCAAGCAGCCACAGGAGTCCATTCACCTGCTGCAAGACAAAGGTGTGGAAGGCGACGCTCATGCCGGCAGCACCGTTCAACACCTTTACCTGAAGCGGCGCAATCCTTCCGCACCGAACCTGATGCAGGTGCACCTGCTCTCTCTGGAGACGCTGCTCTACTTCGCGCAAATGGGCCACGCGATTGCACCCGGTGCGTTCGGGGAAAACGTCACCACCGTTGGCCTCGATCTCCAGGCGCTGCCGCTTGGCACGCTGCTTCAACTTGGGAATGACACCGTGGTCGAGCTCACCGGTCTGCGCACACCATGCGCCAAGATCGACCGCTTTTGCCCTGGCCTGCTCCAGCACACCTGGGTACGGAAGGCGGACGGGTCACGCACTGCCCGAGCCGGCGTCATGAGTGTGGTCCGCAGGAATGGAGATCTCCACACGGGTGCCTGCATTCGTTGCACTTTGCCGGAAAGGCCCCACTCTCCGCTCCGGCTTCTCTAACTCAAAGGTCGTAGCGCGCCCGCAAAAAGACGTAGGCCATCACCGGACTGCAGATGGTAGCCTGACCGCCGATATAGCCAGTGAGTGGAGGAGTTCTGTATGCAGCAGAAGTGCACTGCATGCCGTGACGGTCTGCAGCGGGACATCCGCTTCAGCATGGCATTTCAACCCATTGTGGACGTTAGCAGCGGCCGTGTTTTTGCCTATGAGGCGCTGGTGCGCGGGCCACACGGTGAGGGCGCGGGCACTGTACTCTCACAGGTGAACGAGCAGAACCGTTACGCCTTTGACCAGAATTGCCGTGTTCAGGCCATCACGCTTGCCAGTCAGTTGGACCTGCCGGCGACCGGTGCCAGGCTTTCCATCAACTTTATGCCGGGTGCCGTGTACAGCCCGTCCGCCTGCATTCAGCTGACGCTCAAGACCGCGCGCGCGATGAACTTTCCTTTGGGTCAGCTCATCTTTGAGTTCACAGAAGGGGAAGAGATTCAATCACCGGCGCATCTCCAATCCATTGCAGACGAGTACCGCAAGCAGGGCTTTCTGCTGGCGCTGGACGATATGGGGGCAGGCTTTACCAATCTCAACCTGCTTGCACGCATTTCGGCCGACATCGTCAAACTCGACATGGACCTGATCCGGGATCTCCCACGGCGTCCCCGTGCCCAGAAAACCGTGACTGCCGTCACGCAGCTGTGCCACGACATGGGCATGCAGGTCGTTGGCGAGGGCGTGGAAACGTATGACGAATACCTGGCCATGCAGGATTGCGGCCTGACCCTGATGCAGGGATATCTGCTCGCCAAACCGGCTTTTGAACGCCTGCCGGAGGTCACTCTACCTGCTCTTCCCAAGGAGCGGAAAGCGGCACCGCCGCCAGGGGCGGCGAAACTGGCTTTCCACAGACAGCTTCCCATCCTCTGTCAGGCGTGACGTCGAGCGCCGTACCGGGCGCGACTTGCATAATTTGGTGATCCAGCTTGGCATGAACCGTCTCCGCGCACTCTACGTCTACGCAACTTGCCGAAGTTTGTCCGCGTTCCAGCCGACAGCCAGGGCCACAATGAGCTGCTTGCTGTCACGGCTGGCAAGCAGCATCGGTGACGGCTGCCAGTGCGGTGAACGGCTTGGTGAACCCTCCGCACCAAGTGATCTCACCCCACAGTCGGGCCATGCTCAACCGTGTGCTTACCTTCCTGCCGCTCCACGCAGGTCCATGCACGCTGCCAACCAGCCTAGCGACAGGACCCGCATAGTCGAAGCATGGAGAGATCACCGGCTTGGCTGCCGAATCAAAATGGCCGACTTCACCGCCGCAACAAATCCCGGGGCTAGACCTTCCGCGAAGTGAATGTCAGTCCGAAATGAATCTCTGCCCAACGCTGTGATGGCAAGATCAAAGGTATGCGCTGCACTTTGCCCATGGAAGACAACCGGACGCGCTCCCTTGACGTATCGCCTCTGCCGCATCGAAGCAGACCGATTCTGCTTCTTCTTTTGCTATTGAGTGCGGTGGAAGCTGCGGTGTTTTTTCTGCCGTACCACTTCTCAGTGCCGCCCTCCATCGCTTTGTCATACCAGGTCGGCTACAGCAATAAAGCAGCGCTCATCATCTTTCTCTTCGGAAGCCTGATGTTTGCCGCCTTCGCGCGCGGCGGTATCGGGCGCGTGGATACGCGCGACTCATCACTTCGTCCAGCCGTCCTGCTCGCGTCTCTGCTGCTGGTTCTAGGCATGTGCCTGACCCGCTCGTACATGCTTGCTGGCAGTGAGGCTCGATACATTTGGCATCGTCAAGAGCTGCTTCTGACAGGTCGACACCTCTACACGCAAATGGATTTCTTTTATGGTCCGCTGCTTGTCATGCCTGGAGTTTGGTTCGCGCGTCATTTCCACCTGTCTGGTCAAAATGCTTACTGCCTGAGCTGGACCCTGCAGTGGCTATTCGGCACCTGTTTTATCTACCTTGCAGTTCGCGCTTTGCCTGTAGCTTTTCAATATCGTACTTCCCTCTTTTTTGCTCTCATGATTGAGGCCGTCACCGCTATCGAGGATCAGGGGACGAACTATTCTCCTTTTCGCCGTTACGCTTCGACGGTGCTTGTGGTGCTTGTCTACCGCGTGTTTAGAAAGTCTGGCGTATGGCCTGGCATAAGTGCTGGAGTGATCGCTGTTATGCTCGGCCTGGCTGTCTCGCCGGAGCAAGCTATAGCGACGGCAGCCGGCCTGCTTTGTTGGTGGCTGCTCCACGCCTGGATTTTTCGTTCGCGACAGTTCCTGCTCGCCGCGCTCATCTTCCTCCTCGGCTCTGCTGCTTGTTTCGCGTCACTCATTCCAACCGGCTATTTCGAAGAGTTTCAAGGCGCTGCTTCCGGCGGACACTCTTTTCCGATTCTGGCGACACCAGACATGGCCGCCTTCCTGTTTTTGTACGCAATCGCCGTTTGTATTGCTTATGGCTGCATTCGCCAGTCCAGACAGTTGGCCTTCACGGAGCGATCATCCTTAACCTGCCTATACGTTTTCACCGGCCTGGCTATGTTGCCGGCAGCGTTTGGTCGCTGTGACGTGGGCCACTTCCGCTTGGCGTTTCCAGCGCTCCTGATTGCCGTGGCCACTTTGTTGGCCATTCCTCGTGCTAGGCCCTGGCTTGCCGTGCCGGCCCTTTTTATTTACCTGCAGATCTTCTCGTATGGCGCCGCGGCATTGCAGCTTGTGCCTGACCAGATACATTCCGCCAAAGTTCGTCGAGTGACAGGCCAATACATCAGCGGTCCGCTCGGTGATGGAGCAGTCCTGGTGCCACCGCATGCAGGCAATCTTCCATGTGATCGTCAGTACTACACTCCGTCCATCACTTTGGCGTTGGGAGTTCCCTACAAGCTGAACTGTGTGGATGTCGGGTATCGATGGATGGTTCAGGACACCTACACTGAAGCACAAATCGACCGTCAACTGGGTGATTTGCGGGCACGACCAAGCATTCCGCTACTGCTTCTGAACAGACCACTGGCTGAGGAGTTTCCTACACCTGAGATATTTTTGAAGGACCTGCCGGCCCTGGAAGGTGGGCCTACCGCTTACATCCCGAAGGTGCGTCATCCAGCCATGACCTTGAGCCCTCTCGCGGAATATATACAGGTCCACTATCAACCCGGAGCCACGGTACTCAATGGACAGGTACGCATCTGGAATCCGATCCGTTAAAGGCTGTTTACGCAACCTGGTCCGTCATCGGCGAAGGTCAGGATGCGCTGCGCGCGGCCCAACCGCCAGAGGAATCACCGGCCGCCGTGGACAAAGATGTGCGTCAACCCGTCCTGGTCGTCCTGCCGTCCAATTCGCTGTCGCGCCGCAGCCTGCCTTCCGCATCCATATAGGTCTCCAACGCGCCAAAGTTGGAGCCGGGTACAAGCAAACCGCCCACGGGAAACAGCCCAGCTTCACTGCCCCACACCGGGCCGGACGAACCCGGAAAGAAGACGTAACGCATTCCGGGGAGACCCTCAAAGCTCCGCATCTCCGACGGCATGTGCAAGCTTGTAGCCGCGCTCTCAGTTCGTCCAGCATCTGCAAACGCGTCCACACTGACGAAAATGGCCACGGGCTGAGTTGCAGCCCGTGGCATTCTGTTTTCAATTTGCGTTAAGCGTTGGCGGGAACCGGCTCCTCGGCACGTGCGGCCTGGCGGGCTGCGGCGGCTTTCATATCGGCCACGTTGCCGCCTAGCTCGGCTTCCATCTTCTCGGTGGAGAACGCGTCGATGGTGTCACCCACGCGAACATCCTTGAAGTTCAGGTCGATGCCGCATTCCATGCCGACGCGCACTTCGGCAACATCGTCCTTGTGCCGCTTCAGGTTGGCGATCTTGCCCTTCCAGATCTCCACTCCGTCGCGCATCAGGCGAACCTGTGCATTGCGCTTGATCTCGCCATCCAGCACCGCGCATCCGGCAATCTGCCCGACTTTGGTGATCTTGAAGACGTTGCGGACTTCGGCACGGCCCAGGTAATTCTCGCGGTAGACCGGCTCCAGCAGACCGAACATCGCTTTGGTCATCTCGTCCTGCAGCTCGTAAATGATGGAGTGCAGACGGATTTCCACGTTGTCCTGATCGGCCAGTTCCTGCGCCTTGCGTTCCGGCCGGACATTGAAGCCGATGACGACGGCGTTCGACGCGGCGGCCAGCAGGATGTCTGATTCCGTGATCGCACCCACGCCGGAGTGCAAGACGCGGACGCGTACCTTCTCCGTCGACATGCGGCCAAGGCTGTCTTCCAACACCTGCACCGAACCCTGCACATCGCCCTTGAGGATGATGTTGAGGTCCTTGACGCCGGCCGTGCGAATCTGCTCGGCCAGGCCCTCCAGCGAAACGCGGCTGGACTTCGCAAGCTGTGCCTCGCGCTCCTTGAGCGTGCGGTAGCGTGCGATTTCCTTGGCGCGATCGCGGTCAGCCATCACGATAAAGGTGTCGCCCGCATCCGGAATGGATTCCAGGCCCAGGATTTCGACTGGCGTGGACGGACCCGCCGACTCGATCGGACGGCCGCGGTCGTCGAACATGGCGCGGATCTTGCCGAAGGTGTTGCCCACAATGTAGCTGTCGCCGGTTTTGAGCGTACCGTTCTGGACCAGAATCGACGCGACGGCACCACGGCCGCGGTCGAGCTTGGCCTCGATGACGGTGCCGACGGCCGGACGCTCCGGAATCGCTTTCTGCTGGTTCGTATCGGCCACCAGGCAGATCATCTCTTCCAGGCCGTCCAGGTTAAGGCGCTGCTTGGCCGACACTTCGACAAATTCCACATCGCCGCCCCAGCCCACAAGCTGCAGGCCGCGCTCGGCGAGCTGGCCCTTGACCTTGTTGGGATCGGAACCGGGCTTGTCGATCTTGTTGATGGCGACGATGATCGGAACCTTCGCCGCGCGGGCGTGATCGATGGCCTCGATCGTCTGCGGCATCACACCGTCATCCGCCGCCACCACGATCACAACGATGTCCGTGACCTTGGCACCGCGGGCACGCATGCGGGTAAAGGCCTCGTGACCCGGTGTATCCAGGAAGACGATCTCGCGGCCGAAGGCAGGCGAATCCGGCTTGGTGACGTGCACCTTGTATGCACCGATGTGCTGCGTGATGCCGCCCGCTTCACCACCGGCCACATCCGTGGAACGGATCGCGTCCAGCAGCGAGGTCTTGCCGTGATCGACGTGACCCATGACGGTGACCACGGGCGAACGGACGATTTCGACCATGCCGGTGGTGTCTTCGAGCAGGCCTTCGATGGCCTCGTTCTCCAACTGCTCTTCCACGGTCTGGATCTGCGCGTCGGCACCATAGGCGGCGGCGACCTGCTTGACCAGATCGTTGTCGAGCGACTGGTTGACCGTGACAAAGACGCCACGCATCAAGAGCATCGCGATCAGGTCCTTGCCGCGAAGTTCCAGCTTCTCGGCAAGATCCTTTACGGTGATACCTTCCGTGACGGTGATGGTGCGGGTAATCGGCACCTCGCCCATGGGGACCTGCGCTCCGCCGAAACGCGATGGCGGCGCGAAGCCCTTCATTGGGCCTTCTTTGGTCTTCTCGTAACGCTTCTTGTTGGCCGCGCCCTTACGAGCCGCCGGACGCATGCCGGGCTTGGCGGAGCCGGGGGCGCCTTCCGTCACCAGACCTGTTGCACCAGGCCGTGGGCCGCCAAAGCCGGGGCGCGCACCAAAGCCGGGGCGAGCGCCAAAGGCGGGACGCGCACCAGGCGCGCCGGCCGTGGGCGGACCGCCGGGGTACGAACGCGTAGGGTGCATGGGTCGGCGGATGCCGCCGGGGCCGACCGGACCACCGGCGCCTGGGCCGCCTCCAAATCCGGGGCGCGGACCACTGAAGCCGCCACCGGAACCACCTGGACCACCTCCAGGGCGGCCCGGACGCTCAAAAATAGGACGCCGTGCCTGACCAGGAGGCGGAGGCGGGGCGATGTAGCTGGGACGCGGACCCGTCTGCGGCATGATCACGCGGCGCACCGGGACTGCCGGAGCGGCTGCGACTTCCTCCACCGGAGCAGGTGGTGGTGCAGGTGCCTGAGGAACGGCGACCGGAGCGGGAGCTGCTGCAACGGCAGTGCCGGAGGGTGTCGCCGGCGGACGTGCGACCACCACGCCCTGCGGTGGCGGCGTGCTGCTGGCAATGGCTGGACGCTCCCCGGGTGCGGCCGGCCGCACGGGCGGACGGACGACCGTGGGTGCCTGACGGACCTGCGGCAAGATGCGGCGGGGTGCTTCGGCTGAGGAGGCCGCCTCTGTACGCGGCTGCGCGATGCGAAGCTGCGGCATCAGGGGCGTGGCACGTGGATTTCGAGGGGGCAGCGGAGCAGATGCCGGCTGTGGCGCGGCAACGGGCCGGACCGCTGTAACGGCTGGCTGCACTGCTGGAGTTGGAACTGCGGTCGCGACTCCCCCGCCGGACTCCGCCGAAGCATCTGGCCGGACAACCGGACGTTGCGGCGCGGCGGCTACGACAGGTGCGGCATAGGAAGGCCTTGGCGCAGTGGAGGGAGTAATGAGCGTGCGTGGTTCCGGCGGCGCCGCCACGGCTGCTCTTTGCGGCGGCGCAGGCGCAGTCAACGGCGGTTTTGCCACGATGGGTCCGGTTCCGGACGATGCAGGAGACACCACAGTCACGGCTGGCGCTGCCGCGGGGGGCACGGCTACGGGTGCTACCGTGACCGGCACCGGCCTGGCGCTCGCGGCAGATTGTTCGGCCTGTTTGCGCTCCAGAATGGCACGAGCGATGTCGCCCGGCTTGGACGCGCGCGAAAAGTCGACCTTGGGGCGTACTTCCACGGTCTGAGTGGCCGGGCGCGCCGATGTGCTGCGGTTGCCTCTCAGGTAACCACGGACCTTGTCCGCCTCGTCATCCTCAATGGAGGAGCTATGTGTTTTTTTGCCGGCGACGCCGACGGCCGTGAGCGCGTCAAGAATGCTGTTGCTCTTGACCTCAAGCTCCCGTGCCAAATCGTTGATTCTAACTTTACTCAATCCGCCC
The DNA here is from genome assembly GCA_964246215.1 of uncultured Terriglobus sp. Lineage (GTDB taxonomy): Bacteria > Acidobacteriota > Terriglobia > Terriglobales > Acidobacteriaceae > Terriglobus. Next base: position 22,709 of record CAXTPQ010000023.1, on the reverse strand, counting down.
TCAATGTCCTGCTTGCGCCTCAGCTGCTCATAAGATCTCCCGTTGAGATTTCTTGTGCAGAGGCTGGCTGTTCTGCTCTTTGATTATCGCCTGAATCGCCATACATTGCGCATTCAAACGGACAATACACCACCGGAACGGATCCTTGGCTAACCAAGGGGCTCGTCCCGGTCGATCGTTTCGGTCGCGGTCTCACCGGCCTGCTCGGCCAGATCTTCCATTGTTTGGTTGTCCATTTCGATCCTCGCTTCCCGGATATCGGCATCGCTGCCGAAACCGTCGAACTGACTTTCTTCTTCCTGGCGCGCCAGGATGTCATCAGCGGACTCATCCACCTCGACCGGCTCGGTATCCACGTCGCCCGCCCGCTCCGCCAGTATTTGCTCCGGTGTTTTGCTCATGGAACTCTCCTCCGTCAAATCTCCTGCTTCGCCACTGCCGGCTTTACCGGCATCGTCGGCCATGCGCAGCACTTCACCCTCTTCACTGCCGTTTGTGTCACTAGCAGGGTCGTAGGCCTTCCCATCTGCTTCCGTGGCAGCTTCATGGGCCACTGAGGAATCAGATGCGGTGTTGTTGTCCAACGACGCCGCCAGCGCGCTGACTGCCTCCGCGGGCCGCTCCTCGCCTTCCTCATACTGGCCGAAGTAGTGCCGCACCGCGACGGCGATCTTTTCGACAGACTTCTCGCCGATTCCGGGCACCTCGCCCAGTTCTTCGGCGGTCATGTCGGCCAGCTGCTCCACGGTGGTGATGCCCGCGGCAATCAGTTTCTCCAGCACGGCCTCGCCGAGCTCGGTTACCTGCTCGATGGCCGTCTGCGGAGCGCCCTGCAGAGCCTGCATCGCCTGCTCCACTTCCTGGCGCTTTTCTTCTTCACTCTTGATGTCGATCTTCCAGCCCAGCAGTTTGGCCGCCAGACGCACATTCTGGCCCTTCTTTCCGATGGCCAGTGAAAGCTGCGTGTCGTCGACAATGACTTCCAGCTGCTTCTCACCCAGGTCCGTTATGGTCACGCGCGAAACCTTCGCCGGCTGCAATGCTTTCTCGGCAAAGGTGGTGATCTCCTCGGAAAATTCGATGATGTCGATCTTTTCGCCGCGCAGTTCACGGATGATCGACTGCACGCGCATGCCCTTCATGCCGACGCAGGCACCCACCGGGTCTACGTCCTTGTCACGCGAAACCACGGCGATTTTCGTGCGCTCACCGGCTTCCCGTGCGATGGCGCGGATCGAAACCGTTCCGTCGTAAATCTCGGGAACCTCGCTCTGGAACAATGTCTGCACCAGGGAAGGCGCGGCTCGGCTCACAATCACTTGCGGCCCCTTGGCGGCGCGATCCACCCGCACCAGCGCCACACGGACGCGTTCGGCAACGCTGAACTGCTCAAGCCGGCTCTGCTCCCGCTTGGGCATGCGTGCTTCCGCCTTGCCCAGGTCGAAGATCACGTCCATCGGCTCAATACGCTTCACGGTCGCGTTCAGGATCTCGCCAACGCGGTCTCCATATTCCTTGAATACCGTGTCACGCTCGGCCTCACGCACCTTCTGGAAAATGACCTGCTTGGCCATCTGGGCGGCGATGCGGCCCAGCGGCGACGTGTCCTTATAAAAGCGCAACTCCGAGCCGACCTCGACCTCACCGGCCATCTCGCGGGCGTCGTCCAGAGTCAGTTGATTGTCCTCGTCCAGAGGCTCCTCTTCAGTGGGCTCCACAACCGTCTTGTATTCGTAGGCGCGGATTTCACCGGTTTCCTTATCAAACTCGCCCCGCATATTGGTGGCGGTCTTGTAATACTTGCGCGTCGCCAGAGCGATCGCGTCTTCCACGGCCGTCACCACGATCTGCGGGTCAATGCCCTTGTCGCGGCTCATCGTTTCTATTGCCTGGTAGAGTGCACTTGCCATTAGCTTCCTTTACTCCTAATTCCTTGAATGCTTTCTATGCTGAACTAAGCGGCTTTCGATGTTTGCTCGATGTAGGTGGTCACTACTGGAACCGGGATCTGATCGCTGTCCAAGTAGGCCAGAATCTGCAGCATAGATTCTTCGCTCAAATTGTCAGCAGCGAGAAGACGGTGCCTCATCTCTTCGGCTGGAATCCTGACCAAGCCCGAAACCTTCTCGAAGGCTGCTAGCGCATCAAGATAGACCCACAGACCAGCCGCGGCTTCGTCCTTGTTGCCAGCAGCTATATCTTGCCGGATCATGTCGCGATAGAAGCTGCGAGCTTCAGCATGTGCAAGCGACAGCCTGACGGTATCCACGTGAGGTACTGTTGTGGGAAACATCACCCTTCCTTCTTCAGCACTTTGCTTTCTTCCCAAAGCCTTTGAGCTAGCGCTATATCTGCAGCTTGCCGCTGCTTGGAGCCACCTAGCAACAACAAAAGAATTTCTTCTCCGATGTGCCCATAGTAGATGCGTATACCAGCACCGAAATAGAGGCGTATCTCCAGCACACCTTGACCTACACCCTTCGATCCAGGGAAGTTGCCACTCGCCATGCGAGCAAGCACATTATTCACACGGAATTGTGTAGTGCGGTCAAGCGCTTCCAGCCAACGGCGGAAGTAGTTGCGGCCATTTCCGTCCACATATTCGACCAACTTCAACATCAGAACTCGGCAACCAGTTGCGCCCTCTCAATCTCCTTTAACGGGATCGCTACGGTCTCCGGTGGGGCTTCCGCACCCTTCTTCTTCTTTCCCTTTACTTTCAATGCGGACAGGTCAAGGGTGACCACATCATTCGAAAAACTCATCCGGCCGGTGATCTTCTTGACCCCGTTCACCGGCTGAAATGGCTTGACTTCGACCAAAAATCCGGCAAACCGCTCATAATCCGCGGCCTTGTAGAGCTGCCGTTCAATGCCCGGCGAGGAAACTTCCAGCAGGTACTCGGCCGAACCCGGAATCAGCTCCTCAACATCCAGCACCGTCCCGAAATCCTGAGCAAACGTCGTGCAATCCTCATGCGTGACACCGCTCAAAGCCTCCACCGGAACACCACTGGGCAGCCCCGTACTGTCCTCGGCCGCCCTGGCCTTCAGCTCCGCGCGTCCCGCCGCGTCTTTCTCCACAAACACGCGGAGCGCCCGGGCTTTGCCCGCTCCGGTGAACTCGATGTTCACCACGTCCAGACCCAACCGTGCCGCCACTCGACTGGCAACTTCCCGCATTGCATCCAACGCCACTGCCATTGCTGCCGACTGCTCCGAAACCAAAATTGACGCAAGAAAAGGCGGGCTCTCGCCCACCCAGCGCCTCTGCTCTCTCCGCCGCAGCGGTTGGATGAACAAGGCACTTTGCTAACTTCCTGACTATACGCCGACCGATCGCAGGCAGCAAGCTTTCTTCCGCAGCCAAGAGGCGTTTCCCGGACGCCTCCTTCCCCGCAAATGGATGGAGTACCGCTCAATGACTTGTGAGTGCGTCCGCCGCTGACTACACTGGAAAAGACCTTTTCGACCCGGTCTCGTCCCACTCTCATCAGGCCACGAAAAGACCGCACTGGTGTCGCTTGTCCCACTGCGGGGAGGAATTTCTTGCGTCGCGTTGCTACTTTAATCTTTCTTCTGTTCTGCGCCCTGCCCTTTGGCATCAGTCTTGCCGGTTGTGGCGGCAGCGGCACTGGCAGCCAGTATTGCAATGGCTCCAGCGGCCCGCTCATCGGCCAGGCCCAGAACATCACGCTGCAGCCCCAGATTGGCGGTATCAGCCTCAATTTTGCGCAGAGCAGCACCATTCAGCAGCCCACCGCGACCGACTGCAAGGGCAATGCCGTGAGCATTGGTAAGTACACCTATGCCGCCCCCGCGGCGCAGGCCGCCGGCATCCTTGATATCAATCCGAACAACGGCGCGATCTGCGCCGGCGTCTGGAACCGCAATTCGCCCGGCGGCGTCCCCGATTTCAGCACCTGCAATCCGACCGGCAACTCCGGCATCGCCGAGGTCACGGCTTCCGGCAGCGGGGCGTCCAGCAATAAAATTCTCGTCTACATTCACCCCATCGTCACGAATATTGAGATCGGCACACGCAATCCCGCCTACGGTTGCGACGTCGATCCCGCGACCGATTGCCCAGGGTACACCGCAAGCATTCCTCCCGCGGTCAATGTGGGCGTCTACAACCCGAATGACTGCGTTTCCTTCGGCCAAAGCGCCCAGCTCGTCCTGCGCTTTTACAAGGGACCCAAGTCCGCAACGCTGCCCGATCCCAACAACATCACCTTTACCGCCGGTCACGCCACACTGAATGCCACCACCGCCGGCCTGGTCACCTTTAATAACGACAACGGCGTGGTCACCGCGACCGCCCCTGGCTCAACCGTCGTCACCGCCTCACTCGGACCGGGTGGGACCACGACGTCGAACGCCGGATTCGTTGCCGTCTGCGCCCCCAAGTCAATCATCATCAACACGCCCAATGCCCTGAGCGGCAGCGTCAATATCAACGTCAACAACACCGAGGCACTCACCGCCACCGCAATTGACACCAAGGGCGTGACAATCAGCGGCTTGAGCTTGACCTATACCTCGAGTTCCCCCATCGCGACACCGGCGAGCGGCGTCGGTATCACGCCTGCCTTCGCCGGCGGTGCAGCTATCAACGCCATTTGCCTGCCGCCCACCTGCAACCCGGCTCCGCTGGAATCCGTGGGCCGCTACCCAAACGGCACACCCGCGCAGAATGGCAAACCGATCGCCTCCAACACCATCGTCTCCAGCACCTCCGGCACCAGCAGCTCACTCATCTGGGTGTCCAGCACCGACTCACAGTATCTTCTGCCCATCGATCTGACCGTCAATTCAGTCAGCACCCCCACGCGTCTTCCCTACCAGCCCAATTCCATGGTGCTGACGCAGGACGGCACGAGCATCTTTCTCGGCTCCAGCTCCGGCCTGATGACTTTTTCGACCGGCAGCAACGGCGTGACCCGGATCGATCAGTCGATCCAGGGCCAGGTGCTTTCGCCTTCCCCCAACAGCACGCAGGTCGTCGCGACCGACCCGCAACGCCAGCTGGTGTACATCTATCAGCCGAATAACTCCACCATCATCAGTTCCTACGCCGGCGTAGGAACGCGAGCCACCTGGAGCACCGACGGCCAGACCGCTTACGTGATCACCGCGGACAATCACCTGCTCGTTTACAACACATCCACCAGCTGGCACGCTTACGATCTTTCCGCGGCGGGTGCGCTGAATGATGTGGTCGGTGCCATTCCGGCGGTGGGTGCCTTTGTCGGCACGGCTTCCACGATCAATGCCCGGTCCTATTGCCCGAATACCACCACCGCCGTGACCGACTACTACCCGCAGGCAGCCAGTCTTGCGGCTTCCGCGGCCGTGGGCGACCGGCTCGCCGCGACCAACGACGGCAAGCACCTGCTGGATGTGCGGCTTGCCACGGCGAACGGCACGCCCGTGGTGAACGACCTCTTGCTCGGCAACGGCACCGGCCTGCCCACGCAGGAGTGCCCGGAAAACGGCAGCACGCCAGCCTTTACCGGAACAAACAGCACGGTTGCCGTGACCGGATTGCAGGCGGGCAGCCTGACCGGCATCTTCCCCGCTTCGGATTCCTCCATCGCCTTCATCACCAACACAGCGGCGGCGGGGGCACCTTCCACGGGTGCCGTGATCGCCGCCTACAAGCCGGTGGCCAGCGGAGCCGGAACAGTTAGCACGGTAACGCTTGCAAACGGAGCAACAGCGGCCATCGGCGGAGCCATCTCGACCGACAACAAGACGTTCTACGCCGGGACTTCCGGTGACAACTTGCTCCATTTCATCAACGCGGCCACGCTCACGGATGCGAACCAGATCAATCCGCGGCTGCCCAGCCTCTCCAACCCAAGCGGCACTGCCGTCCCGAACCTGATTGTGGCAAGGCCGCGTACGGCCGTTACCGGCCAGTAGCTCCTCTGCTTTATGACGTGGGTGCTCCACCTTTACGGCAGTTCCATCGCCGTGAAGGTGGGATCACATCACCGATCGCCTACACCGCTTAGAAACCCGCCTTGGAGCGTTTTGCCCACAGACAGAACTCTGTCACTTCGGCTGGAGTGAAGCGGAGTGGAGAAACGTGCTTTCTTCATGCCGTAGTCAGGCTCACGGCAGATCAGCGCAACTTATCCCTTCAGCGCCGCATCCACCAGCGCCTTGGCCTCCTCCTGGATCTGCCTCAAGTGATCTTCGCCCTGAAAGCTCTCGGCGTAGATTTTGTACACATCTTCCGTGCCGGAAGGCCGCGCCGCGAACCATCCATTCGCGGTGGCCACCTTCAGTCCACCGATCGCCGCGCCGTTGCCGGGAGCGTTGGTCAGCACCTGCGTAATCGGCTCACCAGCCAGCTCCCTGGTCGTGACCTGCTCCGGCGACAGCTTGCCGAGCCTGGTTTTCTGTTCCTTTGTCGCCGCCGCGTCAATGCGCTGATAAACCGGATTGCCATATTTCCCCGTCAACGCCTGGTAAAGCTCGCCGGGATCCTTGCCGGTGCGCGCCGTCATCTCCGCCGCCAGCAGTCCCATGATGGGGCCGTCCTTGTCAGTCGACCAGGCACCGCCATCGAAGCGCAGGAACGAGGCACCCGCCGACTCCTCGCCACCGAAACCCAGTGAGCCATCCGACAGACCCGTCACGAACCACTTGAAGCCGACCGGCACTTCCAGCACCTTGCGCCCGATACCGGCAGCCACCTTGTCGATCATGGACGAAGACACCAGCGTCTTGCCCACCGCAGCCTCCTGCTTCCAACCCGGGCGGTTCTGGAAGAGGTACTCGATAGCGACAGAAAGATAGTGGTTTGGGTTCAGCAGACCTACCGATTTCGCCACAATGCCATGCCGGTCATGGTCGGTGTCGCACGCCCAGCTTACGTCGTAGTGGTCCTTGTTCGCGATCATGCCCGCCATCGCATAGGGCGACGAGCAGTCCATGCGAATTTTGCCATCCCAGTCACGGTGCATGAAACGAAAGGTGCCATCGACGACCGTGGACAGGACGGTGAGCGGCAGCTTATACGCTTCGGCAATGCGCGGCCAGTACGCCACGCCCGCGCCGCCCAGCGGATCGACCGCAAGCTTCAGCCCGCTCTGCGCGATCCGCTCCATGTCGAGGACCAATTTCAGATCGGTCACATACTCGCTCACGTAATCATGTGGCTTGGTGGTGCCCGCCTTCAGCGCCGCCGCAAAGTCCATGCGCTTTACCGCGCTCAGCTTTTGCGCCAGGATTTCATTCGCGCGATCCTGCACGGCTTTGGTCACATCGGTATCGGCCGGCCCGCCGTTTGGAGGGTTGTATTTGAAGCCGCCATCCTCCGGCGGATTGTGCGACGGCGTGATCACGATGCCGTCGGCCAGGCTGTCCTTCCGGCCGGCGTTGTAACTCAGGATGGCATGCGAAAGTGCCGGCGTCGGGGTGTAGCCATAGCTGCCGCCCGGCCCGGTGCCGCTATCGATGCGTGCCTCCACGCCGTGCGCCGCCAGTACCTCCAGCGCGGTGCGAAAGGCCGGCTCGCTCAAAGCATGCGTGTCCATTGCAAGAAACAACGGCCCGGTGATGCCCTTGCCGGCCCGGTACTCCACAATCGCCTGGGTGATGGCCAGGATGTGATCTTCGTTGAACGCCGAATGCAGTGATGAGCCACGGTGACCGCTTGTGCCGAAGCTCACGCGCTCGGCAGGATTCGCGGGATCGGGATGCAGCGTGTAATACGCACTCACCAGCCGCGGCAAATCCGTCAGTTCAGTGGGTTGGGGCAGCTTGCCGGCATTCACGTCGACGCTCATAACGACCTCAAACGAAAATTTGACAATCCATCTGATGCAGGAAGAAAGCAGAGTGCCCCATCTCTCGCGTTTCAGACATGGGGTTTCAAGACTCTTGAGGCAAAGTAAACCCGCACCAATGAACCACCACGAATGTACCTTGCGAAATACCCCATCTGTGTCATCAACATGGGCTGGAGAGCCGTTCTAGACTGGGTTTCTTCCAGCCCGCATTCACTGCAGTGCCGCCAACGACAATACAGGGGCTGCACCGGTGCCTGCAGCCCCTGTGTTCGCATGAGGGGGACCAGATCGTTGCGCTGCTTGCGCCGAGGCCAATGCCATCGAGGCCCGCGCTCCGCCATGTCGCGGTGCGCGCAATCGTCTTTACTCCGTTTCGCCATCGCCGCCATGTTCTCGTGCGCGCCCGCCACGCTCACTGCCCAGCAAAGCACCCTGCTGGCCGATACCTATGTCACCACGGCGCGGCCCAGCACCAACTACGGCGCGCTCTCCAATTTGTATGTGAACCCGGCCGGTACAGCGCTGCTGCGCTTTGACCTGACGGCCGTTCCGGCGAAGACCACCTCCGCCCAGATCGGCCGGGCAACACTCCGTGTCTATGTGAACCGGGTGAACACGCCGGGTGCCCTTACCCTTTCGCCCGTTCAGGCAGACTGGCGAGAAGCCGCGGTCACTTGGCAGACGGTTCCGCCGGTGGGCAGCGCCGTCGATGTGGAGGCCGCCACCGATGAAGGCCAGTGGATCGTCTTCGACGTGACTGCACTTGTGAAGAAGTGGGCAGACGCGCCCAGCACCAATTTCGGTGTCGCGCTCACCTCCACCTCGGCGGATGTGGTGCTGGACAGCAAGGAAAACGACAGCACGGCGCATCCCGCAACGCTCGATATCAGCCTGGCTGCGGGCAGCGGCGGTGCTGCAGCCTCCGGCCCCGCCGGTGCCGTGGGCCCTGCCGGTCCGGCCGGTCCGGCCGGACCACAAGGTCCACCCGGGTTGCCAGGCCCGCAAGGAGTGCAAGGCCTGCAAGGGATCAAAGGCGATCCGGGCGGCCTGGTTTTTCGTGGCAATTGGAATACCGGCGACACTTATGCCGCCAACGATCTGGTGAGCTACGGCGGAGCCGCCTGGGTCTCCCTTGTGGCCAACAACATAAACACCGTGCCGGGAACCAGCGCGACGACCGGAGCAGGCGCATGGGGACTGCTCGTCCCAGCAGCGACTACTCCGGCAAGTTCGCCGCCTGGCGGCTCCGGGTCCGCTGCCAGCCTCGGCTTCAAAGGCGCATACAGCGCGTCAGCCACGTACGGCACCAACGACGTGGTCAGCTATAGCAATGGTGCGTGGGTCTCGCTCCAGGACAACAATTCCGGCAACACACCGGGAAGCATCGCCGGCACCTGGGCCATTCTGGTGCCGGCCTCCACTGCCAGCACGACCACCATCATCAACAACAACCTGAGCTACCAGGGAGGCTACGCCTCCACCACGAATTACGCGCACAGCGACCTGGTCACCTGGAACGGAGCGGTCTGGGCATCCCTGCATGACAGCAATCACGGCAATACGCCGGATGCTTCGGCAGGCGACTGGGCCGTAGCCGTTCCCGCCGCGGTCGGCCTGACCGGACCCAAAGGCGACAGGGGCGACACGGGGCTGCAAGGCCCACCCGGCACTTCCGGACAAGCGGGTGTGCAGGGTCCGCAAGGCTTGCGCGGCGATCCCGGCGCGACAGGGCGGCCAGGCTTCGTCTACCAGGGGCCATATGCCTCGGCGACGAACTACGCGGGCGGCGACGTGGTGCTATGGCAGGGCAGTTCCTTCGCTTCACTCCACGACGGCAACCACGGCAACACGCCGGACAGCTCACCCGGTGACTGGGGCTTGCTCACCAGCACCGGCCCGAGGGGCGACAAAGGCGATGCCGGATTAGCCGGACCGCAAGGCCTGCAGGGGCCCGCAGGCCAGATGGGTTCCCCGGGGCAGCAAGGCCCGACCGGACCTGTCGGTTCCACCGGACCGCAAGGCCTGCCTGGGCGCGACGGCGCACAGGGGCTCACCGGAAGCACCGGCCCTGCAGGTCCCAGGGGCGACCCAGGGCCGGCCGGCCTCAACTTTCGCGGCACCTACGATTCCACGATCAACTACGGCCAGAACGATGCCGTCACATATCAGAACCAAACTTGGCTCTCCCTGACGCCGGGCAACAACGGCCAAACTCCGTCCTATAGCCCGCTCTACTGGACACTGCTGGCGGCGCAGGGAGCGACGGGCCCGCAGGGTCCGGCGGGGGTCACCGGCCCGGTTGGGGCAAAGGGCGACACCGGCATGCAAGGCGTACAGGGGATGCAAGGAGTCACTGGGCCTGCTGGACCGCAGGGCTCGCCGGGCATGCTCTTCCAGGGTGCCTACCAGTCCACCACCAACTACGCCCTGCATGACGCAGTGAGCGATGGTGGTGGCACCTGGCTCTCCCTGCACACCGCCAACCATGGCAACCAGCCCGCCAGCAGCCCGCAGGATTGGGTGCAAATAGCTGCTCCGGGCGCATCTGGAGCCAACGGCCCTCAAGGGGCTCAGGGCGCAGCCGGGCCGGCGGGTGCACCAGGACCGCAAGGCAACACGGGCACTCAGGGTCCTGCCGGACCGTCCGGGCCGCAGGGGCCGCCTGTTGCCTTTCGCGGTGCTTGGAATGGCACTTCCGCATACGCGACTGGCGACGCCGTGTCGCTGAGTGGTTCCACCTGGATCGCCACCGCGCCCACCAGCGCCACGCCGCCTGGCAGCGCTCCGCAATGGTCGCTGCTTGCCCAGGCCGGCGTACCAGGCGCGGCCGGTGCCAAAGGAGAGGCAGGTACTGCGGGCCCAACCGGGGCCACTGGCGCGCAGGGAGTTGCGGGGCCACAAGGCCTGCCCGGAGTGAACTGGCGAGGTGCCTACAGTTCGTCCACGAACTATGCGGCACACGATGGAGCATTTTTCAACGGCAGCAGCTACGTCTCCCTTACGGACAGCAATGCAGGAAACACTCCGGGCGGGAACGGCGTCACCCAGTGGGCCGTGCTGGCCCTGGCAGGTGCCGCTGGAATTCCCGGTGCGACGGGTGCGAATGGGGCGACAGGCACTGCTGCAACCGTTACGGTGAACAGCGTTACCACAGGCGCGCCGGGCAGTGCTGCCGCGGTGCAGAACATCGGCAACGCTTCCAATGCCGTGCTGAACTTTTCCATCCCGGCCGGCGCGCCAGGCGCAAACGGAGCCGCTGGGACACCCGGCATCGTTTATGCCGGCACCTATCAGGCCGGCTCGGGCTATCGTGTCAACGACGCTGTCACCCTGAACGGCTCCACCTACCTGTCACGCACGGCCAACAATACCGCCAACCCCGCGGCGGACGTGGCCAACGGCACCGGCAATTGGTCACTGCTTGTTTCCAAGGGCGACCCCGGGCCGGCGTCCGTCAGCATCGGTACAGTCTCCACCGGCAGTACGGCCAGTGTGACCAACTCAGGCACGGCCAACGCGGCAACGCTGAACTTCGTCCTGCCGCAAGGGCCTGCCGGACCCGCCGGGGCCGCCGGCCTGACCTGGCGCGGGACCTATGTCGACGGCACGCAATACAACGCAACCGATGCGGTGAGCTTCAGCAATTCCGCATGGATCGCCATCGCTTCCAGCCGTAACGTTCCCCCCAGCGGCAATGCAAGCAGCAGCTCGGCATGGCAGTTGCTTGCGGCACAGGGACCCACGGGAGCAACCGGAGCGCCGGGGCCGACCGGAGCAACGCCCAGCTTTGGCATTGGCACTGTCACGACCGGAGCCGCAGGCACGCCAGCCGCTGCAACCATTACAGGCTCCTCGGCAACACCCGTTTTGAATCTGACCATCCCGCAGGGAGTTGCCGGGGCCGCGGGATCCGGCTCGGGCAGCGGCGGCGCGGTCTTTGCCTCCGTGCACACCACACAGAGCAATTTAACGACGGCTCAGTTCTACACACTTGGCCAAGACAAAACCTACACGAATGAATCTCCCGCCGCCATGACGCTGATGCCAGCAAGCTGTTTGGTTAGTTCCGTTCGCCTCTACAACTCGGCAGGCGCAAATGCCACGGTGGAGTTCCGCGCTGGCACGACTCCCACAGCTTTAACGACTCGTTTTTCCTGCACCGCCGCCGCAAACGTTACGACGACCTGCAATCCGTCCAGCGCTAACGACCTGAGCGGAACATTGGCGGACCTTCGCATCACGGGAGGGAGCAGTGCGACAAGCTATGTGTTTGCGACATTCAGCTGCAATTAGGCACCGCCGGGAGCCCGGCATGCGCCACATCCCGCAAGACTTCGCCTGCCGACCGACACTCGGCAGGACCGCATCCCCGGTCTGCCGAAGCGACGTGCGTACGGTGGCAACTTGCTCCTGTGCCATCAAACTTCAACCACTTTTCAACACAGCATACATCCGGAACCGGAAAAGGCTCGTACCTCAGATGTGGGACTGCCCGGCACCGGAAGAAAGTGTTATAACGGCTCCGCCGGAGAATGGAGGAAATTGCAGCGCGAAGTATAAGCCACTTTCATAGCTGCAAACTCCAAGCTTTGTCGGACACAACCTGAATTTGCGTCATTTGACTCACACATGCGTTATTCACCCCCAACGTGCTTCACTTCCGGAGAGCCAGTTACCCGAGGCAAACTGCAGGTTTGGTCGACAGAACCAGCTGCATATCCCGCCAGAGTTGAACCCTCTCAACGCCCTTTTCACTTTGAACAAAACCATCAGGGAGACCTACCGTGGTAGAAAACTTCAGTAAACTTACGCGGGCCGCACTGTCCCGGCGCGGCTTTCTCGCCGGCACGGGTGCAGTGGCAGCCGCTACACTCACCGGCTGCGGCAACAGCAGCACCTTTACCGTACCCACCAGCACAACACCGGCTCCCAGCGCCGTTACGGATGTCGACGTCCTCAATTTCGCACTCAATCTGGAGTACCTGGAAGCCGAGTACTACCTGCGCGGCGCGACGGGCGCGGGTATCCCAGCCGCCGACCAGCTGAGCGGTGCAGGTGCGGTGACCGTGAAGACCGGTTCTCAAGTCACCTTTAAGAGCCCACTCACAATGGGCATCGCCAATGAAATTGCCCAGACCGAACTGCAGCACGTCCGCGCGATCCAGGCCACCATCAAGGCCCTTGGCGGCACGCCCGTTTCGGCACCCGCGCTGGACTTCACAAACGGCTTCAACGGCGCGGCCATGGCGGCCAAGCTGGGCAGCACCTTTGATCCGTTTGCGAGTGAAGAAAATTTCTTCATCGGCGCGCTGACCTTTGAGGATGTGGGCGTTTCCGCTTACACCGGAGCGGCCGGCCTAATCAGTAATGCCGCGGTCCTCTCCGCCGCCGCGGGCATCCAGGCTGCCGAAGCCTACCATGCCGGCTCTTTGCGGACCTACCTGGTGGGTGCCTCCATCCGTGCAGGCAACGACACACTGATTCAGACCTTTGCGGCCATCCAGGCGGTGCGTGCCTCCCTTGGCGGCGGTAATGAGACTACCCTGACCAGCGGTGTGAACTCGTCCAACAATACCTTTGTGACCGGCAGCACCATCGTGAATGCCGACACCACGAACTCCATCGCGTACGCCCGCACCACCGACCAGGTGCTGCACATTGTGTATGAGGCAACGGGCGCGGGTCTGGCCAAGGGCGGCTTCTTCCCTGCTGGACTTAACGGCAACATCAAGACCACGACGGCTTAATTTCTCGGAGAGATCAATGGCAACCACGGAAACAAAGAAAATCGACTCGATCATCGCCAGCCGCCGCGCCATCCTGATGGGCGGAGGCGCGCTCGCGGCCCTGGCCGTCGCCGGCACCGGCGTCGCCAATGCGGCGATCCCCGCCGCACCCACGGAAGCGGAAGTGCTGAACTTCGCACTGAACCTGGAGTACCTGGAAGCGCAGTTCTACACACTGGCCACGGAAGGCGTGACCGCAGACAAATCCACCCTGACCGTGGCCGACCCAGCAAACGCCGGCGGCACTCTGAAGGCCAACCCCATCACCACCGGCACCAAGCCCGGAACCGTTACCGTGAAGGCGAATGCAAAGGTTCCCTTCGCGATCCCGGCCATCCAGGCCTACGCCGTGGAAACCGCGCGCGAAGAACGGAACCACGTCAACTTCCTGCGGGGCGCGCTGAGCACCGCGGCTGTCGATCAGCCGGCCATCGATTTGCAAAACAGCTTTGCGGCACTCGGTGCACTCATTGGCGCACCTGGCTTCGATCCGTTTGCGAGTGACGCGGCATTCCTGCTCGGCGCGTTCATTTTTGAAGATGTGGGCGTGACGGCGTATCACGGTGGTGCGCAATACCTGTCCAAAGCGACCCTGACTGCCGGCGTCGGCATCCATGCGGTCGAGGCCTACCATGCTGGCCTGGTGCGTTACTCCATTTACGCTTTGGATGCGCAGAACGGCTCGGCCACACCGGGCTCCGGACCACTGGCACAAACTGCAACGAAAATTGCGAACCTGCGCGCAGTCCTGGATGGCACCTCCGGCACACTGCCAACCGATTCTGTCGGCCTGACTGGACAGGATGATTTCGGCCTGACCACCATCAACGTGCCTCTCAACAATAGCGGTAATAACGCCGCCACCACCATCATGGATGCGGGCAAGCTCACCACGGCGGGCAATACAAGCTCCGTCACCTTCAACTACTACATCGGTTTTGCCCGCACGCTGGCACAGGTGCTCAACATCGTCTACGCCGACGCCACCGGTAAGCAGGTGAAGGGTGGATTCTTTCCCAACGGCCTGAACGGCGACATCAACTAACCACTGAAGCCACATACCAAAGAACAAGGGCAGCCGCTATGGCTGCCCTTGTTGCGCAAGGAGTGGAGTCGATGCGAATGCTTTCGTTTCCGGAGTAGCCGTCCTCGACCCGAGTACCGTCTACATGGGTTGGACGTCAGAAGCCTGCCAGCCCTTGGGTCCTTTCACTACGTTGAACTGCACTGCCTGGCCCTCTTGCAGGCTCTTGAATCCGTTGCTTCGAATTGCCGAATAGTGGACGAACACGTCCTCTCCGTTTTCACGGCTCACGAAGCCAAAGCCCTTTGCATCGTTAAACCACTTCACCGTTCCAGTTTCCATACGCGCACAACCTCACTTTTCGTTCACTTCCCGGGGGGTACGCGCCGCTAACGACAGGGCCGCCAAACCACCGTTAGGGAGGCCTGTGGGATCTGCGAAGCCGACGCGAATGGGCCTAATGTAGCACGGCACTTTGCCGTAACTGCAAGAGCTTTCCCCTGCATTTTGCAGCTATGTTGTTCATAGCGCAAACAAGATCGGCGATCGCCTACCGGAGGATTGCACTTTGCACTATTGCTGCAGCATGAGCAAGCACTTCGTCGAGCGTTAGGGTCGTTGTGTCGATGAGGATGGCGTCTTGCGCCGGTCGCAATGGACTCGTGGCGCGTTCGCGATCACGGGAGTCCCGGTCAGCTATCTCGCGGATGACAGCTTGCTTGCCGGTGGAGCTTTCGATCGAAAGCTCCTGGCCACCCTGCTGGCCACCCTGCTGGCCACCCTGCTGAAGGAAGCGCCGGTCACCGCGGGCCTCCACTGAGGCGTCCAGAAATATTTTGACCGGGGCTTCCGGAAAGACCACAGTACCGATGTCACGGCCTTCCATCACGACGCCGGTTGGCGCACGCAGGCCCATGCTGCGCTGCTCGTCCACCATCCAGGTCCGTACCGCCGGATGAACCGAGACGCGTGAGGCGGCCGAGGTGACCTCCGGCGTGCGCAGCTGATCCGTGACATCGGTTCCATCCAGCAGCACGCGATTGACTCTTTCCTGCTGCTTCAGAATAATCCTGGTTCTCGCGGTCAACGCGGAAATGGCCGCTGCGTCCTCCAGCGGAGCCATTTCTCTCAGGGCTTTGAGCGCGAGCGCGCGGTACATGGCACCTGTTTCCAGGTTCAGCAGGCCAAACTTGCGGGCCAGATGTGCGGCCACTGTGCTCTTGCCCGCACCGGCCGGTCCGTCAATCGCCACAATCAGGCGGCGTGTGCGCTCTATCGCATCGCGTTCACTCATTTCTTCCATTCTGCCGTACTTTGCAGCTCCTCTAGAACTCGACCAAACGTAAAGCGGGCAGGCCTGAGCGGCCTGCCCGCTCTACATCTTTACGAAGAACTACTCGGGGCGGCGTTTTGGCGCGCCACCACGGCTGGGACCGGAGCCCGGCCCACGGAAGGAGGGCTTGCCGCCAGGACGGCCAAAGCCCTTGCCTGCGCCTTTGGCACCGCGGTCGCGGCCAAAACCTGAACCGCCGAACTTGGAGCCGCCCGGTCCGGCGGAGTGCGCGCCCGACTGGAAGGACGGACGGCCCTCGCCCGGCTCACCGGAAACGCGGGAAGGACGGCCTCCACCTTCGCGAGGTGTGAAGGGGCGGTCGCCACGCGGAGTGAAGGGGCGGTCGCCACGCGGAGTGAAGGGGCGGTCGCCACGCGGAGTGAAGG
>CAXTPQ010000023.1:1167-6276 GCA_964246215.1 uncultured Terriglobus sp. | reverse complement strand
AAAGGGACGGCGTTCTCCACTACCTTCGCGGGGAGTGAACGGACGCCGCTCGCCTACACCTTCGCGTGGAGTGAACGGGCGATCCCCACGTGGAGCAGACGGACGCCGCTCGCCATCGCTTTGGCGAGGACTGAAGGGCCGGCGCTCCCCGCCACCTTCACGTGGAGTAAATGGGCGATCTCCTCGAGGCGTGAACGGTCTGCGTTCTCCCCCCTCACGAGGTGTAAAGGGACGGCGTTCTTCTCCACCCTCACGTGGCGTAAACGGGCGACCTCCGCGGGGAGAGAATGGCCGGCGTTCGCCACCTTCGCGCGGCGTAAACGGGCGATCTCCCCGTGGAGCAAACGGACGGCGCTCGCCACCCTCGCGCGGGGTGAAGGGACGGCGTTCGCCACTACCTTCGCGAGAAGCAAACGGGCGATCTGCCCGTGGCGCAAACGGTCGGCGCTCGCCACCCTCGCGCGGCGTGAAGGGACGGCGCTCACCTTCGCCCGGAGAGGTGCGAGGGCGGCTAGCGCGCTCCTCGTCCCATGGCCGTGCGAAGGATGGGCGGTCACCTTCGGTGCGTGGAGGACGCGGTGCACCGCCTTCGGAATCGCGGCGCTGGAAAGGACGGCGTTCCCGGTCACCCAAAGCGGGCCGGTCTCCCCGGTTGAATGCAGGACGGTCTGCCCGGTGAAATGCCGGACGATCACCCCGGCCGGCTCCGGCTGTGCCTTCGCGGCGTTCGTATGGGCGGCCTTCAAAGGGGCGGCTTTCGCGCGATGCTTCCGGGCGGTTCGGGCCACGGCTGGCACTACGATCGCCGCCACCAAAGGCCGGCCTGTTCCCGCCTCCGTACGCCGGTCGATCTCCACGTCCAAAGGCAGGTCGCGCGCCATCGCGGGCGCCGGCGGGCTTGCGTACCGGGTAGCTGCCGGTGCGGGCAGCAGGGCGCTCAGGGCGGGTATCACCCCGCTCGGCGCGTGCATTCATCTCGGCGCGCCGGTCATCCATCTCATAACGGGAACGTTGTGGGCCGCGCACCTCCGCGACGCGGTCGTCGCCGGGCAGTTCCGGAAGCGCGCCAGCAATGTGCAGCAGAGTCTTGCCTTCCACCACGAGGGGTTCCAGTTGCTTGGTGGCGGACAAACCGCCGACCACCTCACGCACACGCGAGCGAGCCGCCAGCGGCGACATGAAGAGCTCCATCTCCTCCGTGGTGGCGGCAATGGTCTGGGCGAGATAGAGCGAGAGCAGCGCACTCAGCGCAGTGGGCTGGCCCGCGTTGGCACCGGCCTTCATGTGGCGCAGGTAGCGCTCGCTCATCAGTTCCCACTTTGCCGGCCCGCCATCGGCATCCGGCAGTGGCAAGATGCGCTGGATGGCCCAAAGCTCGTTCAGGGCGCGAAGCGTTGCCGAGTCGGTGATGCCCTGACCCAGCTCAATCGTGATCTCGTGGACAGCTCGCGCGCCTTTGTCTTTCAGAACCTCATAGGCCTTTACGGCCAGCGGCGAAACGCGCATGGGACCCGTGGTGGCGGGTTCGTTCTTCCAGTTCTTGTCGCCGCGCAGCGTGTACACAAAAGAGAACGCCGCGGCCGGAACCAGGTAATCCGGTTCGCCAGTCGTGCCACCGAGCAGGTTCAGCGGAACGGCGGTGCCGTCCTCCACGAGGCGCGCCAATACCCGGTTCACGATCTCGCGTTCATCGACCGAAAAGCCGTTGATGGCCGGAGCCGCAGGCTCTTCCGGCTCTGCGGGACTTTCGCCGGTACCGGCAGACTGCTTAGCCCGCAACTGGTTCGGCAGTGGGTCGTTTTCAGCGTCAATACGGTCCTGCTCGGCAATCTCGTCGCCCTCATCCTCCTCAAACTCGTCATCGTCAGAGAGCATGGTTTCCCGGTCGGATGGAATGTTGCCGTCACCGGCGAGCATGGCTTCATCGCCCTCGGCCGTTGGCGGCTCGTTCTCATCTTCTTCATCGGACTCACCGGATTCCTCTTCGTCGAGATCCTCGGCGTCATCTTCGTCGGCGTCATCATCTTCGTCGGCGTCGTCCTGGACTTCTTCGTCGGCATCGTCCGCGAAGTCTTCTTCCGGCTCCTCGTCTTCCACTTCGGCGGTAAAGGAATCGTCCTCACTGCCATCCGGCGAGCTGGTGGCCGCGCTGCGCTTCACGCTGGAGCGGACCCAGCCGTTCTCCGGACGGCCCAGAACGGCTTCCGCAAAGCTGGGGGACGGGGTCTGGAACTGGGGGTGAGGATAGAGCGGCACCAGACCGGCCTCCGCCAGCCAGGTGCGCACGCCTTCGGTGGTGAGTGGTTCGCCTTGCTGATGCCAGAGGGCCTTGCGCGCCAACTCCAGTTGCCGGGAGGTTACAGTCTCTTGCGTTGCCATGTGCGGGCCTTTCGCGCAGCTCGCTTCGCTGCCGGGGTTCGGGCGGGAACAACCCGCCGGAAATCGCAGTGTTCAGGTGCGCGGAGACTACCCGCGTTCACCCCCTGCCATGCTTCTGTCATTTGGATGCGCTGTCACCCTGAATGTTCATGCCGTTTCTGGCATGCACTCAAGGGTTCAGCACGCAGAGGAGTCCGCTCTGCCCTCAACCGTCTGCCCCTTCCGCACCTGGATACCCACGCTGCAAGCGTGCAGGTTCAGATGCGTTGGAAGGCCCGCTGAATCTCCTTATGAGAATACCGCAGTGCGATAGGCCGTCCGTGCGGACAGCTCATGGGGTTCTCCGTGCGGCCAAGTTCGTCAAGCAACCACTGCATTTTGCTCATTTCGAGCGGCATATTGATCTTGACCGCGGCGTGGCAGGCGATGGAGGCGGCGATGCGATGCCGGCGGTGGTCCATGTTGTCGGATTGCGGGGCGTCGTCGTCGATCTGCAGGAGTTCGGCGAGGGCAAGTTCCAGTTCCTTGCCCTCCAGGCCGACGGGAGCGGACCTGACAGCGAGCGTCCGCGGGCCGAAAGGCTCGGCCTCGAAGCCGTTGCGGGCAAGCTCACCAGCCATGGCGGCGAAGTTGGCCATTTGCGCCGGCAAGAGGTCGATGAGCAAGGGCATGAGCAGCCGCTGCCGCTGCACGCGTTCAACGTGGCGTTCGCGCAGGACTTTTTCGAAGAGGATGCGTTCATGCGCGACGTGCTGGTCGACGATCCAGAGACCTTCCTCGTTGACGGCGAGAATGAACGAGTTCTGCACCTGGCCGAGAGGCCGCAGGCCGCCTAGGCCGTTCAGGTTGGCGGTGTCTTCGATGCGTTCGGCGGCCGGACTGTGGGCAGTGGTGCCGGGTGGGAGATGAGTTGTTGCGTGCGGGTCGGTAAGGGTCGGTGCCTGTTCTGTCACATCTTCGAACGGCCGGAGATGGGGCACGGCCGGGTGTAGACGTTCGTCCCTCTCCCCAGAGCTCGTCGCCGTCCGTTCCGGGTCCGAGTCAAGCCTGCTTTCGAAACCGCTGACGCCGAGCAGCGGATCGAACTCGGAGACGGAGCGGCCTGCATCGGAAAAGGCGAGGCGGCCGGGAATGGGCGGGAGGCGCATCTCTTGCAACGAGAAAGCCTCCGCGTCGGCGGTGTCCGCCGGTTCGCTCACGCGGCGCTGTTCGCGGTCTGCGGCTTCACGCTCGTCGGCGGCGGCAGCCTCGGCAATCTGGTGCTCGCTCCACGGCGCATCGCTTCCCGGCCCCGGACCGCGCAGCACGGGGTCAAGCTCTACGCCATCGTGCCGGCCATTCAGCCAGTTGTCGCCGGCCTGCGGGTCGCCCGGGCGGGCTCCATCCCCGAAGCCGATCGCCATCTTGAAGCTGGCGGCGGGGCGGGCCTTGAGCACTGTGTTGCGCACCGCATCCCGCACAAAATCGTGGACAAAGCTCGACTGGCGGAAACGCACCTCCGTCTTGGCCGGATGCACGTTTACGTCGACCTCCGACGGCGGCATCTCCAGAAACAGGAGAACGACGGGAAACGAGGTGGGCGGCAGAATGTTGCGGTACGCCTCAGAAAGCGCATGCAGAACGAGCCGGTCGCGCACTTGGCGGCTGTTCACGAAGACGTAAATGGAGCCCCGATTCAGCTTTTGCAATTCCGGCTTGGAGACGAAGCCGCGCACGCGCAGGTAGCCCGGCTCCGGCGCTTCGTAATCGGTTTCGCGCCGCCAGGGCGGCGGCTCCGGGATGCCGACACGGGCAAAATCGATCTCCGCCGCGCAGGGCAGCATGTCATGGGAAACATCCTGACCCAGGATCTGAAAGAGACGTTCACCGGCCTCGCGCACGGCGGGTGCGACCAGCAGCGCGTTGGTCGAGCTATGCAGCTCAAAGTGCTTTTCCGGGTGCGCCAGAGCGTAGTGCGTGACGAGGGCAGCGATGTGGCTCAGCTCCGTGGGCTCGCTCTTCAGGAACTTCTTCCGTGCCGGCACGTTGAAGAAGAGATCGCGGATGGCCAGCGTAGTGCCCACGGGTGCGCCAGTGTCCTCAACGCGCGTCATCTTGCCGCCGACGATCTCGATACGCGTGCCGACTTCGTCCTCAGCGGCGCGTGTCTGCAGGTCGACGCGGGCGACCGACGCGATGGAGGGCAGCGCCTCGCCGCGGAAACCCAGCGTGGAGATATGGAGCAGGTCGTCGGCCACGCGAAGTTTGCTGGTGGCGTGCCGCTCAAAGGCGAGCATGGCGTCATCACGGCCCATGCCGCAGCCGTTGTCCACGATGCGGATGAGCTTGCGGCCGCCGCCTTCGACCTCGACGCGGATGCGGGTGGCACCGGCGTCAACGGAATTCTCCAGAAGCTCCTTCACAACGGAGGCAGGCCGCTCGACGACCTCACCCGCGGCAATCTGGTTCGCCACCTGATCCGACAAGACACGTATGCGACCCATGGCTTCGATTTTAGAAGTCCGGCGGTCCGGAAGCCGTGCTGCCTGTGCACAACGCGGGCCGAACCGTTCCAATTTGGGCGAAGAGACGGGGTCATCCTTGCTGCCGCAATCACCTTTCGACGTGACCGGAACGGTCCGCTGAACATCCAATTCCTCATCACGCAAGGAGAGAAGGCAACATCATGGACAAGTTCAGTATTTGGGCGGAAGTCAAGGCGAAGGCGGGCAAGGAACAGCAGGTAGAGGA
>CAXTPQ010000023.1:0-1067 GCA_964246215.1 uncultured Terriglobus sp. | reverse complement strand
GTGTTGATGGACGAGTTCAGCACATGGGTCGAAATTAAAGTAAAGCCCGGCAACGAGGATAGACTCGAGTATCTGCTGCGGTCCTCCTTAAGGGTGGCTGAAGCCGAGGCGGGCACAACTCATTTTTTTGTGCTTGGCCTAGATGAGCAGACCTTTGCCATTTTCGATACCTTTGCAAACGGTTCGGCGCGGGACGCCCACATGAACGGTGAGATTCCCAAGACGCTTCTGAACGAACATGTGATGGCGCTGCTAGACGGACCGCCCGTTCTAAAGCCGGGCCGGGTGCTCGGGGCAAAGCCGCAGCAGAGCACTTCTGCTGCATCGGCGTGAGGTGGGCACGAGGTCCTCACTTTGCCCCAGGCGCACTCTCAGAGTACGGTCGTCCGGTGGCCGAGGTTGCCCATGTGCGGTTGGGCTGCGGTCCCATCACAAAACGGAGTTCGCCGCCGTGCATGATCTCGTCTTGCGTGAGGTAGACGCGGTCCATGGGCTTGCCGTTGAGCGAGACGGATTGAACATAGCCATTTGCATCGTTGAGCGCATCGGCAGTGATGTTGAGGGTTTGGCCGTTGCCGAGTCTGACCGTGACGGAGCGAGCGAAGGGGCGGCCGATGACGTACTGATTGGAGGCAGGTGCAACCGGGTAAAAACCCATCGCGGTGAACAGGAACCACGCCGACATCTGGCCGAGGTCGTCATTGCCAACGAGGCCATCGGGTGTGGGCTTGTACTGCGAATCGACGATCTGCTTGAGCCTTTCCTGTGTGCGCCAGGGCTGCCCGGCGTAGCTGTACAGGTAGGCCAGGTGATGGCTCGGCTCGTTGCCGTGAATGTACTGGCCGATCATGCCGGAGATGTCTTCCACGTCGGCGTAGCGGCTCATGTCGACGTGCTGGTCGAACATTTCGTCGAGCTTTTTAACAAGGGCCGCATCTCCGCCGAGCAGGCCGATGAGCGCGGCTTCATCCTGCGGCTGGTACCAGCTGTACTGCCAGCTGTTGCCCTCGGTAAAGCCCGAGCCGGCACCGGCCGCGGCGGGGTCAAAGGGCTCGCGCCAGCGGCCG
>CAXTPQ010000022.1:16996-47019 GCA_964246215.1 uncultured Terriglobus sp. | reverse complement strand
GGGGTGAGATCGTCATGTGCATCGTTCCCATGGGCAGTAGTACGGAGTGCGAGCGGGATTGGTTCCCTGGGATTGCTGGATTGCGCCTCCTTCTGGTTCCTATCTGGCCAGTTCCCGACGATTCAGTGCACACCCAGCTTTCCGCCGGGCGTTGCTCTACACTTGCGCCATGCGCCTGCTGCTTTCGTCGATCATTTTGCTGAGTGTCTCTTTGCCTTGTGTCGCGCAAGACAAAGGCTGGCTGGGAGCGTGGACGACCGCCAACGTGCCCATGGAAGCAGACCGATCCGCCAAGCTCCAGGCGGACACGCACCTGGGAGACAGTCCGGTCACGATCCGGCAGACCGTTCATCTGTCGTATGCGGGAAAGCATTTTCGAGTTCGCTTCTCGAATGAGTTCGGGACAGCGCCCCTGCTTATCGGTCCGGTACACGTGGCATTTCTGGCGGCGGCCTCAAAGATCACGCCGGGGACCGATCATGCGCTGCTGTTTGCAGGTCAGCCGTCCGTGACCATACCGGCCGGCGGCTTCGTGGCAAGCGATGCGGTGCCCGCCATCGTGTCGAATGGAGCCATGCCGATTTACTCGGACCTGGTCATTTCCATGCTGATTCCGGCACAAAGCCTGCCTGTGATCACCTACCATGCGGATGCCAAGTCGACCGCCTTCTTTGCGGCGGGCGATCAGACCGCAGCCGAGGAGTTTGCGCCGCCCACCGTGCCTCCGCCGAATCTGACCCGGCCCAACATGACAGCTGCGCTTTCAGCACCGCCCGGGGACCGGGGCGTGGTGGCGGCTGCAACGCAGCCCGGCGCACAGCGGCTGCCCGGTGGAACTTCGGAGCTGCTGCTGGCCCAGCGCAGTTCGTTCTTTTTTCTGAAGGATGTTGAGGTGGACCGCGGCAAGAAGGATGTGGCGCTTGTCTGTTTCGGTGATTCCATCACGGACGGTGCAGGGTCGACAACGGAAACGAATCGCCGGTGGCCGGACCAGCTGGCCGGGCTGTTCAGCGTTCCGAAAAAGACGCCACCGGTAAGCGTCCTGAACGCGGGTATCGGCGGAAACAAGCTGCTGGAAGACGGTTATGGGCCAAAGGCGAGCGACCGGTTTGAGCGCGATGTGCTCTCGCAACCGGGAGTGAAGTTCATTGTGGTCATGGAAGGTATCAATGACATCGGCAGCCACCACGGCGTGGGTGTGACGGCGGAGCAGATCATCGCGGCGCAAACCGACCTGGCGCGGCGGGCACATGAGCGCGGGCTGCGGATCTTTGGAGGCACGCTGACCCCCTTTGAAGGTGCCGGTTACTACACACCGGAGGGCGAGGCCATCCGCCAGCAGGTGAATGCGTTTCTGCGCGGCAACCAGATTTTTGATGGCGTGTTCGACTTTGACAAGGCGCTGCAGGATCCGAAGAGCCCGGGCCACATGCTGGCAAAGTATGATTCCGGCGATCACCTGCATCCCTCGGATGAGGGATACGAAGCGATGGCGGCGGCTGTCCCGCAAAAGCTGTTGACGAAGAAGTAAACCCATCCGTTCGTGCCCGCTTGGCTGTCGGCTTTCGACCGCACCCGTAAAGAGCTTGCAGAGAACCAAGCCTGAGCAACAAATCTTTCATCTCATGCACAATCCCCGGCACACGGCGGTTCAAGTCGGCATCTACTAAAAAACGCCGCGTCATGGGAAGTACAGCCATATCGAGCCGTGAAGATCCATCCGTCACGGCGGCTTTGCAACAAGGCCCCCTTCCAATCAGGGAGGAGGTACGGGCAACGCTGCGCATTGGCGGGCCGCTCGCCCTGGGTGAGCTTGGCTGGATGTCGACCTACATCGTGGACGCGCTCATGATCGGGCGGCTGCCGCATTCGGCGCTCTCGATCGCGGCATCTTCACTGGGCAACACGATCTATTACGCAATTGCGTTCTTCATGATCTATCTGATGAACGGCTTGGAGACTTTCGTTTCGCAGGCGTATGGCCGTGGCGACAGCCGGGAAGGTGTCCGCATGCTCGGCCAGTCCATGTGGATTGTGCTGATTGGCACACCCGTGGTCATGCTGCTGACCATGGGGTCGGTTCTGCTGTTGCCATTTTTCAATACGCCGGCTGAAGTGGTGGCGGAGACCCACCGTTATCTGTCCGCGCTGGTGTGGGGCACGGGGCCGCTCATGCTGTACATGGCCCTACGGCGGTATCTGCAATCCATCAATCATGTTGTGCTGATTTCCGCGTCGCTGATCACGGCAAGCCTGGTGAACTGGCTGGGAGATTATGCATTCCTCTTCGGCCATTTCGGCGCGCACGCCATGGGCGTGGCTGGGTCGGGCTGGGGCACCTGCATTGTGCGGGTGTGGATGCTGCTGCTGCTGATAGCAGGAACGCGGATAGCGCTCCGCGAGAACGGCGAACGGCCACGGCTGTCGCTGTTGAAGCCCGATTGGCCCAGACTCAAAGCGCTTTTAAAGATTGGCTGGCCGAGCGGCCTGGAATACTCCACAGAGCTGGGCACGGCAACATGCCTCTCGCTCATGTGTGTCAGCTTTGGCACGCAGTTGCTGGCGGCCCATCAGGTGGTGCTCGATTTGACAGCTTTCATTTACATGGTGCCGCAGGGGTTGTCTTATGCGGCGATGATTCGTGTTGGGCAGGCCGCTGGCCGGGACAACCTGGAGCAAGTCCGGCGTTCTAACAATGTGCCGCTGTGTATCGGGCTTGGTTTCGTTGCGGTGGTCGGTTTGCTGTTTGGCCTGTTCGGCCACTTCTGGGCCAGTCTCTATACCAACGATCCCGGTGTGGCAATGGCGGCCGCTCCCATCACGGTTATCTGCGGATTTCAGCTGCTGGGCGATGCGGTTTTTGTATTTCTCTCGTCGTCGCTGACAGGCCTTGGCGACACGCGCTCGCCGATGGTAGTGAGCATCGTCAGCAACTGGATCATCGGCATGCCGCTGGCGTATCTGCTGGCGTTTCCGCTGGGTGGCGGCTTGCGCGGGCTGTGGATTGGCCGTGCGATCGCGTCCATGCTGACCGCTGTTTTGCTCACGATGTGCTGGCAGTGGCGTTTGCGGCGCGCCGCCGGTGCCGGCCAGGTGCATTCCCTCCACATGTTTACACCGGCTGCAGCCAAATAAAGCCGGACAAGCGTTACAAGTTACCCACGTTTTCTGAGGCCCTCATGACATCGCATCGTTCCCGTTTCTTGTCGATTTTCGCGCGTCCACGGACGCTGGTTTTCCTGCTGTTCCTGTTTGGCGGCGGCATCAACGCCTTTGCACAGTCGGTGCTGGGCAGCGTTTCCGGCCAGGTGCATGATGCCACCGGCGCGGCCGTTCCAAACGCAACCGTTCGCCTGCACCGCACGGATACCAACACCGACCGGACGGTGACGAGTGACGCGCAGGGGAACTACACCGCACTGAATGTGGACGCGGGCAAGTACGATATCACCACCACGGCCGCGGGTTTCTCAACGACCACGGCCACATCCGTCGAACTGATCGCACGGCAGCAACTGCGCTTCGACGTCACGGTGAATGTCTCGGCCGGTAATGAGACGGTAACCGTCAACGCCAGTGACGCCGGCACCATCAATACAGAAAATGCTGAAATCTCGGCTTCCCTGACGCCGCGCGCTGTGCTGGACCTGCCGGCCAACTACCGTGGCGCCGGGTCGACTTCGCCGCTGAATGTGGTGCAGACCCTGCCGGGTGTGCAGGCCGACACGGCGGCTTCACCACCCGCGCCCAGCACGCATCCGGCGCCGAGCCTGCGCTTCTCGTTGCAGGGTGGTTTGCCCTCGCAGACGGAGGTGACCGTTGATGGCATTTCCGCGCAGAACCAGACCAGCAACAACGCCCAGAACGATGCCTTTCCTTCAGCGGAATCGATCGCCGAAATCCGCGTGGACGGCGTGAACAACAATGCGGAGTTCGGCCAGCCGGGGGAGATCACCACCATCTCCAAGGCAGGCAGCAATGCGCTGCACGGCTCGGCGTTCTGGTACTTCCAGAACTCGGCGTTTGACGCGGTGCCGTACCAGGGTGCGAACCCGAGCAAGCCAAAGAAAGTGGCGAACGATTTCGGCGGCACGGTCGGCGGTCCGCTGGTGATTCCGCACCTGTACAACGGGCACGACAAGACTTTCTTCTTCGGCACGTACGAAGGGCTTCGCTACCCGCAGTCGTACATCCTGCACGCGGCTGTGCCGACGGTGCGCATGAAGGCCGGTGATTTTTCCCAGGAGCCGACGAAGAACCTGCAGAATCCGTTCACGGGCGGCACTTACGCGGGCAATCAGGTACCGATTAACCCGAGTTCCGCGCCGTTTCTGGCGCTGTATCCCGATCCGAACGTCGATCCGCAGCTGTCGTTGAACGACGCGATTGCGAAGGACACGTTCAATTACAGCAGCACGCGCCGCGATGATATCAATTCCAACCAGTTCGACGCGCGTGTCGACCAGACCTTCAACCAGAAGCTGAGCGCCTTTGGCCGGTACACCTTTAAGAACATTGGCCAGGTTCAGCCCGCCGATCTGCTGCTGCCGAACTCCACGGCATTTGCGCACTACCGGATTTTTGCGAGCAGTGTGAATTATGCGGTGACGCCACGCATCGCGAATGAGTTCCGGTTCGGCTTCACGCTGGAGCAGGACGGCAACACGAACTCGTTCGACGGCCAGGCGTTCACCAAGAGCACCGGCCTGAATGTGGAACAGGTGCCGGCGTTCTTCAACGGCTTGCCGCACCTGAACTTCAACGGCGGCGTCGATCCGGTGCAGTCGATCGGCTCGCGGCTGGGCTATGACGAGGCTTCACATCTCTTCCAGTACGTGGACAACGTAACACTGCAGCTGGGGACGCACACCGTGCGCGTCGGTCTGGACATCCGGCATGTGCTGGCGCACTCGCAGGCAGGTGCGTCGACACCCTCCATCAACTACGGCAATTTTTACTTCGACCCGAACACCACCGCGACCGGCAACCAGTTTGCGGATTTTTTGGTGGGCGTGCCGTACCTGAGCCAGGGCAACACGCTGAAGCGCGACAACGATGGCAGCGCCAATGCTTTCGCCGTTTATGGGCAGGATGACTGGAAGGCGACACCGAACCTGACGCTGAACTTCGGCCTGCGGTATGAGTTGCATCCGGCGTTTGTGGCAGCGGGCGGGTATGCGGGTAATTTCGACCCAACTATCCCGCGCACGGGCAAACTCATCTATCCCACCGGCGCAGAGGGCACGCTGGATGCACAGTTGCTGGCCAATGTGAATGCCTGTCCGACGACCGGCATCACCCAGCCGTATCCGACGAATTCGATTGCCGGTGTGCCGTGCACGCCGGTAGTGAGCACGTCACAGGCGGGCCTGCCGCTGGGCCTGCGCCAGACACCGAAGCTGCGGTTCGAGCCTCGGCTGGGCTTTGCCTACCGGGTCTTCGGCAATGACCGGACGGCTCTGCGCGGTGGTGTTGGCTACTACAACATCACCACCACGGGCGGCCTGTTTTACGCGGTGGCACAGACGTTGCAGCAGAACTTCCAGAGCTTTACGAACTTTTACTCGTCCGGCTCGAACACGGCGGGCGCGGCTCCGGGGCAGTTTGTGGCTCCAACCTTCTCCTTCCCGGGTACGAGTGCCAACAATCAGTTCGTGTCGCAGCCCGGCACGACGTACTTCTACAGCGCCGTCGATACAAATTGGCACGATCCGTACTCGCTGCAGACGAATCTATCAATCGATCACGATTTCGGCCACAACACCGGTGCGCGCATCTCATACGTCGGCCTGCATACCACTCATTTGGTGTGGCAGCCGCAGTACAACCAGCTGCCGCGCTCCACAACGCGGACGGCTGCGCAGGCGACTACAGCGGAGATCCCCTTTCCGAACTTTTACCAGGTGACTGACCGCAAGACCTCGGCCGACGCGGATTACAAATCGGTGCAGGGCGAAGTCACGCGGCGGCTGGCGAATGGCCTGTCCTTCGATGCGACGTACACCTTTGCAAAGAATCTGTCCGACAATCAGGGCAGCCAGGTGAACTTCAGCTCGGCCGGCTTTGTGGATGAGCAGGGCGGCTATAGCCCAACGGATAGCACCAATGTCCGCCAGGATTATGGCAACGTGGCCGGAACGCGGCGGCATCGCTTTCTTGCGACGTCCATCGCCGAGTTGCCCGTGGGACGCGGCAAGCGCTTTGGTGGCGGCATGAACCACTTCGCCGATCTTGCCGTGGGTGGATGGCAGCTGAGCAACATCTTCCTGTGGCAAAGTGGGCCGTTCATCACGGCGTACCTGCCGCCAAATGCGATCGACCCTTCCGGCACCGGTGCCAACACGTATGTCGGTGGCGCGGCACCGCGGCCGGACCGGATTGCCAACGGCAATACGAGCGCACACAGCCGCAATCACTGGTTCAACAACAACGCGTTTGCCTGCCCCGGCGGCGGAGACTTCTCCACCTTTCAGCCGACGACCTTGCCGAATGGGGCGCAGCTGGCCCCCAAATGTAACGTTGGCATCGGCTCGCTGCCGATCGGACGCTTTGGCACGGAGGCCGTTGGCGATCTGATCGGGCCCGGCACAGTCACGTTGTCCTCGGGCCTGAGCAAGCAATTTCCCATCACCGAGCGCGTTCACCTGCGGGCGGAAGGGACTTTCACGAACATCCTGAACCACACGAACCTGGCCGATCCACAGCTGGATTTGACTCAATCGAGCTTTGGACAAATTACGCAATCGCGTGGCTCGGATTTTGGAGGGAACCGGACAGGGCAGGTGTCCATGCGGCTCGAATTTTGAGTGTATAGAGCGGTTCGTGCTCTCCGGGTAACCCGTGTCTCGAAAACGAGACATGGGTTTGCCTCCCGTGGCATCGCCAAGGGCCTACTCTGCTATTGTGAAACACGAGCATCGATGGCAAAGGTAGAAGCAGGCAGTTGTATGGAGCAGTTCTCTCCGAAGAAGTTGACGCACCACAAAACAGTGCGAACGCAAGAGTTTCCCGCTCAAAAGCCACGGTTTCCGGGTATCCGGCCGCTTCCGGCTGTGATTGCGGCATTGCTGCTGACGATAGCAGGCTCTTCTACTGGGCATGCTCAGAACACGGGCAGCGGTTCCAACGGCAGTACAGGCCAGGTGGACTGTTCTGATCCCGCCGTCGCCTCGACATCGCTGTGCCGTTCTCCGGACCAGGTGCAGCAGGGCGGGGAACCAGCCGGTGCGGCACCCACAGTCACCACCGGGCTGGATCAGGGCTTGCCGCAGCGGTCCAACGGCTCCGAGACGCAGCCATATGTGGACACCGCGGGAACCAATCCAAACCGGACAAATCCGACCAGCGCCAACCGCGCAAACGAGTATTTTCCGCCGGATCCAATCACCGACTTTCAGCGGCTGGCGCGCACTTCCACCGGCGAATTTCTTCCCATCTTTGGGCGCGATCTGTTTCAGCGAGCGCCCTCGACCTTTGCGCCGGCGGACCAGGTTCCGGTCACCAGCGATTATGTGATTGGGCCGGGTGACCAGCTGCTGGTACGGCTCTGGGGACCGCTGTCGTTCAACAGTCAGCTAACTGTGGATCCGACCGGAGCAATTTACATTCCACGTGTCGGCTCGATTCAAGTCTCCGGGCTGCGCTTTGACCAGTTGCAACGCCAGTTGGACGGGGCCATCTCGCGCATTTACCGCAACTACCAGCTTTCCGTAACGGTGGGCCGGCTGCGGTCCATTCAGGTCTATGTCGTGGGTGAGGCGCGGCGGCCCGGTGCGTACACCATCAGCGCGCTGAGCACAGTGCTGAACGCGCTGTTTGTTTCGGGTGGACCGACCGTGCAAGGGTCGCTGCGCAACATCCAAATCCGGCGCACGGGTCAGCCGCCGGTCATGTTTGACCTGTATGACCTGCTGCTGCGGGGCGACAAATCGAAGGACGTGAAGCTCGATCAAGGCGACACGATCTTCATCCCACCGGCCGGCCCGGAAGTGGCGCTGGCGGGCAGTGTGCGTCATCCAGCAATTTACGAGTTGGCCGGACCGGCCAGCGTGGCCGATGTGCTGGAGTATGCGGGCGGGTATACGCCGACGGCATCGGATGACCGGCTGAGACTAGAGCGCATCGACACGGACCGGCAACGCAAGGCACTCTCCATCTCGATCGCGTCCGAGGCAAAGACGACAACACTGCGGGACGGCGATGTATTGTTCGTCAATCACATCAGCCAGGCGTATCAGCAGTCGGTAACGATCCGCGGCAACCTTGCCAACCCCGGCCGGTTTCCATGGCATGCGGGCATGCGGCTGAGCGAAATCATCCCGGAGCGCACGTCTCTGCTGACACGTGATTATTGGCAACAGCGCAACCGGCTGGGCATCCCCGTGCCGCTCTTCGAGCCGCTGCCCCAATACGGCAGGTACGGCGCAGCTGGGCAGAATGGCACCGGAACCGGGTTTTACCTGGACGATCAGAACGGTACCAACGCACAAATCGGGCGAAGCAGTGCCGCGGCTCTCGCATTGCAGAACACGCAGTTGCCGCCCACGGCAAATAGCACCGCCACACCGTCGATTTTGCAGAACGGCGTACAAAATCAGACAGGCACGCCGGGAACTCTGCCCGCAACACCGGGAGTCATCAATCCTTCGTCCCAGCAGGGAAGCACCTATCCGGGTCAGGGCTACCCGGGTACGAACAGTTCCGACCCGCGACAGTATCAGAACCGGATTGAGATACCCGCGGCGGAGATCGACTGGTCCTATGCAGTTATTGAGCGGCTCTCGCCGGACACGCTGAAGAGTTCGCTGCTGCCGTTCAACCTGGGCCGGCTTGTGCAGGACCACGATGCGACGCAGGATCTTGAGTTGCAGCCGGGCGACATCGTCACGATTCTGTCCCAGGCGGACATTCCAGTGTCACAGGCGCAACAGACGAAGTACGTGCGACTGGAAGGCGAGTTTGTGAGTTCCGGTGTTTACAGTGTGCACCCGGGCGAAACACTGGACCAGTTGGTAAGCCGCGCTGGCGGATTAACGCCAAACGCATACCTATATGGCAGCAGCTTTCTTCGGGAATCGGCACGAGTTTTTCAACAGCAGCGGCTGGATGAGTACATTTCGACGCTGAACGCGGATATGGAGCGGGCCTCAGCGGTGAGAGCGGCAAACAACGGAGTGCTGGACCCGAACGCGCTGGCGCAGCAGCAGAACCTGATCGCGCAGTTGCGGCAGATGCGGGCATCCGGGCGTATTGTGCTGGAGTTTGTTCCGGAAAACACGACCGCCGACACGATCCCGAAGCTGTCCATGGAGAATGGAGATGTCTTTCGCGTGCCGTCGCGGCCAAGCACGGTGAGCGTCATCGGCGCGGTGTATGGACAAAATGTTTTCCTGTACCAGCCGAAGCGCCGTTTGGAGGATTACATCTCCCTGGCCGGCAAGCCAAACAGGATCGCCGATCCGAGCCACGCATTCATCATCCGCGCGGACGGTTCGGTCTTCAGCCGGGAGCGAGCGAAAGGCGTACTGAGCAATCACTTTGATAGTGCCCGGATTAATCCAGGTGACGCGATTGTGATTCCGGAAAAACTGATCAAGCCATCGGCGATCCGGCAGTTTGCCGATTACACGTCGATCCTGTCGTCCTTCGGCTTGACCGCGGCGGCGGTCAGCAGCTTTACGCGATAGTTTAGTTATTTCGCGATCGCTGCGGTGAGACGAAAGGCCCATGTCTTAAAAGCATTTCTCACTTGAGAGTAGTTGCGTTGATCTGCCGTGAGCACGATTGGGTTGGGGAAAGAAGCAGGTTTCTCCACTTCGCTTCGCTTCGGTCGAAATGAAAGAGCTTTACCTATGTGAGAACCGCTCTTGAAGCGAGACATGGGGTGTTTGATCTTTCGTGCTCCCGCATTCTTACGGATTTTTGTGGGGCGTCCACGTGATCTGGAGGCGGGCACTGGTATTACTTTGGCGTCCTGTCAGATCCGATGGAATCAGGAAGCGTTCGTACTGCACAAAGGTTTGGATGGCCCAGTCGGGGTGAAAACCGAGGCTGGCATTTACAAAGCCGTCGGAAATGGTGCCGCCGCCGGGCAGGAAAACCTGGCTGATCTTACTCTGCCGGTAGCCTGCCTCCACGCGGGTGCGCGGGCTGAACCAATAGCCGGTGCGGCCTTCAAAGGCACGCGCGTCGCGGCCAACCGCATTCCCCAGCAGGAAACCCTTGTTCGTGTTGGAGTCGCGATACTGGTTGTTGATAAAGACGCGGGTGCCGCCTTCATCGCGGGCAAGCTCCTGGCTGCTGGCCATTTCAAAGCGCAGATCGGCATGCGGCAGGGCAGGAAGGCGGGCCAAGTAAACGCCGGGATGCCATACGGCACGGCGTGGCGCATCCGCTGGACTCAGGTCATCGTCGGAATAGCCATCTGCATAGAGCGTTACGCTGCTGGCTGGACCGGGCAAGTGCAATCGGAAATCGAAGTCGCTCTTGCGATCGCCCGGATCGGCGCGATCACCGAAGAGGAAATTGTTACCCGTGGAGGAAGTGCTGACGAAGTTGCGGCCGAGATTCCCGAGGGTCATGGGATGGCCCACACCAAAGAGGAGTGACCAGCGGGTGAAGCCGAGTTCCAGGTACTTGCCGAAGTTCAAGCTGATCTTTTGCCCATTGAAGTATGGACGCGCCGGGTAGGCATGCCCTGAAAGCTTGCCGATCACAATATCCAGCCGATAGGTGCCGAGCTGCGGCACAAACGGGAATGGATGCGGCCGCGTGTAGTTGAGCCGCAGGTTGTAGGTAGGTTCAGCGTTCATTGAGAACGAGAGCGGGCCCATGGTGGTTGGTCCCCAATAGAGCTCCTGTTTGCCGAAGGAAAGAGATGCGCCCGCAAAGGCGACACCGGCGTAAAGGCCAAGTGGGCGCTCGCGCAGATAGGCCGCTCGCGCCGGTGTGAGCGGAAAGGGGTTGGGCGGCTCAGAACCGAAGTTCACGTTATCCAGTTGATTGAAGAAGGCAGCCCGAGAGGCGGTGAGCGCGGGCACACCGGGGTCTGTCTGAAACTCCTGGCGAGCGTAGAGGAAGTAACGGCCGCTGACAGCGCGCGCGGAGAAACCGCCGATCACGCTGGTGCCACGGCCAAGCGGCCGGCCGTAATCGTTCCACCAGGTCTGACCGAAGTGGTAGCCGTCGGTCAGTGCCGGCCCGGCAATGGTGCCGGCGCGCAGGTAAGCGGACTCCAGCACGGCTGTGGCCGTGCCGTTGGGCTCGCGAAGCTCATATTCGAGTTCGGGCAGGAGACGCATGGCTTCTTCGCGTGCGCCGCCATCCAGTTGGGTGTCCAGGCTGGCAAAGTCATGCAACGTGTCCTCGGCTTCGCGCAACTGGCGGCGGCACTCCTGGCGTGTCCACGGGCGAATGCCGACGCTCTGCGAAGGAATGACGCCGAGTGCGTTCAGGCGTTCCAGCGCGGGGTACACCCAGCTATCCATCGGGACAAAGGTGGAACCGGTCTGGTCACTGTCAATGGAGGGCTGCGCTGGATCGCGCGAAAAGGCGATGGGTAGCGAGCGGGGCAGCGGCGGTGCTGTGCCGGGGGGTGCGCCGGTTCCGGTGAGTAGCCTGGTGTCTGGGGTGTCCGCGGAAAAACGCGTGGGTGTGAACGGATCGGATTGAGCTGCGGCAATGGTGGTGCAAGTGGCGAAGAGTAGGGGGAAGAGAATGATGCGGCGCGAGTATCGGGGGAAGGTCAGCATTGCGTCTGCTTCAGGATACTTTGAGATCGCCGGTGCTGGCTTTGTAGAAGCCCCCTTTACCACCTGCGGGCAGCGGTGAAACAGGTAACCCCATCTTTCGCGATGAAGCTGCGAAAGGTGGGGCACTCATAGCTGTGCCGCTGCTGCATGCAACGCTGCTACTGGAGCTCGTAGCCGGCAAAGAAGTAGCCGATCTCAAAGGCGGCAGTGTCTTCCGCGTCAGAGCCATGGATCGCGTTGGCCTCAATCGATTCGGCAAATTGCTTGCGGATGGTGCCCTCTTCCGCATTGGCGGGGTTGGTGGCACCCATGAGCTTACGCAGATCGGCGATGGCATTGTCCTTTTCCAGCACCATGGGGAAGATGGAGCCAGACGCCATGAAAGTGGTCAGTGCGCCGAAAAAGGGCCGCTCGGCATGCACATGGTAAAAGCCCTTTGCCTGTTCCACGGTGAGCGACATGCGCTTGATGCTGACAATCTTGAAGCCGGCCTTCTCGATCTCGGCGAGAATGGCACCGGTGTGGCCGTTCCTGACGGCGTCCGGCTTGATGATGGAAAACGTGCGCTGCGGCATGAAACTCCTGTTGCATTGAGCAGTGTGGGATGTGTCTCTCGCGGGTGCGAGATGCTGATTTCATAGTACCGGAGTCAGTAGCCGGGGCTATCTGCGGGCTGCGGCGGAAAGTCTGCGACCCATGTCCCGGAGCGAGACATGGGGCACTCACCTATGCAGCGTTATGCAGCTTGGGCGAGCACGTCCGGTGTGGTGTCCGTCGGAATGTTCGGCAGGAACAGCGAGAAGGTGGTGCCGCTCTGAGCGACATCATCCGACCGGTGCTGGCGCGAACGCACCTGCAGCGCGCCTCCATGACGATGGGCCAGGGTATGCGAAATCCAGAGGCCAAGGCCGGAGCCGCTTGCGCCCTTTGTTGTGTAAAACGGCTCAAAGATATGCTTCACGGTTTGCGGGGTCATGCCGTGACCGTTGTCGGCGATGCTGATGCGCACGCCGTGACGGCCAGACCGCGCGCAGCAGGCCGCATGGCTGCGGAAGCGGATGATGCCGCCCTTTGGCATGGCATCGATCGCATTGCCGAGCAGGTTGTTCAAGATCTGGCGCACATCGTTTTCAAAGCACATAACGGGCGTGGCGTCCCGGACATCAACCTGCACATCGATTCTGGAGTGCTTGAGGCGGCCTTGATAAAGGGCGACCACGGGGTCGATGAGCTGACGCGGTTGTACGGTCACCGGCCCGAGTGAGTGACGGTGGAAGCGCAGCGTCTGTGAGGCGATCTGCGAAACACGCGCGAGTTCACTTTCGGCAAGCCTCACGTATTCGCGCGATTCTTGGGAGAGCGCCGTGTCCTGTTCGATGAGGTACAGCAGGTTGGTGACAGCTTCAAGGGGGTTGTTGATCTCGTGCGAGATCGAGGCGGCAAGGCGGCCCACGGCGGCCATCTTGTCGGACTGCACAAGAGCATCGTGCGCCTTCTTTTGTTCGGTCACGTCTGTACCGATGGAGAGGAGATCGCCCCCGGCCAGGCGAGTGACTGACCACCACCAATAGCTCGCTCCGTGCTCCGGGCGATCCAGCGGAAAGCTGTCCGCGCGGAAAGGATCGCCAGTATCGCCAACGCGGCGCAGCATCTTCGCGGCTTCGCTGAACTCATCGAGATGAGCGGCTTGCAGAAATGAAAGGTTGGCCAGATCGTATCTTGGCTGACCGGGTGCGACAAAGGCGTGAAACGCCGGATTGTTCCAAAGAACGCGGAGGTCGCGATCCAGCACGGCAATTCCGATGGGAGCGGCTTGCGCAACAGCGGCGAGCAACTCGTACTGGCTGCGGAGCTGGGCGGCTGCGGCCTGCTCCACCTGCTGCGAAAGATCACGGCGGCGAATGGCTTCAGCTTCGGCGAGCTCCCGTTCGATGCGGGCCGTGGCGTCGCGTTGACGAAGAACCTCAGCCTGTTCGCGCTCATAGGCAGCGTAACGGCGCTCCGCCTGACGGATGTCGCGAAGGTCTTTCAGGGTAAGGACGATGCCGGTTTCGCCGTTGTCGAACTTCAGTGGTGAGCCGCTCCACTCCACAGGAACCGCCTCGCCTGATTTCGTCCACAGGACTTCCTCACAGAGCGCAAGGGCCGTCCCATTTGCACGAGCGTGGTATACGGGACAGTCGGCAACAGCGTAGGGCGAACCATCCAAGTGTCGTGAGTGCACAAGATCGTGCATGTTCTGGCCCGCGGCTTCAGCCTCCGTGTAGCCCAGCAGTGCCTGCGCCATGGCATTCATGCGCACGCACGTGCCCTGTGCGTCAGTGGCTATGATTGCGACACCAATCTGATCAAGCAGACCGTCGCTGGAGAGCCTGACAGATACCGTCTCAGGTGGAGGTTGCGCGCTCTGTGGTCCTGCATTCATTTGCTGCCCAATCAGAGCCACTGACCTGACTCACACTCTTGGGATGCAGGAATATGTCTGTGGTGTGGTCTTCTGACGACATCAGCGGAAACTGTCGCACCATGACGTTGAATGCTCCGCGCACGAAGGCCGGGCTGTGTCGGATCAGTCTGCCTTTCCCGTGCGGAGGACGCGGGCCATGGTCTCGCCGATTTCCGCCGGCGATTTCACAACGTGGATGCCGGCGGCGGTCATGGCTGCCATCTTGCTTTCAGCGGTGCCCTCGCCGCCGGAGATGATGGCACCTGCGTGGCCCATGCGGCGGCCCGGCGGCGCGGTCTGGCCCGCGATGAAGCCAATGACCGGCTTTCTTACGTGCTCCTTGATGTAAGCAGCGGCTGCCTCCTCTGCGGTGCCGCCGATTTCGCCAATCATGATGATGGCTTCGGTCCCGGGGTCCTCATTGAGCAGCTTGAGCGCGGCGACGTGGTTGGTGCCGATGATGGGATCGCCGCCGATGCCGATGGCGGTGGACTGGCCGATGCCGCGCGTGGTGAGTTGATACACGGCCTCATAGGTAAGCGTGCCGGAACGAGAGACGATGCCGACGGCACCCTCCTTGTGAATGCGGCCCGGCATGATGCCGACCTTGGCCTTGCCGGGCGAGATGACGCCGGGGCAGTTGGGGCCGATCAGGCGGGAGTTCGAGGTTTTGACGACCTCCCAGGCTTTCACCATGTCGAGCGTGGGAATGCCCTCGGTGATGCAGATGACGAGGGGCAGCTTTGCGGCAACGGCTTCGAGGATGCCGTCGGCGGCAAAGGGTGGCGGGACGAAGATGACCGTGACGTTGGCACCGGTTTTCTCGACGGCTTCTTCAACGGTGTTGAAGACGGGAAAGCCCTCGTGGATGGTGCCGCCTTTGCCCGGCGTGACGCCGCCGACTACGTTGGTGCCGTATTCGGCGCAGCCTTTCGCGTGGAAGGTGCCTTCCCGGCCGGTGATGCCTTGCACGATGAGGCGGGTGTTCGTGTCGACGAGAACGGACATAAGGGCTTCTCCTTCAGTAGCAGGGAACAGGAAACAGAGAACAGCGAACAGCAAACTAAAGCTTGTTCATCAGTGAGACAAGCATACGGCCGACTTCATGCGAAAGTGATTCAGCTGTCAGCAGCTTTGCATGTTCTCCGAAACCAAGTTGACCTGCAATGATCAACTGCGTTTGTACTTCCATGTTGGAGCCACGTGCCATGCCAAGGAACTGCTTATATTCTCCCGTGGATCGGCGGCCGTAGCCTTCTGCTATGTTGCTAGCGACGGACACACCGGCCCGGCGTAATTGACTGGTCAGCCCATAGAGTTCTTCGCGAGGAAACTGTGATGTAAAGCGGTAAAGCGCGACGCTCATCTGGACCGCCCGCTGCCAAACGATCAGATCGCGGTAAGACAGCCCACTCAAGCTGTTCCCTGTTCCCTATTCCCTGTTCCCTCGTCTCGCGCTGCTTGGACTGCCAGCTCAGCCGCCTCCGCCATCGTCTCGCCAACGGCATACTTAATACCACTCTCGGCCAATATTCGCCGGCCTTCCTCAACGTTAGTGCCTTCGAGCCTGAGGATGAGAGGCAGGGTGACATTGAGGTTCTTGGCAGCGGCAACGACAGCGGTCGCCAGCACATCCACGCGCAGGATGCCGCCAAAGATGTTGATGAAAATGCACTTCACATTTTTGTCCGCGAGCAGGATGGCGAACGCCGCTTCAATCTGCTGCTGATTCGCACCGCCGCCCACGTCCAGGAAGTTCGCGGCCTTGCCGCCGGCATATTCGATGATGTCCATCGTGGCCATGGCGAGGCCGGCGCCGTTGACCATGCAGGCAATGTCGCCGTCCAGGCGGATGTAGTTCAGCGAGTCTTTACTGGCTTCCACTTCAAGCGGATCTTCCTCGGCCACATCGCGCAGTTCTTTCAGGTTCTTGTGCCGGAAAAGCGCGTTGTCGTCGAAGTTGATTTTGCAGTCGAGCGCAAGCAGTTTACCGTCCTTGGTCGTGACGAGCGGGTTGATCTCCATGAGCGAGCAATCCGTTTCGACGAACGCTTTGTACAGGCCGAGCATGAAGCCGACCGCCTGGTTGATCTGCGGTCCGCTCAAGCCGAGTTTGAAGGCGAGGTTGCGTGCCTGCCACGGTTGCAGACCGAGCGCCGGTTCGATGGGCTCTTTGAAGATGGCTTCCGGAGTCTTGGCGGCGACTTCCTCAATCTCCATGCCGCCGGCCTGCGACGCCATGAAAGTGAGCTTGCCGGTGGCACGGTCGAGCACGATACCGAGATATAGCTCGCGCTCGATGGCCGAGCCCTGCTCGATGAGCAACCGCTGTACCCGCTGGCCCTGCGGCCCGGTCTGGTGCGTGATGAGCTGCATGCCGAGGATGGCTTTGGCAGCGGCATTCGCCGAGTCCAGGTCTTTGGTGACCTTGACACCGCCACCCTTGCCGCGGCCACCGGCGTGGATCTGCGCCTTCACGACGACGACCGGATTCCCCGCACTGAAGAGCCGTTTGGCTTCGTGGTCGGCCTCCTCCAGCGTGCTCACCATCTCGCCCTCGGGCACGGGCACGCCGTACTTGCGCAGGATTTCTTTTGCCTGGTACTCGTGAATCTTCATCGACAGCCTCGCCTTAGCAGCCTAAATCACGCAGGGGAAGGTTGTGCAAACGGGTGTGCCTGTTGCGTCGCAAGCAGGTGGACTCTCTGCGAAGATGAGGAGGTGGACACGGACGAGCAGTTGCGCCGCTTGATGGCGGAAGGTGAAGTGCTGCGGATCGCGGATGCGAGTGCGCTGATGACGGCGTTGCTGGCCGGCGAGTTGAGCGAGCGCGAGATGGAAGACCTGCTGACCACGTTGCACGAGCGGGGCGAGACGGCAGAGGAACTTGCCGGATTCGCCGAGGCGATGCGAGCGGCCTCTGTAAAGCTGCCGTTGACCGATGCCGAGCGCGACAGCATCGTTGACACCTGCGGCACGGGTGGCGATGGCAGCGATTCTTTCAATGTCTCCACGGCGGTGGCGCTGGTAGCTGCGGCGGCGGGCGTGAAGATCGCCAAGCACGGCAACCGGAGCGTCACGTCCAGGTGTGGCTCCGCGGATGTGCTTGAGGCGCTGGGCGTACCGATTGAGCTTTCGCCGGAAGCGTCGGTGCAGGCGCTTCGCGAGCACGGATTTGCGTTTCTGCTGGCCACGCGGATGCATCCCGCCATGAAGGCCGTGGCGGCGGTGCGCCGGCGGCTGCCGTTCCGGACGGTTTTCAACCTGCTGGGGCCCATGGCGAATCCCGCCGGTGCGCGGCGGCAGGTGATCGGCGTGTACGCGGCGGAGGCGGTGCCGGTAGTGGCAGAGGCGCTGGCCGCGGGCGGTCATATGATTCACGCAATCGTGGTGCACGGGGCAGGCGGGCTGGATGAACTGTCGCTGGCGGGCGAGACGATAGCCGCCACCGTGCGTGGAACGGAGGTGACCCATGGCAGCATCGTGCCGGAAGAGTCCGGCCTGCAACGGTCGGCGGCCATGCTGCCGGGCGGTGATGTGGAGGAAAATGCCGCCGTGCTGCGATCCATCTTTGCAGGTGAAACCGGGCCGGCGCATGACATGGTTGTGCTGAATGCGGCTGCGGTCTTTCAAGTGGCCTGCCGTGTTGAGTCGCTGCGGGAGGGTGCGGAGCTGGCAGCCAGAGCGCTGCGTGATGGAACAGTGAAACGCTTTGTCGCATCGCTTTCCACCGGTCGCTGAAAGGCTCTGGCTGCGGATTGCTTGCCTGCTGCAGGGAGAGCGGCGCAAAATGTCAGGGCTATGACTTTGCTCAACGTACTTGTCCGGTGCGCGCTGCTTAGTGCCGCCATGCGGATGTACGGCACGGCGGATGCGCAGCAACCCAGGCCGGCTCCGGTCCTTCGGGCCACCACGCGCATTGTTTATGTAGATGTAGTGGTGCGCGACGGCAATGGACACATCGTCCGCGGCTTGCGGGAACAGGACTTCCA
The DNA here is from genome assembly GCA_964246215.1 of uncultured Terriglobus sp. Lineage (GTDB taxonomy): Bacteria > Acidobacteriota > Terriglobia > Terriglobales > Acidobacteriaceae > Terriglobus. The sequence goes on along the minus strand of CAXTPQ010000022.1, from coordinate 28,831 downwards.
GATCCGTGAAGACCGGCAGCCGCAACGGGCAAACCTGTTTGAAGAACACTCGTTCCAGCAGGCGGCAAGCGCCACCAGAGGCAAGCCGGAGACGCTGCCGCAAGGCGAACTAAGCAACGTGCCAATGGAGGCTCCGGATACCTCGCTGAACATTGTTCTGCTGGACCTGCTCAACACCTCCTTGCTGGACCAGGCATATGCGCGCAAGCGGATGATTGAGTTCCTGGCACATCTGCCGCCGGCCCGGCAGGTGGGTGTCATGGTGCTCTCCAATGGCGTGCACCTGATCCAGAACTTCACAACGGATTCAGCGCTGCTGGCGAAAGCTGCACAGTCGATCGATTTAAAGCAGCCGGTCCAGTTTCGTGACCCGGCGCAGCAGAACGCGGATGCGGAATTGGCCAACTACATGGATAGCCAGCTCACGAGAGCCGGTGGGGCCGGAGTGGGTACGGGTGCCCTGCTACGCCGGTCGATCGAAGGGGAGGAGGTTTCCAACACCATCGACAGGCTTCAAGCCACGAACGAAGCCTTCCGTCAGATTGCACTCTCAGTGAACGGATATCCTGGGCGCAAGAATCTGTTCTGGCTCGCAACGCAGTTCCCCAGTTCGAGCTATCTGGATCTGCGGAGCATCTCATCGGCGCCGCGGGGAAGTTCGGGGACGGGTCTCTCGGCGAACCCGGCTTCGGCTGCTTTCTCTGAGACGAATGGCAATCGCCTCCCTTCGACGGCAGCGCTGGGCTTGTCCACCTTTAGCGGCCGGGTGGACAGGACGCTTGCTGATTCCCAGATCGCGGTCTACCCCATCAGCCTGGTGGGCGTGGAGACGGACGGTGCCGGGGCTGAGTCGCGGGACGGCACGGGTGGGGCGGGTTTGCTTGCCGCCTTCAACGCGCGGCAGACTGGCCGCGAGGTGATGAACCATATTGCCGATGAGACCGGCGGCGAGGCCTTTTACGGCAACAATGATCCGGCACTGCTGCTGGGCAAGGCGTTGGAGAGCGGCGAGAACTATTACACGCTGGCCTACCAGCCGCAGAATCACACCTGGAATGGCCAATTCCGCAGGATCCAAATTTCGCTTGCAGGCAGCGGCTACCACCTGAGTTATCGCCGGGGGTACTTTGCCACGCCAGAGCAGCCGCCGGGGAACGCGATGGCACAATTTGCCTCAGCGGTGCGGGCGGGCACACCGCCATCGACTGCACTGGTAATTCGCGCGCTCACGCCCGGGCCGCCGGTGGATGGCGACCTAAAGGTACAGGCCGTGCTGGAGATGACCGGGGTGAGCTTTTGGCTGGATGAGCAGGGGCGTCACCGGGCCCAGTTGCAGGTGCGCACCATCGCTTACCCTCAGGCCGCTCCGGCTGCACCGGTGGAGAGTAATGCGGAGTTGAATCTGGGATTGACGGACGAGGACTACCAGGCCGTGCTGCAAAAGGGTGTACCGGTGCGGCAGGCACTGCACCTGCCGCCTGGCTCCTACAGCGTGCGCCTGGGAGCGCTGGACCTGACAAGCGGACGCATTGGGACGCTCACGTTTCCCTATGTGGTGCCTTAAGCTCACTCGTCTTGTACAAGAAGTTTGACGTCAGGCCGCTTCGGCCACTGAAGCTTCGTCGTCTTCAATGATCTCTCCTGCATCCTCCACCGGTGTGTCGAGCGGGATGGCGTAGCGCGCCGCCAGATCCGGCGCGAATTTCGCGATGTCGTTGCGCAGGCGCAGCAGCGACAGGTCTTTCGATTTGGATTCGAGCATGATGTCGGTGTCCAGAAGCTGGATCGAGCGCAGAAACGGAATCGTTTCAAAAGGGTTGTTGAAGTCGGCGTGGCCGGTCCAGATGGGCGGCTGCAGCACGGTTTCCAGCAGGCCGGTCTTGCGGTTCTTGCGCTTGATCTCGCGCATTTCGGTACGGGCGCAGCTGAAGTGCATCTTGGGCCGGACGCCAGTGGGCCAGGTCTTCAGGAAGCGTTGCAGTGTTTCAATCATGGGCAGGCCTTCCGGGTTGAAGCACCAGTGGTGCTGATAGTCCCAGACGCACTTGACGCCGGTGCGCTCGTGAATGCTGAGCACGTCCGCCGCGGAGAAGCGAATGTCATCGTTCTCCAGAACGAGCCGGCGCTGCACGCGTTCACTGAGGCGCGGCCAGGTTTTGACCCAGTTGTCGCAGCCGGCCTTGCGGTCGCCATAGCTGCCGCCCACATGGACGACCATGATCGCCTCCGGGCCGAGTTCCATGTAATCGAGCATCGTGGCCTGCGATTCGAGGTCGGCGATGGACTTCTGCGTGAGCGTCTCGTTGCCGCTGTTGAGCACGATGAACTGCGACGGATGAAAGCTGAGCCGCAGGCCCTGCGCGCGCGCGATACGGCCGACGTGCGCGAGGTCGTCGCGGCTTTCCTCCACCATGCCGTGAAACTGCGGCATGTCGGGGTGGGTGTGGTACGGGGCCAGGTCACTGGACATGCGGTACATGCGAATGTCGTGCCGGCGGCAGTGCGCGAAGATGTCGCACAGATAGCCGAGCGAAACGCGCAGATGCGGATTGAGCCGCCAGCCGCGGGTGTCATTGCTCTTGAGGCCGGGCGCACCCATGACCTTGACGGGAAAGCCGAGCCGCATGGCCTCAGCGGGAAACGGCGGCATGGTGTGGCCGTCGCCGTCCGTGGGCGGCATGGCGCAGTAGCTCATGGGCGCGGAGAGGCGGCGGCCGGCTTCGGCGGCGGCGGCTTCTTTCTGTCGCTCGCGTGCAGCCTTGATGGCGGCACGCTTTTTGGCCAGCTTTTCCTTCGCTTTGCGCTTGTCTTCACGCTCCTGCTGAGCGGGGGTGAGAGGGCTACTTAACAATTCGACTTTTACTTTCTTTGCCATAGATCACGTGTGATGCATGTAGCTTGTGTTGCATAATCTCGGGAACAGCCATGGTGCTCTCCTGTTCGGTACAATCAGGAAGTGGCGGGCCCGTCGGCAACACTTCTCCAGCATCTGGCGTTGAGCCGATTGGAGGAGATGCGCACTCTGATGTCCGGTGGACATTACTATGGCGCTTACTACATGGGCGGTTACGTCCTCGAACTTGCCTTGAAAGCGGTAGTGTGCCGTACGCTGCGGCTGACCGAGTACCCGGAAACTGCAGTGGGTGGAAAGCTGAAGACGCATTTCGTGCCAGATCTGGTGTTGCTGGCGGGATTGCAGGCAGAACTTGACAGCAAGTTGCATGATGCTGGTTTCGGGGAGAATTGGGTAACGGTCATTGCATGGCGCTCGGAAGACAGGTATCGGGCAACACGCACCAGACAAGACGTGCAAGATCTGATTGAGGCGTACGAAGATCCTTTCAGAGGAGTTCTGACATGGCTTTCAAGTCGGTGGTAGTGGACTGTTTCTTTACGGACCTGATACCCGCGCTTACTCATATTGAGCAGCGTCATGACCTATTTGCGCTTGCCATGCTCGTTCCGTCGTTTCCCAATCGCCGCAACTGGGATTTACACGTGTCAGCTCACTGGTTGGACTGCATCGGCAGCAACAAGCAGGCGCGAAGGGCGCTCAAGGCGGAGATCGAGGTCGAGCTTGGCGCGGCCTTCGCACGCCTCGGTTTTCTTCAAGTGCAAAATCTAGACAGCTTGATGGTGCAAACGCTCGTTCCCGTCTTTGATGTCGAGGAGTTTGGCACAGCTTACGCCTTCACCTCTCTCGAACAAACCATATATGAGCTCGACGAGGTGATCGTACTGGTTGCCCGCCCTGCGTTACTTCTTCGACCTCAGATGAGATTGACTGCTTAAGAAAGAAGACATGATTCAAGTTTCCAACGTGACGATGCGATACGGCTCAAAGATCTTGTTTGAAGATGTATCGACGCAGTTTATCTCGGGCCGCCGGTATGGCCTGACCGGGCCCAACGGTGCCGGCAAATCGACTTTCATGAAGGTGCTGACGGGCGAACTGGAAGCGCAGAAGGGCAACGTGATCCGCCCGCGCAAGCTCGGCATCCTTCGCCAGGACCAGTACCAGTTTGACCAGTACCGCGTCATTGATACCGTCATCATGGGCAATGCGCCGCTGTGGGCCGCCATGGAGGAGCGCGAAATCCTCTATAACAAGGCCGACTTGACCGATGATGACGGCATCCGGCTGGGCGAGCTGGAAGGAGTGGTGGGTGAGGAGAACGGCTATGAGGCCGAGTCCGACGCCGCTATTCTCTTGCAGGGTCTGGACATTCCCAATGAGGTGCACGAACGCAAGATGAGCGAGTTACAGGGCGGGCAGAAGGTCCGTATTCTGCTGGCGCAGGCGCTCTTTGGCGACCCGGAAGCGCTGCTGCTGGATGAGCCCACAAACTATCTCGATCTCGAATCCGTGCACTGGCTGCAGGACTTCCTGCTCAGCTATCGCGGCACGCTGATCACCATCTCGCACGACCGGCACTTTCTCAACGCGGTCTGCACACACATCGCGGACATCGATTACCAGACGATCATTACCTACCCCGGCGGCTACGACGACATGGTCATGCAGAAGGTGAGTGTCCGTACCCGGATCGAGAGCCAGAACGAAGAGCGTTCCAAAAAGATCGAGCAACTGAACGACTTCATCGCGCGCTTCAGTGCCGGTACGCGGTCAAGCCAGGTGAACAGCCGCAAGAAAGAAGTCGAGCGGCTGGCGACCACGGAACTGGCACGGTCCAACATTCAGCGCCCATTTATCCGCTTCGACACGGTCCGGCCCAGCGGCAAGCATGTGCTGGAGGTGGAAGCCGTCACCAAGACCTACGAGACACCCGCGCCGGATGGTTCGACTGGGCCCGTCTTCAAGCCGTTCACAAGTGCGCTGATGCGTGGCGACAAAGTCATGCTGATGGGCCGCAACGGCACAGGCAAGACGACCATGCTGAAATCATTGCTGTCCGGTGTACCGGATACGCAGGACAACGATTTTGTGCGCAGCCATGGCGATGTGAAGTGGGGTCATGAGGCGCAGATCGGCTATTTTGCACAGGACCACACGGCTGCCATCGACAAGGGCACCACCGTGGCCGAATGGCTGCACGGCTGGGACCCGAAGAAGTCGACGGAGGAGATCCGCGGCATTCTGGGGCAGATGCTTTTCCGCGGTGAAGAAGGCCTGAAAAAGACTGACGCGCTCTCCGGTGGAGAAGCCGCGCGGCTGCTCTTCTGCAAGCTGATGCTGCAAAAGCCGAACATCCTGATCCTGGATGAGCCGACGAACCACCTGGATCTGGAGTCAATCAACGCCCTTAATCAAGCGCTGCAGAAGTACGACGGCACGGTCCTGCTGGTAACGCACGATCAGGATTTGATTGAAGAAGTGGGCACACGCATCTGGCATTTTGAGCATGGCACCGTGGTCGACCACAAGGGGCCATACGAGGAGTATCAGCAGCAGATGGCGATGGCGGCGAAGTAACAAGAAGGAACGCGGCGAGTGCAACGGGACGCGGCGTCGCGGCTGTCCGCTGTGTTCGCCGCGGTCATTTTATCGGTCGGCAGCAGCGGCATTCAGGGCATCGAGCGCGGAGCTGTGGCTGCTGGCGTCGGGTCTGCCCGCCGGGCCAGACCATACCAGGCCGAGAGTGTTGTCCGGGGTTCGATCTTCCGTCCAGATACTGTCCGCGTTTCTGCGGAAAAATGCAGAATACCGGGGATCCCGCACCAGGCTCTGCAACTCTTGGAGGTTGCGGACAAAGATGCCCTTGAACTGCGGCGCGTCCTCACCGCAGTGGTTCGGTTCGCACGGATCGTGCAGGACGCCGTCGCCGTCCGTCAAATACGTCAACGCGGAGTCCGCGAGAATGCGTGCTTCCATCAGCGCGTTTGCGTCCTGGTGTGTCCGCGACCGCTCCGCCAACGCCCCAACAAGGACGCCCTGGTTATAGCTCCAGGTTGTTCGTCCGTTGTTGCGGCAGGAGCCGTCCACCTTGTCGATCGTCAGCCCGTCGTTGACCAGGTGCTGGCTGTTGATCATGCCGGAGCTCTGAAACCAGCGCCACTCCCTGCTTGCCCAATCGTTGTAAACTCGCCCTGCCGTGGGATCTGCGCCACGGGTGGAGAGGTGCGCAGCCACGGAAAAGAAGAGCTCGTTCGCGATGGCGTTTTTGTAGTTGCGGTCCTTGCTCCACCAGATGCCGCCGCCGCAGGCCGAGTCCCAGCCGCCGGTCATGTCCTGAAAGATCGATTGCGCCATGGCGAGGTAGCGTGCGTCGCCGGAAAGGTCATAGGCGTCGATCCAGGCGAGCGCCCACCAGCCCTCGTCGTCGTAGTACCGATTCAGGAAGCCGGGAAAGCCGGTCATCTTTTGCAAGGGGCCAGTCTGCCGGTCTTTCGGCACGGCGACCTGCGCCTGCGCAAAGGTGTTTCCCAGCACGGGCAGGTATTGCCGTGATTTGCTGGTGTGCATGAAATCTGTGAGCGCCGTGAGTGCATTGGCGGAATTCCACCAGCCTGTCGTCGTGTAGAGGCCGGTTTGCGGGACGTACCAGCGCTGCAGCGCACCGGCGGCGCTTTCAGCCCGGTGTGCCGCCGACTCCGGGTCAGTCTGCTGCCGTGATTGCGTTAGCAACGCAAACGGCTGAAGAAGGATGGCAATCACGAAGGAGCAGAAGCATAAGCGTCGCATGGGGCCCTTGATCTTAGGACGTGTTGACGCGGCTGCGCCTCCGGAAGTTATCCAGCGCACTCGCTATACTTGGCAAAGCTGCCGGTTCGATACCGGCGCGGAACAGGGCGTTTGCGTATGCCGGGCATTAAACCAAAGAAAGACATTGCAAAGAATGTACTGGGCCAGTCACTGGCCACGTGCGGTCAGGAACCGATGACCGGGTTTTACCGTGACGGTTGCTGCAATACCGGCCCGGATGACCGGGGTGTGCACACCGTTTGCGCCGTGGTGACTGCTGAGTTTCTGGCGACCTCCAAGCAGTTGGGCAACGATCTTTCTACACCTGCGCCGCAGTACGGATTTGCGGGCCTGAAGCCGGGCGACCGCTGGTGCGTGTGTGCCGCGCGCTGGCTGCAGGTGTATGAGGCAGGCGCGGCCTGTCCCGTGGTGCTGGAGGCCACGCATGAAAATACCCTGCGTGTCGTCCCGTTCGACATCCTGCTGCAATTCGCGGTCATTCCGGAAAAACTGCACTGAAACGGCTGGACGTGTTGAGTTCCGATCAGCTTTGGCACAAGCGGCTCGATCCGTTTTGGGAAGCCTCATACCGGCATTCACCGCACGTTCACACTCTGTCCTTGACACGGAAGAGCATTCTCCGCGACGCTTGGATAAGCACCTTTTTCGTGATTTCGGCAGTACGCATCCATCGCGTGCAACAGACCGGAACACGTCTGCCTGTCCGCAGGCTCTTCTCCGATCTCCAGGATTCCACATGATGCGTGGGCCGGAGACAACTTCAGGAGTGACGCAGTTGAAGAAGCTTTCGTACACCATGCGTGCCGGCCTGTGCGCCGCCACCCTCGCCGTCTCTGCCGTCAGCACGACGGCTTTTGCGCAAAGCGCCGCATTGGGCAATATCTCCGGCGTTGTACGCGATGCCGGTGGTGCTGTTGTGCCCAACGCCTCCGTAATTGTGACGAATGTCGACACGGGAGCGAGCAAGAGCTACGCCAGCGACAGCGATGGCCACTATGCCGCAACCTTTCTGCAGCCTGGTAATTATGAGGTGATCATTACCGGGCCGGGCTTTGGCAAGGTGGACCAGAAGGGTGTCACGGTAACGGTGGGTACCACCAGTACCGTGGATGCCGCACTGCCGAACGGCTCGGTTACGACGGATGTGACCGTGACCACCGATCAGGTGCTGGTGGATACCGACAAATACGACCAGTCGCAGGTGGTGGGCGAGCAGCTGGTTAACAATCTGCCGGTGAATGGGCGCCGCTTCGACAACTTCGTTTTGCTGACGCCCAATGTAGCGCCGGACGGCAACACCGGCCTGCTCAGCTTTCGCGGCATCAGCGGCCTGTACAACACCAATCTGGTGGACGGCGCGAACAACAATCAGGCGTTCTTTTCTGAAGCGCGCGGACGTGCGATTGGCGCGCCCTATGTCTTTCCGATTGACTCGATCAAGGAATTTCAGTCTGCATCGTCTGGCTACTCCGCGGAGTTCGGCCAATCCGCTGGCGGCGTCGTCAATGCTGTGACAAAGTCGGGCACGAACAGCTTTCACGGCGACCTGTACGAGTACTACCGCACACCCGGGTTCAACTCGCTGGATGCACTGAGCAAATACCAGGGCCGCACGCTGAACAATCCGCTGCTGCTGCAGCAGCCGGTAAAGGTGCAACACCAGTTCGGTGCCTCAGTCGGTGGGCCGATTCTGAAAGACAAGCTCTTCTTCCATGCAGTGTACGACGGCTATCGCCGCGTGAACCCGATCACATATCTGTCCGGTTACAACGTCGGCGCGCAGAACGTGAACCAGTTGACCGCCCTTTGCGACGGACGCGGCAGTAGTTACTTGCAACGCGGTACGACGATTTATCCGTCGGTGATCCCCGGCATTTCCGCAGCGCAGTGCACCGCGGCAGTCACGTTCATCAATGGAAGCCAGGGCAGCTTTGCCCGCAACACTACCCAGGACATCTACCTGCCGCGGCTGGACTATCAGCTCAACAGCAAAACTCACCTGTCTGCGTCATTTCTGTTCGAAGATCTGAAACAGCCCAATGGCTACAACGCAGCCGCGACCGTGACCGGCGCGGGATCGATCACGCAGAACGGCGGCATTAACTTTCATGAGCGATTCCTTTTCGCCAATGCCGAAACCGCACTGAATGCGAACACCACCAACGTGGTGCATTTTCAATGGTCGCGCGATCTGGAAACGGCAAGCACCAATACCGGTGGGCCGGCCATCAACGTGGGCACGGGTGCGACCGGCATCATTGCCTACGGGGAAACCTCCGCGCTGCCGCGTGGTGCATTTCCCGATGAGCACCGCTGGCAGATCACCGATATTTATTCCAAGGTGATTGGAAAACATTCCGCCAAGATCGGCGTGGATGTGAACATCATTCACGAGCAGATTTCCAACCTGTTCGGTGGTGATGGATCGTTTACCTATAGCAGTGCGATCCAGGAGTACAACTTTGCGAGCTGGATTCAAGACGTTTACAAGGTGAACGGCGGACGGCATTACAACTCCTTCTCGCAGACCAATGACCCCATCACTCATGTGGGCGCGGACGACTTCTGGAATAAGGATTTGGATATCTTCGCCGAGGATGATTGGAAGATCACGCCCAAGCTGTTGCTTTCTTTTGGGGCGCGCTACGATGTTCAGCTGGTACCGCAGCCCGACCTGCCCAACACCGCCAACGCCGTGGCTTTTGCCGCGACCAGCACCATCAACACCGATTACCACATGGCCGCGCCGCGCTTCGGTTTTGCGTGGAATCCGCAGGAGGGTACCGTCGTTCGTGGCGGCTATGGCATCTTTTACGGTCTGACCTCGAATTCTCTGTGGTACACGCTGCGGCGCGAGAACGGCGTCTACCAGCAGCAGTTCTCCACGCCGACGGTCGGCATTACCGCGTATGCTCCGGTAACGGGCGCGGCTGCCGGTCAGCCCAACGTCCGGCTGCAGCAACCGTCGGCAACCACCTACGTTTCGTATGCTCCGCAGGGCGGCATTCCGGCCTTTACACCGCCTGGCCCAGCTCCGGTGAACCAGGTGACCGGCGCGTCCACGCCCGCCGTCAACCCGGGCCTGCCGCTGAACGCAATCGGTGTGCGCGGTGCGAACGCGAACTTCCTGAATCCGTACACTCACTCCTATGACTTGTCCGTCGAGCAGCAGCTGCCGTTCCGTTCCACGCTGACGGTGGCTTACGTTGGCACGCGCGGCGCACGGCTGCCCATTTACGTGGACACGAATGTCGACCCGAACTCGGCGGTCAGCCGGACCTACCTGGCCACCACACCGGCCGGCGGCACTTTCAATTTCGCCTTCCCTTACTACACGGCACGTTTGGCCACTTCTACTTCCTCGGTGTTGACCGGCTTTTCCGACGTGAACAGCTGGTACAACGCTGCGGCATTCTCGCTGCGCAAGCCATTCAGCAACGGGATTGAAATCCTGGCGAACTACACCTGGGCGCACACCACCGATGCCGGCCAGTCCGGCGCGCCGAACGGGACCTTCAACGGCACCGATTCACCGATCATCCCGTTTGCGCTTGGGCACCGTCAGGGCCGCGGCGCGGAGTACGGGCGGTCGGACATCGATCAGCGTGGCCGATTCGTGGGCACGCTGCTCGGCATCACGAAGTTCCCGATGGGCAACAAATATGCCGGGTACGCGGTTAACGGGTGGGAGCTTTCCGGCACGGTAACGGCGCAGACGGGCTTTCCGGTGACCGGCTTCATCAACGGCACCATTGCTTCCAGGCTGGCGGGCGATGGCGGCATCTCCGGCGCGCAGGTCACTTCCGGCACGGGTTACCGCGTGCCGGACCAGATTGCCGGGCGTAACAGCTTCAAAGGGCCGGGCGTGCACAACACTGACGCTCGCGTCTCACGCCAGTTTCCATTCCTGCGCGAGGGCATGCGCTTTGAGATTGCGGCGGAAGCCTTCAATCTGGCCAATCACCGCAACATCCTGAGCGTGAACACGAATGCCTATAACTACACGGCACCCGGCGCGAATGCGAGCTGCCCGGCTGCGAACACGGGCGGATGTTTCACGCAGAATGCATCGTTTTACACGCCGACGTCGACGTCCAGCACGATTTACGGACCGCGGCAACTGCAGTTTCTGGGACGGCTGTACTTCTAGCCGCTCTGTTGGTGTGACAGCAGGAAAAGCCCCGGCTCAGGCCGGGGCTTTTGTTTGTGTAGAGATGGTGCACCCGAGAAGATTCGAACTTCTGACCTACAGCTTCGGAGGCTGCCGCTCTATCCAGCTGAGCTACGGGTGCGTAGCTTTAGTCTACAACGGGCATGGGGGTTCCCGTCGAGGCCGGACCGGCGTCGTTGAGGTCTGGTGGTGCGGACGTCTGGAAGGCATTGGCGTCGCGCTTGCGGCGCATTTCTTCCATCACCGTTCCGATCAGCTCCTTGGCGTCGTTGATGCCCTGCATGACAGCCTGCAGGTCGAGCGCGGGCTTGGACGGGTTCCGGTTGGAGACGCAGTAGACGCCGTGCTGGCCGATCAGGGCCAGGGCGTCGGTGAGGACGTCGAGCGAGACGGCGAGACGGCCACGTTCCAGGCCCATCATGAATTCGTATTTTTCGAGTTCGTTTTGGCGGTCTTGGAAGATGGGCATAGATCCTTTGAAGAGCGTCCGCAAAGTACGCTAAGTTAGCGCAGAGTTCGCAGGCTGCGTACTTCGCGTAACCTTGGCGAACTTTGCGGACGCTCTTACAGCTTGTTCACCTTGCGATGTATACCGTCGCGCAAGCTGACTACGTTGAAGTTAATGAGCAGACCCAGTCGTTTGCCGGACAATCGAAGGTAGCTTAGAAGTTGGGCATGATGCACAGGCGCGATAGCATCAACTGCTTTTACTTCCAAAATCAGTTCACCCGCGACCAGCACATCCAAACGATAACCTACGTCCGCCAGCTTGACATTCTGATACACAAGCGGCAACGCGACCTGGTGAAGGAAAGGCAGCCCTCGTGTCAGGAGTTCCTGGCAGAGACACGCCTCATATGCACTTTCCAGCAAACCAGGCCCAAGTTCCGTGTGAACCGCGAAAGCTGCATTCAGCACACGCCGGGAGAGTGCATTTAGCTCCGCCTCGCGTCACTCACCACTCCTTGGCAGCCGTGTCCGGCTCGACTCCTTCCGGGGC
>CAXTPQ010000022.1:0-16896 GCA_964246215.1 uncultured Terriglobus sp. | reverse complement strand
CTCGCGTCACTCACCACTCCTTGGCAGCCGTGTCCGGCTCGACTCCTTCCGGGGCTGCGGGGGATTTCCAGCGCAGCACGGGTTTGCGGGCGGCCGCAGTTTCGTCAAGGCGACGGATGCGTGTAGTGTGGGGTGCGGTTTTGACCAGTTCGGGGTTTTCCGCGGCTTCGCGGCTGATCTGTTGCAGTGCGTCGATGAGGAGGTCGAGTTCTTCGCGGGACTCGCTCTCCGTCGGCTCGATCATCATGGCGCCGCTCACGATCATGGGAAAGCTGACTGTGTAGGCGTGAAAGCCGTAATCGACGAGGCGCTTGCCCATGTCGCCGGTTTTGACACCGTTCTTCGCCTGGAGCTTATCGCTGAAAACCACCTCGTGCATTGACCGCGTCTTGTACGGCAGATCGAAGTAGCCCTCAAGCTTGGCACGGATGTAGTTCGCGTTCAGCACGGCATCTTCGGTGGTCTGGCGCAGGCCGTCCGGGCCGTTTGCCAGCGTGTAGGCAAGCGCGCGGACGAACATGCCGAAATTGCCGTAGAACATGCGTACCCGGCCCACGGATTGTGGACGGTCGTAGTTGAAACCAAGCGTGCCATCGCTTTTTTCAATCACCACAGGCTTGGGCAGGAACGGCTCGAGGATGGCTTTGCACGCCACCGGGCCGGAGCCGGGGCCGCCGCCGCCGTGCGGTGTGGAGAAGGTTTTGTGCAGGTTCAGGTGCATCACGTCCGCGCCGAAGTCGCCGGGGCGCGTCTTGCCGACGAGCGCATTCATGTTGGCGCCGTCCATGTAGAGCAGGGCACCCTTTGCGTGCAGGATGTCGGCAATCTCGTGGATTTGCGACTCGAAGACACCGATCGTGGAGGGGTTGGTGAGCATAAGCGCGGCGGTGTCTTCGTCGACCGCCTTGCGCAACTCTTCCAGATCGATGGCACCTTCGGCATTCGATTTCAGGTTCTGCACCTGATAGCCAACGACGGCGGCGGTGGCTGGATTGGTGCCGTGCGCGGAGTCCGGCACCAGGACCTTTTTGCGGGCATTGCCGTGGCTCTCATGGTAGGCGCGCACCATCAGGATGCCGGTAAACTCGCCATGCGCGCCGGCGGCGGGCTGCAGCGTGATGGCGTCCATGCCGGTGATTTCGAGCAGGCAATCCTGCAGAAGTTTCATAATGCCGAGCGCGCCTTGGCTCAGCGATTCCGGCTGGTAGGGGTGCGCTTCGGCAATACCCTCCAGGCGCGAAACCGCCTCATTTACCCGGCCGTTGTACTTCATCGTGCACGAGCCAAGGGGGAACATGCCGAGGTCGATGGCGTAGTTCCAGGTGGAGAGCCGCGTGAAGTGGCGAACGATTTCGATTTCGCTCAGCTCCGGCATGACGCCGAGGTCGGTGCGCAGATGATCGCCCAGCAGGGCCGCTGCATCGATGGCGGGCACATCGAGTTCGCTCAGCTTGTAGGCCTTCTTGCCGGGAGAGCTCTTTTCGAAGATCAGGCCTTCGTTCTGGCTGGTGTGCGTGGTCGCCTTGCGCGGCGTGCCGACAAATGGAGCGGTTTCCATGCTTGCCCTCAGGTTACGATTTTAGGTGTTTGTACTTATGGCTGAGCGGTTATCAGATTTCGATAGGAGTGAACCCGGCGATCGCCATAGGTTTCGCAGCAGTGCGGTGTTCCTAGTCAGCTGAGAGGGATTCTGCGTTCGACTGCACCAGCACCTTCGCTTCGCAGGTCACCGGAAAGTTGACAGAGTTGGCGATAAAGCATTTCTCGTGCGCCAGGTGGTGCAGAGCGGAGGCTGTTTCGGGGTCGCCCGTCGTCGCGATGGTGATCTGCGGACGCAGCAACACGCTCGTGAAGTGGCCGCTGCCGTCAGCGCGCAGTTCCATCGTGCCTTCGGCGGCATCGCTGTAATCGAGCACCACGATGCCGGCATCCGCGCAGACGTGCAGGTAGCTGAGCATGTGGCAGGAGGAGAGAGCCGAAAGCAGCATCTCCTCAGGATTCCATTCGCCGCGGTCGCCGTGGAAGGTAGAATCGGCCGAGCCGGTGAGCGTGGCTTTCCCGGCGGCGCTCAGCTGGTAGGAGCGGTCGTAATCGCGGTAGCCGGAGGTGCCGGTGCCGCGGTTACCCGTCCAGCGGAGTTGGCAACTGTATGCGTGATGTTTGCCGATCATGTTGGCCTTTTCTCTGAACCATTATCTGTGGCGGGACTGACTCATTCTTTCGCGACAAAGCCGCGGAAGAATGGAAAACTATTGGCTTACATTTTGTAGTTGGGAATACTGTTACTCATCACTTACCACTTAGAACCTACTACTTAGTTCTTACTTCCTTCTACTTACCACTCTTTCCTGCTTCAGAATTCTTCTATCTGGCCTTCAGCGTTCATGAAACTGCCCGCTTCGGGCGTGTCCAGGTCTTCTTCGCGCAGGCTGAGGGCGAGCACGGTCCCGTTTTCAAACTCGATGGTCAGCGAGCGGCCTTCTTCCAGCTCGGCCGTGGTCACGGTTTCGCCGATAACGCTGCAGAGAGCGTCGCGATAGCCGGGCTGGCCGAAGCCGATAGAGATGCCGTCCGGATCGGCAACGTCTGGCCAGACGAAGAGCCGGAGCAGCGATTCGCCGAAGCGCAGCTGCAGAAAGTCTTCCACGAATTCAACCGCGGTCAGCTCCTCGTCGTCGATGCCTGCCAGCGCCATGCTCAGCGGCCCGCCGCCGCGGTAAGGCTTACCGTGACGGAGACTTGCTGGTCACCGGCGGCGGTCTGGATGGGCGGAGCGGGTGCTGCTTCCCTCATCGCCCGCATGGGTGCGAAGCCGCCACGTGGTTCGGGGTAGGCGACTAGTGCTGCATTCACCTGCACATCGCGGATCGCGATGACGTGCAGGCTCACCGCTTTGGCGATGCTGTCTGCCTGTGCCGCAGCGGTTTTTGTGGCTTCCGCCGCCAGTTCGCGGCGGGCGGCGGCAATTTCTTCTTCCGTCGGGGTAAAAGTGGTGCTGTCAATGGTGTTGGCACCGTTGGCCAGTGCACCGCCGAGCAGATCGGGTGCTTTCTCGGGCGTTATCCGCAGCGTAAGCGAGGATGTGCCGGTATAGCCGACTGTTCTGTCCGGGCCGTTCTTCTGGGAGCGCGTGTCCGGCGTGAACGAAATATTGGTTGTGATCAAGCGTTGGGCTCCCTCAGCGCGCAGGAATTTGAGCAATGACGATGTTTTCTGCGCGAGAGCGCGCTGCGTGCCGGGCAGGTCGACTTTGCTGACTGTCAGCCCCAGTGAAATGTCGACGGCAGTGTTGGGCAGGCGCGTTTGCGCGGTTGCCTCCGTGCTGACGAGGGTGGCGCAGCTTTGAGGCGCCGTATCGCAGGAATTCGGAGCGGTTTGGGCCTGTGCCGCTGGTGCGAGAAGACAAGCTGTGATGGCAGTGGAGGCAAAGAATGTACGCGGCGAATACCATGGCCCGCAGCAACGCAGCGGGTCAGCGTTCGTGTTGTGCTTGCTCTTCGACTGACTCATGACGGTCCTTTTGTATCTGGAAAAGTTATACCAAGGCCAATTCACCCACCGGCTCGATTGTCTTCGGCGCGGCCTGTTGCGTAAAGGTCTTGAGAACTGCCGCGGCTGCTTCTATTTCGGCCCGTTTGGTCAGTTCGGTGGCGCACCACAGCGCGGCACCTTCGCCAAGTTCGGGATACCACTTTGCCAGTGACAGGCCGCCGATAATCTTGCGCTCAAGCAGGGCTTCGTTGACTTCGGCTGCGGGTGCAGCGGTCTCCAGCACGAACTCGTTGAAGCGGGGTGCACCGTTGAAGAGCAGGGAAGTGCCCTCCGGCCCGGAGAGCGTTTGTGCCGCGAAGTGGGCCTTGGCCAGGTTCTGCTCGGCAAGTTCACGCAGGCCCTTGCCGTAGACGGTCAGAAAGATCGTGACCATGAGCGCGACAAGCGATTGGTTGGTGCAGATGTTGCTGGTGGCCTTTTCGCGGCGGATGTGCTGCTCGCGGGTGGAAAGCGTGAGCACGAAACCGCGGCGGCCTTCGGTGTCTTTCGCTTCGCCGACAAGGCGGCCGGGCATCTGCCGCAGGAACTTCTCCTTCGCCGCGATGACTCCGCAGTAGGGACCGCCGAAACCGACGGCAACGCCGAAGCTCTGCGCTTCGAGCGAGACAATGTCAGCTTCTTTGGGGGGCTTCACGATGCCAAGCGAGACAGCTTCGGCCACTGAAACTATGAGCAGCGCGCCTTTCGCGTGAACAACTTCCGCGATGGCCGCAACGTCCTCGATCGTGCCGAAGAAATTTGGCGACTGGATGAGGACACAGGCGGTGTCGGGGGAGATGGCAGCGTCCAGCGCGGCCAGGTCGATGCGGCCGTCCTTGCCGAATGTCACTTCAGAGGTGGGTATGCCCTGGTGCTGCGCGTAGGTGCCCAGCACTTCGCGGTACTCGGGGTGCACGGTGCGGGCGATCACGGCGGCATTGCGGCCGGTGACGCGTACCGCCATCATGACGGCCTCAGCCGCGCCGGTCGAGCCGTCGTACATGCTGGCGTTGGCGATGTCCATGCCGGTGAGTTCGCAAATCATGGTCTGGAACTCAAAGAGCGCCTGCAGCGTGCCCTGGGCGATCTCCGGCTGATACGGCGTGTAGCTGGTCAGAAATTCGCCACGCTGGGAGAGCACGTCGATCAGCACCGGCCGGTAGTGGCGGTAGGCACCGGCACCCAAAAAGCTCGCGTAACCTGTGGCGTTCTGTGCGGCAAACGCCTTGAAGGCTTCCACGACCTCCTGCTCACCGTGCTGACGTGGAATGTTCAGGTCGCGGGTGAGGCGAAACTCTTCCGGAACGGTGGTGAAGAGGTCGTCGATCGACGCGGCACCGATTTCTTGAAGCATGGCTTCGCGGTCGGCGGGTGACTTGGGGAGATAGCGCATCGGCATTGCCTTTCACCGGCGTTGCGGCCGGTTTACTGCATCTCCGGCGCTGTGCCGGTTTGTAGGTATCAGGGATGCTGGGCTGGCCGGCGGCGAAGGCTCTTGACCCGCGCCGGCTTCCATCAAAGTTTAGCTGCCCGTTTCTTCACTGACGTACTTTTCGTAAGCCTCTGCATCCAGCAACGTGTCGAGTTCGCTGGGATCGCTGAGCGTGGTTCGGATCATCCAGGTGGCATTCGCGTCGGCGTTGATCTTTTCCGGCGCGCCGCTCAGATCTTCGTTTACCTCGGTGACGCTGCCGCTGGCCGGGGCATATACGTCGCTGACGGCCTTCACGCTTTCCACCGAGCCGAAAGACTCCTTCTGCTTCAGCGTGGCGCCAACCTTCGGCAAATCCACAAAGACGATGTCGCCGAGCAGGTGCTGCGCGTGGTCCGTAATGCCGATGGTGGCGGTGCCGCCGTTGTTTTCAATCCACTCATGTTCTTTGGTGAAGCGGTAGCTTGCCGGGTAGCTCATGCATTTGATTTTAAGCTGGAACCAGCGAGGAAATGGCGTCCGCGCGGGCGAAGGGCAGAACTCTTTCGTGGCGTTATGGCGACTTGTCACTTCTTTCAGTGAATTCATGCCAGGGGCGTAGCTCCGCTTCCGCATACCAGGCAGGCAGACCGCGACAATCGAGTGCGTACGTCATAGCATCAGAAGAGGCAATGCCAACGGACTCCCAGCCCGCGTGTCCTGCTGCCGTGCCCACGGCTGCGTCAGTGTGGCTGGTGCTGATGAAGGCCTACCGGTCGCTGGGTGCGCTGATGGAGCGGTCCATCGTGTCTCTTGGCATCGGGCTGAGCGACTTCATGATTCTGGAAGCGTTGCTGCACAAAGGGCCCATGAAAATCTCCACGCTCGGGGAGAAAGTTCACCTGGCAAATGCCTCCATGACCGCGGCCGTGGACCGGCTGGTGCAGCGCGGCCTGGTGGAGCGGCAGAGCGGTAGCTGCGACCGGCGCGTGCGCAACGTGCAGCTGACCGGCTGCGGACGCAAACTGATCGAGACGCTGTACAGCAAGCATGAAAAGGATATCGATGCGCTGATGCAGACGCTATGCCCTGATGAACGGACGGAGTTGCGGGCCAGCCTGAAGAAAGTGGGTTTGGCAGCGCAGGCCGCTTTGCAGGGCGCTGGCGGAGCTGAATAATTACAGTTTTCAGGCTTGGGATTGGAAGAAGTCGAGGAAACAAGTCATGGTTTTTGTCAGTCTGACGAGATTGCGGCTAAGATCCAGCCGCTTTTTACCCGCCTTTGCCGTGCACGCAATCGGCTCCCGGCAACAGGTGCGCCGAAGCGAAGGCTTTTTGCGGGGAGCGGTGCTGGCCGACGGGCACCGAACATTCTGGACGATCACGGCTTGGGAAAGCGCCAACGATATGCGCCGGTACATGCTTGCCGGCGCTCATAAAGCCGCCATGCCGAAGCTGATGCACTGGTGTGATGAGGCCTCCGTAGCGCACTGGGAGCAGGAGACAGACACGTTGCCGGCCTGGGCTGAGGCGGACCGGCGCATGCGCGAGAGCGGACGTGTGTCGAAGGTGCTGCACCCCAGTCCGGATCAGGCAGGCATGACGTACCAGAGCCCACGCACTGCAGCGGCCATGCCGATTCCCAGCACGACTTCCAGCGTTACGAAATGATCTCTGCTGGTTTCTTCGTACGTTTGTAGAAGGGTGTTGCGACGACGCTGGCACGCACGAGATTGCCGCGGATCTCCACGGCAACTTGATTGCCGTGCGTGGTTTCGGCGATCGGCACCATGGCCATGGCGATGTTCTTCTTCAGTGTCGGGCTGGGTGAGCCGCTGGTGACCACGCCCAGGAGCTCGCCCTCCAGCGAGCGGACGAGATAGCCATCGCGAGCGATGCCGCGCTCGACCATCTCCAAACCGACGAGCTTGCGCTGGGGATCACCGGCGGCGAGCAGACCGGCCTTGCCCATGAACTCGGGCTTGTCCATCTTGCAGTAGCGGTTCAGGCCGGCCTCAAAGACATTGATCTGATCGCTGATCTCGTGTCCGTAGAGGGCCATGCTGGACTCAAGCCGAAGGGTGTTGCGTGCGCCCAGGCCGCAGGGCTGAATGCCGAACTCCTCTCCGGCGGCAAAGACCTGCTGCCAAACCGACGCGCTGGTCGCTTCGTCGCTGGGGACATAGATCTCAAAGCCGTCCTCACCGGTGTATCCGGTGCGAGCGATCAAGACGTTGTATTGCCCGGCGACCTTGCCCCAGGTGAACCAGTAATTCCTGATCGCGCTCAGGTTGACGTCGGTGAGCTTCTGCAGCGTTTGCTGGGCAAGTGGCCCCTGGATGGCAATTTGCGTGTACAGGTCGCTGTAGTCGCTGATGTGAACGTGAGGAAATTGGCCGATGGTGCGGCGCACCCACTGGATATCCTTTTCACGGGTTCCTGCGTTGATCACGATCAGGTAGTCGTTCTCGCTGAGCTTGTGCAAGACGACGTCATCCACAAAGGTGCCCTGTGGCGTGAGCATGGCGCTGTAGTGTGCCTGGCCGATTTGAAGTTTGCTCGCATCGTTCATGAGCAGGTGCTGCAGGGCGTCCAGCGAACCTGGCCCACGAAGCTGGATGCAGCCCATGTGGGAGACGTCGAAGACGCCCACGCCGGTGCGGACGGCATGGTGCTCGGCGACCAGACCGGCGTACTCGACCGGCATCTCCCAACCGCCAAAGTCGACCATTTTTGCCCGCAGCGACTTGTGCGTGCCAAACAGGCCGGTGCGGCGCAGCGTGGGCGAAACGGGAAGGGTGGGTGTAGCCGCGGTGCTCATACTCACGATGTTAGCAGCGGCTGCATGGCATATTCCTGGCGGAAGAAAAAGCAACGCCCGGAGAGCCGGCGCGTCCCATCTTCTGTATGCGGACATACGGCAAAGACGGAATTGGCTGGGCATTATCTTTCGAAAGGCGTCGCCGGCTGGCTGCATTGTTGGCCGCCGCGATTGCCGGCTCCTGGCTCAGTGCCATCGGCCATGCACAGACAGCCGATCCGACCGCTGCTCCGCCCAGCGTACCGACAGCAGCGCCCGCAGCCAGAGCGGGCAGCTACAGTGCATCACAGGGCGAGATTTTTGCCGCACCGGGGCTGCGTGTACCGAATGGAAATTTACCCTGGGCGTTGGACACTCTGAATGGAGGTCCGGCGCTTGTGCCGGTCCATCATTCGTCCATCACCGAGCCGGCAAATGCAGACGCGGATAGTCCTGGCGCGCCGCAGACCCATGTCTTAGAGGGTGCGCACGCGCGGACAGTGCTGCACTCCACACAGCCGGTTTTCTATGTCAACGCAGGCGACCGCACTGAGAATACCGGCGACGCAGGGCGCGGTAACCCCACGGGATGGGCGCTGGTTTCCGCGGTGGTGGCCGGCAATGGCCGCACGATGCCGCATGTGCGTTTTGCGCAGATCAGCAAGGGTGCCGCCTGTGAAGCTCCGGTGCTCTGTCTCCAAGCCGAATCGCTGCCGGGTGGCTGGAACCGGCTGTCCGTGGCGTCGCCGCTCGCGCCCGGAGAGTACGCCCTGGTGCCGGTGCCGCGGCAGGCCCGGCCCGGTGTGGTGATTGTGTATGACTTTGACGTGGACCCAACGGGCGCGGCTCCGCGCGATGCCGTACTGTCCGGCGATGCCCAGTCTTCCGCCGGCAAGAAGAAGCGGCGCTGAACCTACTTACTTTCCGTTCAAAGCCGTTTGGCCCGGGCAAAGTTGCTGATGGCAAACCACGCAAAGATCACCGCAACCACACAGCAGGCTGCGAAGCGGTGCGGGCCTTGGCCGCTGCTGCGAATCTGCTGAGCGAACCGCCACGCACCCAGCGCAAAGGAAAAGGCGAAAAGCGCAAAGAAGCTGCCTGTCACTTCAAGCGAAACGGCCCGCGAAGCTCGTTTGACCGGATCCAGCGCGCTCAGGCTGCGACCTGCACGTGCCATGTGCTGCGGTGTCCGGCTGGCACCATGAACGGCAGCCCGTGCTGCCTGAGCAGGAGGTGATGCTGCACCGCCTGCTTTGTGCGATGACGAAGTGTTGTAGCTGCCAACTGGACGTAACGGCCTGAGAAGCTCTGGGGCGCTTGCCGCACGCGCGGCTGGTGGAGTGCTTTGCGCGGATACCGGATCGGGAGAGGTCGCGGCATCGAGCGCTTCATAAGCGGTTCGTGCGGCAAGACGCGCTCCGCGGCCCAGTACCCGTCCTAATCGAACACGGTCCATCTGCCCAAGTCTACTGCGAAGCCTGCTTCGCGCATCCAATGCTGATCAGGCACGGAACACTGTGCCAATGACAGGAGACATAAGCAGATGCGTAAGTTTTTCTGGACACTTGGCGGCGTATGTGCCGCGGCGGCAGGTTTTCTGGTGTGGAATACCCGTCGCATCGCGCCGGTACAACAACTGGCGGAGCAGTTGGAAGGTGCCTGGTCAGACCACCACACCCGCGCCTGAGTGGATGAACCGGACGGCATCGCCGGGACTTACCTTCGGGTAAACCGGACGCGCTTTTCCGTCCCGTGCGGCGGTGAGATGTCGTCTAATGAAGAAACCAGCCTGCGCTCGTGGGCGCAGGTGCGGAAGGGGTGGCGATGGACGCACGTTTGAACAAACGGGTCAAGGAATTGATTCAGCAACTCGGGGAAGCCATCCACGAATCTGTTTCGGAGTCGGAATCCATTTCAGGTGTCGTTCGGGAGATTCGCGAAGAGGGCTTCGACGTGCTGCTGATGCTGGAGGCAACGATCGGGTTGAACGAAGTTACGGAAGATTCTGAGACGGAAGCAGACCATTCCGACGGTCCGGCGGGCAACTTCACGCGTAACGATCTAAGCTTCCTGAAATCGTTGCGGATTTCACTGCCGGATGAAGAGACAACCGATTCGGAGAGCGAACACACCGCCTAACTCCATGAATACGTTTTGAAAGCAAGAGGCACACCTTTCAGGTGTGCCCTTTTGTTTTGTACAATTTCCGGGCTGGCCGGAACGAGCATGCCGCCGCACTTAGTTTCAGCATCCAAACGCGAGTTGCTCACGGCTGCATCGAAGAGCCATTCCGCGCCGAACTAAAGTTGGGAGCCATAGATATGAGAGATACCCTGGGCGTTCTTCTTGCCGGCGGTGCCGGTGAGCGACTCTCCCCACTGACTCGTGAGCGCGCCAAACCGGCCGTTCCATTCGCGGGGCAATACCGCATCATCGACATTACCCTGTCCAACTGCATCAACAGCAATCTGCGCCGGGTGTACATCATGACGCAGTACAAGGCTCTGTCGCTCAACCGGCACATCCGCGAGGGTTGGGGCCCGGTGGTCGCCAATGAGCTTGGCGAATTTATTGAAATTCTGCCGCCGATGCAGCGGGTGAATCGCAACTGGTACCAGGGCACGGCCGACGCGGTCTACCAGAACATCTACTCCATTGGCTCGGAGCAGCCAAAGCATGTGCTGATCCTTTCCGGCGACCACATTTATAAAATGAATTATGGCTTGATGCTGGAGCAGCATTGTCAAAGTGGCGCGGCGGTGACCCTGGCGACACTGCCGGTGAACCCGGACGAAGTTTCCGGTTTCGGTGTGGTGGAGGTATCGCGCGCCGGCGAGGTTACGGGCTTTGAGGAGAAACCGAAGACCACCGACAAGCGGTCGCCCTGGAACTCAAACAAGGTCGACGCCAGCATGGGCATTTACCTGTTCAACACGGACGTGCTGTTGCCGGAACTGATCGCCGACGCGGAAGACGACGATTCGAAGCACGATTTTGGTCATAACATTCTGCCCAAGCTGCTGGGCCGGTACAAGGTGCAGGCCTTCAACTTTGTGGATGAGAACCGCAAAGAAGCTCTCTATTGGCGTGATGTGGGGACGCTGGATGCCTATTATGAAGCGAATTTGGACATTTGTGCTGTCGCCCCCACCTTTAACCTGTATGACCGGGAATGGCCGATGCGCACGCGGCCGACGCAGTACCCGCCGGCCAAGTTCGTATTCGGCGAGATGGGCCGCACCGGCATGGCGATCAACTCGGTCGTGTCGCCGGGCTGCGTAATCTCCGGATCGGCGGTGCGGCAAAGTGTGCTGTCACAGGATGTCCGCGTGAATAGCTACTCGGATATCGATTCGTCGGTGCTCTTTCAGCACGTGAACGTGGGCCGGCATTGCCGCATCCGGCGCGCTATTCTGGACCGGGATGTGCATATTCCAGATGGAACCGTGATCGGCTATGACAGCAATGAGGACCGCAAGCGATACTTTGTGACACCAAGCGGCCTGACGGTGGTGACGCGGGATGGTTCGCTGTACGAGAATCCGGTGTCGTCTGAATTTTTGCAGACGATGTAACGTCCTGCTCGGAGCCGTTGTGCTGAACGTCACCCGATGGATGTTTTTGCTGGTGTGCGCTGTGCTAGCAGCGCACACCGGGGTTTACGCCCAGAGCAGTGCGGCATCAGTTGCTGCGGTACCCAGGGGTGCGGCAACCCAGGCTGCCGTTCCAGCGGATCAGTCTTCTGTGCCGGTGCTGCCGCCCTCCGTGAGCTACGCGCAGATCCTTCGTCCAGTAACGGAAGTGCGTAGCGACATCTCCAACTGGTCCGACACTGAGCTCGCAGCGCTTGCTGTGGCCATAAAGGCCGCCAGTGCCGAATGCACGCTGCTGCAGCAAACCGCCTATGACAATGAGGAACTGCTGGCGTTGGCGCACGTGTGTGCTCTTGGCCAGAACTGGCCGGGAACATATTCAGCGGCGGTGCGCTACGCAAGTGACAAGCAGCAGCCGCACCGGGTCGAGGCATACTCGCTGCTGTTACAGGCAGAGATGAACCTGAGACAGTGGCGGTCCGCCGTGGAGCATTTGCAGCAGTTAAGGGAAGTCGCCCCTCTGAATACGGAGATCGCGGACATCTCCGCCGCAACCATTCGCTCCATGGAAGTTCCGGCCACGAGCTATGCGGTACAGGGCGCTCTTGGGCTGCAACCAAGCCTGCTGGAGTGCATCAAGGGCTGCCCTGGCGATCTGCCCTCCAGCCAGGCTGAGGCCATGGCATGGAATGCGCTGACACTGCTGAAGGAGAACGGCGATGGCGTCGGCGAGGCTGAGAAAGACATACTGGCTGCAGTCTCGGCACGTGCCAACCCAATGCCGCTCGAGTTGGAAACAGATGCGGTAGCAGCACACGCGCGTTTTGAGAGCCTTGGCCGTCCGCTTCCAGCCGGAATGCCACGTCTACGCTGCACGCCGCCAGGGAACGACATGGTGCTCTCAACCGTGCACGGCTGCCAGGCTCTGTACATGATCACCGCCGGCGATGGCAGCCCGGAAAAGCCCCCACTCACCAGGAGCCTGGAACAGTTGCGCAACAGATTGACCGATATCCTGCCGGTGTACGCCGTTCGTTCCGGTTGCAAGGAACCCTCCGCTGCTGCGGGGAACCGAACATGCCTGAGCACGCCCGTACTGGGCACACTGGGCGGAAACACCGCGCTACTGCTAATCGCCGTAGACGCACGCGGAAATGTGGCATGGAATGTGTCGGGAATGCCATCAGCGCTTCAGGAAGGTGGTCTTGCGGAGGCCATTGCTTACAAAGTCGCCACACCGCGTAAGCCGGCATCTCTAAATCGGCCATAGCGGGTATGCGCGAATTCATCCCGAGTTCTGTCAGAGAGAAGTGCCGGTCAGAGCCGGAGCAGCAGATTCAGGAACACGGCGAGCGCCGGTGTAAAGAGAAAGCCCATGAGACGGCCGCCCACCAGGATCAGCAGCAACAAAGAGTAGCGGCCGATCTGGTCATAATTTTCTTTCCATTGATAGGGCAGGAAGTGGCGAAGCACGCGCGATCCGTCCAGCGGCGGAATCGGGATGACATTGAAGATCGCCAGTGACAGGTTCACGATCATGCCCGTAAAGAGGAGCAGAAGCAGCGGAAAAGCGATGCCGGTGGGGGCTTCACCACCGCCACCCAACGCCAGGGTGAATGCGGCGGCCAAGGCCTGAAGACCGCCGGGCGCCAAGTGTTTGACCAGTACCAGCAGCAGCAGGCAGACAACCGCCACCAGCAGGTTGGAAGCCGGACCGGCAAGCGTGACGAGGATGTCGTCGCGCTTGTAATTGCGCAGGTTGCGGGTTGTCACCGGCGTGGGTTTGGCCCAGCCGATGAGCGGCAGATGCGTGAAGGCGGCGATGAGCGGCAGAACCACCGAACCGAGCGGGTCCAGATGCTTGAGCGGGTTGAGAGTGACGCGGCCCAGCATGCGCGCGGTCTGGTCGCCACAACGCGAAGCCATCCACGCGTGCGACGCTTCATGGATGGAAAAGGCGAAGATCAACCCAACGAATTCAAAGATCAGGACAACAACGTTCTGGCTCATAAAAGTGCTAAGTTAGCTTAGCAGGGGGTGAGGAGCATGACCGTGACAATGTTTGAAGCCAAGACACAATTGTCGGAGCTGGTGCGCAAAGCCAATGATGGCGAAGAGATCATCATCACTTCAGGCCGGGATCGCACACCTGTCGCACGCATTGAGCCTGTTACGCCCAGGAAGTTCAAACGGCTGGGTGCCAGGCTGAAGCCGGACTATGTGTTTCCCGAATCGTTCTGGCATCCGTTGCCGGAAGAGGAACTCCGCTTGTGGGAGGGTGGAGGCGATTGACGGTTCTTCTGGATACTCATTCAGTCATTTGGGCAGTGGAGATTCCACACCTTCTGAGCAGGCGAGTCCGCTTGATAGTGGAAGATGGCAACAATCAAATCCTCGTTTCTTCCATCTCCGCATTCGAAATAGCTGCAAAGGCTCGCTTGGGCAAGCTACCCCAAGTGGAATCGCTTCACCTTGAGTTTGACCAGGCATTGCGTGACGCGGGATTTGGTATCGTCCCAGTTACCTCTAGCATGGCCCTGCGAGCGGCTCGTTTGCCCGGTGAGCACAGAGATCCCTTTGATCGTCTGATTGCCGCAACAGCGTTGGAAGCCGACATCGTACTGCTGAGCAAAGACTCCGCAATGGACGGATTCGGTGTGCAGCGCATCTGGTAGAGACTTCAGAATCGTGAACCTGCGTACGTTGAAGTGCTTCCGAGCTGTTGTCCATCGTCAGCCGTGGACGGGTTTGTTCTCCCTGCCGCCGTCCTCCAGCAGTCTGCTGAGCGTGACCTTGTGCTTGGCGGCGCGGCGGGCGGCCTTTGTCTTGTCGTCCGGCAAGGCATGGCTTGGAGGCGGCGTGCCGACGCGGTCGCGTGCGTTGCTCTTGACGGCTTTCGTCACGGAAAAGGTTTTCGGTCTGCGGCGCGCCACGCGTGATGCCTCTGCTCTGCATCGTATCGTGCAGGAGCTTGTAGACCCGTAAAATAGTCGATGGACGGTAAGTGGAGCGCACATGGAAGAACGCGAGTTTTTCGACGAGAAGACAGAGCAGCGGAATCATTCCCTCACGTGTACCAAGTGTGGAGCGGTGGGTGAATACCAACTGAACTGGCTGGTGCGCCGCAAAAAACGGCAGTTGAACGGCCGTGCCGACGAGCGGGATCGCGCGCGCTTTGCCAAGGCGCAGAGCTATATGGTGCTGCGCGACGACACCGCGATGTGTACCAACCTGCGTTGCCGGAAGCGGTTTGACCTGAGCGGCCTGAAAACGATGGCCTTTCTGGATTGACACGCGATGATCGCACCGCCGGCATGGCGCGGCAGTTGCGCTGGAAGAAAATATTGTGTTGCAATAACGTAAAGCGAGGACAAAGCATGGCGAACCTGCGGATATCCGCCGAAGAGCGCAACCTTACACCGGAACAGGTGGAAGTTCTGGACGCACGCCGCCGTCGCGGACAGCTCGCACTGGTCATCGGCCTGCAGGCGCTGGTAGTTACGACCGTGTTGAGCCTGTGGGTTGGCCAGGATCTGACGTATTCGCCGGGCTGGCAGCGGCCCATCTTCTACTGGGCCTGCGTCACCGGTCTGCTTGCCGCGGGATGTTTTCTGTATGGCCTGGCCCAGCGTCGCGGGCTGCATGAGTTCATGTCCTACTGATGTAAACATGATCCAGGATCGGTAACCCGTGCTTCGGCACGGGTTTTCCATTCAGGATGTCGATCTTGGCCGAGTTCCTTCGGAAGGTGCGTCCCGGTTCGTTTTCAAGCATCGGATAGACAGGAAATTTTGGCCACTCTCGCACCCATATCGATGCACGACCCGGCAACGACTCTGGCCGTGGCGCACAGTCAGGTACAGCCTGTGCCGCGGGAGAGTTCACGGCTGATGGATCGCTTCGGCCGGGCTCTTACGGATTTGCGGGTGTCGGTGACGGATCGCTGCAATTACCGCTGTGTGTATTGCCGGACCGGCGAATCCGGTGCCCAGTACAGCGAATTGCCGATGGAAGATTACGTCCGCATGATCCGCATGATGGTGGACATGGGCGTGGAGAAAGTGCGGCTCACGGGCGGCGAACCGTTGCTGCGGCGGGGATTGCTCGACCTGATCCGGGAAATCCGGCAGCTGCGCACCACTTTTGACGAGGCAGGCCTGCCCACCAGCCAAGGCCGTCCGGTTGAGATTGCACTGACAACCAATGGACATCTGCTGGCAGGTATGGCGCGCGATTTGAAAGCAGCTGGTCTTGACCGCATCACGGTGAGCATGGATGCCGTGAACCCAGAGATTTTTGCGCGAATCACCCGGGTTCCACGCTCGTTTGAACGGGTTCTGGACGGGATCCATGCCGCACAGGATGCAGGGCTGGCACCGGTAAAGGTCAATTGTGTTCTGCTGCGTGGCTGGAACGAAGGCGAAATCGAAGGCTTTGGCGAGTTCGCCCGGCGTGAAGGCGTGGTTTTGAGGTTCATCGAGTTCATGCCGCTGGAAGAGGACCGTATCTGGTCGCCTGAAGTGGTGGTGCGCGAGGCAGAGATTGTGGAGCGGCTCAGCAGGATTATGCCGTTGCGAGCGCTGCCGCCGAATCAGTTGAGCGAGACCGCCCGGCGGTATGCGTTTGCCGATGGCGTGGGAGAGATCGGCATCATCGCTCCGGTGTCGCGGCCGTTCTGCGGGCATTGCTCGCGCATACGGCTCACCAGCGATGGAAAGCTGAGAACCTGCTTGTTCTCTCAACAGGACCACGATTTGTATGGGCGCATGCGCCGCGGTGCCACGGAGGAACAGTTAAAGCGGTATTTACGTGACGTTGCGGCGCACAAGGAAGAGCGGCACCACATTGGGGAGGCCGGTTTTCTGAAACCTTCGCGCAGCATGGTACATATCGGCGGCTAATCCCATTCACCACGTCAAATTGAGCCACGGATTCTCGGCACCGCTCAAGTTTTTACTTCAGTTTGTTGGCGGGCAATGCGAGAGTGGAATGGCAAACTCTCCCGTAGTTGTGTAGTGTTTCAGAAACACATACGTGCGCGGGGGATCGGTGAAGGCCATCCTGCGCGCAACGGATCGAGCGGGGTCGCGAACCTTCAGAGCAGGGCCCGTCGGCGGTGATCGAATGTTGGTAGGTAAAGCACAACGCGAGCGGGAGAAGGCGCTGACCGAAACGCTGCAGCAGGACTACACGCGTCTCTTTGTAGATGTTGCTCGCGCCCTCACATCGAACCTTCAGCTGGAAGAAGTACTGACGCAGGTGATGGAGAAGATGTCACAGTATTTCGCGCCGGAACGCTGGTCGCTGATGCTGGTGGACCGCGAAGCGAATGAGCTTTACTATGCGATTTCCGTAGGCCACACCACCGAGCAGCTGAACGGTATGCGTGTGCCGATCGGTGAGGGGGTTTCCGGCTGGGTGGCGTTGACCGGCAACCCTGTTGTGGTGCCGGATACAAGCCTGGAGCCGAGGTGGATTGAGTTCACCCGCCGTTTCACCGGCATGGATGTACGTTCCATCACCTGTGTGCCGGTGCGTTCGGAGGATGGTGTGGTGGGCGT
>CAXTPQ010000021.1:40355-52715 GCA_964246215.1 uncultured Terriglobus sp. | reverse complement strand
TTTCCGCGGCCACGGCGCGAACGGCTCCGGAAGAACTGTCGGCGGCGGTCGCGATAGGCGATGTGGCCAGCACGGCGCTATCGGAGCGACGCGGCTCCGGCCGGTTTGCCGGCGGGGTGTTGCTGCCATTCCGGCTCTGCGGGCCGAGGTTCGCGTGCGCTGGAATGGTTGTGGCGATGGACTGCCCATCCTCCGCAGCCGGCAGCCTTGAACCTGCCGGCGGGCCATTCGCGGAGGAGCGCGCCAGTGTTTTTGCCGTCTCCTGCGGCTGGGTCCACTGCGGCCGGATTGCGGCACGGCTGGAAGACATGCCTATCGACGCGGCACCGCTGGGCGTGGGTGCCTCGCGAACGACCGGCGCTCCCGCAGGGTCAAAAGGATGAACCACGGGAGAAACCGTGGGGTGCGTGCGCGGAGGCAAGGCGGGCGCATCGCCATGCTGGAATGGCGCGGGTTCCCGCTCCGTGGGCGCGGTGCTGGGGATGTGGCTTTCCGCGTCCGCCTTGTCGTCGTCCGCCGTGGTCTGGCGTTCGTTCTGCTCCGCTGCGGCCCGGATGGTCTGGCGCTGCGCGGCGGCAGCCCGGTCGAAATCGTCAGCTGAGGCCTTGCGTGCCACCGGAGACACGTCCAGAGACGGCGCTTTGTCATGCGGGGATGCTGCTGAGCTCAGGGGCTGGCTGGCCGGAGCCGCGGCATGCGCGCGATACCAGGCGTGGACGCGATCCTGAGTGGAGCGGTTGGCCAGTTCTTCCGGCGCATCCTGCTTGCCCGCCTTGTCAGACCTTTCGACAGATCGTTGCTCCGACAGTTCTTGCGGCTGAGTCCGGCTGTGCGAGGTTGAGGCGCGCAAGGACGCCAATGAAGCAGAGCTCCTTGTTGCAGAGCGGCTCTGCCCGGCAGAGCGCAACTTTCCATGAACCGGCGCTGCGATCAGTTCCTGAGAAGAGTGCCGGCCCATGCCGGATTGTCCACGAGTCTTGACTCCGGAAGCTGCTTCATGATCTGAAGCAGCCGTTCCATGTAAATCATGCCCGTGCGGAGCTGCGCTGGCATTGTGCCTAGCGGAAATGGAATGCGCCACCGGCGCTGCCCGCTGAACCGCGGCGTGCGGCAGCAGCCTGCCGGAAGAGGCCGCATGTACCGGTCCGACGGAGTGGTGAACCGACGCCATCATCGGCTGCGGTGCCAGCAGCGGCAGACCCGCCAGCAGAGCCAGCATGGCCGGGCAGGCATGTGCCCGCCGGACAGGTGAGTTCGCGGCCCCGAAGCGAAGGCCAGGTAGGAGCGCCGGCATTCTTTGAAACGGCCGCGGAGAATCCATCACAGAGCCATTTCAGGCTAGGTGCCCGGAGACAGTTCCGGAAGTGATCAGGCAGGTTCGTACCCAGTTGGCTTCTGCCCTGGGAACGGTGCAGGCGGTTGGCGGCCGGTTACAACAGCATGAGCAGAACCTTGCCGCCGGAAGCACCCTTCTCCGCAAAGGTCTGTGCCGCGGCAGCTTCCTCCAGAGGAAAACGGCGGCTGATGGGCAGCGCGAATTTGCCGTCTCGCAGGTCGTCCGCGAAGGCTTTCACGGTGTGCGGATCGGGATGGGCATGCATTGCCTTCACCCGTATCGCCGGATGCAACGCGGCGTCCGTGGGCGGGCCTGTCACCGCGCCGAAGATGCCGCCATCGCGCACCTTGCCCAGCAGTGCCGAGCCGGTGGAGCCGCCCACGGTGTCGGCAATGGCATCCACGGCTCCCAGCCGGGCCAGGTCCTCCTTACTGTCCAGGGCAATCACGCCCTCCACGCCGAGCGCCTTGGCTTCTTCCAGGCTGTGCTTGCGGACACCGGCAATCACCTTGGCCCCGAGCTTTTTGGCCTGGTGCACGGCGCACCTGCCCACGCTGCCCAGCGCGCCGGCCACCAGCACGGTTTGCCCCGCCTTCAACTCGCAGGCTTCCTGGATGAGCTGTGCACCGGTCAGGCAGACCAGCGGCAGCGCGGCAGCGTCCACCGTCTCCAGTCCGTCCGGGATATGGGTGATCTCCCGCGCCGGCACGATGGCGAGTTCCGCATAGGCTTGTTGCCCGATGGCCATGACGCGATCGCCCACGGCGACGCCGCCCACCTCCGCACCGATGGCCCGGACGATACCGCTCACATCCCAGCCCGGGATGAACGGAAAGGTGACCGGCATCATGCCCGACAGGACGCCGGAGCGGATCTTCCAGTCGATCGGATTCACGCTGGTGGCGGCCAGGGCGATCAGTACGCCATCCGCCGGCACTTCGGGCTCGGGCGCGTCGGTCACATAGCGCAATTTTTCGGGGCCGCCGTATTCGTTCAGCACGATCGCTTTCATGAGAGGATCTCCGGTCACTGATAGTAAGCAGGTAGTAAGTGCTAGGTAGCGTGCCTAGTTGCACATGTATTGCTGCCAGTCATTGCCGGTGGCGACCTGTTGCAGCAGGCGGAAGCGTGAGCGCAGGACACGCCGGATGAAGGGCAGCATGATCCATCGTGCCACCAGTGCGCCGGCCCAGCCAAAGGGCAGGCTGTAGCGGATGTGGTCGCGCAGCAGCGTGCCGCCCGCCTCCGTGCTCATGTGGTGATTGTGTTGAAAGCTGGCGAAACGGCCCTTGCCCTGCGTGTCCTGGAAGAAGGCGCTGGCCACGCCGTTCTCGCCGGGATGTGGTGCCGCGTACCCGGTGATCAGCGTCTCGTGATACTGCGGCAGGCCAAAGAGCCAGCCCTTCCAGAGCACGCGGCTGCTCATCTGCACGCAGCTGTCCGTCACGCCCTCCACCGGGCGAAAGCCCAGCGTACGCCGCACCAGCGGCACAGAGGTCGACAGCTGAAAAACGCGCTCCAGCGGCGCGTCAATCAGGATGCTGTCCCGCACATCGAAGACTCGGCTCATGGAAGTGTGATGCGCCAGGTGTTCTTGAGGACACAATCGAGTCAAGCCGGCGCGCGGCTGCGCCTGAGCGCATAGGCGTTTACGGCGTAGCTCCGGCACGGTAGCTCTGCACCTGTTCCGCGTGTTCCGCCAGGGTTCTGGAGAACTGCGTATGCCCGGTGCGGTCCGCCACAAAGTAGAGGGCGTCCGTGGCTGCCGGGTGCATGGCCGCGCGCAACGCCGCCGCGCCCGGCGAGCAGATGGGGCCGGGCGGCAGGCCCTTGGTCTTGTACGTGTTGTACGGCGAGTCGAACAACAGATCGCTGCGATAGATGGTGCCGCGCCAGCGGCCCGCCAGCAGCGCCGCATAGATAACCGTTGGATCGGTTTGCAGCGGCATGCTGGCACGCAGGCGGTTCTCAAAGACACCGGCCGCCATGGTGCGTTCGTTATCGAAATGAACCTCCTTTTCGACAAGCGAGGCCAGGGTGACGGTGCGTGCGATGTCCCTTGAAACGCCCGCTACGCCGGCCGCTTCAAGCCCGGCTCTTTTCGCTTCCGCACGAAACCTCCGCACCATGGCGGCGATCATCTGCTCGGGCGAGGTGTGCCGGCTGAAGCGGTAGGTGTCCGGGTAAAGATAGCCCTCCACCGAAGCCGGATGCGGATCAAACTGCCGGAGGAGGTCGAGGCTGGCGGGTGCATGGGCCGCGGCCAGGAAGGCGTCCCGCGTGGCCAGGCCGCTCTTGTCCAGCGCACCGGCGATGTCGAAAAGATTGAAACCCTCGGGGATCGTCACCGCACGGGTGTAGACATCGCCATGAGCAATGCGCGCGTACACATCCGCCGCGCTGGCGGACTCCGCAAAGCGATACTCTCCGGCCTTGAGGCGGCCGCCCTTGATCATGCGCAGGAGCAGAAATGCATCCCGCGAACGGATAACGCCGACCCGCTTCAGGTCGCCGGCCATGCCCTGCGCCCCGGTACCCGTGGGCAGGTCCACAAACACCTCACCCGGTGGCGTGAGTGGCAGGTAGACCAATGCCGCCATGGCCGCTGAAAGCAGCAGGAGCAGAATCAGAGCGGCGCGGAAGAGCTTCACTGCACCAATGTCTCATGCACATGAATGTGCGGCTGCGTTCCGGCTCGAGGGAACGTTTTGTGACGGGCATGGAATGGCGCCGGCCCGGTTCATATTTTCAGTTCTGAGCTGTTGCCAGCCGTTGATGGAGTGTGATTCTTGCGTGTTGTTTTTTGAACGATTGATGTTGGACCGGCTCCGCCGTGAAAAGATGAGTTATCGGAAGCCGGATCAACCAAAGATCCGGGAAAACGGAAGCACTCGCCCAAGCGATCGCGCTTATCAGAGCATCCGCGCAGGATCGTCCTCGCCGCTTCCGCATTGCAAGAGCTTTGAGCCGCACTCTCTTGCCGGAACACAGACACGCAAGCACACGAACCCTCACCAGGAGAGGTCCACGGTTTCATGAAGCATTTTTTTGCAGTTACGCGCCTCGCGCTCGCCCTATTCACCGGCATCAGCCTGGTGACCTGCTCCGGCATGGTTGCCGCGGCAAGCACTTACTATGTAAGCCCCGGCGGCAACGACGGAAACAATGGGCTAACCCCAGGTTCGGCGTGGCAAACCGTTGCGCGCGTGAATGCCTCGGCATTTCAACCCGGCGATGCCATCCTGTTTCAGCGCGGCGGCGAGTGGCATGAGTCACTCGACGCACCTTCCAGCGGAACCCAGGGGAATCCCATCACCTTTGCGGATTACGGCAATGGAGCCAAGCCGAAGTTCTGGGGCAGCGTTCGCCTGAACAACTCGCAGTTCGTCCCACTCGGCGGCGGCATCTATAGCTACGCCTACGGCGCGCCCGTCTACTCCGTGCTGGCGAATCAGACCTTCTTCAACTACAGCAACGGCCAGCCCGCCTACAACGTTGCCGGCTCCTGGTCTGACGGCAACGGCCAGATCCTGATCAACTCGCCCAGCTCCGATCCGCGCTATGACGGCCGGCTGTATACAGCGGTTCTGCGCGACGATGTGATCTACAGCAATTACAAGAGCCATCTCGTTTTCCGCAACCTGGTCACGGATGAAAGCGCCCGTTATGACGATAATGGCGGCTACGGCTTCCGCATCATGGGCAGCCAGGATGTGCTGGTGACCGACTGCGAGGCATACCACGCCGGCAAGCACCACTTCGGCGTGATCAACAGCACGGCATTCGTAGGGCAGAATCTGAATGCAGCCTATGCCGCACCGGGCCAGGGCGCCGGCAATGCGTCTGCCTATGTGTCCTACGGCGACGGCAGCACCGGCCTCTTTGGCCAGACCTCCGAGTGGCACAATATCAGTGCAAGCCACCTGGAAGATCCGCAGGACAACACGGTCTACCAGTCCTTTGTGACGCACGGCCCCACCATCGGCTCCCTGCTGCTGGACCGGCTGCAGTCCTACGGTGCCGACGTGCAGTTCACCAACGAAGACAATCCCGCGGCAGTCCTGCACATCTACAAGGGCCTGATCCAGAACGCGCGGCTGGAAGTGGGCGGCAGCGGTGTTTCCGTGGACAGCATGGAGCTTTCCGGACCACAGGCCACCATCGACATCACAGGCAGCAATGCTGTTCTGCAGAACCTGCTCATTCACGGCACCAACCTAGGCGGGAACTGGTACCAGACGGCGATCCTGTCGCGCGGCACCGGCAACATTCTGCGCTTCAGCACCATCGACATGGACCCGGCAGCCGGCTCCAACAGCTGCGTGGCGCTGTTGAATCCGAACGGCGGCTTTCAGATGTACGGCAACATCCTGCTGGCGCCGCAGCGTGTCTTCGCGCTGTGGAGCCAGGGGCTGAATCTGGGCACGCTTGCTCCCTCGGCATTCAACTTCTACGCTCCGGGCGCGACCTTCGCCTCGTGGGTGGGCGGTGACTTCCAGTGGCGCGATGTGCCCCTGCTGCAGTGGCAGTCCGGCGGTTTCGATGGTGGATCACTGCAGGGCACTCCGAAATTCGTGAATGAGGCTGGCGGTGACTACCACCTGAGCGCCGGTTCGCCTGCCATCGATGCCGCGCCGCTCTCGCCCAGCACGCTCACCAGCATCCTTACCGACTTTGATGGAAATAGCCGCCTGCAGGGCGCCGCGTACGACATGGGTGCCTTTGAATCCACGTCCACGGCGTCGTCGCAGCCCGCGCCAGTCACTCCTGCACCAGCGCCGGTACCGGCACCCACGCCAACGCCGGCACCCACGCCAACGCCGGCACCCGTGACACCCGCCCCGCAAAGCTATCCGATTACGCTGGCTTCTCCCGTGAATGGCCAGACCGTGAGCGGCGTGATTGCCGTCACCGCCATCATCCCGCAAACACTGGACGCTGCCGGTTCCCGGCTCATGGTGGACGGCCAGTTCCTGGACGATCACCGCGTTGCCAGCGGACCGTACATCTACATTTTGGACACCACCCAACTCGCGCCGGGAGCTCACCAGATCCAAATCTGGGCGCATGACATCGGCAACAACACGCTGCTGTCGAATCCGGTCACGGTGACGGTTGCGAACTGAAGCAGGTCCTCCATTCAGCTTTCATTGGGAGCTGAAAGAAACGTCATTCGACCGAGAAGGCACAGCTTTATTGTGCCTTCGCAGTGAAGAAAACCTGCTT
The DNA here is from genome assembly GCA_964246215.1 of uncultured Terriglobus sp. GTDB lineage: Bacteria > Acidobacteriota > Terriglobia > Terriglobales > Acidobacteriaceae > Terriglobus. Next base: position 46,153 of record CAXTPQ010000021.1, on the reverse strand, counting down.
TGCCTGCCACATTTCAGGTGTCCAGGAAACAGCAGGTTTCTCCACTTCGCGACAGAAGTGAGTTGCCGGCTAAAGCACCATCGGATCGCTCCGGTCGAATGACATTCCTGTTGCAGGTGCGGAAACGGAAAGCCACGCTTGCGCGTGGCTTTTCCGTTTCCGCGAGCTGTGACTTACTTTGCAGCCATGGCGATTTCCTGCTCCAGCGGCTTGATGAACTCGGGCAGGGTCGTCTTGCCCTGGTCGATCGCGGATGTTCCGCCGGCGAGAACTGATTCCACATCGGTCAGGCCGATGAATCCAAGAATCTGCTTCAGATAGGTGATTGCGGCGTTGTACCCTTCCGTCGGCGAGCCGGGCGAGTAGACGCCGCCGCTGGCAAGGATGATCTTGACCTTTTTTCCAGGAGGCGTCAGACCCTGATACTGCGCGTTAAATGTCACGTTGAAGCGGACAATGTGATCAATCCAGGCCTTTAGCGCCGCCGGGATGCTGAAGTTGTACATGGGCGTCGCGATCAGGATTTCGTCGGCGGAGAAGAGCTCCTGGATCAGGTCGTCAGAGATTTTGATGGCAGCTTTCTGCTCGGGCGTGTGCTGGTCAGGGGTGCTGTAAGCACCGGCAATCCACGGCAGGTCAACATACGGCAGGCTATTTGTGGCGATGTCGCGGACGACAACCTTGCCACCGGGATGCGCCTGCTCCCACTCGGCGGTGAAGTGCTTGCCAAGGGTTTTTGAGACGGAATAGTCGCCGCGCGGGCTGGCGTCAATACGAAGAAGAGTCGGCATGGGCAAAGCTCCTGAAATCTACAAACCGGAATGAACGTACGGTGCTTCGATATCGAAACACATGGATACGATGCGGGCACGCTCGCGCGGGACTCCGAAACTTTTGTAGCGATGGAAGGTGTCACACGCCGGTCGTCTTCAGGTTCGGCCCAACTGCCACGACGAAGTAGCTGGCCGTGACTGTACCGGTATTGCGAAGACCGTGCAGGATTTCTGAGGCGGCGTAGAGGATGTCGCCCGGACCGGCAGGCTGCCGCTTGCCGTCCAGCAGCCACTCCACGTTGCCCTCGCGGATGAGGAGGAATTCCGCATGCACGTGATGGTGCGGCGGGTGCGGCTCATGGCCGGGCAGCAGCGTGGAGTTGTGCAGTTCCACGCCCTCGCCCGTCACCAGCGTGCCCTGGACCACGTGCTGGGAAGAGCCGTTGGCTGAGGTGTGCACCGGCAGCTCAGCCGACCGGAAGATCTCGTTGTGCTGCAGCAGCGCGGTGTCCGCGCCCAGCCTGGAGCTGGCAGCGGCTTCAGACTGGGCAGCTGTTGCCTGTGTCTGGGCTTGGCTGGCTGACGATTCGAGCAGCAGAGCCAGGGTAGGAAGAGCGGTGCAGAAATCGCGGCGAGAATTCATGCATCGCCAAGGTACACCTTTGGATTTGTGCTCGTCGAACGAGAAAGAGAGTCAAGCTGGCGGCTGTGCCTTGCTAGCCTGAAACATTCAGCAAATTCCCGCCAGCGCCGGTGCTGCCATGGCCAAGCTACCCGGGTGGGTAACGAATGCGCGGTTCTCCTCTTCCACGGTGAAAGCGGCACACGGATGCACGTCCATCCCGCTGGTGTGCACCACATGGTGCTGCCGGACAGCCAGCCGGACACGGTGACGCACCTCTGCATGCGCAGTGGCGGAGATGCGGCCGCCGGTGAAGAGCAGGAAACCCTGCCCGCAGACGGGGCAGCGGAGATCGTTGGCGGTGTGAGAGATGAGGCACGTAACAGACATGGGAGGCGCTCCGTGGCAAAGTGTGGCAGTACTTCTATCTTCGGCATGGCTGCCTGCCGTGCCCATGCCACTTGGGCAGCCCGTGATGCTCCGGTGGCACCACCCGGCATACCCCGCACGGGGCAGGCATTTGTCCCATTTCCGGTGAATCGCTGGTGCCGCCCGTTATGCTTTGTATGTGAGCGATTCAGTCATTCAAGTCACGCTGCCCGACGGCAACGTGCGAGAAGTTCCGCGCGGCACCACGCCCTTTGCCATTGCGCACAGCATTTCCCCGCGGCTGGCGGAGGCCGTGGTGGTTGCCAAAATTCGCACAAGCAGCGGCGCGGGTACCACTGACGGCGCGGAAGAGGCGGTGGATACGGCCCATGGCGGCGCGCAGACCGAGGCCGCCATGTACAGTGACGCACCCACGGCCGAGCGCCTGGTGAATTTGGCCGAGCCGTTGAATGAGGACGTGCACCTGACGCTGCTCAAGGAAAATGATCCCGAGGCTCTGCGGGTCTTGCGCCACTCCGCCGCGCACGTGATGGCGACAGCGATCACCGAGCTTTACCCCGAAGTCAAGCTGGGGCACGGACCGGCGACGGATAGCGGTTTTTTCTACGACATCCTGCGGCCGGTTCCGTTCACGCCCGACGATTTGATCCGTATCGAAACGAAGATGGTGGAGGTCGTGGCGCGTAACGAGAAGTTCGTTCATGAGTATGTGCCGCAGTATGAAGCGCTGGAGGGCTATGAGGCGCAGGGCGACTTTATGAAGGTCCACTTTGTGCGCAAGTTCACGAAGGCAGACGAGCAGGTCTCACTGTACCGCAATGGCGAGTTTGTCGACTTTTGCCGCGGTCCGCACGTGCCCTCCACCGGCCGCGTGCGCGCCTTCAAGGTCATGAGCATTGCCGGTGCCTACTGGCTGGGCGATGAGAAGAATCCGCAGCTGCAGCGCATCTACGGCACGGCCTTCTTTCAGAAGAAGGACATGGACGCACACTTCAAACACCTGGAAGAGATCAAGGCGCGCGACCACCGCGTCATCGGCAAGCAGCTTGACCTGTTCAGCATCCAGGAGATCGCCGGCGCGGGCCTGATCTTCTGGCATCCCAAGGGCGCCATCATCCGCAAGGAGATGGAAGACTGGATGAAGAACGAGTGCCTGCGCCGCGGTTATGAGCTCGTCGTCACGCCGCACGTGATGCGCCGCGAGCTGTGGAAGATCAGCGGGCACGAGGGCTTTTACGGCAGCAACATGTACGCGCCCATGGAGCTGGACGACGCCGAGTACCGGCTGAAGCCGATGAACTGCCCCGGCCACATCCTGATTTACAAGAACAGCCCCAAAAGTTACCGCGACCTGCCCGTGCGCTACGCGGAATTGGGAAACGTTTATCGTTATGAACGCAGCGGCACCATGCACGGCCTCTTGCGCGTGCGCGGATTCACGCAGGACGATGCGCACATTTTCTGCACGCCGGCGCAGATTGAAGATGAGATAGTGGCCTGCGTCGAGTTCGCTCAGGAGGTGCTGACAAAATTCGGCTTTGCGGAGTTTAAGGTGGAGCTCAGCACCTGGGACGCGAACGATCCCAAGAGCTACACCGGCTCGGCCGAAGACTGGCAGACGGCCATCGATAGCCTGAAATCGGCACTGGGGCGCAAGGGTATACCGTATCGCGAAATCCCCGGAGAAGCCGCGTTTTACGGACCAAAGATCGATGTGAAACTCGTTGATGTGCTGGGCCGGCTGTGGCAGCTGTCAACCGTGCAGTTCGACTTCAACCTGCCCAAGCGCTTTGAACTGGAGTACACCGGCGAGGACGGTGAGAAGCACCAGCCCGTCATGGTGCACCGCGCGCTTTTCGGCTCGGTGGAACGCTTCTTCGGCGTGCTGATCGAGCAGTACGCCGGGGCCTTTCCGCTGTGGCTTGCACCGGTGCAGGTGGGCCTGGTGCCCATCAGTGAAAAGCACCTCGCCTACGCGGAGAAGGTCAAAGCCGAGTTGCAGAGCATGGGCCTGCGCGTCGAACTCGACGGCCGCAACGAAAAGATGAACGCGAAGATCCGCGAGTTCCAGCTGCAGAAGGTGCCGTTCACCCTCGTGATGGGCGACAAGGAAGCCGAGGCGGGCGCGGTGAGCGTGCGCACGCGAGGCAAGGGCGATGAAGGTTCGGTGGCGCTGGCGAGCTTCGCTGAGCGGGCACAGGTGCTGCTCAAGGAGAAAAGCGCAAGCCTGTGACGAACCTGGTACCGTCCGAGCTACGTCTCGACATAGATGGCTTTCTCATTGCGCCGGACGTTCTGACGCGAGAAGAATCCGCTTCAATTGCCCACGCACTGCAACCTGTACAGGAAGCCGCAGGGCAGGTGAGTGGTGGTGTGCGTAATCTGATGAGGCTTTCACGTGAAGTTTCAGAACTTGCGGGTAGCCGTAAGATTCGTGATCTGGTGAACCCGGTGCTTGGTCCCGCTTGCTTTCCGGTACGAGCAATCCTGTTCGACAAAGCGCCAGGCGCGAACTGGAAAGTGCCTTGGCACCAGGATGTAACAATTGCCGTAAGGGCGCGAGCAGAAACTGCGGGGTACGGGCCCTGGTCGGTGAAGGCCGGCATTGTCCATGTACAGCCGCCGGCAAACGTTTCCGAGCAAATGCTGTCCGTTCGTATTCACCTTGACGACTGCAACAATACTAACGGAGCACTTCGTGTCTTGCCGGGCACTCACCGTTATGGCCGGCTAGAGCAAAGCAGGATAGCTACGATCGCTGGCACGGATGAGGCGGTCGTATGCGAGGTGGCAGCAGGAGGCGCGCTGCTTATGCGTCCATTGCTGCTGCATGCATCCTCTGAGTCCAGTTCGCCTGGCCACCGCCGCGTGATCCACCTGGACTTTGCTGCAATTGAGCTTGCATCTGACTTGCAATGGAGCGAACGAAAGGTTGTGTGAACATAGGCATGGTCATACACTATGGTCATGAAAGCCGCCGCCAAACATCCGGAACCGCTGACCATTCCCGCCGCCAAGTTCAAGGCGACCTGCCTGGAACTGCTGGACCGCTCAGCGCGGGGTGAAAGCGTCACAATTACAAAGCGTGGCAAGGTGGTGGGCCGGCTTGTGCCGCCCGAGCCGGCTGCGGCAAAAGAGTTCGTTCCTCTGCTGGGGCGCATGAAGGGGCAGATTCAGATTCTGGGTGACATCGTGAGCCCTGACTTTGAGCCGTGGAAAGATCTGGATGAGTGACCGGCTTCTGCTGGACACGCATGTGTGGCTGTGGCTTATCGCTGAGCACGCCGCGCTCGACCAGACTAGCCGCGCGGTGATTCTGCAGGCTCAGATGGAAGCTCGCGTGTTTGTCTCCAGCTTCTCCGCTTGGGAACTCGCGTTGAAAGAGGCTTCCGGTAAACTTGCGATCTCCGGTGGAGTCGATGGCTTGCTGCGTGCCAGCTTCGAAGATGGTGCGTTACAAGTAGCCGACCTGACGATTCCGATTCTTGTCGCGGCGAATCGTCTCGCTGACTTCGATCACGGCGATCCCGCGGACCGCATCATCGTGGCAACGGCGCGTGATGGTGCGTACACGCTGCTGACGCACGATGACCGGATACTCCGGTATAGCGCCGCCGGACATGTGGCCGCGGTGCGTGTTTAGTTCAGCAGCCGTCCACTTGCAGCGTTCATTAATCAGGCCAGCTCCGGGCTGAGCGGCAGATCGGGGCCGCTGCTGTCGTCGTCGTCTGCCGGGAGCGAGGGCGGGGGTGTCCACACCGGCACCGCCGGTTCGCCGGTCAGGTATTGACCCAGCAGAGCGTACCGGCCACCCAGGAAGTACCGGGTCCAGGCGCGTGAGAAGATGTGCAGCGTGCCGGTCAACAGCACGCTGCACAGCAAAAGCACCAACGGAAAGATGAAGCCGCCGATCGCTGCGCAAAGGCCAAGCACCAACCATTCCACCACGCCTGCCCGATGAAGCGCGAACCAAAGCAGGCCACCGATGGCGGCCAGCGGCAACACGGCTATTG
>CAXTPQ010000021.1:27911-40255 GCA_964246215.1 uncultured Terriglobus sp. | reverse complement strand
TGAAGCGCGAACCAAAGCAGGCCACCGATGGCGGCCAGCGGCAACACGGCTATTGCGGTGATGAGTAACTGCGCCAGCACGGTTAAAAGCCCGAGCAGCAGAAGGATCATGGGTTGCACCAGGCCAAACAGCAGCATGGCGGCGGTGTCCGCGCGGAAGAGCAGCCAGGCCCGGGCAAAGACCCGCGCGAAAGGGAGGTCTTCCATGGCCAGACCGGGCAAGGCAAGATTCTCAACAAGCTGCAACACAGCAAAGAACAGGATGACCACCAGAGCAAGACGGAGGGCAAGCAGCAGAGCGGCCCGGATGGAGAACATGTTCCAGTGAATGCCGCCGCCGGAAGGCGTGACAAGGGGCTGCGCCAGCAGGAGATGTACAAGCTTCAGCGAAGCCGGCACAAGCAGCGGTGAGAACACGGCAAGAAGAACGATCGCCGCAACGGCCTTCACGGCCATCCACCGCCAGGTGTGCCGTCCATGGCGCTGCCAGGCAGGAGCGACGCGGTCATCACGCAGCAGCACCACGTCGAAGAAGGCAAGGTCAAGCCGCGAGCCCACGTAAAAGAAGCCAAGCCAGGCCACAAGGCCGATGACGAGGACGATCGCGGCAAAGACAGCGAAGATGGGCGCGATCTCCCGAGGGAGACGGCCGTTGCCGAAGTTGCCGTTCAGGTTGGCGTTGAAGGTGCCGAGTTGTGCACCGATGGCCAGCAGGCAGAGCTTGAGCAGACGCCGGCGCTTGCGATCTTGCCAGAGCAGCAACCGCGTGTGCTGCCAAGCGGGACTTACTGCTCCATCACTGAATATCTGCGCACCCTCTTGGCTCCTCCGCTCGATGCGCCTGAGGATACCGCAAGCCAGAGCTTGAACGTAGAAGGAAACCTACCGCGATCTTGCGAGTTTCCGTTTTGTATTTCCTTTCACAACAACGTTGTGAAGCAGGGCTGGCCTTGCTGTTACGGACTCAGCACAGCGCCCCCGGCGAACCGGTCACTTCTTTTTCCTTGCGGAAGGAGGCGGCACCATGACGGGAGCACCGGCGGTATGAATGACCGGTTCCGAGGGATGGAAGTCGCGGCTCTGCTTGCCCTCCTGAACGGTGATGGCTTCCCGGCCCCACCAGCTGTTGCCGCCGGGAACGTCGATGGAGGCAGTGGCGATGTACTTTCCGGGCGGCAGTTGGACGGAGTAGTGGCCCTGATCGGAGATAACCGCGCGGTACTCGCGGCCTTTCGCATCCGTGAGCAGAACCAGGCCATACCGGCCCACCGCACCACCGGGCGCATGTAGTTGGCCCTCAAGTGAAGTGCGTAGTTGCATGGGTCGAATCATGCCCCCCAGCACCGGCTCTGTGTGCGTCGAGTCACTCCTGGTCTCGGCGATGGGCGTTATCTGGCCCAAAGAAGCTTTCTGTGGACCGCCCGCTGCTGATGCGCCAGCGGCGGTGCCCCGGTTCGAAGAGTTCTGCGCGTCAGCACTCGTGGCGATACCCGCCGTGGCCAGGGCGGCGGCGAGCACGAAGCCTGCACCGGGCAGAAGAGAAGTGCGTGCCGCTTCTTCACGCAAAAGCATCGATCCGTCAGCACGGTGAGTCACGCGCCCGCAGAAGCTGCCGCCGGTGCTCTCCACCAATCGGCGAATCTCGCGCGCCGAAAGCCGCGACAGATCATGCACCTGCCGCGCGCAACTCCCGCAGTGACGTGCGGCGGAAGAAACCACCGGCATCTGCTGCCAGTCCGCGTGGCATGGCTCCGGGATCTGTATGTCATAGGGCAAGCCGCTGGTGCGCATGTGGTGCCTCGCTGCTTAAAAGACACCGCTGTCATGGCGAATGTTTCCGGAGCAGCAGCGTCAGTTCACTGGGACGAGGGCAGTTTGTCGCGCTCGTCGCTTCGGACGCAGGTACTCTAAGTCAGCCATGTCCTTTCTTATCCAACCGCCGCTGCTGCCCATGCTTGCCAAACGCATCGAAGGGATCCCCGTAGAGGGCGATCTGCTCTTTGAGCCGAAGTGGGATGGATTTCGCACGCTCATCTTTCGTGACGGCGATGAATTGCTGATCCAGAGCCGCGATGGCAAGCCGCTGGACCGCTACTTTCCGGAGCTGCGCGCGCCGCTGCTGGCGCAACTGCCTGAGCGATGCGTTCTGGATGGGGAAGTTGTGATTGCCCGGCCAGATGGCCGGCATGGCACACAGCTCGACTTCGACGCGTTGCAGTTGCGAGTGCATCCGGCGGCTTCGCGCGTCAAGCTGCTGAGCGGGCAGACTCCGGCCTCCGTGGTCTTCTTTGACCTGGTAGCCCTGGGCGAACACGATCTGCGCGAGATGCCCTTTGCCGAGCGCCGCACCCAACTGGAAGCTGTGCTGAAGGATGCCGCGGCACCGCTGCACATGACACCCGCCACACAGGATCGCACCGTGGCGGCGGACTGGTTTCGGCGTTTTGAAGGAGCGGGGCTGGACGGCCTGATCGCCAAGCCGCTCGATGGCATTTACCAGCCGGACAAGCGTGTCCAGTTCAAGATCAAACACGAGCGCGAGTGCGATTGCGTGGTGGCCGGTTTTCGCTGGCACAAGAATGGCGACGGCACGCATGTGGGCTCGCTGCTGCTGGGCCTGTTCAATGATGCCGGCACGCTGCAGCATGTGGGTGTCTGCGCCAGCTTCACCGCGGCCAAGCGGCAGGAGCTGGTGAGCTTTCTTGCGCCCTACCGCGAGAATGCGTTGGTCCATCATCCATGGGCAAACTGGTCCGGTGCGGAAACGGCCGCGCATGAAGCGCCGCCTGCCGCCGGGGCGAATCCTGAAGACGCACAACGCATGCCCGGCGCAAAAAGCCGCTGGAACCAGAACAAGGACTTGAGCTGGCAGCCGCTGCGGCCGGAGCTGGTGGTGGAGGTTGCGTACGAGCACATGCAGAGTGATCGCTTCCGCCACCTGGCCCACTTCCGCCGCTGGCGCACGGACAAGATACCGGCCGCGTGCACCTATGCCCAGCTGGAAGTGGTGCCGCCGCAGGAGTTGATGGAGCTCTTCTCCTGAGTTCAACGGGCAGCATCCAAGGTCGCATGCGTGTGCTCGTCTTCAACCCGGGAAGCAACTCGCTCAAGTTTGAAGTGGTGGACACCGCGGAAGACCAGCGGTTCGCGTCCGCCGGGCAGAAGCGCCTGAGCGCCGCAATTGAAAGCTTCGGCAAGCCCGGAAAGCGAGCCACGCTCAGCGTGATAAAAGGCCGCGAGACGGTGCGCCAGCAAGAGGTCGATGTCCATGATTTCGCCGGTGCAACGCAGTTCGCGGTGCAGTGGATGAAGAGCCAGAGGGGCAACGGCACTGAGGCACTGGACGGCGTGGCGGTACGAGTGGTGCACGGTGGCCCGCACTTTTCCGGTGCGGTGCGCTGGAACGCGGAAGTCCGGAAGAAGATTGAGTCGCTGGAAGAGTTGGCACCGCTGCACAACCGAAGTTCGCTCGAGATCATCGACGCGGTCGCGCCACTGCTGCCCGGCATACCCATTGCCATCACGCTCGACACGGCGTTCCACCGCACGCTGCCGGAGGTGGCATGGCGCTATCCCATCGATCGCCAGCTGGCGGATCGCCATGGCCTGCGTAAGTTCGGCTTTCACGGCGTCTCGCACCGCTACCTGATGGAGCGCTATGCGGAGCTGGCGGGCCGAGTGCCGGAAGAGGTCTCGGTAGTGTCGTTGCACCTGGAAAGCGGATCGTCAGCCTGTGCCATTCGCAACGGCCGCTCTGTCGACACCAGCATGGGGCTCACGCCGCTGGAAGGCCTGATGATGGGTAGCCGCAGCGGCAGCGTGGACCCGGCGCTGGTGGAGGTGCTGATGCGCAAGGAAGATGTGGACGTTCATGGCGCACTCGACATCCTGAATAAGCAGAGCGGTCTGCTGGGCGTTGGCGGCGACCTGGACACGCGCGTGCTGGCGAAGCGTGACGACGAGAGCGCGCGGCTCGCCCTGGCCATGTTCAGCTATCGCATACGTGCTTATGTCGCGGCTTACCTTGCCGTGCTGGGTGGCGCGGAGGCGGTCATCTTCGGTGCCGGCATCGGCGAAGACTCGCCCGCGATTCGCGCCGCCATCTGCAAGGGACTGGAGTTCGCAGGTATACGAATCGATTCAGAGAAGAACGATGCGGCGACCAGCGGTGAAGCGCTCGTCTCCGCACCTGGATCGCGTGTGGCGCTGTGGGCTATGCCCTCTGAGGAGGGTTTGCAAATCGCTCATGAGTGCGCGGCGGTGTTGAACCGCTGAGGCACCTGGTCTTTGTGCGTTCGCTTCACCCGTTCAGGTGATGGGCGAATGGAAGACATGGCCAAATACTGAACAAGCCTGACATACGGGCTGACCGCTTAGGGCTACCACCGCGAGAACAAGTTTCGCCCTGAACAGCGAAACACTCCGGGGGTAACAGCCCCGGAGTGATCTCGTATGAAATGAACCACACCATGGGACCTATCATTGTTCGATGGCGTGGGCGTCGGGTGGAAGTGCCAAGTGAATTGGTGCTTTACCTGATCGTCCGTGTCCTCAACCATCTGCACTTTTAGTGCGTCTGGTTGTTGACCACAACCGCGAACCCGCTCTGCCAGGGGCGGGAACGCGTTAATAAAAGCTATCGCACAACCGCGCGAAATGCAGTGCAGAAGTTTGAGTTTGTGTGACGAACGATCAAGTGAGTTGCACAGTTGGCAATGATGCGTGCCCGCGTGAATCGGGTGTGCGGGCTGGCTGACAATCGGCTGCCGCGCGGCGTCCTATCGAGCATGATGCGATTTGTCGCCACACTTGCTCTTGCCGTCTTCACCATGCTTGGCTCCGCTGCGCCCCGTACCATGGCCCAGGCACCGCAACGGCCCACCAGCACGCCCTATGCCGGCAGCACGGACATCTTCGAGTACCCGGACCGTGCGAAGAAACTGCAGATCGATCGCGTGATGGACATCCTTCACATCACGCCCGGCAAGGCCGTGGCGGACATCGGTGCGGGTGGCGGCTGGTTCAGCGTGCGGGCGGCGCGGCGCGTGGGTGAAAACGGCATCGTCTACGCCGAGGACATCAATCCGGAGTACATCCACGCGCTGGAAGCACGCGCCGGCAAAGAGCAGCTGAGTAACTTGAAACCCACACTCGGCACGCCGGACGACCCGAAGCTGCTGCCCGGCACCGTGGACGCCGTGCTGATGCTGAAGGTCTATCACGAGATTGCGCAGCCGGAAACGCTCATGAAGCGTCTGCGTCCGGCGCTGCGGCCCGGTGCACGCATCGGCATCATCGACCGCAACGGCAATGGCACCGATCACGGCCTGAAGCAGTCCATCCTGGAACGCGAGATGACCGACGCAGGCTACCGTGAAATTGAGCATTACGACTTCACCAAGGCTGACGGGCAAGACTACTTTTTAGTCTTTGAGGCGCGCTGAACGATTGTCGGTCGAGCAGAGATCACACTCCCTTTTGATGCCCCAAGCCTGTCATCGCTTGCAGCATCCAAGTAAGTGTCATGCCTCCTGAATTCAAGGCCGCCGTGCTGTTTCCAGAGATGCGTCCGCTTTCCCAGCCGGCACCCGAGCGCGAGACCCGCCTGCTGGTCGAGGTGCACACTCGATTGCTCACGGCGTATGGCCAGCCGGCACCGCGCGAAGTTTGGGACCCACTCACCCAGTTGATTTACTCGCTCTGCAGCTCGCGGACCAAAACGCCGGAATCGCACGCGGTGTTACGTTCGCTGCGGGAACGCTACGACGGCTGGCCCAGCGGAGCGGACAGCTGGTCAGAGGTGCGATGGGAAAAGCTGCTCAATGCGCCCGTTGCCGAGATTGAGGAGACGATCACGCTTGCCACCTTTGCCGACCGCAAGGCGCCGCAGCTGAAGGCCACGCTGGAGCGCATTTCCGCAAGAACGGGCGCGTTGTCCCTCGGCTTTCTCGCAGGCTACCGGACGGAGAAAATCCGGGCATGGCTGGAGCAGTTTCCCGGCATCGGCTCACAGGTCAGCGCCGCGATTGTGAACTTCTCGTCGCTGCGCCGGCCAGTCATCTCAGTAGACGGTCATCACCAGCGCGTTTCGATCCGGCTGGGCTTTGCAAGAGACGGCAGCACGCCACGCGAGGTCGAGACGATCCTGATGCGTGCCGTGCCGCCGGAGTGGACGGCCGTCACGATGGACGATCATCACCAGCTTGTCAAGGCACTGGGCCAGCGCGCCTGCACGCCGCAGCGCCCATCCTGCCGCACGTGCCCCCTGCTGGAGGTGTGCGCCACCGGCCAGAGTGCCTTCCGTACAGCGGGACGTGCCGCTTTTTGACATCATCGTGCGTTGTTGCAGGTACACTGCAAAGCACGATGGCTACCGCCCACAAAGTGCCGATTTCGAGAAAAGGCGTTCCCCAGCCCAAGCGAAAAGTCTACGCCGCGCCGGAGTTGCCGCTGGATGCGGAACAGTGCCGCCAATTTGCCGCGGCGCTGCTGGCCTGGTACCGCAAGCACCGCCGTGAACTGCCGTGGCGTGGCGTGGAGGATCCCTATCGCATCTGGGTGTCGGAAATCATGCTGCAGCAAACGCGCGTGGAGGCCGCCCTGGACCATTACCGCCGCTTCATTGCGCGTTTTCCCACGGTGCTGGCCTTGGCTTTAGCACCGGAGGATGAGGTGCTGGCGCTGTGGAGCGGCCTTGGCTATTACCGCCGCGCCCGCATGCTTTACAACGCGGCAAAGTTTGTCGTGCGCGAGTTGAATGGCGTGCTTCCCCGCACCGCCGCGGAGTTGCGTCATCTGCCGGGCATCGGCCCATACACAGCCGCGGCCATCGCCAGCATCGCCTTTGGCCAGCCCGTCGCGGTGGTCGACGGCAACGTGCAACGCGTTCTGCTGCGCATTGCCGGCCTGCCGGAAGAGCGCAGCAGCGAGAAAGAATTTTTCACCAACACTTTTGCCCAAACACTGCTCACGCTGGAAGTGCCGGGCGACCATAACCAGGCCATGATGGAGCTGGGTGCCACCGTCTGCCTGCCGCGCGGCCCGCTTTGCCTGCAGTGCCCCGTCTTCGATTTCTGCCGTACACGCGGGGAGCATGTGACTTTGCCACGTGCGGCCATGCGGTCAAAGCGCGTGAGTTACGCCCTGTGCACGCGGCAAGCGGAGGGCAGCGGCGAGACCGAAGTGCTGCTGCACCGGCGCAGTGCCGCGGAAAGCCTGATGCCCGGCATGCTGGAACTGCCCACCCTGACAGAGCCGCCAGCAAATACCGAGCCCCGCCTGGTGCTGCGCCATGCCATCGTGGGCACCAACTACTACGTGGAGATTTTCATTGTTCCCGAGGTGAGCGCCTTGCCGCCGGTGGCCGATGCAGAAGATAGCCGTAGCTGGGTCCCGGCAGAGATGCTTGCTCAATCACCGCTCACCGGCGTTGCCCGCAAGACGCTTCTGCGGACCGGCATCATGAAGCCGGAGTTTGCGTCGGAAGCTTCCGCACAAGCCGAGAGCGACGATCATGAGACCGTCGAAGAGCTCGCGAACTGAAACGTCCGCCGGCCCATTCACTACATCTAAATCCAGTGATGGCTGCCGCGTTGTGATCACGCGGGGAGAAGAGGACGGAAGATGGCAATCGACAATAAAGGCAATGCGGTTTGGCATGGTGGGCTGAAGGACGGTTCCGGCACGGTGAGCACTGGTACCGGTTTGATTTCGGAGCAGCCGTACACGTTTGCATCGCGCTTTGAGCACGGCAAAGGCACCAACCCTGAGGAGATGATCGCGGCGGCGCATGCAGCCTGCTACTCCATGGCGCTTTCCGCCGAGCTGGAAAAGGCAGGGCACCCCGGCCAGGAAGTAAAGACCGCCGCCACGCTGACGCTGGACTTTATCAACGGCGCGCCGACCGTCACCAAGATTCACCTGGTAATAGAGGCCAAGGTCGCGGGCATCGAGTCCGGCAGTTTCGACGGTATTGCAAAAGGAGCCAAGGAGAACTGCCCGATTTCGCGGCTGCTGAAGGCGGCTGAAATCACACTCGATGCCAAGCTGGTCTAAGCGGCTGGCGGCCGGCCGCGTCAACGGATCGGCTCGGTCCGGATGAACATCGAAGCGTCCCCGTCGGCAGGATTGACGAAGTGAACGTCTTCCGGCGGGCGGCGTGGCGTATCCAGCGCGAGTACGACAAAGGGATGCTCCGGGATGCCGTGGACGGTGCGCTTGCGAAAGTGCACCAGTTCGCCGGGTCCCAGCACTCTGGGTGTCTCTCCCTCGATCTCAAACATGGCTCGACCCTGCAGGACGTAAAGATATTCGTCGCAGGACTCGTGATAATGCAGGGGCGCGGCGCGGTAGGTGCGGAAGATGCGGCAGCTTGCCGCTTCTTCATCGGTGAGCCGCAGGTCGCACAGCATGGTCTCCGATGTGCCGGGCAGAGTGGCGGCGAGCGAGGCGATGTCGAAGTAGTGACCGGCCATGCTCCTGAGCTTAAGGCATGGGTTCGATCCGGAATCACCTTAGCATGATTCAGTCACGTGCAGTGGCTTTAGCCGCTGCGATAGCCAATCATTCTTGAGAGACTGCGGCCTTAGCCGCCGAGATACGAATCTTAGTGGCTAAAGCCCGGCCTGCTCAGCACGATGTCTATCTCGGCGGCTGAAGCCGCTGGTGACACGCGCTGCACCGATTCAGTCAGCAATCCACCCTCGTCTCACCTTTAGCGCCAGCGATTGCCGTCACGATCGTCGCCGCGGTCACGATCGCCGTCGTGGTGGTCGTAGCCTCGGTCGCGGTCACGGTACTCGTTGTGCTCCCAGGCCTCGTGCCGTAAATGTTGCTGCTGGCGGGCCCACGCCTGCTGCTGTTCCCAGGCCTGCTGGCGATTCCAGGCCTGCTGCTGTTCCCACGCCTGCTGGCGTGCGTAGGCCTCGGCACGCTCGTGCTCTTCATGCTCCCAGTGCTCATGTTCCCGATAGGCTTGGCGTTCATCGCCGTAGCCGTAGCCGTACGCCGGCTGGCCGAACTGCACGCCCACCGCGACCTGCGCGTGGCTCTTTGCGGGTACCGCGAAAAGAAGGGCAGCGGCCACCAGACCCGTGGTCAATGCCTTCACAACTGTATTTGTTACGCCCTGACGCTCCATATCGTCCTCCCCTTGTTCCCGGCTCAGTTCAGTTCACCGGGCTTCTCAGCCACATGAGAGGAAACACGGCCGGTGCGCAGGGGTTACGCGCAACTTGTTGCGGGAAAAGGGTTGCGCAGTTCTTTTGACAAGGCATTCGACCTCAGACGTAAGCTCTGAAAGTCGCCAGTCTGAAGCGCTGTCCGAATCGGTTGCAGGCGCGTCATTCGCGGCTCAACCACCGAGTTCGCGGCTTTAGCCGCCCTGTAAACCAGCGCTCAAGTAAGCCCAGCCAGCAATACCCAAAATTTTGAAAAGATTAAACACATAACATGAAAAGGCCGCACTCTCGTGCGGCCTTTTCATCTCTCACCTTATTTCACTACTTACTACTTACTCAGTACTCCTTCACGCCATCCACAAACGCCTTCAGCTTGCGGCTGCGGCTGGGGTGGCGGAGCTTGCGCAGGGCCTTGGCCTCGATCTGCCGGATGCGTTCGCGCGTGACCTGGAAGCTCTGGCCGACCTCCTCCAGCGTGTGCTCCGAGCCGTCTTCCAGGCCGAAGCGCATCTTGATGACGCGCTCTTCCCGCGGCGTAAGCGTGCGGAGGACCTGGCTGGTGTACTCCTTCAGGTTGACGCTGATCACGGCGTCCGATGGCGAGACCGCCATGCGGTCCTCGATGAAGTCGCCCAGGTGCGAATCTTCCTCTTCGCCGATGGGCGTTTCGAGCGAGATGGGCTCCTGCGCGATCTTGAGGACCTTGCGGACCTTCGCGACAGGGATGTCCATGCGCTTGGCAATCTCTTCCGAGGACGGCTCGCGCCCAAGCTCCTGCACCAGCTGACGGCTGGTGCGAATGAGCTTGTTGATGGTTTCGATCATGTGCACCGGAATGCGGATGGTGCGGGCCTGATCGGCAATGGCGCGGGTGATGGCCTGGCGAATCCACCATGTGGCATAGGTGGAGAACTTGTAGCCGCGGCGGTACTCAAACTTATCCACCGCCTTCATCAGGCCGATGTTGCCCTCCTGAATCAGGTCAAGGAACTGCAGGCCGCGGTTGGTGTACTTCTTGGCGATGGAGACGACCAGGCGCAGGTTGGCTTCGATCAGCTCGCGCTTGGCTTTCTCCGCGTCCATGTCGCCCTGAATCATCTCGCGCTGCGTCTGCTTGAGCTCGGCGGTGTTGATGCCGGCCTCGGCTTCCAGGCGCTCCAGGTCCGTGCGGCAGTTCTTCTGCTGGCGGCGATACTCCTTCTTCAGCTCTTCACTGCGGCTGGCATCGAACTTGGCGTCCAGCGCCTTGATCTGGCGCTCCAGCGTGCGCATACCGTCCACGGTCTTGTTGACCTTGTCCAGCAGCCGCTTTTTCTCGCCGTTGGTGTACTTCAGCTCGCGGACAATGCGCGTAACCAAGACCATTTCACGCAACATGGTGAAACGCAGCTTGCGCTCATCTTTCTTCGTCTTCGCCTTGCCCGTATCGAGCTTCTCTTTCGCATCGGCGGCCAGGGCCTGGTGCTTGACCAGTGAATCGATGCGCTTGACCGTCGCCTTCACGCGTGAGGTCACCACCTCTTCGGTGAGCTCTTCCTCGTCAAAGGTGACGACTTCTTTGACATTGCGCACGCCGCGCTTAAGATCCTCGCCCAGCGCCACGATCTCGCGGATGACAATGCTGGAGCGCGAGATGGCCTTCATCACGCGCATCTGACCGCGCTCAATGCGCTTGGCGATTTCGACTTCACCCTCGCGGGTGAGCAGCGGCACCGTGCCCATCTCGCGCAGGTACATGCGGACGGGGTCGTTGGTCTTTTCCAGCTGGCCCGGTGTCAGGTCGAGTTCGACGTCGTCGTTTTCCTCGGACTCCTCGCCGTACTTGTCGCGGCCGCCCTCAAACTTGTCATCGGCATTCAGCACGTCGATGCCCTGGGTGTTCACCGCCGTGAGCAGGTCATCGAGTTCATCAGCGGAGGTGATGCCCTCCGGGATCAGGTCATTCACCTCACCATAGGTGAGGTATCCCTTCTCCTTGCCGGTATCGATGATGCGGTCTACGTCTTCTTCGTATTTATCGAACTCTTCAGCCATGGTGCGCGGCGCTCCCAAATTTTGTATTTCGCAGATCTTGATGCAGGCTTCCGAGGCACGCCAGATTGCGGGCGCGGCTCCGGATACAGACACGTATCCTGCGATGGGCCAAACGTATGTGCCAGTTGGCGGGGGAAGCAAGGTGCGGCTCTAAGGTCCGCGGCGCGCGGTTGACGACCGGGTCAGGGTCGGACCATCTTGGCGCACTTCTCCAGCGTTGTGTAGAATAGCACACTTCTTTAGACGTCGAAGCCTCACCGGAGGACTCAGCTCGGTCCGTTTTGCACGTTACGCGCGGAAAACATCAAGCAAGCGCGCCACCCAGCCCGGCCCCAGCTCCCGCCGGACGTAGATTTCGTTGGGCTTGAGCCGCCGCCATCGCGTGTAGCCGAGCTTGCGCATGGCCCGGCGATACTTCCGTGACTTGAAGAGGTTTTCCAGGATGATGACCCGCGGCCGGTACTTCTCCACGCTGAAACCGCGCAGGACCGCCAGTTCCCACCCTTCCACGTCGACGGCAAGCAGGTCGACAGTCTGGATTTCTGGATGGTGCTTCGCGAGGATGGTGTCGAGCCGGCGGACATCGACTTTGATCTTGCTTACGGTGTGCTTTGCCGGCGACCTTTCCAGATCTTCCGCGAACTTGCCCTCGATACCGAGCGACGACAGACTCTCAAAGGTCACATTGCCATCCAGGTAGGCGGCATTCCGGGAGTCGACCAGGAAGAAATCGACGCCGTCCTTGTCTTCATCACTGCACGCATACGGCAACACATCCAGGCCCAGCGCCCGGTGCATCGCGCAGAACTCCGGGTTCGGCTCGATGGCGATCACCTGCCAGCCAGCCTCACGAAAACTCTGGCCGACGGATAGGTAATCCGGCCGCGCCGCACCCACTTCCACCAGCACCCCCCCCTCTGCAGATCGCGGAAGAAAGCCTCACGCACAACTTTGTCGATGTTTCTTTCCGCCGCCAATCTGTTCTCCATTTTGTCGCGGGGATGTGTTGTACCACCGCGCTTACGCGTGCAATGAAAGAGGTTCAGCAGGCAAGCACGGATAAGTAGGCCGGTTCCCGGAGGGCCAGTGCCAGGATGCGAGTGTCGCGCGTGACCAGCGTTAAGTCATGCAC
>CAXTPQ010000021.1:4934-27811 GCA_964246215.1 uncultured Terriglobus sp. | reverse complement strand
GGAGGGCCAGTGCCAGGATGCGAGTGTCGCGCGTGACCAGCGTTAAGTCATGCACACGAGCCGTGGCGATCAGAAAGCAATCTCCCGGGTCGCCGTAGCCGAAAAGCGTAGGCACGTTTGCCGATTCAGCGGCGACTGCGTCATCGATCGGCAGCATACGCAATGCAAGCCTTTTGATGCTGTCTCGAAAAAATTCCGCTCCAGTAAGACCGTGAAGGTCTGGCCGCGCCTGCACTCGTTTCTTTCGTACAGCCGACCCGATCTCCCAGGCGGAAATCGCCGAAACATAGCAGAGCTCGGCATGTATAGACCCGGTAATTGCGCGTGCGACCGACTGGCGAATAGGTAGCCGCGAGTACGTCCAGAGCAGCACATGTGTGTCGAGCAGGATACCCTTGCTCACCTACGCGGCGCGCTTCGTTGGCGCGGCTTCGAGTGCCGGCTTCCAGCTGAGTTTCTCATCCGGCTCACGCACCTGATCGTAGATGGGTTGCAGCCAATCAATCCCAGATTCGTCAAGCAGCCATCTCGCGTATCTCTGCAAATCGGTGCTTTCCTCCGGCACAGTCATCGCAACCATCTCCGGGTCGAGATCGATGCCCGGCTCCACACAGGCTAGCTTTGCTTCGGATGCCATGGCGCTTTCCTCCGTCCCTGCTAGTTTAGAGTCTGAGCGGCCCCGCGCGCCTGAAATAAATCTGCGCGCGACACTGAACACACTACATGTCCCAAAGCCCGAGCCTCCGCCGACTTCTGCAGATTCTTCTCACCGGCTTTGTCGGCCAGGGACTCACCATCCTGACGCAGCTGCTGGTGCCGCCCTTCTTTCTGCGCTACTACCCGTCCGGCATTGAGATGTACGGCGAGTGGATCATTCTCTCCTCCGCCGTGAATTACCTGGGCACGCTGAATTACGGCGTGCAGACTTACGCCTCCAATGAGATGACCATCCGCTATGGCGGTGGTGATATTGCCGGCGCGCGCGTGGTTCAGGCCAGCGCCTTTCGATTGCTGCTGCTCTTTGTCATCATCTTTGCGACAGCCGGCCTGGTCGTCTTTGCCGTTCCGGCGGGGTATCTGCTGCCCATGTTGCGGCACACCTCCGGCAGCGCCGCCGCGCTCACACTCTACCTGCTGATCCTGCAGATTGGGCTGAACATGTTCTTCAGCCTGCTCACGAACAGTTACATGGCCGTCGGCCTCTTGCATCGCGGCAATTACATTTCGAGCGCACAGCGGCTGCTCATGATCCTGGGCATGGCGGCGGCCATCTACTTCCGCAGTTCCTTTCCCGTGCTGGCTGCGGTGCAGCTGCTTTCGTATCTCGTCTTCTTCCTCTTTGCGCTCTACGATCTGCGGCGCATCGCACCGGAGCTTGTGCCACGCCTGAGTGCCGGCTCGTGGACGACGGTCAAGGCGATCCTGAAGCCATCCGCCCACTTCGGGCTGATCGCGGTGGCGGGATTTCTCACCTGGCAGGGCCCCACGCTGCTGATCGGCTTCGTGCTCGGCCCGGCGGTGGTGGGTGTCTTCAACCTGGTACGTGTCGTCTTTCAAATGTCCCGCCAACTGCTCTCGATGGCCAGCTCCGTCTTTGCGCAAGACATCACCCTGATGGTCGGCCGCAAGGACTGGCCGCAGCTGCGCCGCCTGTATGACCTTTCCGAGCGGCTGGTGCTCTTTCTCATTCCGGTGATCAGCATCGGCAGCCTCTTGATGTGTCCGCTCCTGTTCACGGTGTGGCTGCACAAGCGCTCGCTTTACCAGCCGGAGTTGTGCATCCTGATGGCCATCGTCTCGGCCGTGCTGGGTCTGAAGGAGCACAAAACGCAATTCCAATCGTCGTCCAACGCGCATGAGACGCTGTCGACCTTTATCCTGACCGGCTATTCGGTGATGCTGCTCGTGTCCATCCCAGTCATGCACCGCTTCGGGCTCACCGGCTTCATCGTCACCTGGCTCGTGTGGGAGATCGTGCAGACCGCGGGCGTGATCCGCCTGAACCGCCGCCTCTTCCCGGCCGAGCACACCTTCGACACGCAGCTGCTGCTGCGCTTCTGCGCCTTTATCGCCGTTGCCTTCGCGGCCATCGCACTGCCTGCGCTCAAGGAAGCACACTGGTCGCTGCCCGCCGGCGTTGCCTCCGCCCTTGGCATCTCGATGCTTCTCGCCTGCGCAGCCTATTTTGTCTTCCAGATCGATGAGATTCGCAAGCTGCTGATGGGCCGCTTCCGCCGGCGCGCCGCATAGGTAGCGTCCCTCTCATAGGAAGGATTCCGAGGTAATTCTTTCCGGCTCCGGTACACTCACCGCACATGCTGCACCTCGGCTCGCATCCCACGTGGCATCCTGTCTTTGAAACGCTTGGCTACGCTCTGGGGTACGCGGCCTATAAGCACCAGCGCCGCAAGCAGGGCGATCTGCTGCAGGAAGAGCAGCGCTGGGCCGTGATCGCGGCGGCGGCGGTGGGTGCGCTGCTGGGCAGTCGCCTGCTGGGCGTGCTGGAGCAGGCGCCGCGCTTGCACATCACCTGGCAGATGCTGCTGCTGCCAGGTGGCGGAAAGACGATCGTTGGCGGCCTGCTGGGCGGCTGGATTGCCGTCGAACTCGCGAAACACTTTGCATCGATCCGGAGCCGCACAGGCGACCTTTTCGCCTTGCCATTGTGCATCGGTATCGGCGTGGGCCGCATCGGCTGCCTGCTGGCCGGCCTGGCGGACGATACCTTCGGCACGCCCACGCGGCTGCCCTGGGGTGTCGACTTCGGGGACCACATTGCGCGGCATCCCACGCAGCTTTACGAAATCCTATTCCTTACCGCACTCGGTGGATGTCTGTGGCGGCGCGGGCGGCATCCGCATACGCAGGGCATGCTCTTCCAGATCTTCCTTGCGGCTTATCTCGCTTGGCGGCTGTTGATTGACCTGATCAAGCCGCAGCCGCTGATGGCCGGGCTGAACGCGATACAGTGGGCGTGCCTCGTGGGATTATCGGCTCTTGTGTTTTCCGCAATCATGACCCCGGCTATCCGATCTCGTCAGGAACAAGCCGCATGACCCGGCGCTCCAGGCGTGTTCCGCTCCTGCGTGATCTCAGCATGTGCGCAGTTGCGTTGCTGGTTGGCGGTGGGCTTTGCGGAGGTGACCGGTCGAGGGAGGAATTTGGCCTTCTCTCGATTGTCGGGGCGCTGGTGATAGCGGTCGCTCTGCTAGTCGGGCTGTCCGCGACTGCTGCCGATCTGCTCGACTTATATTTCACCCGCGATATTTGCCGTGAGAGCATAGGCAAAATCGATAAGCAGGAGAAATCATGAAGGCTCCGCTGATCAGCCTTGCAATCTGCGCCGCGCTGCTGGTCGTCGCGCTTGGTTTGTGCGGGTTGGGTAACGGCATCGGCATCGCGCACGCTGACCTTGGTTTGGCCGGTCTTATTCTTTTCATACTCTCGATCCTCGGAGGCGCGGCTTCGCTTTTGTGGCTGCTCATTGCGGCCATCCGGGACGGCAGCCGCCGGTGAGCCTGGGCGTCGTCGTCCTGATTGTTCTTAGCAGTCTGCCATTTCTGGCATGGCATCAGTGGAGGCGCGCGAAGGAGCAGGGGAGCGGAACGGCAGCACCGCTAAAGCATCTGGCAATCTGCGCCTGCCTGCTTCTGCTATCGCTGGGCTTGTGCGGTCTCGGTGTAGAAGCCAGTGAAAGAGGCCACTTGCGGACGTTGGCGAACAGTGCGGGTCTACTGCTCTTTGGGCTCTCGTTGCTTTGGGGATGTATTTCGCTGATTTCTCTCTTGCTCGCCGCTCGCGGGGCAAAGGACTAAGCGACAAGAATAAGGGCTAAGCAAGATGACAACATCGCTGAATTACTTTCCGCATCAGTCGCTTTCCTGCTGCTCGGGATCGGCCTTTGCGCTTCTGATCCAGATCCGGTACATACTCACAAAGGCAGCATGAGCGGGTGGGGCGCTCTGCTTTGCACTGTAGCTTTCTTTGGAGCACTTGGGTCTGCCGGTGCATACTTTCTCCAGCAAAGGGGATAACCAATGAGCGCACCGACCCGCCCCTACCTCTTCTACGACACGGCCGTCTCGCTCTGCACCACCTGCTACCGGCGTGTGGACGCCAAGATCGTCTTTGAAGATGGCTCTGTCTACATGCTCAAGCGCTGCCCACAGCATGGCTTTCAGCGTGTGCTCATGGCTGACGACGTGGACTACTACCGCCGCTGCCGTGAGGTCTTTCTAAAGCCGCCGGAGATGCCGCTG
The DNA here is from genome assembly GCA_964246215.1 of uncultured Terriglobus sp. GTDB lineage: Bacteria > Acidobacteriota > Terriglobia > Terriglobales > Acidobacteriaceae > Terriglobus. The sequence goes on along the minus strand of CAXTPQ010000021.1, from coordinate 23,552 downwards.
CACTGGAATACGCCGGTGCACTACGGCTGCCCGTACGATTGCGGCCTGTGCCCGGAGCATGAGCAGCACTCGTGCCTCTCGCTGCTCGAGATCACGGACGTGTGCAATCTGAACTGCCCCATCTGCTACGCCGGCAGCGGCACCCATCGCACCACGCACCGCCCGCTCGAGCAGGTGCTGCGCATGTTAGACATGATCGTGCGCAACGAGATGGAGCCGGACATTGTGCAGATCTCCGGCGGCGAACCGACGACGCACCCCGACTTTTTCGCCATCCTGGATGCCGCGAAGGAGCGGCCCATCAAGCACCTGATGGTCAACACCAACGGCGTGCGCATCGCCACCGACGAGGCCTTCGCTAAACGCCTCGCCACCTACATGCCGCGCTTCGAGCTTTATCTGCAGTTCGACTCTCTACAGCGCGACCCGCTGCTGCAACTGCGCGGCGCGGACCTGCGCTCCATCCGCCAACGAGCCCTTGCCCGGCTCAACGACCTGGGCGTCAACACCACACTTGTGGTCACGGTGGAGCGCGGCGTGAACGACGGCGAACTCGGCGAAATCATCGACTTTGCCCTCCAGCAGCCATGCGTACGCGGCGTCACCTTTCAGCCCGTGCAGCAGGCCGGCCGGCTGGAAGGTTACACCAGCGCCGAGCACCGCCTCACGCTTACCGAGGTCCGCCGCCGCATCCTGGAACAGACTGCCATCTTCAAGCCGGAGGACATCATCCCCGTGCCGTGCCACCCGGACTCGCTTGCCATGGGCTACGCGCTCAAGCTCGCCGGCGGCGTCACGCCGCTCACCGGCATGATTCCGCCGGAGGTGCTGATCAACGGCGCAGCGAACACCATCATCTACGAGCAGGACTCGGGCGTCCGCAAGCACCTGGCCGAGCATCCCGGCCTGTTGGCCAAAGCGGCCGCCAATCCTATCAAGGATGGGCTATTCAAGCTGTTCTCCACCAATCACTCGCCGCAGTCTCAGGCCAGCACACTGCGTGACCTGCTCTGCTGCCTGCCGCAGGTACTGCAGCCCAAGGACTTGGGCTACCAGAACCTCTTTCGCATCCTGATCGTGCAGTTCATTGACGCGGAAAGCTTTGACCTGCGCTCCATCCGGAAGACCTGCATCCACATCGCACACCCGGACGCGAAGCGGCTTCTCCGTTCGACACCTTCAACATGTTCTACCGCGATGAGCTGGAGCAGACCCGCCTCGCCCCGCTGCGCGCTCATGCTGCATCCGTGGTGTAGTGGGCCGTCCATCTTTCTCTTGACTTTTCGCGGCAGTCCGCATCAGACTTTAAAAGTAGTCAGCGGTAAGACGGCTTCCCGCCTTTGTGGGGGCAGGAAAGCCGGTTGTAGTGAACTCAGTCAAAGGCAACTAAAAGCGCCAGTGATCGAGTATGCGTAGCAGCAAGTAGAGTATGACTTCACTTGGTACCTCTACCCGGTGCCCTTTCCATTGAACCCGCAAGGGTTTCATGGGCAGCACATGTTTCACCACCCTTCAACGGGACGCCCCAAGGCTCCGAACCCTGGGGCGTTTCCGCGTCTACGTTAAGCGTAGACACTTTTCCCCTTCCGGCAACGAAGCTCAGCGTGACGGCCACAACCCGCTGAAGTGCTGCCAGTGTACGTACTGCATCGGCTCTGGAAAATCCCTCAAAGGTGACATCCCTTGTGCTCGCAACACTGGGCAGCAGCCTGAGCGCCGCCCGCCGCGTTAGGATGGTTGGCGCGGAGAGGTGTGTGCGGATGAAGGTTTCTGTGTGGTTTCGGTGGGCAGCGATAGCAGCGATGCTGCCGGCAATACTGGCAACGGCGCAAAGCAGCAATACCGGAGCAAACTCCGGCGGCACGCCAAAGGTCCGTGCTGAAGCGCAGAGCGGGGCCGCCCAGACCAAAGCACGCCAGGCTGCCACAGCAGCAACGCCGCAATATCCTTTTCTGGACCAGAGCCTCTCCACGCAGCAGCGCGTGGACGACCTGGTCGGCCGGCTCACGTTAGAGGAGAAATCCCGCCAGTTGGTCAACACCGCGCCCGCCGTCCCGCGCCTTGGCATTCCGGCGTACGACTACTGGAGCGAAGGCCTGCACGGCATTGCCCGCTCCGGCTACGCCACACTCTTTCCTCAGGCGATCGGCAATGCTGCGACCTTCGACGCTCCGCTCCTCGGCAAGATCGGCGAAACCGTCTCCACAGAAGCCCGCGCCAAGTACAACGATGCCGTCGCGCATGACATTCACTCCATCTACTTCGGCCTGACCATCTGGTCGCCCAACATCAACATCTTTCGCGACCCGCGCTGGGGCCGCGGCCAGGAAACCTATGGTGAAGACCCCTTCCTGACCGCGACGCTCGGCACCGCCTTCGTGAAAGGGATTCAGGGCGACAACCCGGCGTATTACCGCGCCATTGCCACGCCCAAGCACTACGCGGTGCACAGCGGCCCGGAGTCCACGCGGCACAACGCCAATGTCGACGTTTCACCGCATGACCTGTGGGACACCTATCTGCCGGCCTTCCGCAAGACGATTGTGGAGGGCAAGGCGGACAGCATCATGTGCGCCTACAACCGCATTGACGGCTCGCCCGCCTGCGCCAGCAAGCTGCTGCTGACAGATACTCTGCGCCGCGACTGGAAGTTCAACGGCTTTGTCACCAGCGATTGCGGTGCGATCGACGACTTTTACTCAAAGGACGGCCACCACTTTGCGAAAACACGCGAGGAAGCCGCGGCCGACGGCGTACGCAGCGGCACCGACACCAATTGCGGCGACACGTACCTGGCGCTTCCGCAAGCCGTCCGCCAGAAGCTGCTGAGTGAAGCCGAGATCGACACCGTGCTCAAGCGGCTCTTTACCGCGCGCATGAAGCTGGGCCTGTTTGACGCACCGGCCACCATGCCCTGGAGCCGCGTGCCCATGAACGAGGTGATGAGCCCCGCGCACGGGCGGCTTGCTTTGCAGGCCGCGCGCGAAAGCATGGTGCTGCTCAAAAACGACCACGGCACGCTGCCCATGAGCCTGGGCAAGCCGGGCGCTCCCAAACGCATCGCCGTGGTCGGCCCCGGTGCAGACGACCTGCTCGGCATCGTGGGCAATTACTACACCATTCCAAAAGACCCGCAGCTGCCCGTGGATGCCATTGCAAAAGCCGGTGCGCAGGTCATCTATGCACAGGGCGCGCCCTACGCCGCCGGCCTGAAGATGACCGTGCCGCGCACCTACCTGCACGCCGCGCCGGTGCAGACACGGGTTCCCACGCGTATCGGCATTCCGCTGCAGGCGGGGCTCACCGGCCAGTATTTCGCCAATGAACACTTCGAGGGCACGCCCGCGGTCACACGGCTCGACAAGGAAATCCAGTTCGATTGGACCGCCGCGAAGCCCGCCGATGCCGTGCCCGCCAATGCCTTCTCAGTGCGCTGGACCGGCTCGCTCACCGCACCCGCGCCGGGCGATTACACCTACACCGCCCGGCTCGGCGACTGCTACCCTTGCAAAGACTACGAGAGCGTCCGCATCACGGTGGATGGTGATGAAAAGCTGAAGTTTACCAGCGACACCGAGACCGCTGAAGGCCGCGGCAGCACGACCAAGGACTTCAAGCTGCACTTCGCAGATGCATCACCGCACGCCATCGTCATCGAATACGCCCACCGCGCCGAACTCTTCGGTGCGGGCCTCACCTTTCAGTGGACGCCGCCAGCCAATCTTCTGCGCGAAGCAGCCGTGGCGGCGGCGAAAAATGCCGATGCGGTGATCGCCTTTGCCGGCCTGAACGCCTCACTGGAAGGCGAAGAGATGCCCATTCACGTGCCCGGCTTCAGCGGTGGTGACCGTACCGACATCGCCCTGCCCGCCGCGCAGCAGCAAATGCTGGAAGCCCTGAAAGCCGCTGTCAAGGGGACGGACAAACCGCTGATCGTGGTGCTGATGAACGGCTCCGCCCTAGCCGTGAACTGGGCGCAACAGAACGCCGATGCGGTGCTGGAAGCCTGGTATCCCGGCCAGGCAGGTGCGCAGGCCATTGCCGAAACGCTTACCGGCGTCAACAACCCTGGCGGCCGCCTGCCCGTGACCTTTTACAGCAACGTCAATGACCTGCCGGCGTTCACCGACTACTCCATGGCCAACCGCACCTACCGCTACTACAAGGGCAAACCGCTCTACGGCTTTGGCTACGGCCTGAGCTACACGACCTTCACCTACAGCAATGTAAAGGTGAGCAGCGCCAACCTGAATGCCGGCCAGACCCTGCGCGTGGAGGCCGATGTGAAAAACACCGGCAAGCGCGCCGGGGATGAGGTGGCCGAGCTCTATCTAACGCCGCCACAGGACGGCACCGCTCCCATCTGCTCGCTGGAGGGCTTCGAGCGCCTGCACCTGCAACCCGGGCAAAGCCGCCACGTCACCTTCATACTCGACCCACGCCAGCTTAGCCAGGTCGACACGCAAGGCACACGGGCAGTCCGCCCCGGCAGTTACAAGGTCACGGTTGGCGGCGGACAGCCAGTGCCAACGGACACCACCGCTGTGAGCTTCACAATCGCCGGCACACAGGAGCTGCCCCACTAGGCGGTTCCGCTACAGGTTAAGTCATCCTGCGAATCGCAGGAGCGGCCCATTCGCAGCAAGCACCGGATGGGCCCGCACACTACTGCTGCGCTGTTCCAAAGACTACGGGTGAGGTGGCCGACACGGGATTGATGGCCACCAGGTTCAGCTGGGTGGCGCTGACCGGGTATGCCGCGAAGACAGCCGAGCCGGCTCCGTTGGGCAGTGGCAGGGTGATGGTGGTTCGGCCAAGCGAATCGGCCCCGGTGGTGGTGCCGCCGGCAAATGGAACAAAGCCGCTGAAGAAGAAGCTGTTGTGCCCGGCATCGCCCACATAGACAGAGACCTGACCGCTTGCCGTCTGGCCGCTGAGCGTTAACGTACCGCTCACGCCAACTGCGTCCGGCACACCCACCACCTCAAACGTTTCACCGCTCAGGCTTAGGCTGAACTGCCCCTGCGGTGCCGTAGCCAGCTTGGGCTGTGGGATCAGCGTTCCGGAAAGTCCGGCAATGCCGTCGTTCTCCAGCAATCCCGCCGAAGTAATGATGCCGTTGTTCACCGCCGCCGCCAGTGAGAAGACCTGGGTGACGTTGCCAAGCTGGATGGTGAGTGTGCCCGTCTGGTCAGGGTTCAGGACGACGGAACCACCGGCAATCGGATAGGCGGCGAGATTGATGATCGTCGAGTCGATATCGACTTCACCCTGGATGATGTTTCCGTTGGTGTCGACGACAATGGTGCCGAGTTCCGCGCCGAGATGCGATGCCACCGGACTCGCAATCGCCGGCCCGTGCAGCAGAAAGGTGTATTGCTGGTTCGCGGCAAAGGTTGTGCCGCTCGTCTTGAGCGCTGGCCTGGCCGTGACCGCGGGCGGCTGCGTACCGGCCAGTGTGGAAAGGCCGAACGGCAGCTGCTTTTGCGCGGTAGCCAGTGTGGGCAGCAGGCATACGGCACCGGCGGCCAGAATGAGCTTGTTCAAATGCTTCTGCATGAAATCTTCCTTGGGGATAGGAGTGCCGCCCGTGCAAGCTGGCCTGTTTGCCGCGGCTGCGCACGTGCGGTCTCTCCAGTACTAGCCTCCGCAAGCCCGGAACACAATGGCCCGGTTGGGGGAGAGCGCACTTGCAAAGCTGTTCTTCTGGAAGGTTCCCTGAACTGTCCCAAAACGGGAAGGTTCACTGGACTTCTCCAGCCATTTCCAATGGGATGGCTTGACATCATGACCGCTTGAGCGGTTTGCATGATGGTCCGGCGAAAGCAGAAAAGAAGCAGGTCTCTCCACTTCGCCGGGACGATCGAGCTGTCCCGCTCCGGTCGAGATGACGCTTCAAGGTAAGCGAAAAGCTGTCGCCAACGCCCTTGCAGCATCTCCGGACAGCTCTTGCAGTAGAGGCTTTCCTGAAGCTCAGGCCCTCACGCGGAAGTCGCGCAGCAGAGCCGGACGCTCCCGCTTCAGCTTGAGCAAAAGTTCGCCGAAAAGGCCGTTCGCCCAGGCAAACCATGCCCGCGTGTACTTTGTGGCATCGTCCTTTTGAAACGACTCATGCATGAAGTTTGTGCCGGCGGTGGTGGTGCAAAGAGTTTGCAGGCACTGGGCGATCTCCGCGTCGTCATTGCTGGTGAGTGCCCGCATCAGGATGGACATGGGCCAGATGTAGCCAAGGCCGATGTGCGGTCCGCCGACGCCTTCGCCGGCCTTACCCTGGAAGAAGTAGGGGTTGTCGTCAGAAAGGGAATAGGCGCGGGTGCGGCGGTAGCGTGCCTGAGCGGCGGCACCCTCCGGCACAATGCCAAGGTAGGCAAGGCTGAGCAAGCCTGGCGCATTGGCATCGTCCATGGCCAGGGAATTGCCGTAGCCGTCCACTTCATAGGCGTAGATTTCGCCATGGGTGGGGTGAGCCACCACGCCGGCCCGCTGAATCGACTCCTGCACCTCCGCCGCAAACTGCTCGCACTCCTGTGCAAAGGTGGCATCGTGATACATCTGTGTGGCCATCTCCGCAAGCCAGCGCAACGCGGCCACCGCGAAGAGGTTGGCCGGGATGAAGAAGGGATAGATGCACGCGTCGTCCGATGGCCGGAAGCCGGAACAGATTAGGCCGTTGGGCCGGACCGGATTGCCATAGCCGCCCAGCGGCAGTGAGTCCGTGGGATTCTGCGCGGCACGTTGGAAGTGGTACGGGCCCAGATTGTCCTTGCGCTGCTGCTCGCGAAAGGTTCGGACGATGCGCTGTGCCGCGTCATGCCACATCTGGTCGAAAGGCGATGTGGAACCCGTCGTTTTCCAGAAGCCGTGCGCCAGGCGGACGACATAGCAAAGCGAGTCGATCTCCCACTTGCGCTCCGCCACGCCGGGAATATGGTCCGTGGCGTCTTTGGTGGACCACTCCAGGTCCTTCGCGCCCGGCGTGCGCTTGAAGGCATTTGCGTAGGAATCCAACAGGACAAGCCGCGCCTGCCTGCGCACAACGCCCTCGATCAGATCGCGCAGGGCTGCGTCCTCTTTGGCAAAAGGCAGGTAAACCCACATCTGCGCGCTGGAATCCCGCAGCCACATGGCGTCGATGTCGCCAGTGATGACAAAGGTGTCCGGCTTGCCGGAAGATGTGCCGGGGAAAACGGTCGTATCGAGCGTGTTGGGAAAGCAATTCGCGAAGATGTCCGCGAGTTCCGGGCTGCCGGTCGCCGTCCGCATCTCCTGAATCGCGCGCTCAATGGCGGCGGAGCGGAAACGGCGGTCGACGGCCGCTGGACGCCCAGTCAGGCCGGTGAAGGCGGCCGCTGCAGCGGCTGGTTGCGGAGCAAACATCACTGACGCAGAAACGGCCTGTGTTTTCCGCAACGCACTCACGGCACCTGTCGCCGCGGCACCCAACATCACTTCACGCCGATTCATCGTTGTCCTCGCCCTCCTGTTTGTAACAGAAGATGTGGAAACGTTTCCGATGAATCGCTGTCCAGAATCAGGGCGTTGTTCGATTCGTAAGACGGCTTCAGCATCCGAAACAAGTGATGAGTTTTGGAAGACTTCGGCTTGAGCCGCCGGCATCAGAAGCCCCGGCGGCGGTCAAGCCGCCGAATCGCAAACGACCACGACTTATTGAATGTATGACAATCCTTAAATCTCTTACTTCGCCTGCGCTAGTTCCGCAACGATTCCAGCGACTTTGTCGAGTATCTGGTTCCAGCCTTCCAGTTGACCGCTATTCTTAGCGTCTTCCATGGTTTCATTTCCAATAAAGGTCAGTTTCGTCTTGCCACTTCCAAGGTCCTCAAAAGTGACTACGTCATAAGCATCCGCTATGGCCTCATGTTCAATTCCATAGTGCGCAGGCTCAACCCTGTTTCCCTCTGAATCGGAAAAGTACATGGAGGAGACAATCTTCTCGTGCAGAACGATCTCGTGGTACTCCCCACCATTCCAAAACTCCTGCCCGTCCGGCGCTCTCATGCAGCAGAGAAACTTTCCTCCCACGCGAAAATCTATGTTACAAACGGGCGCGGTAAAACCCTTCGGCCCCCACCACTGCATCATGTACTTTGGGTCTGTCCACGCCTTCCAAACCAACTCGCGTGGAGCATCGAAGATTCTTGTAACAACCATCCGGTTTGCCGGACTACCCGTGTTTTCCGCCATATTTGGCCTCCGCTTTCTTCATCTGAGTTACAACCCCATCCAGCTTGTCGAAGCTCTCCTCCCAGAATTTGCGATAGGAAATAGCCCAGTCGCTGACTGTCTTGATCGCCTCCGGCCTGAGTGTGCACACACTCTCTCGTCCACGCTTCGTCTTGATCACGATCCGCGCTCGCACAAGGCAGGCAATGTGTTTTGAAATCATCTGCTGCGAGAGTGCAAACGGTTCCGTCAATCCATGCACAGAGGCAGGCCCGCGTGAGAGCCGTTCGACCATTGCGCGGCGGGTTGGATCCGACAAAGCCGCTAAAGTTGTCCCCAGCCTATCCACAACCACATAGTAGTGGATAGACAAACAGTGTCAAGCAGGACTTTGTAATTTCTATGATGGTCACGGATTTCTGAGCAGGCTCCGGATGACGTTTTCTGGGCTTGCACTTGGAAGGACTTAGAATCCCGGGTCGCTGATCTTCTTTGTCTCCATGGTTGGCGCGTACTTCTTGAGCTGCGGGCCGATCTCCGATGCCTTGCCCACCACGACCATGACCAGGTCCGCGCTGGCTGGATAGTCTTTGCCGACAACGCGTTTCTCATCGGCGACGGTCGTCTTCTGGGTGCGCTCCAGGTCGCGGTTGAAGTCGTCGCGTGTCTGGCCGTAGAGTTCCAGGCTGGCCAGCGTGCCTGCGATGGATTGCGAACTCTCCAGCTCCGGCGGCAGCGTACCCGCGATCGTGTTTTTGGCCGAGCTTAACTCCGCATCGGAGAATGGGTGCGCGTGCAAGGTATCCAGTGTTTCCAGCGTCTTATCGATGGCGGGAACCGTCGTTGCATTCTTGGTAAATGTGCCGATGGTGAATGGGCCCGGTACGCGCAGCTCAGAAAATGACGAGCTTGCGCCGTAGGTGTAGCCCGTCTTGATGCGGAGTTCCGTGTTCAGCAGTGAGGTGAACCGTCCGCCGTAAAGTTCATTCACCACGTCGAGCGAGCTGCGGTCCGGGTCGGTCGCGTTGACGCCCACGTTGCCGACGGCAAAGTAGGTTTGCGTGGCATCCGGCTTGTCCACCAGCAGCAGCCGCCGGCCCTTTTGCGCGGGCAGCGCGGGCAGCTTCACCGGCGTGGGTGCCGCACCCTGCCAGCCGCCAAAGCTGGTTTGCAGCGCGGACTTCATCGCCGCCGGATCGAAATCGCCGGAAACCGCCAGAATCGCGTTGCCGGGGGTGTAACTCGCCTTATAAAAGGCGAGAACATCTTCCCGGGTAATCGTCTTGAGCGACTTTTCGTCGCCGCCAGCCGGCCGCCCATAGGGGTGCGCGCCATAGAGGAAGCTGCGATAGTACTGGCCCAGCACGGCCTGCGGATTGTCCTTGCTGGAGCGCACGCCGTCCAGCCGCTGCGAGAGCTGCTTTGTTACCTCGTCCGCTGGAAAGGATGGGTGCAGCACCACGTCCGACAGCAACGACATGGCGAGCGTCTGGTCTTTTCTCAGGTAATCGATGCCGATGCTGGTGGAGTCTAGCGAAACACCCGAGGAATACAGCATGCCGATCGAATCCAGGTCCTCGGAGAAAGCATCCGCGGAACGCGCGGCTGTGCCCTTGCGCAACAGCGCGGCGGTCAAGGCGGCGGTGCCCTCTTTGCCAGCCGGGTCAGCCACTGACCCAGAGCGCAGTAATAACGTTGCGCTCACCAGCGGCACCTCATGCTTGGGCAGCAGCAGCACCGTCAGGCCGTTGGGCAGCACAGTGCGCTCATACATCGGCAACACATAGGGCTGCGGCGGCGGTGGCACAATCTTGCCGGAGCTGCCCGGTGCCGCTGTGGTCTGAGGCGCTGCAGTCTGGGCCGCTGGCGCCTGGGCCGCCGCAACGGCAACCGGCACCGCAAACGCGGCGGCAGCCAACACCAGGGATACCCCATGTCTCGCGTGGGAGAGAGGGGTTCCAGACTTTTCCTGCTGCCACGTCTTCCGCATCCTGCTCCTTCTCAACATCCCGCTTATCGCCATTCCGTTCATTCAGCACCGCCTGAGTCATCGGCGGCGGCGGCCGCCGCGCCTTTGGCAGACGTATCCGGCAGCAGTGTTGCGACCGTTCGGTTCGTGGGCACGAAGTATTTGGCGGCCACGCGCTGCACATCCGCCGCAGTCACCGCGTTGATCAGTTTTTCTTCCTGATTCACAAACTGCCAGTCGCCATGGAAAATCTCGGCCTGGCCAATCGCCTGCGCGCGGCCGGCAATCGTTCGCAGTTCGCGGTAGTTTCCCGAGATGATGAGGTTCTTCGCCTTGGTCAGCTCCTTGTCGCCGACCGGCGTGGTTTTCAGCTTGTCCAATTCGGTATAGATCGCCTGCTCCACCTTCTCCGGCGCGACACCCGCGCGTGGCTGCTGCTGGATGGTGAAGAGCCCCGGGTCGATCAGCTCATCCTGATTGGAGCCGATGCTGAGCGCGAGTTGCTGGCCGTCGACCAGCGCGCGGTAGAGCCGGGAACTTTGGCCGGTGGTCAACAAGGCATCCACCACCTGCAGCGCGTACTGATCGGCGCTCTTGGCGTCGACGGTGTGGTACGCGATGACCTGCAGCGGCAGCTGCGCCGGCTTGCGGACGACCACACGGCGCTCCCCCGTCTGCGCGACCTCCTTGGTGCGCACCGGCGGCGGTGGATCATGCGCGGGCACCGGGCCGAAGTACTTCTGCGCCAGGGTAAAGACCTGGCCGGCCTTCACATTGCCCACCACCACCATGGTCGCGTTCTTCGGCGAGTAGCCCATGGCGTGGTAGCTCTTCAGATCGTCGATCGTCCAGCCCTCAATGTCGGACGGCCAGCCGATGACGGGCCAGTGGTACGGCGAGCTCTCGAAGGCAGTTGCGCCCAGGGCTTCGCGCAGAGTTCCGGGGTTGCTGTTGTCGGTGCGCAGACGCCGCTCGCTATAAACCACCTGCCGTTCACTTTCGACGACCTCTGGAATGAACTGCAGGTTTTCCATGCGGTCCGATTCGGCGTCCATGACCAGCTCAAGCGCGGAGGCGGGCGTCCAGTCCTGGTACACCGTATCGTCCGTGGTGGTGTAGGCGTTGTTTGTGCCGCCGGCATTGTCCAGCGCCGCGTCGAACTCGCCCTTGCCGTACTTCTTGGCGCCATTGAACATCATGTGCTCAAAGAAGTGCGACAGCCCGGTGATGCCCTCATGCTCATTGCGCGAGCCCACGCGATAAAAGGTGTAGACCGCGATGTTGGGAATGGATGGGTCTTCCTGGACCAGAATTTTCATGCCGTTGCCCAATGTTTTGCTCTGTACCTGAATCTGCGCGGCAGAGGGCGTGACGGCGGCCAACGCCAGAACCGCCGTGGCGAGCGCCCCGAAAACGCCGCGCGCCGCGAAAGATCGTCCGGCTGTGAATCGGCTGAGCGCGAAAGAACAGGTGGGAGAGGCTGGCGGAAGCAGGGCCATGCGCAAAGTCATATGGGCTAAATGATACGGCCTGAGCCGCCGGCATCCACGGAGTGCAATCTGGCTGGAGTCGGTAACTGTTGATGGTGCGGTCGCGCTACTCTTCTTCTTTTCGTTCCTTGCGCATCTTTGCGATGCGGTCAGGGCCGGGTTCCGGGATTTTGATCGAGGAAGCGGCGTTCAGCGCGTCCATGTTGACGAAGTAATCGCGTGAAGCAGCCATGCCTTCGCTGGATGCAGGCCCCCCACCCGGCACATAGGTGATCATGCCCAGCTCCGCGGGCGAGAAGGCCTCCGGCGGCACGCCGCCGATGGCCGCATAGCTGGGCTTGTTGCCAAGGACCGCCGCGATCTGGTTCCAGGCATGCAGTGGCGAACTAACAGCCAGGAGCACGAAGCGGCGGGGCGGCTCCGGTCTGGCGAAGTAGTAAATCCAGACGAGTTCGGCAAAGCATTGACCAGCATCACCGATGAGGCTGGCATTCGTGGACATCGTGTGGTCGTTAAAGAAGCTCGCCTGCAGCAGATTCGCCATGGAGGTTATCGCGATGCCAGCGCTCACTCCGAAGATGCGGCTGCCCCGGGTTATGCCGAGTGGGCGGATGGCCAAAGCAATAAAAGCAACAAGGCTCAGGTTCAGGACGGAGCTCACGCGAACAACTTGGTAAAAAGCGGTTTGAGTACCGCTCAGTAGGTTGAAACCTGGCGTGAAGATGATTCCTACTGCCGCTATTAGTGAAACGATGGCAACCCATCTGTACACAATGATTGCGAGACTACGTATTCCCTTGAAGGGACTCAGTGCATCACCAAGCAGCTTGTACGTGATGACAATTGATGCGATAGCTGCAAGTGAATAATTGAAATAAAAAACAATGAAATAGATGTGGTACGAAGTGACTGGCGGGAAAAGCCGATAAGTACGTAGCCAATAATATAAGAAGCTAGAAGGCGCATCCCAGGCAGCTAAAGGAATCAAGGGCCAGTAGAGCGAAAGGCTCCTCGCTCGAAACATGAAAATGACTGCAAGCAGGCCAAGGAACGCGCTTAGCATCTCCGACCAGAATACGATGTCACTAGCAGACACGAGCGGGAGGTCTCCTCAAGGAAAGCATACCCGCTCATGCAAGCTTCATGTAGCACTAATTTGCAGCGCTTTGGTTACTTCGCAATCCCGCAACCGGTCTGATCGGCCCAGCTGCACTGCGGCCAAGGACCCATGTCCGTCGTAATGCCCGGTTTCACGTCCTTCGGCTTTGGGGTCGCGGCGGAGATACCGAGAGGCGCGACGGACGCGGCAAAAGCCGCGAACGTGATGGCGAGGACGGTGGCGCGAAGAACGATCTTCATGGTGGCGGCTCCTGAGAGTGTGTTCGAGCGGACTTTCTTCAGTCCTGCCTGACATGAACCACCTTAGGTGCCTGGCAATGCGCCGTAAAGCAAATAGGAAAATACGACGAATTGCGCCGAAGACTCAGTTACCGTCGTATGAAAACGCTTTATGGTTTCTTCACATAGATGCCTTGGATTTCCGCATAACACTTTTGTGGGATCGCATTCTGGTTGACTCTTTATCTCTTGATACATTTTCGCAATACGGTGTATCCACAAGTCGATTATGCCTCGAAATACAGGTATTTTCTCCAATTTGCATCGGCCGATCCAAGCATCCGCATGATGTGGCGCGATGTATGTAATGAAAACGGCCGCGGCTCCCGTGTCAATTGCATGTCGGTCAACTCATGCAGCAGCTGATTGCCTTTTCTGCGATTGCATTCATGGCAGCAGGCCACCAGATTTTCCCACGTGGAGAGGCCGCCGCGCGAGCGGGGCAGCACGTGGTCCAGCGTCATCTCATTGCTGTTCAACACTTCGCCGCAGTACTGGCAAGTGTTCCGGTCGCGCAAGAGGATGTTTTTACGGGAGAGCGCACGCGTCTGGTGCGGAATGCGCCGGTACTCCAGGAGGCGGATGACCGACGGCAGCTTCATTTCCACGCGGGCCGCGTGGAGCGTGGCACCCTGCTCCTCCTCGGTGCGAGCGACGCCTTTCAGCACCAGCACCAGCGCGCGGCGCGCTCCGCAGATGTTGATCGGCTCATAAGAAGCGTTCAGCACAAGAACAGGCGTTTGCAACGGTGTGGCACCGCGCGGTCTGGCCCCACTCTCAGAGCCCGGTGCACTGCCGGGTGCCGTCATCGCATGGCAGCGGACAAGCGATTTTTGTTTGCGGATTTTGGCGGACATCATCTCGTTACGCTCTCCTTATGGACGATCTTGAGTAGGCGGATTGGTGAGGGCACCACCGGCCGGCGTGCTGAAAGCGGCTTTTCCGAAAGGTTCCGAGGAGTTCAGGAGCGGCTCCCATCCGGCGACCATCTCACGTGTTGCACGGGCCAGCGTTGCCACGCGAACACTGGCCGCGCCCGCGCGCAGCAGCACGCGGGTGCACTCCGCCACCGTGGCACCAGTGGTGTAAACATCGTCGATCAGCAGCAGGTCGCGGCCGCTCACGTCCCCGGTAACGGCAAAAGCCCCCCGGACGTTGCTGCGGCGCTGCGCGGGTGTGAGCTGGCTCTGGCTTTCCGTGGGCCGTGTCCGCTTCAGCAGATCGTGCCCGGTCCGCAGCGGCCACTGCGGATACTCACGCCGCAAACGCTCCACCGCCACGTCGGCGAGCGCCGCACTCTGGTTGAAGGGACGTCTGCGCCGGAAGAGCGGCACGGCGACAACGGTGAGGCCCTCCGGTGTTTCCGGTAAGAAGCTGGCGATGCTCCCAGCCAGGCGTTCACCCAGTGGACGGGCCAACTGGGTCATGTGCTCAAACTTGTGCAGGTGAATGAGCGCCCGCAACGACCCGCCATAGTGCCCAAATGAGACAGCGCGGCGGAACTGCGGCTCGGCTTCATGGCAGCTGTCGCAACGCAAGTCTTCGATCTTCGCCAGACCCCAGCCCGGCTCCATGCCCAGGGCGTCGCCGCACAGGAAACACGTGGCAGCTGGAAGCGGCTGGCTTGCGATACCGGCCAGGCACTCGTCACAAACGGGACATGCCCGCAGTTGTGTCAGTGGCAGGGCGCAGATATGGCATTCCGAGGGTGCCAGAAGAGCTACGGCCGCATGCAGCGGCGCAAACAGGTGGCCTCCAAATCTCATCAAGCCGGACGGTTGCGGGGAGGATGGGTGCGCTGAGACGCAGGAAGGAGCAGGGACGGCGAGCGTCCTATCGACGCCGGGATGTCGCTCATACGCCTTTGGGAAGACGCACCTCACTCGCAACGGCCTGGTACGGAATGCACCTGCCCGTTGAAAGCAGTCTAGCGCGGAGGCAATTTCGTTGCCAAGGGCGCTGATTCGATTTCCGCTCATCGACTGGACGCCTGGTGTGAGCCTTGCGGCAGTATGCTGGGAAAGCCGCACATGAAACATGTGCAAGGAAGTACGGAGATCGCATGGCCACTGCAACATCCCCCATCGTCAGGAGCTTAGCCGGACCGGGCAATCCGACCGCCGCTATCCTGCTCCGGCGCTACCAGCAGGTGCGGGCGGAAACCGCCACTATCTGCGCATCGCTTTCGGCGGAAGACCAGATGGTGCAGTCCTGTCCGGAAGCGAGCCCCACCAAATGGCACCAGGCGCACACAAGCTGGTTCTTTGAAACGTTTGTGCTCTCGCCGTTTCTGGAAGGCTACCGCCCCTTCCACCCCAAATTCCATTGGCTCTTCAACAGCTACTACAAATCGCTCGGCGAGGAGATTCCGGAAAAGAAGCTGCGTGCCTCGTTTTCGCGGCCATCGCTGACAGAGATTCTGAGCTACCGGAGCCACGTGGACAGCGCCATGGCGCAGCTGCTCAACGGATCTCATGTCATTGAGGACGCACTGCGCCGCATCACGCTCGGCCTGCACCATGAGCAGCAGCACCTGGAACTCGCCTTGACGGACATCAAGCATGCCTTTTTCACCAATCCGCTGCAGCCGGTTTACCGGGAAGATCACACGCCAGTGCCGCGCGTGGGCATTCCGCGGCAGTGGTGCGATTTTCCTGGCGGACTGTGCGAGATCGGCTCCGCTCCCAGGCACGCCGACCCGCTGGACTTTGCTTTCGACAATGAAACGCCGCGGCACACCGTGTACCTGCAGCCGTACCGGCTGGCCAACCGCACCGTCACCGCGGGCGAGTACCTCCTGTTTATGAATGACAACGGCTACAGCCGCCCTGAGCTTTGGCTCTCCGAGGGTTGGGATACCCTGGAGCGCGAAGGCTGGCAGGCCCCCCTATACTGGCAGCGTTCGCCGGACGATCCGCATGGCTGGCATATTTTCACACTGAGCGGCTGGCGCAATCTAGACGAAATGCTGGAAACTCCGGTGTGCCATGTGAGCCTGTTTGAGGCGGACGCCTATGCACGCTGGCGCGGTTGCCGGCTCCCCACGGAAGCGGAGTGGGAGACAGCAGCGGAAGCCAGCCATCTTGACATTGCGGCCGGTGACCTGCTGGGCACGAGTCAGCTGCACCCGGCTCCGGCCGCCTCCCGCGAACTCACACAGATTCACGGCGGCGTGTGGGAGTGGACGGCCTCACCTTATACCGGCTACCCCGGATACAAACCGCTGCCCGGCGCGCTGGGCGAGTACAACGGCAAATTCATGTCGAGTCAGGTGATTCTGCGCGGCGGATCATGCGTTACGCCGGCCAGCCATTTGCGTGTGACGTATCGCAATTTTTTTACACCCGGCACACGCTGGCAATTTTCGGGCATTCGCCTGGCCGAAGCTTTTGCCTAGGTTCGGATCCTCCTTTACCTCATTCTTTCCGCTCGTCCTTGCTACCGGTTCCGCCGGAACCGGCCAGAGTGGAATCCATCGCATTTCGTTCTTGCAAACTTCTTGCGACACAGCTACGTTCGTCACATCAAAAGCTGGCAGGAGAACGCCCTTATGAGCACGCAGCCCGTCTGGACCGGTCGCACCCAACCGTCCACCATCGACCCAGCTGCGCATAAGCCGCCGCAATCCGCCGCACGCAACGCGCCTGCCACCATCGATCCGGCGCTGGCTGAAGCAGTCCGCACAGGCCTTTCCGTCACCCCCAAGTGGCTGCCGGCATGGCTTTTCTATGACGCCGAGGGTTCTCGTCTTTTTGAACGCATTACGGAAGTGCCCGAGTATTACCTGACCCGCACGGAACGCGCGATCTTTACCGGCTATGCCGACGGAATCGTGGCGGCGGCACTGCGGGAGCACCATCGCGTGACCGGCGACGGGCACGCACGGGCGGAAGGTAGCGGCAAGCTGCGCATCCTGGAACTCGGTGCCGGAAGCGCGAGCAAGACGGGCATCCTGCTGGCCGCCGCGCTGCGTGCACAGGGCCCCACGGACTATTTGCCCATTGACGTTTCCGCCACCGCCATCGATCAGGCGTGCGAGTCCATTGCACGCAGCCTCACCGGCGTCCATGTGCATCCGCAAATCGCGAATTACGTAACGGACGCGCTGCATGTGCCGCCGCACAACGGCCCCACCCTGGCGCTGTACATTGGATCGTCGATCGGCAACTTTGCGCCCCAAGAAGCCAGTTCGATCTTGCAAAAGGTGCGCGGCCAGTTGCGGCCCGGCGATTCGTTGCTGCTCGGTACCGACCTCGTGAAGGAGTCCGCACTTTTGGAAGCCGCCTATTGCGACAGCGACGGCATTACAGAAGCCTTCAACCTGAACCTGTTGCGCCGCCTGAACCGCGAACTCGGTGCCGGCTTCGACCTTTCCACCTTCCGGCATGTCGCTGTTTTCAATGCAAAAGACTCGCGCATTGAAATGCACCTGCGCAGCACCAAGCGCCAGACGGTACGTGTCCCCGCGCTGGGCATGGCCATCCCCTTTCAGCCAGGTGAATCGATCCATACGGAAAGCAGCTACAAGTTCACTTCGGCCAGCCTGCAGCAGCTCTTCCAGAGTGCGGGTTTTACCGTTACCAGGACCTGGAACGACGAGCGCAACTGGTTCGCCGTCACGCTGGCCACGGTTCCGGCTTAAACGGCATCGCTGCATCCAAATGGCAGCAGTGGCTATCTCCACCATCCCAAGGCCTTTCGCAACTGCGGCTCCAAGTCGTCCGCCATGTGCCCGTGCTGCTCCAGTGTTGGATGGCCGTCGCAGGCATCACCCGGATAATGCTTCGCCGGTGCCCACTCAACGCGCGGGTCGTGCATGCGCGCCACGGCCTGCCGCACCAGCTGGCGAAGCAGCGGGTCGGTCACGATCGCACCTTCAGTGACAAGGATGCTCGACCGAGGATACTCCCGCCGCAAGCGCGTCAGCAGAGCGGCGTAATCCTGCACAAAGCCAGGCTCATTGAGCGGTTTTGTTTTCTGCAGGTTGAAGTCGTTGGTGCCGAGCGACACCACGACCGCGTCCGGCACCCAGCCGGCCGTGGGCCATGTTTGCCGCGTCGCCGGGTCGTCCGTGGCAATGGCCAGATCCAGAAACTCCGGCGCATTCAGCACGCCATCGCGGATGGTCAGTCCGCGGTAGTCGCGCTGCAGGCCACGGCCGCCATAGCAGACCAGCTGCGGCTCCGCATCCAGCCGGCGGGCAAGCAACATGTCAAAGGCATGGTACGGGTCCTGACTGGGCCGCGCCGGGTCTTTGCTGCAACGGTTCTCGCGGGAGACATTTGCGCCGCAGGTGACGGAGTCGCCGACAAACAACAGTTTGCGCATGGGCAGGGGTGGCGGCGGCAGAAGCTGAGCCCGATCCGATGGACGGCCGACGGCTGGCATCACAAGCGCCTCTAGATCGATCAGGCCCTGCCACGTTTCGCTCTGCTTGTAGATCTCGATCAGGTGATCGCCCGGCGAGGGTCCACCAGTTTGGCCGGAGAGCAGCGGAACCATTGTCTCACCCGCTGCCAACGGAACAGTCCGCGGGCCACCATGATCCACCAAGATCGTGAGTGCGTTGGTGGCGGT
>CAXTPQ010000021.1:0-4834 GCA_964246215.1 uncultured Terriglobus sp. | reverse complement strand
AGCCAGACGAATGCGGCGAGTTTCACGGAAAGGCGCACGGAGCAACATCTTACAAGCCCGGCAAGCCGCTGCAGACGTAAGCAAGCCGTTCGCGTAAGCAAGCCGTTTCACCATTTAGGTGAATTGGCTTTCTCCAAGCGCCTGCCGCAGCACGGCTCCTGCCGCCTGCAGGGCTTGTTCCGCACCCGCCCGGTCCAGGCCGCGCTGTTGCATGACGATGGCTATCTTGACGGAGCCGGCCTCGCGTAGCAGTTCCGCCGCACGGTGGTGAGAGACGCCCGTGACTTGTTGAACGATGCGCTCCGCACGATCGACGAGCTTGGCATTCGTGGGCGCGACATTGGTCATCAGGTTGCCGTAGACGTGGCCCAGCCGCACCATGAGCCCCGTCGAGAGCATGTTAAGAACGAGCTTGGTCGCCGTGCCGGCCTTCATGCGGGTGGAACCGGTGATGACCTCCGCGCCGACCGCAGGCGTGATGGCGATATCGCTGGCGGCGGCCAGAGCGGAGCCGGGCACGCATGAGAGGCCGACAGTCAGGCAGCCGTGATTGCGCGCATGTTCGATGGCACCCAGCACATAGGGCGTGCGGCCGCTGGCGGCAATGCCGACGAGTGTATCCAGCCCGGGCGACTGGTTGAAGCCGTTGGCAAGGAGGTCGAGCGCGCCCTGCTCCCGCGAGTCCTCTGCGCCCTCGGCCGACACACGCAGCGCGGGATCGCCGCCGGCAATGATGCCCTGCACCAGATCGCGCGGCACGGAAAACGTTGGCGGGCACTCCGAGGCGTCCAGCACGCCCAGCCGGCCGCTGGTGCCGGCACCGATGTAGAAAAGGCGTCCGGCCCGCTGAATGCGGCTGTAAATTGCATCGATCGCCTCTGCGATGTGCGGAATCTGCTCCGCGACGCGAGCGGCTATGGTGCTGTCCTCGTCGTTCATTACGCGCAGCATCTCCGCCGTGGGCAGCGCGTCGATGCCGGTGGAGCGGGGATTGCGCGCTTCCGTAAGCAGCGTGGCCAGGTTGGAATCGGCATCCATACGCTTTACGATATGCGCATGCCGGCGGCGTTTACGAGCGGATCGCGGGCGGAATCGGGTTGCGCTGCTGAAACTGGCGCTGATGCCAGTAGGGATAGGCGGGCGGCAATTCGCTGGCGGCATCCAGCGCGAGCACCTGATCGCGCGTGAGTTCAAAGTTCGCCGCGGCCAAGTTGGCCTGCAACTGCTCTTTGTTGCGTGCGCCGATCACCAGGCTGCTCACCGTGGGCTTGCGCAGGAGCCAGTTCAGCGCGACCTGCGGCACGCTTTTGCCTGTCTCGGCGGCGATTTTGTCCAGCGCGTCCACAACGTTATAGAGGTACTCGTCCGTAACCACCGGTCCGCCGGCGTCACCGCCCTGGCCCACGCGGCTGTCCTTTGGCGCGGGCTGTCCGCGGCGGATACGCCCCGTCAACCGGCCCCAGCCCAGCGGGCTCCAAACCAGCGCGCCCACATGCTCTGCCAGGCCCAACGGCATCAACTCCCATTCGTAATCGCGCCCAATCAGCGAGTAATAGACCTGGTGCGCCACGTAGCGCGGCCAGCCGTAGCGCTCGCTCAGGTCAAGCGACCGCTGCAGGTGCCATCCACTGAAATTGGAGCAGGCAATGTAGCGCACTTTGCCATCGCGCACCAGCGTGTCCAGCGTCTGCAACACCTCTTCCATGGGCGTAAGCGCGTCAAAAGCGTGCATGTGGTAGACGTCGATATAGTCGGTCTTTAGCCGGCGCAGGCTGCCCTCCACCTGCCGGATCAGGTGAAAGCGCGAAGATCCCGCCGAATTTGCCGCATTTGGCTTTGCCCCGGCAGTCTGGGCGGCGTTCCGCTCATGCGTGCCGTTGAAGGGAAACGTGGCCTTGGTGGAGAGCAGCACATCCTCCCGCGGCAAATGCCGGATTGCCTCCCCCAGCACCTCCTCCGACAGGCCCTGCGAATACACATCCGCGGTGTCGAAGAAGTTGACGCCGGCGTCCATGCACGTGTCGATCAGTTCACGCGCCTCATCGACATCTGTCTTGCCCCAGGTTTGAAAAAAGGCGGTACCGCCGCCAAAGGTGCCGGTGCCGAAACACAGGACAGGGACTTGCAAACCGCTCTTGCCGAGTTGCCGGAATTCCATTCACGATTGGATGCTCATGACCGGAGGTGCAGTAACAAGTTTCCCAACGAGAAAGCATCGATGCTCGACACAATGACGTTTGTACCTGCAGGCGAAACCGCCGATTTGTGAATACACCTAACGGCAGGAAACTGCTACAGCTCGGGTGAGGCCATATGCGGAAGCTCTATTCCAACACGGAAGCGGTGCTGAATGGTGTGCAGATCACTGCACTGCGCGTTGGCGCGCGCATTGAACCCGGCCAGCAGCGTCCGCCTTGCCCAGCAGGCTGTGGCACGGCCGGTGTCGACGCTTCGGCTGCGAAGCCGCTCCGATCGACCTGAGGGCCGCGTCCGCAAGGCCCATGAAGCATGGCGCTCGACAGGGCTCCTCACGAGTCGATCTCGTCCGGATCGATGACTTCATCGCTGGAGCACTCCACCGTTGAGTGTCCCCGGAACTCGCCAGAGTTTTCTGGCCGCGCCCTTGGTGATGGTGCTTGGAATGCTGATTCCCTGGAGACAGGGCGAACGGTCCAGGGGCGGTCTGCCGCGCAACGAGTTCCCGCGCGCGGAACTGCCGCGAGTCGATCTTGCACGCCGTCCTGCAAAACCGGCTGAAGCTGCCGACAATCGCTGGACCAGTTGCTTCGCTGGTTCTCTCGATTCAGCTTACGAGGCCACATGCTCCGCGGCCGGCTTGTCCGGCTGGGACTGATAAATTTCCTCAACGCGGGCGACGGTGTCGATTTCGGCGAGCGGCTTGTCCCGCCGGATTTGCACGATGCGGGGGAAGCGCAGGGCAAAGCCGCTGGAGTGACGGTCGCTGCGCATAATGTTGTTGAAGGCAACTTCCAGAATGATCTCCGGCTCAACCGTGCGGAAGTGGCCGTTGTCGTGGAGCGTGTGTGCCTTCAGCCATTCGGTCAATTCGACGATCTCCACATCGGTCACGCCGCTGTAGGCTTTACCTACATTTTGCAGATCGCCGTGTTCGTCGCGCACGGCAAAGGTGTAGTCGGAGAGCACCTGCGACTTGCGGCCGGAACCGTACTCGGCACCGGTAATCACGACATCGAGCGTGTCAAGGTGCCGCTTGAGTTTGAGCCAGCTCAGGCCGCGGCGGCCCGGCTGATAGAGTGAACCGGACGCCTTGATCATCACGCCCTCATTGCCGCGGTCGCGTGCCGCCACATAAGCGCGATCCAAGTCGCCGGCGGAGGTCGCCAGGCTGACCGCGGACAGGAGAAACCGCTGCTCTCCGGCGGGAGCATCGGTTCGATGGTCATCGAAAAGTCCGCCGCGTGGCGATGACGGCTGCACCTCCAGCGGAGAAAGCGTGACCGGCTGCAGCCGTTCCGCAACCGCTTCCAGCCGTGCCCGGCGCTGCCGCAATGGAAGATCCAGCAAGAGCTGACCATCTTCGCAGAGAAGATCGAAGGCCATGAACACCGCCGGTGTTCCTTTGCGAATTTCATTGGTCACGCGCTTGCGGCCCAGCCGTGGCGACAGCACAGAGAAGGGCAGCGCACGCGCCTGCGCTACATCCCACGCCAGCACCTCACCATCCAGAATCAACCCGCTCGCCGCGTGTGCCCCGTCTCTCGCTTCTGAAACATGGGATCCTGATTCAACACTTCGATCTTCATGGAAGTAGTTCGACCGGGCATGGGCAAATGCCTCCGCCACATCCGGCCAGCTCGCCGTAACATCTTCCCGGTTGCGCGAGTACATCACCACCCGCCTGGGCTGCGACGCATCGCCACAGTGCAACTGCACCCGCATGCCGTCGAACTTGTCTTCAATCTGCGCCTCAATGTGCAGTGCTTCAGCCGGCAGGGCAGCAGCCATGTCCGGATCCACCGCGTTTTCATCTTCGGCCATGGGGTGCGGTGAAGGTTCGGCGCCGCCCGGTGAGTTCACAGAAACATCGGCCTCAGCCGCGGCTTCCGGCGTGGCGGCAAAACGTTTTACGGCTTCCTGTGGCGTTTCCACGGGAGATGCCAGCATGAAGCCGAGTGGATGGAAGAGCCGCATGCGGGCTTCTGCAAGCCTGCTCTCAAATGCCATGCGCACGGCATCGGGGAGGTCGGCTTCCAGCATGACGGCATTGCGGACCTCGGCGAGCGGCTGTTCGCTGGCCACCGCCACCGCCTCCTCCACCAGCGCCTGCTTTACGCCGATGCGCATATCGCCGAGCATGAGCTTGATAAGGTACTTGGCTTCCACGGGCGTGGCCCGGGCCAGCAGATCGGTCAGAAGGCGCTGACGGATGGCGGTCGTTTTTGCAATGGCGATCTCGGCAAAGCTTGCCTGTACCTCAGCAAACTCGAGAGAGGGCTCCGGGGTAAGATCTTTCTCCGCCCAAAGATCGCCCGCGGCGGCGCCCAGGTCGCCATGCCGCCGCCACGCTGTGCCGAACTGAGCCTCAGTGGGCGTGGTGATCTCGCGCACCACGCGCGTCATCATGGCACCGCCGATGTTCAGCTTGCGCGCGTCCGCCTCGGCAAAGGGCGTGCCCGAGAGATACAGGGCAAACAGCCCTGCGTCGTGCAGCCCACCGGCATCTCTGGCAGCCACCAGTGCCTGTGCAATCGCCGCGCGCTTCTTCAGCTTGCTGCCGGTCGCGGCCAGTTCGTCGGCCAGTTGTGCCATGGGGAGAAAGAGGCTCATCGGTGTAATGGGATGCGAAGAGCGG
>CAXTPQ010000020.1:52154-54616 GCA_964246215.1 uncultured Terriglobus sp. | reverse complement strand
GGGCGCGCGGGCGAGGTGGAGATTGTCGCCGAGGCCTCCAACGGCGTTGAGGCCGTGGAGGTTATCCGCAAGGCCGTGCCGGATCTGGTCTTTTTGGATGTGCAGATGCCGGGACTGGACGGCTTTGCCGTGCTGACCAAGCTGCTGGACCGGATGGACGACGCACCGCTGCCGGAGATCGTTTTTGCCACGGCCTTTGACCAGTACGCGGTGCGCGCGTTTGAAGTCAATGCGATCGACTACCTGCTGAAGCCGTTTGAAGAAAGGCGCGTGCACCAGGCCATTGAGAAAGTCCGGGCGCGGCGCACAGCGGCCGCTACGGCCTCCATCGAGACCGTGCCCCAGGCCAGCAGCGAGGAGCGGCTGGAAAGCCTGCTGCGGCTCCTGCAAGTGCAGGCAGCACAGGGCACAGCCATAGCGGCAGGCACCGGATCCCAAGGCAGCGGTGGACCGTCCAGCCGCATGCGCTCCGGCAAGGTCGTGGTGCGCAGCGGCCAGCGGCTCATGCTCGTAGACCAGCACGAGGTCTGCTTCGCCGCGATCGAAGAAGGCGACATCTCCGTGGTCACCGCGGCCATGGATGGGCTGGCAAACTGCCGCACGATTGAAGAACTCACGGATCAAGTGGACCCGGCCATCTTCTGGCGCGCGCATCGCTCTTATCTCGTCAACATTGAGCACATCCGCGAGGTCGTGCCATGGTTCAAGTCCAGCTATCTGCTGCGCATGGACGACCGCAAGCACACGGAGATCCCCGTCGCTCGCGCACAAGTCAAACGCTTGCGTGAGCTCTTCAATCTTTAGGCCCCGAGTCGACCGGCGCGGGTTCTTCCGGATCGCAATCCAACGGGAAGTGCTCTGCTTTCGTCCATCTAAAAATCCGCAACTGCACAGGAACACGCATCCAAACCACTGGCAGCGGAATCTTGAAGACTGCTGGCAAGGAGAAAGAATGAAGTCTGCTGCAACCTTCCTATGTGCTGTCGCGGTATCGTGCGGCGTGTGTACCCTCTGCGCCCAGGGTCCTGCGCCGGCCGGTGCAGCGCTGTTGAACAATGAGCAGCAGGCTTCTCAGGCTTTCATCTCTTCCAGTCAGCTGGCGTTGAATGTTCTGCCGGACGCACCGCAATCCCAGGCTGACTCGCCAGAGAAAACCGCGGCTCCGAGTGGACAAGCGAGCGCCCAATCCGGCGGCCAGACACCGGCAATCCTTGCGCCGTGGATGACGCGCACTCCCCTGACCGGGAAAGAAAAGCTGGATCTCTATACTCATCAGGCCTTTAACCCAATTCAGATTCTTGCGCCGGTCGTCCCGGCAGCTTACAAGATGATCAATCCGCCCAGCCACTACCCCCATGACTGGAAAGCGGGCGGCGATGGTTTCGGGCGCAATTATGGCGACAGTGTCGCCCGCAATGAATCGCAGAAGGCCGGCCAGTTCCTTGCCGGCGTGGCTCTGCATGAGGATCCCCGCTACTACCCCTCCCCCAGCACCAACTTCAGCGCGCGCGTGGTGCATGCCCTCGCCTTTACATTGGTCGATAAGAGCGATTCAAAGCACAATATGCCGGCCTTTCAGAACTTTGCCGGTGCTGCCGCGGGCGGTTTTGTGGGGATGGGCTACCTTCCCGACGGCTACCGTGACGCGACGCATGCTGGACAAAGAAGCCTGACCACCATGGCGGGCTACGCCGGATTCAATGTCGCCAACGAGTTTTGCCCGCAGTGGGCACCCATCGTCGAAAAGCTGCACATTCCCTTTGTTCACCCTTCCTGCACCGATGGGGGCTTTACGAACCAGCTCTCGAAGCCGGCAAACACGCCGTAAAACAAAGCGGCTTAATTCCGTCGCCGGTACTCTCCGCTCTTTCCGCCGCTTTTGCTGAGCAGCATGATCTCGCGGATGCGGATGCCTTTGTCCAGCGCCTTGGTCATGTCGTAGACCGTGAGCGCTGCGACGCTGGCGGCGGTCATCGCTTCCATTTCCACGCCGGTGCCGGCCACCGTGGCGGCCGTGGCGCGGATGCGGACACCGCCGCCCGTTCCCAACAGTGTGGCGGGTTGAACGACAGTCGCTTCCACATCGATGTACGAGAGCGGCAGCGGATGGCATAGGGGAATCAGGTCGGCTGTGCGTTTGGCCGCCAGAATGCCCGCGATGCGCGCAACCTCCAGCGGATTGCCCTTTGGGTTTTGCGGCAGCGCTGCCAGCACCTCGGCATTGAGTTCCACAAAAGCCTCGGCCACGGCTTCGCGGCGCGTGGCGGATTTGGTGCTCACGTCGACCATGTGAGCTTCACCGGCATTGTCGTAGTGCGTGAGACCACTGCCGTTCAGGCTCCTTGCAGGATCTAAAGCTTTTCTCTTGCTCATAGCTCCTGCCCGCGCAGCAGCAGCATGCCAATCGCCAGCACCGCCGCATCGGCCGAGATCCACGGCCAGAGTGGGCCGTGCACGCGATG
>CAXTPQ010000020.1:32015-52054 GCA_964246215.1 uncultured Terriglobus sp. | reverse complement strand
CCGTGCCTCTGCACGCTACTCTTACAGTCATGAGCACGACGATTCCACATCCGAACACAGCGCCATCCCTGGTTGCAACAGAAGCCCGGAAAGCATCTCCGGCCACTGCTCCTGCCACGGTGCCGGCCTTTGCTCCGGCAACCGGGCCGGCGACGCTGCGTTCGGTCACGCATTGCTACGGTTCGCACCTGGCATTGAATGACCTTTCGCTGACACTGCAGCCGGGTGAGGTGGTGGCCCTGCTTGGACCCAACGGCGCGGGCAAGACGACCGCCATCAAAGTCCTGCTCGGCCTGATACAGCCCACCTCGGGCGAAGCTTTGGTCTTTGGCCGCAGCCCGCGCGAGCGCCGTACGCGTGAGCGCATCGGCACCATGCTGCAAGTGGCCAAGCTGCCGGAAACGCTGCAGGTGCGCGAGTTCGTCGACCTTTTCCGTTCCTACTATCCGCGGCCCATGGCCACCGAGGACCTGATGCGCGCGGCCAGCCTGCATGACATTGCCAGGCGCGAGTTCCGCATGCTCTCCGGCGGGCAAAAGCAGCGGCTGCTCTTTGCGCTGGCGCTGGCGGGCGACCCCGATCTGCTCTTTCTGGATGAGCCGACACTCGGCATGGACATTGAGGCGCGGCATGCCCTGTGGACGCAGGTGCGCGCCCTCTCTGCCCGCGGAAAAACGGTGCTGCTCACCACCCACTACCTTGAGGAAGCGGACACGCTGGCCGACCGCATCGTGGTCATCGCGAAGGGCAATGTAATCGCGCAGGGCACGCCCACAGAGATCAAGGCGCGCGTCGCCGGCCGCAAGATCCAGTGCGTCACCCGGCTGCCGCGTGAAACGCTGGAGCGCATGGCGGGTGTCCGCTCCGTGCAGCAGATTGGCGCCGCTGTCACGCTCACCGTGGTGCAGGCGGAGCCGGTGCTGCGCGAGCTGCTGGCCGCCGATCAGGAACTGCATTCGCTGGAGGTCTCCAGCCCCAACCTGGAAGATGCCTTTCTCGCGCTCACCCAGGACGGCACCGCACCTCAAGATACCGCGCAAAAGGAGAACGCATGAACGCCATCGCACAGGCAGTCCAGCCGACTGAACCGGCCCGCGTACCGCAGCTGCCGCTGTACGTGAAAGAGACAAAGTACGAATTCCTGCGGCTGCTGCGAGCCCGTTCTTTTTCGCTGGCAACCATCGGCTTTCCCGTTATGTTTTACCTGCTCTTCGGCATCATCGTTGCAAACGCCAGCCCTGAGGCCGAACGGCATGCCAAGTACACACTGGGCACCTATTGCATCTTTGGCCTGGCGGGTGTCTGCCTCTTCGGCATCGGCGTGACCCTGGCCAATGAACGGGCTCTCGGCTGGCTTGAGGTCAAGCAGGCAAGTCCCATGCCCGCACCGGCTTACCTGCTCAGCAAGCTGATGGCTGCCGGGGGTTTCGCGGCCATTATCTTCATCATCCTGAGCACGCTTGGCGTGGCGCTTGGCCATGTCAGCATGCCGTTCACGCAATGGCTGCAGCTGGCCCTGGTCATCTTCGGCGGCGTTTTGCCCTTTGCCGCGCTTGGCCTGCTGCTGGCGATGGTGGTTCCACCCAATGCAGCCGTCGGCGTGGTGAACCTGACGTACTTGCCGATGAGCTTTCTTTCCGGCCTCTGGATGCCTTTGAGCATTCTGCCAAAGTGGATCGGCAAGCTCGCCCCGGCCTTCCCCACCTGGCACATGGGCCAGCTTGCCCTGTGGAGCATCGGCTTCGGCAGCAAGTGGCAGCCCTGGCAGCATGTGCTCTGGCTGGCAGGTTTTACGGTGCTGGCTCTCTCCGGAGCGGTGTTCCTGTTTCAGCGGAATGCAGCCAGGGCCTAAGGTCACCACCGAGCCGCCGGAACGTGGAATCCCGGCGGCTGAAGTCGCGCTGTCTATATCGAAAACCGCTCAAAAGCTCCCAAGGCATGCAGGCCCGCTGCACCCGATCTACCCAAGCCACTTGGGATTCTGCGCTGTTCCATCGAAGTGCGCTGAAGTCTTGAACAGCTCATACTCTCCGGTCATGGCGGCTGTCTGCGTGCGGCCCAGCAACTCGGCGATCTGCGGCTCACTCATCGGCTGAAAATTCTTCGCGGCTTCCAGAGCCTGGTTCAGAATCGGCATGCTGTCGATGCCGGTGATGACAACGGAAACCGGCTGCGTCAATCCATAGCGCAACGCTTCCAGCGGCTGAACCGTCTTGCTGCGCAGGATGTAATCGTCGCCGAAGGTCTTCATGGCCAGCACGCCCGTACCCTGCTGCTTCGCCACCGGGATGACCTGTTTTGTGAACGACCGGAAGTGAGCATCCATCACGTTCACCGGCATCTGTACCGAGGCGAACTTAAAGTTGTTCTTCTGCGCTGTTTCGAACATGCGCAGGTGCACCGCCGGATCCTTGTGGCCGGTAAAGCCGATGTAGCGGATCTTGCCCTGGTCGCGCGCCTTCATCGCCGCTTCCAGCGCGCCGCCCTTGGCAAAGATGCGGTCCGGATCTTCCATGCGGATCACCTCATGAAACTGCACCAGGTCGATCATGTCGGTCTGCAGCCGGCCCATGGACTGCTCAAGCTGTTTGTTATATTCCTCGGCGGTGCGGCCGTCGATCTTCGTCATCAAAAAGACCTTCTGGCGGTAGCCGCCGGTCTTCAGCGCCTGGCCCATGCGCACTTCGGAGATGCCGTCGTTGTAGTCCCAGCAGTTGTCCATGAAGGTGATGCCGGCATCGATAGCCGCGTGAATCAGCTTGATGCTTTCATCGGCCTCCTTCTGCTTGCCGATGTGAAAGCCGCCCAGGCCGATGGCCGACACCCGCTCGCCCGTCGTGCCGAGTTCGCGGTAGAGCATTCCAGGTGCTTCCGGCCGCTTGGTGGGCGCGCTCGCCGCGGCTGCATCATTGTTCGCTGCCGTGCCCGCGTTTGCCGCCATCGGCACGGTTGCCGCAAAGCTTGCGGCAGCGGCGGTCTTCAAAAAATCTCTACGTTCCATAGGGAACTCCTCTTCCACTGCGACTGATCTGCGCTGCTAAACCCTTCGTCAGTACGATGCAAAGTGCACCTGTCTGGCTTAGCGTCATTTGGGCTTGCAGGCCGGCGACGCCGCCCGCGCAATCAGCACCGCGCTGTAGGCTGCGCCAAAGCCGTTGTCGATATTGACGACACTCACGTTGGGGCTGCAGGAATTCAGCATGCCCAGAAGCGCTGCCGCGCCGGAGAACGACGCGCCATACCCGACCGACGTGGGCACCGCCAGCACCGGCACGCCCACCAAGCCGCCCACGACGGACGGCAGCGCGCCCTCCATGCCGGCGCAGACGATGACAGCCTGTGCCCTGGTGAGTTCGCCGCGCACAGCCAAGAGGCGATGCAGCCCGGCCACGCCCACGTCAAAGAGCCGCACGACCTCCGCACCAAAGACCTCCGCGGTCACCGCGGCCTCCTCCGCCACGGGCAGATCGCTGGTGCCGGCGCAGACCACGGCAATGCATCCCCGGGTAGCTGCGGTTGAATCGCGGCGCAACGAAACAGTCCGCGCGGTGCCATTGTGCGTGGCCGAAGGATGCTCAGCCAG
This sequence comes from uncultured Terriglobus sp., assembly GCA_964246215.1. Taxonomy (GTDB): domain Bacteria; phylum Acidobacteriota; class Terriglobia; order Terriglobales; family Acidobacteriaceae; genus Terriglobus. The sequence continues at coordinate 48,471 of CAXTPQ010000020.1, read as the reverse complement.
CACGGCCCGCGCGGTCTCTTCCGAGCAGCGTGTCGCCAGCACGTCCACGCCGTCTCTCGCCAGGCTGCCGAAGATGGCGACGGTCTGCTCCGGCGTTTTCCCGGCGGCGTAGATCACCTCCGGCAGACCGCTGCGCAGGCTGCGGTGATGGTCCACGCGCGTATGCCCAAGCTCCTCAAAGGGCAGATCGGTCAGGCGTGCCGCGGCGGCGTCCACGGTGGTGCTGCCGCGTTCCACGCCGGCCAGCAGGGTTAGCAGATCTTCGCGCCTCATTGCTGACTCGGCCCCTTCTTCGCATTGTTGCCGCCGGCCGTTGCAAAGTACGCGGCAAGGGCGGCTTGCTGCACCTGCTTCAGCGGCACGTTGTGCTCTGCCGCGGCGGTGCGGCAGTCCTCAAACTCAGGCGCGGCATTACGCACCACTTCGTTCTCCGTCCCGATCTTCATGCGGATGCTGCCGTATGCGGTTCCAACCGATGTGTGGGTCCGCTCCAGACAGGTGCGCTGCTCCTGCCGGATGCGCAAGCCAAGGGTGCTGGTCTCCCTTAAGAGCAGCTGTTGCAGGGCACCGCTGTTTGAGGGCTCGCAGAGCAGCGTCAGCAGCGTACCCGGACGTCCCTTCTTCATAAGGACGGGCGTCAGCATCACATCCAGCGCCCCCTGTGCCAGCGCCTGCTCGGCAACGTAGGCGATGATCTGCGGAGAAAGATCGTCCAGCGCCGTTTCAATCACCGTGACTGTGTGCGTAGCAGAATGCTGTGTTGCCGGCTGGCTGCCGGCAGCCGCTCTCCCCTGTGCCGCCTCGGCAAACGCGGTCGTCTGCGGCACACTGGCCGTCTCCGTGGCCTCGCCAATGCTGAGCCGCAGCACGTTCGGAAAGTCCCTGGGATTGCGCGTACCGGCACCATAGCCGATCTTCTCCACGCGCATCGCGGGCTGCGGGCCAAAGGCCGGGGCGAGCGCGCGCAGCAGTGCCGCGCCCGTCGGCGTGACCAGCTCTTTCTGCACATGCGCGGAGTAGGTGGGGCAGTCGCGCAGCAGATCGGCCGTCGCCGGTGCGGGCACCGGAAACGTGCCGTGCGCGCACTCCACCATGCCGCCGCCCACATTCACCGCGGAGCTGTACCACGCGCCAATCTGCAGGTGAACAATGCCCGCGCTCGCGGCCACCATGTCCACAATGGCATCCACCGCACCCACCTCATGAAAGTGAATCTGGTCGACGGGCACGTTGTGGATCTTGGCCTCCGAACGGCCCAGCAACTCGAATGCCCGAATGCTGAGCTGCTTCACCGCGTTATCCAGCGGCGCGGCCTGAATCAGCTCGCGAATCACCGTGAGCGAACGCCCGTGCACATGCGCATGGCCATGCTCCTGCTCAGGTACAGCTTCCTGTTCCTGCGAGTGCGAATGAGCTTCCGCATGCGCATGAGTGTGCGCATGACCGGTCTTATGCAGGTGCTGAGTCTGCGGCTGCACGGTATGCGTGCCGTTGTAGGGAACGGCGGCATGCGATGTCGTGACACTGCCATCGGCATGGGCATGCGAATGACTGTGAGAGTGCGAATGGCTATGGACTTCTTCGGCCAGCACAGTGCCCTCCAGCACATGCACCTTGGTGCAGGAGATACCGCTGCGGTCCACCGTCTCCACCCGCAGGGAAGCATTCAGATGCAGCGCGTCCGTTGCCTCCTGCAGCACGGCAGGCGGCACGCCGGCGTCAATCAGCGCGCCGAGGAACATATCTCCGGCAATGCCGGCAAAACAGTCAAGATAAGCAATGCGCATAGGTAAATCTCAGGTCCTGTATCACTGACTCGTAAAAGATTGGCGATCTGTATGCCGGGTGGCCCGCCTTCGCGAAGCTAGGTGGGGCTTCCCAGTTCACTGTCCCGTAGATCTGATAAAAAAGTTTCATGCATTCGATCAACTGCTGGCGTTGAACGATTTCGTCAGCACGGACACAGGCAGCACCGCATTCATCGATCCGCTGCGATACCCCTCCATGTCGAGCGTGACATAGCGAAACCCAAGCGGCCGCAGCGCCGCGGTGATACCTGCAAGGATTGGCAGGCTTAAGGCACGCGACAAATCCTCCCGTGCAATTTCTACCCGCGCCAGCTCGCCATGGTGCCGGACCCGCACCTGCGGAAAGCCCATCGCGTGCAGGGCTTCTTCGGCCCGCTCCACCTGGCTCAGGTTCTCCGCCGTCACGGGCCGCCCGTACTCGATGCGCGACGACAGGCAGGCGCTGGCGGGCTTCTCCGCAACCGCAAGCCCGGCACCCGCGCACAGTGCGCGAATCTCGGCCTTGGTCAGCTGCGCCGTCACCAGCGGTGCCAGCACATGGTGCCGCAGCGCCGCCTGCTGGCCCGGCCGGAAGTCGCCGCGATCGTCCAGATTCATCCCATAGGCAATGGCGGCAAAGCCATCCGCGAGCCGCTTCTCCTCCATCCGGGTAAACAGCTCGTCCTTGCAGTGAAAGCAGCGCTGGGAGTCGTTGCGCTGGTAATCCGCGTTCTCCAACTCGGCCGTCTGCAGAATCTCCGTCGGGATGCCGTGCCGCGCGGTAAACTCCAGCGCATCGGCCAGCTCCCGCCGTGGCAGCGACGCCGAATCGGCAATCACCGCCAGCATCTTCGACCCAAGCACCCGGTGCGCGGCATGGGCCAGAAACGCGGAGTCGGTGCCGCCCGAGTAGGCCACCAGCAGGGAACCGGCGGAGCGCAAAGTCTCGTCCAGCAGCGCCGATTTTTCCTGAAGAGTCATGTCCATGTCGTCAATCCTCTGCATAGGATGCAGGCTGCGCAGTAAAGCGTTCCAGCCTGGAAACCGGGACCGTTCAGTGGGCCAGCGGCGGCAGCCGGTCACTCCAGCCAAACAGGAACACCGTCCCCATGGCAAAGCTGTACACGGCGGTCACCGACATGACCACCCGCCCCAGAACCGCGCTGCGCAAGCTCCCCACCACAATGCCCGAAGCACCGGCCATCATCGCGGTGTTCATCACCAGCAGGCCCACCAGAAACGCCAGGAGCCCCAGCAGGCCCCGGCTCGTGCCGCCCAGGTTGGCCGCCAGCAGAAACAGCATCAGCTGTGAAGGCGTCTCCGCACCCAGCCCATGAATGATGCCGACCACCACCACCGACCCGCTGTCGTACCGAAAGCGGAAGGGCTCCGGCCGTGGCAGCTCGCGGTTCGTTAGTTGCCCCACGCGCCACCGCGCGTATCGCACGCCGGAGATGAGCAGGGCAATCCGGCTCTGGCTGACATGCGCGTGGGCGGCGCGCCCAGGATCGCGCGCGGCCCGCCACATCGAAGCCAGCACATACACCGCCAGCACAATCAGCGTGCCCCCCACCAGCCGTTCGCCAATGCGGTCCAGCCCCGCCGGAATCGACAAGTGCAGCGCAATTACCGCCCCACCCAACACGGCCACGGTGAGCGCGTGGCCCAGCGCATACAAAAAGCCGAGCCGCAGGCCCTCGCGCCAGTTTCGCTGCACGCTGGCAATGTCCGTAATCGCGGCCAGGTGATCGTAATCGAAGCCGTGCCGCAAACCCAGCAGCAGGCAAGATATCAAGGCGATCTGGAGCGGAGCGGACATCAGGCCTCTCTAGCCTAACTCTTGCGCACGGATGCCTCGGGCAATGGCGCGACACGACCGTCTTCAAACTTCCTCGAGACACCGGGCTCTAAGCCCCTGAGGTGCTGCCTCCAATACCTCGAAACCCACGCTCCCGGGAGAGACATAGACGCCTCACAAGCTATCCTTGCCACGCACATATTTTCACCGCTCAGGAAACCTCTCGTGCCCCGCAACATCTCGCGCATCGCCCGTCTCATAGCCGCCGGTTTCTTCGTCGCCTCCCCTGCAGCCCTCCAAATGCACGCGCAGGACCGGCCGGTGCCAGCGGTCGCCGCGCCCATCATAGAGGAGCGCCCGGTCGGCCCGTATGACGTTCACGTGCTGGCCGGCGGACCCGCGCTGCAGCGGCCCATTCCGGCAGCCAGCCGCGTGCTCACCGCCAGCAGCGGTTACACACTCTCACTCTGGGTAAAGATGTCGACAGACGTGCCGCAAACCACACTGCTGGCCGGCATCGGCACACCCGCCGCGGAAAACTCCCGCTACCTCGGCCTGCTGCAGGGCAAGCCGGTGCTGCGCTATGGCGCGGACAATCTTCTTACCGCAACGGCCCTGCTGCCTGCCACGGGCTGGCACTTTCTTGCCGCCACCTCCGACGGCAGCACCGAAGTGCTCTACGTTGACGGCGTGGAGACCGCGCGTGGCCAACTGGCCTCCGCCGAAGTTGCCCCAACACTCACCATTGCACCGGCGTTTTCGCGCACGGCAACGCAGACAGGCAAGCTGACCGGCATGCCCGGCGCGGAGCACTTCAGTGGCGACATCGCCGCCGTTCTCCTGCTGCCGGATGCCGTCTCCCCAGCCACTCTGCGCGACGCCGCGCAGCATCCACCCCAGCCCGCCATGCTGCACTGGCTGGACGCCTCGCTCTCCTGGCCCGTGCAGACCCGCGGCCAGGCCGGCATGCTCGAGTTGCAGGATCCCTCCCTCTTGCCGGTGGGCCGCGCCCCGCTTGGCAAAGGTGTCGCTAAGCCGCCGCCGGCACCAGGCTCATCTTTGCAACCGGTGGGGCAAGACGCGTGGCTCTTGCGCCGCAATTGGAGGCTGGCTGCCGCACCTGAAGTAAATGCAGACGGAGCGCAACTTTCCATTCCCGGCTACGCCGACAAAAGCTGGATGGCCGCCACCGTCCCCGGCACCGTGCTCACCACCATGGTCGACCGCGGCATCTACCCCGACCCAGACTTCGGCCTGAACAATCTCGCCATCCCGGAGTCGCTCAACAAGCAGGATTACTGGTACCGCATCGACTTCCCCACACCGGCCGGCGCCGCGGGCCACCATGCCGCGCTTACCTTCCAGGGCATCAATTACGCGGCGGAAGTCTGGCTAGACGGCCAGCGGCTCGGCACCACCAAAGGCGCCTTTCTGCGGGGCGAGTTTGGAGTCGGCACGCTGCTCAAGCCTGGCGCGCAGAACGCCCTGGCCGTGCGTATCTCGCCGCCGCCGCACCCCGGCATCCCGCAGGAGGAGTCCGTCAAGGCCGGCCCCGGTGACAACGGTGGAACCATGTGCCTGGACGGACCAACCTTCGTCGCCACCGAGGGCTGGGACTGGATTCCCTCCATCCGCGACCGGGACACCGGCATCTGGCAGGATGTCGAACTGCGTCTTACGGATACCGTCCTGCTGGGCGACGCCAAGGTCGTCACGCACCTGCCCCTGCCGGACACCACCACCGCCGATGTCACCATCGACGTGCCGGTGCGCAATCAAAGCGATGCGCCGGTCAGCGCAACGGTAGATGCCGCCTTTGAAGGCGTCACTCTGCACCGGACGGTCCAGCTTACGCCTGGCAGCTCCGTCGTCCACTTTGACCCAACCACCAATCCTGAGCTACGCCTGCGGCAGCCGCGCCTCTGGTGGCCCAATGGCTACGGCAAGCCGGAGCTCTACCACCTGAAGCTCACGGCAACCGTGGACGGCCACCCCTCCGACCGCCGGGAACTCACCTTCGGCGTGCGCGAAATCAGCTACGAACTAAGCCTCTTCGATAGCACCGGCCACCTGCGCCGCGTTGAAGCTCTGCCCACCATCGCACTCGCCCAGCATGCTGACCTTGTCGACGTGCGGCATGAGGCCATGCGCCAGACCGCCGAATACTGGGCACCCTCCCTCACCGCCGCCGGTGAACATTCGCCCGCTGTTAAAGCCGTCACGGACGAGCCCGGCTTCACCGACCTCGTTCTCAAGGTGAACGGTGTACGCATTGCCGCGCGCGGCGGCAACTGGGGCATGGACGACAGCCGCAAGCGTGTCAGCCGCGAGCATCTGGAGCCTTTCTTCCGCCTGCACCGCGACGCCAACATCAACATCATCCGCAACTGGGTCGGCCAGAATACCGAGGAAGTCTTCTACCAGCTCGCCGACGAGTACGGCATCATGGTCTGGAACGATTTCTGGGCTTCCACGCAGAACTACAACCTGGAGCCGCAGGACGTGCCGCTTTTTCTCAGCAACGCGCGCGACACCGTCCGGCACTTCCGCAATCACCCCTCCATCGTGGTCTGGTGCGGCCGCAATGAGGGCGTGCCCCAGCCGATACTGAACGAGGGCCTCATCGACCTCTTGCGGGAGGAGGACGGCACCCGCTACTACACGCCGGGCTCCAACCGCATCGACCTGCGTGACAGTGGCCCGTACCACTATCAGGACCCGGCCGACTACTACCGCATCAACCAGGGCTTTTCCGTGGAGCTGGGCATTACCTCGCTGAGCACGCTTGAAAGCCTGCGCGCCAGCATCGCTCCCGCCGACCAGTGGCCTCTCGGCGATGCCCTGGCCTACCACGACTGGCACGCGAACGGGAACGGCGACATCCACTACACCACCCGGCACCTGGAGCAGCAGTTCGGTGCGGGCACCAGCCTGGAGGACTTCGAGCGCAAGGCCCAGATGTTCAACTACGTCGACCACCGAGCCATTTTTGAAGGCTTCAACCAGCACCTGTGGGCACCCAACAGCGGCCGCATGCTGTGGATGACCCAGCCTGCCTGGCCCAGCAACAGCTGGCAGATTCTCAGCTCCGACTACGACACGCAGGCCTCGTACTACGGCGTGCAGAAGGCCTGCGAGCCGCTGCACATTCAACTGGACCTGACGGACGGCACCGTCACCGCCGTGAATACCACGGGAGCGGCCGCGCCGGGCCTCCGTGTGCAGGCGACGGTGTACTCGTTGGACGGCAAGCCGTTCGCGCAGCAGCAAGGCGCGCTCGATCTGCAGGCAAACAGCACGCATAATCTCTTCGCGCTCACCTTGCCGTCGCTCTACGCGCAATCTCCAGTGGTGCTGGTCGAACTGCGCATGACGGACAGCGCCGGCAAACTCATCTCCCGCAATGTCTATTGGCTGGCTGCGAAGGAGGACGACTACCGGCAGATGAATGCCATGGCCCCGGCAGCACTGACCGTCACCGCCGTACCCAGCGCCGCCGCGGCTCCTGAGGGTGAGCGCGCCCTGACGCTGCACCTGACCAATAGCACGGCAACCCCGGTGATCGCCGCCAAACTAACCCTGCTCGACCGCAAAAGCAAGGAGCGCATCCTGCCCGCCTACTACTCCGACAACTATGTTTCGCTGCTGCCGGGCGAATCCGCTGACGTGACCATCCGCTATCCCGCGGCAGCGGCCCGTGGCGATGTCGCGATTGGCTTGCGTGGCTGGAACGTGACACCGTCGACGAGGAACGTTTCCGCTCGCTGAGGCCCACTCAGAAGGAGCAGCACAGCAGTGGGTGCCCCACCTTTACGACAGCTTCATCATTGTCAAGGTGGGATCCAGGCTACGCATCATCAGGCACTCATCCTGCGAAAGGCTGCCTGCAGATCGCCCGGGTAGCCGAGGGAAATCGCGCTTGCCGCGTCCAAACGCCCAATCTGCTCTGGGCTGAGTACAACGGCAAGCGACTTGAGATTTTCCGCAAGCTGCTCCGGATTGCGCACACCCAGAATCGGCATCGCACCCTTGGCGATGATCCATGCCAACGCCACATTCGCCGGACTTGCATCCTGCTCCGCGGCAACCGCGCGCAAAACGTCCAGAGTCGCAGGGACGTCCGCTTCAGTGGGCAAGCCCATCCGTGAGGCCTTTCGCGGATCCTTCGTCTCTCGCTTGCCGGTCAGCAGCCCGGCAGCCAGTGGAGAGTAGGCCAGCACGCCTAGCTGCAGGTCGCGAGCCAGCGGCAGAATCTCACGCTCCGTCGTCCGCTGGAGCAGGCTGTACTCCACCTCGATACCGGCAAGCGGTGCCCAGCCCTTCATCTCCGCCAGCAAAGCCGCCTGCGCCGTTCGCCAGGCAGGGAAGTTCGACAGGCCCCCGTACAGGATCTTGCCTTGAGTCACCAGGTCGTCGAAGCCACGCAGGATCTCCGCGACCGGAGTGATGCCGTCGTCCAGATGCGTGAAGTAAAGATCGATGCGATCCGTCTTAAGCCGCCGCAGGCTCGCGTCCACAGACTGCATCATCGCCTTCCGGTGGTTGCCCGTGCGAGCCGGGCCTGGCGTGCGGTCGGTGGTGCGCGCGTACTTGGAAACGAGCACGATGTCATCGCGCCGCTCGCGAAGAAATTCACCGATCATCTCTTCGGATCTGCCGCCCTGGTACGCATCCGAAGTATTGATCAGGTTCCCGCCCGCCTCCGCATACGCGTGCAGGATCTCCTGCGCCAGTGCGGCATCGGAGAGACCATTCGCATCCATGCCCAACATGCCAGTTCCCAGCGCCAGCTTTGAAACGCGGATCCCCGTCCGTCCAAACGTACAGTACTCCATCCAACCCTCTTGATTCATTCAAAAATGATCGATGATGAATCCTCAAATCTTGAGGTGATTCTTGTAGAAACCGGAACTTTCCGGACCGCTCTACGTCAGCGCCGTTTGCGCAAACTTCTTCACCATCGCCAGCAGGAGCCTGCGGTCGCTGTCGGTGAGGTTCGAGCTGTAGCGCTGAATCTGCGTCAGAAAGCGGATCTCGTCCTCGCTCAGGTTCAGCGCGTGCATCTCACGCGCCACCACATCATCGGCAAAAAACTGGCTCAGCGGCAGGCCAAGCGCGCCGGCAATCTTCTGCAGCGTGTCCAGCGACGGCACAGTGTGGCCGTTTTCCACCCGCGACAGGTAGCAGCGCAGCAGGCCGGTGCGCTTCTCCACGTCGCCCTGGGACATGCCCTGCTGCAGACGGTAGCCGCGGATCGTCGTGCCGATGCTCATTGCCGCGGATGCCGGGACCTCCCCAAGAACCGGAGAAGGAAAGATGTGCATGTCAGCCATTGACCACAAACTACTGGCGGCCTCTGGCAGTGGCAAGCACAATCTCTCTCATGGCGAAGTCATGTACCTCTGCGGATTCGTAACGAGGGAAGCGCTCTGCGTTCCGGCAGTTGCTATCTGCACCAGAGGTGGGGCAAGTTCCGCGCGGCAGGCTGTGAATCCCCTCACGTCGTAGAGCATGGGTCAATAGCTGCATCTCAAGTTGCCGGTCATTCGCTCTGTACTCAGTTGATGCCGCCAAGCCTTCGCCGTGAAACGAAGCAGATTACATGCCCATCAGGTTCCTGGCCAGGAACTGCTTTGTGCGCGCCTTTGCGTCGGCGGCATCGGCGGCGTTGTAACCGGCTTTGTTGTACTCATTCTCAAATGCATGGCCGGCGTCGTCGTAGTCCTTTACGTCGACGGTCTTGCCCAGGGTCTGCATCTGCTGCTGAAACGCCGTAACCGCCGAGGGCGGAATGCCCTTGTCCATTGCGCCGAAGTTGCCGAGCACCGGTGCGTTGATTTTCTTCAAGTCCGCGTCGTCGGTGGGCAGGGAACCGTAGTTCACCACGACGGCGGAAAGATCCGGATCGGCGATGGCGAACTCCAGAGCCAGACCGCCGCCAAAGCACCAGCCAACCGTGCCGATCTTGCCGGAGGCTCCCACGTCCTTGCGCTGCCGCAGGTAGTTGGCCGCGGCCAGCAGGTCGCGCCGCGCCCGGTCATGCGGCATGCCGCGCGAGAGTTCATGCGCCATATCGGAGTCGGTGGCCACCTGGCCGCGATACAGATCCACCGCCAGCACCACGTAGCCGCTGGAAGCGTAGTCGCGCGCCTGCTCGCGCACCCAGTCGTTCAGCCCCCACCACTCATGAATCAAAATGATCGCCGGATGCGTGTTCTTCTTCTGCTCGCCCGCCGGCAGAAATAGCTCGCTCTTCACCGTTTCGCTGCCGCTGGCGTAGCTTACGGATTTGCCCATGGCTACTGCCGTGCTGGGCGCACCCATCATCGGCGCGCCGCTCTGGGGTGCCCCATGGTCGTGTTGCGCCACGGCTGCCGTAGCGCCAAGAAGTGCGAGAGCCAGGAAGCACGTAGATGTTTGCAGGGTGCGCATAAAAACTTACCTCTTTGCGATCGGCATGTTCTCAGATGAGTGACCGTGCCCTCAGCTTACGTCACAACCATGGCCGTCCGTAACCCTGTAACGCGCAATGCTCGCCGTAGTTGCGTGCCACTGAAAAGCTGGCTGCATTGCAGCACATGGTGGCTCTCATGGCCGGTCAACTGCCGTGGAGGTCCAGCCGGAAGAAAGCAACATCGGCCACTGGATTTTCGTTGTAGTTGACATAAGGCAGAAAGCCCAGCTTGCGGTAAAGCCGTCCTGCCTCGGGCTGAACAGCGGGAACCGTGTCCAGCAGCAGTTCAGCGGCACCGTGTTCCCGGGCCCATGCAATGGCCGCCCGCACCAGGCTTTGACCGATTCCAAAGCCGCGCGCCTCCGGATCGGTCCACAGCCTCTTCAGTTCAAGGCTGCCCTCCCGGCCTGCTGTCTTTCGAACGCCCACGCACCCGGCCGGCTGCCCGTCTTTCACCGCCAGCAGCAGCACGGACGCCGGCTCCTGCCACAGGTTGTGCAAACGGGCGATCTCCTGGGCGAATGCATCATGATGTGGCCCGAGCGGCACCCTGCCCAGCAGGTCCTGCTGGTACGCGGTCAGCAGGCGGCGCGCCGCGGGAAGATCGTCCGGCCAGACGGCCTTTCGGATCGACACCCGTCTCAGTTCATCGCTGGCTTGAACACTGTCTTCCGGATCGATACCGCTCATCCCATGTACATCCCACCGTTCACGTCCAGCGTGTGGCCGGTAATGTAGCTGGCATCCTCGCTGGCCAGGAAACCCACGGCCTTGGCGATATCCGTGTCGGTGCCGGCACGCCCCAGCGGCACAAAGCCGAGCATCGCATTCTTCTGCTCGTCGTTCAAAACGGCGGTCATCGCTGTTTCGATGTAGCCCGGTGCCACTGCATTCACGGTAATGCTGCGGCTGGCCAGCTCGCGTGCCAGTGACTTCGTCAGGCCGATCATGCCGGCCTTCGAGGCGGCATAGTTGGCCTGTCCGGCCTGGCCTGTCTCGCCCACAACGCTGGTGATGTTGATGATGCGGCCCCAGCGCGCCCGCAGCATGGGCTGCAGCACCGCCTGCGTCAGCAGAAATGCCCCGGTCAGGTTGGTGTTCAGCACGTCATGCCAGTCGGCGGCCTTCATGCGCAGCACCAGGCCATCGCGCGTCACACCGGCGTTGTTCACCAGAATGTGCACCGTGCCGAACTTCGTCAGAATCTCTTTGGCAACGGCCTTGATCGAGTCTTCGCTGGAAACATCCAGCGCGAAGCTCTCCGCTGCGCCGCCCCCGGCCTCGATCTCGGCTTTCACTCCAGCGAGCTTTTCGGAATTCCGCGCCGCGAGCGCCACCGTTGCGCCATGCTTGGCCAGTTCCAGCGCGACCGCACGCCCAATGCCCTGTGACGCTCCTGTGATCAGCGCCACGCGCCCCTGCAAATCCGGCATGCCGTTTCTCAACTTTCAACGTGCAGTATACGGCGATGCAGCAGGCCGGAGCGGAGGAACTCCTCATGCAGGTATGTCAAGAGTTCTTGGGTTTGGGATCACCAGGGGTAAACACAGTGCATTCGCCGGCGCATTCAGGATTTCGGATCCAAACAAAGGCCTTTGGATTTCCAATCCGTGACCATCGTGGTGGCCGGCATGGCCGACGAATGGAGCACCAGGATGATGCCCCGGCGAGTTTCCTGCCCCGTTGCCGCCAGTTCCATGGGGACGCCCTCCGGGACCACGATGTCGGTGCCTTTGCGCCCCATCTGCTTTCCATTCGGTGTCTCCAGGCAGGACTCACCAGCCTCCGTGTAAAAGGCTTCGGGCCCGGCATGCAGGTGCGTCCGGCTCACGGAGCCCGGCTTCATGATGCCCTCCATGAACTGCGCCGTGTACGCCTCATCCGGCTTTACCGGCAAAGGTCCGATCTGCGTCACACGCGAACCCTGCGATGCAATCGACGGCTTGTCCCCCACGGTGAAGAGCCAGATCCTGCCAAGAGCCTGCACCACCGTGCCATTCTGCGTGCTGGCCCGTTCTGCGCTTTCCTGTGTTGGATATACGTCCAGGGTCCAGAACACCTGTGCGGAAAGCTTGCCCACAAGCTTGTTCGCCAGGATCCAGCATCCTTCCGGCCCTGTTCGCTCTGCAACCGGCTTGCAGCTCACGAGCTTGCCTGGCTGTGCCGGGACTGCTACGGAGTAGAACAAGCCAGCTGAAGCAGCCCGGCGGAAGTAATCCAGAAGCGTACGCACCACTGCCGATTGCGGATCTTTATGTGCTCCATGTCTCTTACCTCGTCAGCGCCGAAGCGCTCTGAGGCGCGGCGATGTAGGTGGCTTGCCGGGCAATCAGCATCCATGGGCCGCCCTGCGCGCGCCGCCAAACGTCGGTGTAGCGGCGAGTCTTGGGTTTGCCCGCGTCCGCGCCGGCAGCCTCGGTCAGATCCTCATGTCCCATGACGATGACCATGTTTTCGAAGACAGAGGTAGCCTCGACGGTGTTGCTGTACGCGCTGTACTTGATCTGGCCCTCTTGCAGCAGGGCGAGTACCGTGGCGCGATCCATCACCTTGTTGCCTGGGCTGTTCACCTTCATCTCCGGCGACCAGATCTTTTCCAGTGCAGTGACGTCTTTCGCGCGCATCGCAACGCCGATGGCTTCTTGAGCCGCACGGACCTGCCGGACCGGATCGTCCTGTGCCGGAAGAACGATTGCCGAAGTGGTCGAGAGCAGGGCAAAGACTCTGAGCAGGCGCATAAGAGGAACCTCCAGCGGCTGGCAACAGACTTCCACGAGAAGCGCAGAAAACAAAGACAAAAACTTCGAGATCGGCAGCAATCGACAAACCACCAGACCGCGCAGCTTCCGGAGAATTGCGCCCCGGATTCCGTACGTCACCGCAATTCAGCAATCTTCAGAAGAGAAGCGCAACCAGGTTAGCCCGTTGCGCTTCTCTTCACTTGTGCAATGATCTCAGGCGCGGGCACGCGGGCGGACGGCCTCCTGCGCGCGCACCTCGCCGTCAGGTGGTGCCTCCGGCACCGGTGCTGGCGCTGCCATGCCGATCTTCATCTTCGCGCGCAGCTCTGTGTTCATGCGTTCATAGACGTCGCGATTCGCCTTCAGGAAGGTACGAACGTTCTCGCGTCCTTGCCCGATGCGTTCGCCTTGGTAGCTGTACCAGGCACCGCTCTTGTCCACGATGTTCTGCACGACCGCCAGATCCAGCACATCGCCTTCGCGCGAGATGCCTTCGCCATAAAGAATGTCGAATTCAGCTTCGCGGAAGGGTGCGGCGACCTTGTTCTTGACGATCTTGGTTTTTGTGCGCGAGCCGACAACGACATCGCCCTCTTTCACCGCGCCAATGCGGCGGATGTCGATGCGTACTGACGAGTAGAACTTGAGCGCGCGTCCGCCGGTGGTCGTTTCGGGGTTGCCGAACATGACGCCGATCTTTTCGCGGATCTGGTTGATGAAAATCAGGCAGGTACGCGACTTGGAAACAGTGCCGGTGAGCTTGCGGAGCGCTTGCGACATGAGCCGGGCCTGCAGACCCACGTGCGAATCGCCCATTTCGCCATCCAGTTCAGCCTTGGGCACCAGCGCCGCCACGGAGTCGACCACGAGCACGTCGATCGCACCGGACCGCACCAGGGCCTCCGTAATTTCGAGCGCCTGTTCGCCGTAATCCGGTTGCGAGATCAGCAAATTGTCGGTATCGACGCCCAGCTTGCGCGCGTACACGGGGTCCAGCGCGTGCTCGGCGTCGACGAAAGCCGCCAGGCCGCCGGCTTTCTGAGCTTCCGCGATGATCTGCAGGGTAATCGTTGTTTTACCCGAAGATTCCGGGCCGTAAATTTCGACGACGCGGCCTCGTGGCACACCGCCCACGCCCAGTGCCGCGTCGAACGAGATCGAACCGGTGGAAATGACGGAAATCGGCACAATGGCATCTTTTGCGCCCAAACGCATGATGGAGCCCTTGCCAAACTGCTTTTCAATGCCTGCCAGGGCAAGTTCTACGGCTCTTGCGCGATCGTCTGCCATTGCTGGGAAAACCTCTCAGGGGGGAACTGATCGAATCGTAGCATCGGGGCAGGGTCAAAGGGAAACAAAAGGCGAAATCTTTGGTGTAAAACAAGTCCCTCAAATGGGGTATTTCGCCCGGGTGCCGGCGCATGTCAAGCTGCGCAACAGAGAAGATCGGCTGTCGCTGCTTTGCTCCGCTACCGTGCTTGAACGGAGGCCAGTTCCGCTTTCTGCCGCAGCCTCGGCCGGCCACCCGCGGCTGGAAAATACCGCTTCAGCCGCAGGATCGGCTGTTCGATGAAATGAAAGGAGGCCGCGGCCACCACCAGCGACACGGCAAGCGTCACCGCACCGGAACCAAGCAGCGGCAGAATTTTGCTGTGCACATGGGCGGAAATGGCCGCGTGAAGGCGCTCTGTCAGCAGCTGATGGATCAGAAAGTGGTAGACATACAGACCGTAGCTGTATCGGCCCAAAGCGCGCAGCCACCCGGCGCTGAACAGCCGTTCCGCGGCACCGCCCTGATGCAGTGCCGTTCCGATGAGCGCGGCGAAAGTGATGGCCAGCACGGTGTAACCGGCGGTCGCAACCAGCGGACTCGTTAGTGGGGCAGGAGCACCGCGCAGTGCCTCGTAAACAAGAACCAGGAGCAGCCCAAAGCCAAACATCCAGGGAGAAATCCGCAGCACCGCCGCCCGGACGCGGCTGCGCACCAGCATCGCCAAGGCACCACCAATCAGCAGGCTGTCGAACTGCGAAGGCGACCACGAATAAATCGCATAGCCCCAGCTTTTCGTCACGCCGGACCACTCCAGCCAGCAACGTAGCAGCAACACCGCCATTGACACCACCACAGCACCCGTAAAGATGCGGCGCGGTGTGCGCAGCAGAAAGACGGAAAGCGGCCAAAGGAGATAGAACTGCTCCTCGATCGCAAGCGACCAGAGATGATTCAGGTTCACCCACGGGGCATTCGTGTAGCCAACCGGGCCGAGAACGAGCGTGTGCAGATAGGTGAGATACAGCAGCGTGCCCTTGCCCTGCCAGTGCCAGCCCTGCAGTCTGGAGATGAGAAAGAGGCCGCCGATGAACAGGTAATAGAGCGGAAAGATGCGAAGTGCGCGGCGCGCATAGAAGTTCCGGAAGAAGTGCGGCGTGCGCAGCGTGTCATACAGGATGCCGGTGATCAGGAATCCGGAAAGCACGAAGAAAAGCTGCACGCCCACCCACCCGGTCGCCAGCATCGCCGTCACCGCACGCACGGCTAGGTTCGCATCCGGCGAAGGATTGCGGACAAAGAGGTGCACCAGCAGAACCATGCCGATCGCCAGGCCGCGGATGCCATCCAGCGCGGGCAAGTGCTTGCCGGTGGTGCTCTCATCGGGCGGAGCGCTGGACGCGGCTGCTTGGGTGGCCAGGCTCATCGCTGCAACAGGTCCACCGGCTCGTGCGGATCGCGCACGCGGAAGTGCCGCGCCAGTCCCGGGTGCCTCTGGGCGACCTGCCGGTGCATTTGCCAGGCCACGTTGCGGTAGCTCCAGTGGCCGGCCGGGGTGGAGCGCAACTCGCTCATATACACCGCCTGCGCGAAATCCATGGTGAACAGGGAACGGCAGCGCGTGGCCAGCGGCAACAGGTAATCTGCTGAGCTTCGGGCGGGACTCTGCCCGGGAGCCACCGCGGCAGGAAGAGAAGCGGAGGCTCCGGTGCGCGGTAGCGGCGCGCCCCACTCGATCTGCACACCCTCTGGGCGAAACTGCGGCACGGGCACGGGTGCGGTGGAGTGCGCCTGCAGCTTTGGCCGCACGAGCGTTTCCGCTCCGGGCCGGGTACCCGCTTCTGCAGGCTCCTGCTGGAAGGGCGTGCCTGCCAGCCGCGCATACACTGCCAGGGCATTCGCGATTGCACCCTGGTAATCGGCTGCAACGCGCGACCCGGTGAGCGGCGGCTGGCCGGGAAAGTCCGGTGTCTCGTAGCCGTGCACGGCAGTCCAGGGCTGCATCAGCTGCACGCAGCGGCGGTGCCGGTGCATGTCGCGGAAGCCGCCGATGTCCATCAGGATGTCAAAGCGTAGGCCGTTGGCCGCGGCAAAGGCGCGCGGCAGTTCGTCATGCTTGCCCCGTCCTTCCGTGCCCAGGGCGACCAGCTCCAGAATGCGCGACTCCGGCAGGGAAGCCACCGCCGTCCGCAGCTGAGCGTAGCGGTAGTGCGTCTGCGGATAGAGCAGCGACGTGGCAAGGTCGATCTCCAGCGTAAGCCGCTCGTCAGGGGTCGTTTCGATCAGTTCGACGTGCGGAGAATCGGCCGGCATGGGCTCGATCGCGTCATCCCGCATCAGCTCCCGCGCGGCCTGCCGCAATGCCGCCCGGCTCTGCGCGGCATACTCGCTCCGTGCGGTGTACTT
>CAXTPQ010000020.1:27218-31915 GCA_964246215.1 uncultured Terriglobus sp. | reverse complement strand
CGCGCCCGCAGTGTGCGGGTGTAGCTGGCCTCGTCCATGGTGGCGGGCCGCGGCGTGTGCATCTTCAATTCTTCCAGCATGCCGCTCGCCACGGTCTCATAGCTGTCAAAAAGCTGCCGGACCACGCCGGTGTACTGGGCCGTTTCCGCTTCCGTATCGAACTGCGGCGTGTAGAAACCGGATTTGCGGAAATCCTGATAACGCGTCGACCGCTCCTGGCCATCCCAGCGCGGCTCGTCTACCAGGACAATAGCGGCCAGCAGACTCAGCCGTTCCACGGCAAAGGCCACATGCGCCAGGTCGGCAATGGAGCGATGGCCGTACTGGAAATAAAAGGTGTTCAGGAAGTGCTCGGCGCGCTGCGAACTGATCTCCCGCAGCGACTCCCGCAGGGTGAGGGAGCTGCGCGAGTACTTCGCCATGGCATAGGCCAGCACCTCGGGGTCGGCACCGTGGATGGCGTAGACCTCCGTCGAGTTCTGATCTGGCGCGCTGGTCTCCTCTGCGCCGGTATTCGATAGGGTGAGGAACGGCGCGGCATCGCTGTCGGGCATGCGGCAAGGATACATTCCACCGGGCCGCGCATCCATTTGAGTGATGACTTATCCGGAAGACAAGACGCTGCTGCAAACCGCGCACCGCCCCTGGCCTATGCCGGCGGCCAGGTGGCGGCTGCGCCAGCGCTGGACCAAACTGCTCTTTGCCCACTGGCCCATGCCGCCGGAGGTGGTGCAGCAGCGTCTGCCGCCAGGGTTGCGCGTGGACACGCACGATGGTTGGGCGTGGCTGGGCGTTGCGCCGTTTGTCATGGATCGCGTGCGCTTCCGCAGCGTGGGCGAACATTCGATCAGCGTGCCCGGTGCGCAGGCCTTCCCGGAACTCAACTTGCGCACCTACTGCATTGCGCCGGATGGCCGGCCGGGCGTGTATTTTTTTTCGCTCGATGCCGGATCGCTGCTGGCGGTGCTGGGCGCGCGTGTGGCCTTCAGCCTGCCTTATTTCTGGTCAAACATCCGCATGTGGCAGGAGCAGGATTGCGTGCACTACACGTCGGTGCGGCGGGCGGCAAGACGTGTTGGGGGCGAACCGGTCAGCTTTGACGGCAGCTATCGGCCTCTCGGCATACCGGCGCGGAACGACGGCCTGAGCCACTTTGTCACGCATCGCTACGCCTTCTTCCTGCGGCGCTTCGGCCACATCGCCGCGGGTGAAATCCACCATGCGCCGTGGGCGCTGGAGCAGGCCGAGGCGGAGTTTCGCCGCAACGACCTGCCGGCCAGCTTCGGTTTTTCGCTGCCGGACCGCCCACCCGTGCTGCACTACGCGCCGGAGGTGCACATGGAGGCCTGGACGCTGGCACGGGTCCGCCAGCCATAGAGGTGCGCATGCGCGGGACTGGGATGCCGTAGACTGCTTGCTATCCGAAGCTGTCCATCGCCACCTGTCTGGAGACCCTGCCTGATGCATCGTTCCATTCTTCCCGGCCTTGCCGTGACGCTCGCCCTCGGTGCATCCTTGCCCGCGCAACTCAGCAACCTGCCCGCGGGCGCACAGGCTGAGGCAAAGAGCATCAGCGCGGAGCGTTTGCGCGCGGATGTAAAGACGCTGAGCAGCGACAAGTTCGAAGGACGCGGCCCCGGCCAGCCGGGTGGCGAGCTGGCCATGCACTACATTGCCGATCAGTTCAAAGCGGCCGGTGTGGAGCCGGCGGGCGACCACGGCACATACTTCCAGCAGGTGCCGCTGGTGGGCGTGCAGCCGGTTGGCGCGGAGACGACCTTTCGCCTGACGGCCCAGGGCATGGCTCCGCTTGAGCTCAAGTTCGGCAGCGACTTCGTCGTGAACAACCAGACGCACACGCCGGTGGCGGAGATCAATGCGCCGGTCGTCTTTGTGGGCCATGGCATCGTCGCGCCGGAGTACCAGTGGGACGACTACGCCGGCGTGGACGTAAAGGGCAAGGTCGTGCTGATCGTGGTCAACGAGCCGCCCTCCACCGACGTGAACTTTTTCAAGGGCGAAGCCATGACTTACTATGGCCGCTGGACCTATAAGTTTGAGGAGGCCGGCCGCCACGGCGCGGTGGGCGCCATGATCATCCACCGCAGTGACCTGGCAAGCTATGGCTGGCCGGTGGTGCAGAACTCGTGGTCGGGTGAGCACAGCTACTTGCGCGACGACCCCAACGCCCGGCTGAAGGCGGCAAGCTGGATCCAGCACAGCGTCGCGGACCAGATGCTCAGTTCCGTCGGCATGACCGCCGACCAGGCCATCACCGCCAGCGATCAGCGCGGCTTCAAGGCGCGCGCGCTGCCGGTCACGCTGCAGGCGCATGTGGTCAGCAAGGTGCGCAGCTACGATTCGGCCAACGTGGTCGGCGTCGTCAGGGGCGAGAAGCCTGGCGGCGCGCTGCTCTACACCGGCCACTGGGATCACTTCGGCATCGACCGCACTCGCAAGGGCGATCCCATCTTCCACGGCGCGGCCGACAACGCCACCGGCACGGCGATCGTGACCGAGCTGGCCCGCGTTTTTGCGCAGAAGAAAGCCATGCCACCGCATGATGTGTACTTTGCCAGTGTCACGGCGGAGGAGCAGGGCCTGCTCGGCTCGCAGTACCTGGGCATGCACCCGCCCACGCCGGCTAGGAACATCTCGCTCGACCTGAACTACGACGATCTGGACCCCATCGGCGACGTCCGCAGCGGTACCGTGCACGGCGCGGAGCGGACCTCCATCTACCCTCTGGTCGAGTCGCTGGCGAAGCAGGAAAACCTGACGCTGCAGGGCGACGCCTTCCCCATGGCCGGCCACTTCTACCGCTCAGACCACTTCTCTCTTGCACGCGTGGGCATTCCGGCGTTTTCCATCGGGGAGGGCACGCTCTTTGCCGGTCATGACGATGCCTGGGGCAAGCAGCAGGCCGAAAAGTACACGGCCGAGCGCTATCACACGCCCAACGACAAGTATGAAGAGTCGATGGATTTCACCGGCAACGTCCGCATGACACGCTTCGGCTTTGAACTGGGATGGCTGGTGCTGCAGCAGCCGTCGGTGGTGGAGTGGAAGGCCGGCGATGAGTTTGAAGCGCTCAGGAAGTAAGTGGTAAGTAGTAGGTAGTAAGTAGTATGTGGTAGGTAGTAGGTAGTATGTGGTAGATAGTATGTAGTATGTAGTAGGTAGTAAGTGGTATGTGGTAGGTAGCAAGTGGTGGGTAGCAAGTGGTGGGTAGCAAGTGGTGGGTAGCAAGTGGTAAGTGGTACGGAGTTGCTGCGGGAGAGTGTGCGTGCGGCTTAAATCCTTTCGAGACTTGGTTGTATGGCAGCGTGCTGTTGAACTTACGGTCGAGATTTACCAGATCACCGCCGCCTTTCCCGCGCAAGAGCGATATGGATTGACTTCGCAGATGTGCCGCGCGGCGGTGTCTATCGCGAGCAATGTCGCTGAGGGTTCAGCCCGTTCCTTGAAGCGGGATTTCCGGCATTTTGTTCTCATAGCCAAGGGTTCTTCCCATGAGCTTCAAACCCAACTTTTGATCGCGCAACGTCTTGGCTTTGGCGACGCAGCCAGAGTGCATCGAGCAGAGCAGACAACTGTAGAGATTGGACGCATGTTGAACGGCCTGGCCAGGTTCCTGAAGGCGCAAATGGCCAGCGCTCATGCCAAGACACTTCAGGATCACCATCACGAGTCATCCGGCAGCCCTCTTTAAGCCGTACAACTTACCACTTAAGACTTACTACTTACTTCTATGCCGCCTGTAAAAGCCATCTATCCCGGGACTTTCGACCCGCCGACAAACGGCCATCTCGACATCGTGATGCGCGGCTCACGTATCTTTGACCGGCTCATCGTCGCGGTGCTGCGCAATTCCAGCAAGGGCACTCCGCTGTTCTCCACGGCGGAGCGGGCGGAGATGCTGGCGGAGATCGTCAAGCCCTTCGGCAACGTAACGGTCGCGACTTTTGACGGTCTGCTTGTCGACTTTGCCCGGCAGCAGGGCGCCAGGGCTGTGCTTCGCGGCATCCGCGCCGTGAGCGACTATGAGTACGAGTTTCAAATGGCCATGATGAACCGCAAGCTCGATCCGAACCTTGAGACGGTCTTCATGCAGCCGGCGGAGAAGTACACCTATGTCTCGTCTCGGCTGATCAAGGGCGTTTTCCAGTTGGGCGGAGATATCAGCGCACTCGTGCCGCCGCTGGTCATGGAGCGGCTGCGCACCAAGTCTCCGGCGACCATCGCCACGCCGGAAACAGGCGCAAGCACTTAGATCACTTTCTGCGACGCTGCAGCATCGGTCATTCGGGCTGAAGGCTCGCGCTAGACTCGTCCGTCCTGAAGGTTCTTAGCTTCAGGTAAGGCTTGACAAACAGGATGACACGTAGAGGAGGAGCCGGATGATCCGCTCAAGGAGACCTCAGATGACTCGCCGTGGTTGGATCGCTGCCCTCCTTTGCCTGATCACCTTCGGGCACGTCTCATCTCAGGTGACCGCTGAAACGAACCAGTCCGGCAGCAAACCCGAGCCGGTCTGGATGGACACCGACATCGGCGACGATATCGACGATGCGCTGGCACTCGCCCTGCTGCTGCGCAGTCCGGAGGTCCGCATCGTGGGCGTCTCGTCCGCCTGGGGTGACACCGCGCTGCGCAGCCGCATGCTCAACCGCTTCCTGCAGCAGGCGGGTCATCCG
>CAXTPQ010000020.1:9426-27118 GCA_964246215.1 uncultured Terriglobus sp. | reverse complement strand
GGCGATCTCGGCTACACGCCGGACCATGGCCGCAGCGTGGAATACAACATCGCCATGGACCCCGACGCGGCCCGCAAGGTCTTTACCGCCGGCATTCCGCTCTTCGTCGTTCCGCTGGATTCCAGCCAGCACAAGCTCGACGAGGTCAAGCGCAACTTGCTCTTTGCACACGGCTCAGCGCTCACCGACATGCTCACGCTGCTCTACCACCAGTGGAGCGCGGCCACCAACAACGCAACGCCGACCATGTTCGACGCCGTCGCCGCGTGCTACCTCATCGACCCGCGCCTGTGCCCCATGACGCCACTGCACGTGGATGTGCTAGCCGACGGCACCACCGCGGAGGGCCCCGGCACGCCAAACCTCAACGTCTGCCTCCGCTCGTCGCAGGACGACTTCTTTGCTCTCTTCCTGCCGCGGTTGCTGGAACAGAGAGAGTGAGAACGGAATCGACGGCTACCCCCGTCCGGCATCTGCGAAACTAATCGCATGGCTACCGCAACCGCCGCGCCCGCAATGCTTCAGCTTTCTGACCGGATCAACCGCATTGAAGTTTCCGCCACCATGGCCATCACGGCGGAGGCGTTGCGGCTCAAGTCCACCGGCATCGATCTTGCCGACTTCGGCGCGGGCGAGCCGCACTTCTCCACGCCGGAGCACATCAAGCGCGCGGCCATCGCCGCCATCGAAAAGAACTACACACGCTATACCGCGGTGGCCGGCATTCCAGAAATCCGGCGCGCCATTGTGGACCGCCACGCGGCCGACTTCGGCACGGCCTACGCGCCCGAGGAATGCGTCTTCACCACCGGCGGCAAGCTCGCGCTTTTCAATGCAATGGAAGTCTTGGTGAACCATGGCGATGAGGTGATCGTGCCCACGCCCTACTGGGTTTCCTACAAGGACATTATCCAGTTCGCTGGCGGCGTGCCGGTCTTTGTGCAGACGAGCGAAGCCGAGGATTTCCGCGTCACGTCCGCCATGATTGAGGCTGCCATCACACCGCGCACCCGTGCCATCCTTCTGAACTCGCCATCGAACCCCTCGGGTGCCATCATCGCCCGGCAGGACCTGGAGAATATCGTGCGGCTGGCGCATGAGCGCGGCATCTTCGTCATGCTCGACGAGTGCTATGTGTACCTCAACTTCTCGGGCGAGCTCGTCTCCGGCGCATCGTTCACGGAGTGCAAGCCGCACATTCTCGTGCTCGGATCGCTTTCCAAGACGTATGCCATGACGGGCTGGCGCGCCGGCTTTGCACTGGGCCCCAAACCGGTCATCGCCGCAATGGGCAAGCTGCAGTCGCAGAGCACCAGCAACACCAGCACAATGGTGCAGCACGCGTCCATCGCCGCGGTAAGCGGGCCGCAGGTGTGCGTGGGCGAGATGCGCGCGGGCTACATTGAAATCCGTGACAAGGTGCTTGAGGGTTTCAAGACGATTCCCGGTCTCACCTGCACGGTGCCGCAAGGAGCTTTTTATGTGTACCCGAATGTGAGTGCCTTCTTCGGCCGCGGCGGCCTGCGCACCGCTTCTGACGTGGCGGCGCGGCTGCTGAGTGAGGCCCACGTGGTCAGCGTGCCCGGTGAGCCATTCGGCACGGCCGAGCACATCCGGCTGTCTTACGCGGTGTCAGCCGATGTGGTGAACAAAGGATTGGATCGCATGCGGGAATTTTTTTCGTCCCTCTCTTGAGATGGGTCATGCATCCCAGTCACGATGCGCACCAGCGCGTTCTGTCTCGTGAGGTTCTTTGTGCTGAAGTTCCTTCACTTACCTCAGGGTCTTACCTGGGCAATCCAACCAGTCGTCTAAACTCGTGTCACCAGAGCCATGTTTGAAGCAACTTCGAACCAAGTCCCTTTTCTTCCTGTGATCCTGGCCGGCGGCAGCGGCACGCGCTTCTGGCCGCGCTCACGGCGTGCTCATGCCAAGCAGGTGCTGGCGCTCTCCGGGGAAGAGACGATGATTCAGCAGACCGCGCAACGGCTGCTGCCCATGGCGTTGCCCGAGCAGTTTCTTGTCATCACCAACAACCTGCTGGCCGACACCATTGCCGAGCAGTTGCCGGGCATTCCGCGGAACCGCATCCTGCGCGAGCCCGTGGCACGCAACACCGCGCCGGCCTGCGCGCTCGCGGCCATGATCGCGCTGCGCGAGCATCCCGACGCCGTGATCGGTATCTTTCCATCGGACCACGTGGTGGTGAACGAGTCTCGCTTTCAACAGCGCCTGAGTGAAGCCATCCAGATTGCCGCCTCGGGTGACAACATCGTCGTGCTGGGAGCGCCGCCCACCCGGCCGGAAACGGGCTACGGCTACATCGAAGAGGGCAACTCCGCCACCTTTCCCGGGCTTCGCCACACGCCTGTGGCAGAGGTGCAATGCTTTACAGAAAAGCCGGACCTGCAGCATGCCGAGGAGTTCCTGCGCGCGGGCAACTTCCGTTGGAACAGCGGCATGTTCTTCTGGTCTGCCAGGACGCTGGTGAATGCTCTGCAAACATTCTGCCCGGCCATGGTGCCGTCGCTGCAGAAGATCGCGGACGCCTTCAACACCCCTGCCTTTGACCGCGTCTTTGCCGAACTCTACCCCGCCGTGGAAAGCATCAGCATCGACTATGCCGTGCTGGAGCCGCGCTCGCGCCTTCCTCAAGGAACCAGCCAGATCTATTGCATTCCGGCCGACTTCGGCTGGAATGACCTGGGCTCCTGGTCCGCGCTGCACGAGTACTTTCTGCAGCACATCGGCAAGGCTTTTACCAACGGCAACGTCGTGGAAGCTGACGGCACGCTGCAACTGGACTCCACCGGAAACTACGTCTACGCACCCGGCCTGACCGTCGCGCTGCTCGGCGTGCAAGACCTGGTGGTGGTGCAGACCGAAGACGCCCTGCTGGTCACCACGCGCTCCCACTCGCAGGAGGTCGGCCGCGTTGTGGCGGAACTGGTGAAGCACTCGCGGCATGAGCTGGTGTAAAGCGTCTTTGCCAAAGAAAGCTGTCTGTTATGACCCGCATTGGGGATGGTCCCGGCACACTGCTGTGCGGCATAATCAAGGCTGCTGATGATGACACATCTGACTGATTCAATCTCCTCGCAAACCGCTGTGAAATTCGGCACGGACGGCTGGCGCGGCATCATTGCCGACGACTTTACCTACAGCAATGTGCGTGTCGCAGCCGCGGCCATCGGCCACTATCTGCTCGACCATGAGAAAGCCCTGCGCGGTGTCTGCATCGGGTATGACACGCGCTTCGGTTCGGCGGACTTTGCCCGTATCGTGGCGGGTGTGCTCAGCACGGCGGGCATTCCGGTGCAGCTTGCGAAGGATGTCACGCCCACGCCGGCACTTTCTTTCGGTGTCCGGCAGCGGGGGGCCGCGGGCGGCGTCATGATCACCTCCTCGCACAATCCGGCGCAGTGGAACGGCGTCAAGTACAAGGCCAGCTACGGCGGCTCGGGCTCGCCGGGCATCATTCGCCTGATTGAGCAGTACCTTGGCAAGCCTTTGCCCGCCGCCATGCAGCCCGCCCCCATCAGCATCGTCGACTTTCTGCCGGACTACATTGCCGCCATTGAGGAGTTCGCCGACCTGAGCTCGATCCGCGCTTCCGGCTACCGCTTCCTGATCGATAGCATGTACGGTGCCGGTGCAGGCGTGCTGAAGGGCATTTTCGACCGCGCCGGCATCGACTCGGTGGAGATCCGTGCCGAGCGCAACCCAGCCTTTCCCGGCATCAATCCCGAGCCAATTCTGCCGCACATTGCGCTGGCCGTGGAGCGCGTCGTCCAGGAAAAATGCGATGCCGGCCTGGTCACCGATGGCGATGCCGACCGCATCGGCGCCGTGGATGAGCACGGCAACGTGGTGGATGCCCACAAAATCTACGCGGTTCTGCTGCAGTGGCTGCTCACCCGCCGCGACTGGCCGGGCGGCATTACGCGCGCCTTCAATACGACAAAGATGCTCGACCGCGTCGCCGCCAAATACGGACGCAGGCTGTATGAGCATGGCATCGGTTTCAAGTACGTTTGTGAACTCATGCTGACCGAAGAGATCATGATCGGCGGGGAAGAGTCGGGCGGCATCGGCATCAGCAAGCATCTGCCGGAGCGCGATGGCATCCTGAACGCATTGCTGATCGCGAATGTGATGGCCGACGAGAAGAAGACGCTTGGCGAACTCGTCAACGCACTTCAGGCCGAGTATGGCGAGCACCATTATGGCCGCATTGACATGCACATCGACGACCGGCTCAAGCAGTCCGCCATTCAGCGCGCCTCCTCCGGCTTGCACGAAATTGCAGGCTTTCGCGTCTTGAGGACCGAGGACTTGGACGGCTTTAAGTTGTTTCTGGATATTCCGGAGAACACGGCAAGGCAAGACGCTTCACCGCCGCCTGCGGAGACCTGGCTGCTTCTGCGCGCCAGCGGCACGGAACCGCTGCTGCGGGTCTACTGTGAGTCCTCGTCGCAGCGCATCGTGGACCGCATCCTGAAAGCCGCGGAGCAGTTCGTTCTGCAGGGCTAACTAAAATCATCCGCACTGTGCTGTTGTCCGCTGCTCTTGAGGCAGCGGCTCTGTTGCGTGTGCTTACGCAACTTTCTCACCTGCACCTCGCCAAATAACGTCATTCTGGTATGTCGCGGTCTGGCAACCTATGGCGTGAATGACTTGGAACGTGAGTACGTCCAATCAGTAAATCATGAGCTTGATGTAACTAGATACAAGCTCGTTTGGACTCAAGATGTGCAAAATGCACAATTGGCTCAGAAATTGACTTAGGAGAACCTGTGATGTCACTGTCTTACCCCCAAACCTTTCGCGGCCTGGCAGCATGTGTCTGTTGCGCTGGAGCAGCTCTTTTCTTCGCTGCTTCGCCAGCCATGGCGCAATCGAGTTACTTCAAGACACACGGATTTGATCTTGCCGGCAACGCGACGGGACGGTACCAGACCTCTGTCACCAACCAGTCGCCGTTTGCTGCGGGCAACACGGAAGGCGTGGGTTTTCTTGCGAATATCCGCGAGCATCCGGTTTCCTGGTTCGGTCTGGAACTGGATTATGGCTACAACAAGTACACGGAGCATTACCGCACTCTTTCCCTGTCAACGCCGGGCATCAATGTGCCGGTGCAGCAGCATGAAGCGACTGCCGGCTATGTTTTCCATGTAAAGACACCGGTCGTGCAGCCATTTATCGTTCTGGGTGGTGGCGGTGTGTACTTCAAGTCGTCACGAATCCAGCCGCCTTATGGTACTGGTCTTGACCAGCCAAGGGGTGATCAGTGGCGCGGTGCCGCCATGTATGCCGTAGGTCTTGACTTCACTTCAAAGAAACAGCCACACCTGGGTATGAGAATTCAGGAGCACGGATTGTTCTACAAGGCACCGGATTTTTACACGTCTTACTTTCGCTCGAACAGCTGGGTACATCAGGCGCTGCCTTCCGCAGGTGTATTCTATCGGTTCTAATGACTCCATTCCGCAGGAATCTATAACTGCGCATCGGCCCGCCAACAGGCGGGCCGATTTGTTTTTGGTAGTGTTCTGTGTATTTATTAAGGACCCAACTAGGTTCATACCATTCATGCCGCCGATGTATGCGGTAGTGCGTTCCTCCTTACAATGGGCAAATGCAAGAGGTCGCAAAAACACAAGGCCTGCTTTTCGACATGGATGGCGTCCTGATCAGTTCGATTGGCTCGGTGCGCCGCTGCTGGCGTGAGTGGTGCCGCCTGTACGGCATACCCGGCTGGGAGACCTTCGAAATCCCGCATGGCACGCGCGCCATCGAAATTATCCGGATGCTGCGGCCAGACATCGACGCGGTGGAAGGCCTGCGCGTCATCGAAAACCTGGAGCTTGAGGATACCGCCGATCTGACCGTCCTGCCGGGCGCGGCAGAGCTTTTGCGGTCCTTGCCGCCCGAGCGCTGGGCCATCGTCACCTCTGCCACGCGCCGTCTCATGCTGGGCCGGCTGCAGGTGGCCGGCCTGCCCATCCCGGAGCGCATCATTGCCGGTGAGGACGTGGCCGACGGCAAGCCCGCGCCCGATCCGTACATCGCCGGAGCGGCGTTGCTGGGCTTCGCGCCGGCGGACTGCATCGTGGTGGAAGATGCGCCCGCCGGTATCCGCTCCGGGCTTGCGGCAGGCTGCCGCGTGCTCGGCATCCTCGGCACGCACACAGCCGAGGAGATCAGCGCGGCCACATGGATTGTGCCGAGCCTGTCAACGGTGCGGGCTGACAATGCAGCCGGGGAACTCCGGCTGCATTGGACGGCTTAGTACCTGGTTCAATTCGGAGAGAGCAGCTTTCGCGCTGAGTTGGCCAATGAACGCCAGCAAAAGGCAACTTTGCCCTTGGGATTCGAATCTCGGCGGCTGAGCCGCTCCCTCCCAAGAGCACGAAATCAATTTCGGCGGCTGAAGCCGCTAAAGTCCCACTCTCAAGGAAGCACTTTAGACTATTGCTCGCAGAGGTAAAGCTGTCATTTCGACCGAAGCAAAGCGAAGTGGAGAAACCTGCTTCTCTCCCATCCCAATCGTTCTCACGGCAGATCGGCGCAACTCCTGCAAACATTGCAGAACAGGCGATTTCCGTTACCGCAGTCCGCGTGCTTGCAGAATTTGCTCCGCCCGTAGCAAATCCGCTTCGGTATCGACCCCGATGACTTCGCCCTCAACAGACTCAACGTAAAGCCCGAGCTCGTTCTCCAGCAGCCGCAGCTGCTCCAACCGCTCCGTGCGCTCCAGCGAACCGGGCGGCAGCGCGGCAAACTGCATCAGCGCCTCGCGCCGGTAGGCATACAGGCCCAGGTGCTTCCAGTACGCCACGCCCTGTCCGTCTCGGTCGTAAGGAATCGCGGAGCGGGAGAAGTAAAGCGCCCGGCCATCCACGGCCGTCACCACCTTCACGGCGCTCGGATTGTGCACGTCCTCGGGGCTGCAAGCTGTTTTGAGCGTAGTGATCTGCACCTGCGGACCGGCCGAAAAGGGCCGCAGCAAGGCTTCGATATGCGCCGGCTGCAGCAGCGGCTCGTCTCCCTGAATGTTGACGTAGATTTCCGCCGGCACCCGCTGCGCCACGGCATGCATGCGGTCGGTGCCGCTGGGTAGCGCGGGGTCGGTCATCTGCCAGCGCCAGCCCTGCTCTTCACACAGGGTGCCAATCTCGTCCGCGTCGGTGGCGACAACCACCTCATCCAACTGACCGCAGCGCTGCGCCGCCTCCACCACCCACTGCAGCAGTGGCTTGCCCGCCAGCATGCGCAGCATTTTGCGCGGCAGCCGGGTGGAGGCAAGTCTTGCGGGGACAACGGCGAGAACGTTGTGCGGAGACATGCTTTCAGTGTCGCTCAGCCTGTGTCTCGAATTGCAGAGCGAATAAGGCGTGGGCCGGCCCGGCGGCTTTGCGGCGGCAGCTTTCTTCGATAGACTTGCAACAGACCGGCAAACGCCGTCTCTCGCTCGTGGCGCACCCGCCGCGGACACACCCAGGGCGGTGTAGCTCAGATGGTTAGAGCGACGGACTCATAACCCGTAGGTCAGTGGTTCGATCCCACTCACCGCCACCAAAATTCAAGTCATCGTCGGACGGCGAAACACTGGTTGCCCCATTTTCGCGGCTCTATCGTGAAGTGTGGGTTCGTTTCACAATCGACATGCTCCCCTATTCGTGTACTGTCTCCCCGTCCCGCGTGGGCGTATGCTATCCCAAAGCGAGCGGCGTCTAACTCGCTAGCGGCATGTTCTCATGCCCGTTTGGAGCGTTCCGCACCCCATGCCCAAGTCGCTGAAGATTTCCGTGCTCGCCGTTTCGGCCCTGCTGCTTATCGCTGTCTTTCTGGGTGCCAACCTGCACGGCGTGCACGCGGCCACCGGATCTGACAATGACGGTGCCTATCGCCAGATGCGCATCTACGGCGAGGTGCTGCGGCACATTCAGACCGACTATGTGGAAGACCCCAAGATGGGCACCGTGACCAACGGCGCGCTGCGCGGCCTGCTGGAGACATTGGACTCCTCCTCAAGCTATCTGCCCGCGGACGAATACAAGCTCTACAAGGCGCATGCCGAGGGCAACGCGCAAATTGGCGTGAACGTCGCCAAGCGCGGCTACTACGCGGACATCGTCTCCGTCGTGCCGAATAGCCCAGCCGACAAGGCCGGCCTGGCGGACGGTGACATTATCGAGTCCATCGGTGACAAGAGCACACGCGACCTTTCCCTCGCCACCGTCAACCTGATGCTCGCGGGCAAGCCAGGCACCACGGTCAACATCTCCGTCATCCGCCCGCGCCGCTCCCGGCCGGAAAAGCTGGACCTGACACGCACAGTTGTCACGCCCGCGGCCACCGCTGAGATCTTTTACGAGAGCAGCACCATCATCTATTTGAAGCCCGGCATCCTGGACAAAGAGCATGTGCAGCAGGTGGAGCAGCGCCTGAAAAACATGGGTCACATGGGCTCGAAAAAGATCCTGCTCGATCTGCGCGATACCGCCGCCGGCACCGACGCGGACGGCCTGCGCCTGGCGAACCTCTTCATCAAGACAGGCACGCTTGCCACGCTGGAAGGCCAGAAATTCCCCAAGCAGACCTTTAGCGCGGAGCCGAATAAGTCCGTCAATACCGGCGCACCCATGGTGACGCTCGTGAACCACGGCACAGCCGGCCCGGCGGAAATCGCCGCGGGCGCGCTGCTCGACTCCAAGCGCGCCGACATCGTGGGAGAAAAGACCTTCGGTGAGGGTTCCGAGCTGAAAACCTTTGAACTCCCCGATGGCGGAGCCATCTTGCTCAGCGTGGCCAAGTACCACACGCCCAGCGGCAAAAAGCTGCAGGATGAGGGCGTGACCCCCGGCGTCCTGGTCGCCTCCGATTCAACGGAGCAGGCAGCCGCCGGTGCTGACGATGATGACGAGGACAGCACCGAAAGCCCGACGAGCAACGCGACCGCGACAGTGAACAGCTCCAAGCCGGCCGTCCCTGCCCAGAAACAGCAGACCGTCGTGGACGAGCAGTTGAACAAGGCTCTCGACATTTTAAAGTCCAAGAACGCGTAACGAGATGCAGGGTCTGGCTGTACAGGCCAGGCACTCAGCCCTGCTCCACCCGCACCATCGCGATGCCGTCAAACCTCTGCGCGATGCGGTTCGCCTCTGCCTGGGAGTTGGCTCGAGCAAGCAACGTCGGCGCACCCTCGCATAAGTCTTTGGAGTCCTTCAGGCCGAGATGGGTGACCTCGCGAATGGCTTTGATCGTGTTGATCTTGTTATGGCCCGGTTCGGTCAGAACGATGCGAAAAAATCCAGGCGCTCCGGCACCGGGTGCCTCAAAATCCGGACCGGCACCGGCGAAAGGTGCTGCGGCAGCCTCAGGCGCGCTGGGCAGGCCCATCGCCCGGCGCTGCGCCGTCTCAAAACTGGCCGAACCAGATGCCATTCCGGGACCGGAGTCATTGCCAAAGGAGTGCACCGGCGAGCCGCTTCTGCCCATCAACCGCCCAAACAGCAATCCCAGCACAAAGGTCAGCACGGCCAACCCAACTGCTCCCGATACAGACATCTCGCTCCTCCTCCAACTCCCAGCATAGATACAACTTCGTCCCAGACCGCCGCCTTTTGACCCGGCCACCCGGGCGAACCGGAACCCCTGCATGATACCGTTAACGTTGCTGTGCCTACCCTGTTCACTCGCGAGCCGGAGACCGGTCAGGCGGCCCGGCGGCCCCGGCCTTCGCTCTGGAGACATCCGGCGGACCGGCTCCGCCATGAGTGGCGGCGGCGCTTTCCCACACGCAGGCAGTCCCGCCGCGCTATTTTTTATTCGCTTCTCGGCATATCGGCGGTCTTCGGCTGCATGGCCGGCCTCACGCTCGTATCAGTCACAGACCTGCCGCAAATTGAAGACCTGGAACACTACCGTCCGGCCACAACCACCGAGTTGCTGGACGCCCATGGGCGGCTCTTCGGATCGTTCGCGCTGGAGCGGCGTGTAGTCGTTCAGTACGGCGAGATTCCGCCCGTGCTGCATAACGCCATCCTCTCCATTGAGGACAAGAGCTTCGAAAGCAATGCCGGCATCAATCTTTTCCGTGCGGTCGGGGCAGCCGTTGTCGACGTGCGCTCGCACGGCCGCCGCCAGGGTGCCTCGACACTCACCATGCAGCTGTCGCGCAATCTCTTCCTCTCCGCGGAGCAGACGATCACCCGCAAAATTCAGGAGATTCTGCTTTCCATCCAGATTGAACGGCACTTTACCAAGGAGCAGATTTTCACCCTCTACGCCAACCAGATTTATCTGGGCAGCGGCACCTACGGTTTTGAGGCGGGTAGCGAGTATTTTTTCTCAAAGCATGTGCACGACCTGACCCTGCCGGAAGCAGCCCTGCTGGCCGCCTTGCCCAAGGGACCGTACTCGTACTCGCCCATCCGCCGCCCAGAGCGCGCGCTGAAGCGCCGCAACCTGGTGTTGAGCGAAATGCTGAAGGACGGCAAGATCACCCAGCCGCAGTATCAGGAGGCGGTCGCCGCACCGCTGGAGCTGCATATCCCGTCTCCGCCGGCCACGGTGGCCCCATACTTTGTGGAAGAGGTCCGCCGCCAATTGGAGCAGCAGTTCGGTGCCGACCAGGTGCACGGCACGGGCATGCGCGTCTACACCAGCTTGGACCTCGATCTTCAGGCGGCCGCGGAAAAAGCCGTGCTCGACAACACCGCCGACTATGAGCGCCGCCATGGCTGGAAGGGCAACCTGCGCAACGTCGTCACGTCCGGTGCCGATCTGGACAGCTACCAGCACCCGGACTGGACCAACCCGCCCGAGAGCAAGGGCTACATGCACGCGCTGGTTGTGGAAGCGACGCGGCGGCACGTGCTCGTCCGCATCGGCCAGCGCTACGCCGAAATCCTCCCCGGTGATTGGGCATGGACCACCACCTCCGCCGACCGCATCCTGCAGCGTGGCGATATCGTCTATGTCCGCATTGAGGACGCGCCCAAAGAGGGCACCCTGCATGCCTCGCTGCAGCAGGACTCCGGTGCGCAGTCCTCCATGATGGCCATGGACAACGCCACCGGCGAGGTGCTCGCCATGGTGGGCG
This sequence comes from uncultured Terriglobus sp., assembly GCA_964246215.1. Classification (GTDB taxonomy): domain Bacteria; phylum Acidobacteriota; class Terriglobia; order Terriglobales; family Acidobacteriaceae; genus Terriglobus. The sequence continues at coordinate 16,008 of CAXTPQ010000020.1, read as the reverse complement.
GCCGCGACTACAACCTCTCCCAATTCAACCGTGCCACCCAGGCCGAGCGGCAGGTCGGCTCGTCTTTCAAGCCGTACGTCTACACCGCCGCCGTGGAGGCCGGGGCCAAGCCGACCGACAATATCGTGGACGCGCCTACTAGCTTTTACACGCCCAACGGCCCTTACACGCCACACAACTACGAGCCGAATTACCGCGGCAACATGTCACTGCTGATGGCCTTTGCCGAGTCGCGCAACATCCCGGCGCTCAAGCTCGCCAACAAGGTCGGCATCCGGACCGTCATCGCCACGGCGCACCGCTTCGGCATCACGCAAAACATCCCGGCCTTCCTGCCCGTGGCCCTCGGTTCGGCCAGCCTCACGCTCAGTGAGCAGGTCGCCTCGTACGCTGTCTTTCCGAATGACGGCATTCGCGTGGAGCCGCATGTGATCCGCCGCATTGTGCAAGCGGACGGCCTGCCGCTGAAGGGCACCGCGCCACGCGCGCGCGAGGTCATCTCCGTCGAAACGGCCCGGACCATGATGACCTTCCTCAAGGCCGTGCCGCAGTATGGCACGGCAGCGCGTGCCGGTGCGGAACTGAAGCATCCGCTGGGCGGCAAAACCGGTACAACCAACAACTTTACGGATGCCTGGTTCATCGGCTTTTCGCCCTCCATCACCTGCGGCACCTGGATCGGCTTCGACAACCGCCAGACCCTGGGCGACAAGGAGCAGGGCGCGCGCGCCGCTCTGCCGGCCTGGATCGCCTTCATGAAGGCCGCCATCGCGCGCACACCCAACGAGCAGTTCCCCAATGGCGCGATAAAGAAGCTGCAGGTCGCCACGGACGGGGACACTCCCGAGAAAGCCACTCCGGCCAAAGCCAAGCCCGACGACACAGATGACGCAGACGATGCCGACGACAGCAGCGTGAAGAAGCCGGCAGGCTCCGATGCATCCCCTGACACCGTCACGCCGCCCATGCCGGACACCCTGCCCGACGACAGTAGTGCGCCGGTACTCTCCACTCCGCCCACGCCAGCCCCTGCACCTTCCGTGGCAGGTCCGCGCGCTGGTTCCATATCACCGCCGGCAGGAACGAATCCCAATCAGGTGCCCGCCGCCGCAAAGCCGACGACCGTGCGCCCGGTAACGCCGCCCCGCTCAGCGGAACCTCGCGCCGCACCGCCTCAGTAGATCGCAGAAGCAGGTATGCGGTGGCGCGCAGAGTTCATTTGGAAGCAAGGACCTGCCGCCGCGCGAACCAGCGCTCCGCGCGCGCAACATCCAGCCCAATCTGCGCCTTCAGCGCTTCCGGCGAAGCCCACTTGCGCTCTTCCCGCAAGCGCTTCAGGAAGGTCAGCCGCAGCGGCGTCTGCTCGGTGAGCGCGATCGGTTGAAATCTCAGCAGATAGCTCTCCACTGCGAAGGAATCCGCACCGAAGGTAGGCCGGTTGCCGATGTTGGTCACGGCATCGAAGCGGACTGCGCCGTCGCCCTCGCCGATCTGCAACTCGGTCACGTACACCCCATTCGCAGGCAGCAGACCTGCATACTCTGCCAGATTGACGGTGGGCACGGCATACTTCATCCCATAGCCGCGGCCGCGCGCCGGTGTGCTGCGGATGGCGTAGGGCCGGCCCAACAGGTGGCGCGCCGCCGTCACATCGCCCGCCGCCAATGCCTGCCGGATGCGGCTGGAGGACACAATGCCGCGCCCAATCTGGATGGGCACGTAAGTCCGGACGGCAAAGCCAAGCTCACGGCCCAGAGCCGTCAGGCCTTCCACGCTCGCCTCTGCTTGATAGCCAAAGCGGAAATTTTCGCCTTCGTGCACCTCCAGCGCGTGCAACCGGTCACGCAGAACGGTTTCTGCAAAGGAGCGGGCAGAAGTCTTTGCGAGTTCCGCGGTGAAAGGGAGCACCAGGATGGCATGGAGTCCTGTCTGCCGCAGCAAATCGATCTTCGGGACTCCCGGTGTCAGCAGCTTCGGCGCAATGTCCGGCCGCAACACTGTGACCGGATGCGGATCGAAGGTGACCAGCACGGACTTTACCCGCAGCGACTTGGCGCGCGAGACCACCTCCGCAATCACCGACCGGTGGCCGCAGTGTACGCCGTCGAAATTGCCGACGGTGATGACACTCGGGCCGAAATTCAGAGGAACTTCGGCGGCGCTGCGAAAGACCGCACACTCGCTCTCGCCGGGAACTTCGGCCGGCACCTTAGCTTGTTCGCGCAGGCTCATGCGATCTCAAACTCCAGGGTCAGCCCGTCATAGGCCAGGCGGATGTGCGGGGGCAGCTCCGCATCGGTCGCCTCCTGACAGAGGTCATGGGAGATGTGCGTGAAAAACGTGCGGCGCGCGCCGATGCGCTCGGCCAGCCGCACGCTGTTGTCCAGGTGGCTGTGGCTGGGGTGTGGTTCGTGCCGCAGCGCATCCAGCACCAGGATGTCCAGATCCCGCAAAGACTCGAAACTCGCGGCGGGAATGTCGCTCATATCGGTCAGATACGCGGCCTTGCCAAAGCGGTATCCCGCGATGGTGTTTCGCCCATGCGTCACGGGAATCCGCTCAAAACGTGCGCCAAACAGGTCGAGCGCCGTGCCCGGTTCCGTGCTCAACCGGTGCAGGTCGACGCGGGCACTGGTCGGGTAGCGGTCGTGCGTGCGGAAGGTGTATTCAAAGATGCGCTCCAGCACCGCGGCCGTCTCGCCGTCGGCATAGAGCGGCACCGGGTTGGGCGTCTTGAAGGTCAATGGCCGCAGATCGTCAAAGCCCAGCACGTGGTCCGCGTGGCCGTGCGTGTAGAGCACGGCATCCACGCGGTCGATACCGTCACGCCAGGCCTGCTGCCGGAAGTCCGGCCCCGTGTCGATCAGCACCACCTGCCCGCCGTACCGCAACGCCACGGACGAGCGGGTCCGCGTGTCGCGAGGATCCGCTGAGTGGCACACGGCACAACCGCAGCCAAGCGTCGGCACGCCCATGCTGGTGCCGGTCCCCAGAAAGGTCATGGTGGCCCGCATGGGTGCGGAATCCGCTGCGTGGCTGAAAGTCAATCCGGCCCGCCTATGAGACGATGCGTGGGCCGCCGGCCTGCCCACCCGCGCCAAACGGTGAAGCGCTTGCGCCCTGTTTGGCGGCGGCCTGCCGCGCCAGCAGTTGTGTCATTTCCAGAAAGCCCATGCGTAGCTCAAAGAGCGCCGATTCAATCAGCTTGCGCTCCTGTGACTCCAGACTCTTGTCCGACTTTTCGGCAATCACGCCCAGCATGTCGATACTCTGCTTGGCACCGAGCAGGTCCACGCGCGCCTGCTCGCCCTGTGGCGTGCCCGCGCCCATCTGCATCATCGCCGTCATGTAGACGCTCTGCACCAGCCGCGTAAAGTCCATGGGCGGCAGGTGCTCACCGCCTGGATTGGTGGCGCGCATCACTGTGTCGAGCCGCTCGGCGGTGGCCGTGTAGGCCGCCGCAACCTGCCGGGTCTCCTCAGCGGTGGGCGCAGCGGGCATTGTTTCGTCCGCGGTCTCGTCCAGATCCGACGACGGACCGTTAAAATGCGACGGATCATTTTCGCCCGGCTCGGGCACCGGCGTTACCATGTGCGCCGAATTGGTGTGTGCCGAGCTGATCGGGATGGGCCCGCTCCCGCGATGATCCTCCGCGTGTGGCGCGGATTCCTGCTCGCGGACAGCAGCCGCGCGTTCGCCGAAATTGATCACCTTCGCACCGGCGTCACCGCTTCCGGTCTGCTCCACCGGCTCCGTGCCGGCCGGCTGTGCCGCCACCGGCTCACGCAGCTCGCCGTCCATTCGGAACTTGCGTCGATCGTTCACCACGAAGGGCTTGTCCTGCTCTGCCATGTCCTGTCTCTCTTTTCCTGTCTTAAGCCTTGGATGCGCCGTGCCGGGTACGGGCTTCCGCGGTGCCGGTCAGATCGTCGGCAGCCGCCGTCCCGGCCCGGTAGCTCAGCGTCGCGCGGCGCTCCAGCGCATCGCGCCGGATGTACCCCAGCGCCAGCCGTTCCCCATCGATCTCCGCAGCGGCAACCGTGGTCAGCAGACCCACCGGCTTGCCCTCCGCCAGCAGCTCCGCGCCGGCCGGCGGCACGGCCCCGTGCAGCGCGAATCCGGTAAAGGTGCGGTGCACCTGCCCGCGCGAACGGATGCGCTCCACAATCTCCTGGCCCAGGTAGCAGCCCTTCTGAAAATGCAGCGCGCGGTCCTGCGCCGTTTCCTGCGGCAGGTCGCGCTCGCGAATGTCCTGCCCAAACCTGGGCCGCTGCTCCAGAATGCGCAGCAGTTCAAAGCTCTCCGCGGAAAGCTCTTGCGCCTGTGCAGGGATTGCCGCGGCGAATGTTTCCAAATCGGCGGCGGAGGCTGCCCAGATCTCATACCGGGGCACAATCGCCGAGGCTGCCGCAACGAGCCAGAACTTCATGCCGCGCCAACTCACCTCATCGCGCCGCAGGCTCCCACTCTGCTCCGGCAGCCCCATGGCGCGGAGCAACTCGGGAACACCCGGCCCCGCCAGCGTCAGGCCATGCATCTGCGCCGTCACGTCCTCCAGCACCACATCGTCCATGATGATGAAGTGATCCAGCAGCGCCATCATCGGCTCCACCTGCGCGGCGTCTGTTTCGATCAGCAGGCGATCCGTCTCAGCCCACACGGTTCCGTCGCCCTGGATGCGGCCCTGCGCATTCAGCAGAAAGCTGTAGGCACCCCCGCCCGGCTGCAGCGCCTGCACGGAGTTGGTGACCATGCCGTTCAGCCAGCGCACACGGTCATCGCCGGTCACGGCAATCCAGCCGGTTAGGGCTCCAGCCTGGTGTCCGGTGTGCTCTCCGGTATCGGCCAGCGGCATCCATCCCGCGCCTTCGCGCAGTGTGTTGAAGCCGGCGGCTAACTCCGGCAACGGTTTTTGCTGGGAGATCATACGGAAGGCAGCGCGCTCCTCTACACTCAAAAGCATACCGGAGCCGCCAAGCCGTCTTCACCGTGCGTGCCGGATGCACCATCTTTCTTCCCACGCCTGAGAGGTAATCCTTGCCGCTGTTTGCTGCTCCCGTACGCATGCTGCTGTTGTCGCTGTGCCTGGCCGCCGTGACGGCCTCCGCGCAAACCAAAACGCCGGAAGCCAGACCCGGCAATGAAGGCGCGCAGAAGTCCGCACAGGATGCCGCGACTCAGCAGAGCAAAAGCGCCGGTGGTAAGAACACAGGCCAGGACAAAGACACCACGCCCGCCAGCGGCGACTCGCACCTGACCAAGCAGCAGGCCGCAGACCTTCTGGCTTCGCTCGACAGCATTCTCGCTTTTGTCAGCAAGGACACGCATCTCCCCAACAACAAGCCGATCAAGCGCGTGATCCACACCCGCGAAGAGGTCGGCCGCATCCTGCGCGAGAAGATGAACGAGGACGAAGGCACCAAGCGCGAGGAACGTGCCGAGTTGGTGCTCAAGAAGTTCGGCCTGCTGGACCGCGACTTCAACCTGAAGCCCTTTCTGCTGAGCCTGCTCACTGAGCAGGTGGCCGGCTTCTACGATCCCAAGACCCGCACCGTGAATCTGCTGGACTGGGTCAAGCCGGAGGAGCAGCGCCCCGTGATGGCGCATGAACTCACCCACGCCCTTCAGGACAACCGCGTTGGCCTGGAGAAGTGGGGCAATCCCCAGCCGGAAGAGATGAGCCGCGACGAGCGCGCGGACAACCAGCACATCCAGACCGATGAAGCCGCCACTGCCCGCCAGGCCGTCACCGAGGGCCAGGCGATGATCACCTTCATCGACTACAGCCTGAAAGACACCGGCAAAACCTTGAAGGATGTGCCCGAGTTCGGCGACCGGCTGCAGGACGCCTCGGGCGATTCCAGCAGCTCGCCCATTCTTACCCGCGCGCCCCTCGTACTGCAGCAGTCATTGATTTTCCCCTACACCAGCGGCCTGGCCTTTGAGCAGTACCTGCTTCTTCACGGCGGCACCGATGCTGCCTTCGCCGGTGCCCTGGAACACCCGCCCAGCAGCTCGCATGAGATTCTGCACCCGGCCGACTACGTTGCCGGCACGCCGGTGCCCGTGCTTGCCATGCCGGACGTGCATCCGCTGCTGGACAAACAGTGGACGCCCTACGACATCGGCGTGATGGGCGAACTCGACGTGCGCATGACGGCGGAACTCTTTGGCGGCCAGACCATCGCCGGCCCGCTCGCCGAAGCCTGGGATGGCGGCATCTACTATGCCGCGCAGAAAAAGTCCGCCACGGCCGTTGAGAAAACAGCCACCGGCTCACTCGGCCTGCTCTACCTTTCTCGCTGGAAAAATACCGACTCCGCCCGGACCTTCCTGCGTGTTTACGCCGCACAGCTGGCCCGCAAGTACGACCACCTGGACCGCGTAAAAGAAGCCGTGCCCGACGACGACCACCAGACCTTCAGCACACCGGAGGGCGACGTCGTGCTCTCGCTCAAGGACAAGACGGTCTTCATCAGCGAAAGCTTTCCGCGCGACCTGGCCGCCCAGTTGGAGCAGAAGATGCGCGAGGTGCAGGGAAGCGGTCCTTTGCAAAGCGCCTCGGTCTCCTCGGCAACGCAC
>CAXTPQ010000020.1:0-9326 GCA_964246215.1 uncultured Terriglobus sp. | reverse complement strand
CGAGGTGCAGGGAAGCGGTCCTTTGCAAAGCGCCTCGGTCTCCTCGGCAACGCACGGCGAACTCGCGCTCCGTCTGGCGGCCCTGCTGCACCCCGCCTCGTTCCGCCCGCCGATGCGGCAAGGCACAGCGCTGTGGATGACCCGTTAGGTCTTGACTGCGCGATCTGCTGTACAGCAAGATAAACAGCAGAGGTGCCAGCATGCCAAAGAGCACAAGAACCAGAGTCTTCATGAGTGGCCGCAGCCAGCACGTCACGATTCCCGTGGAGTTCCGCTTCAGCGGCAACGAAGTCTTCATTCGTCGCGATGAGCAGACTGGCAACTTGATTCTGTCGCAGGCTGCTGAAACATGGCAGGAGATTTTTGCCGCACTTGCGGCAGACCCGTTTCCAGACGATTTTCTTGCAGACCGCGGCCAGGGCAGGTTGTCGGAGCGCGAGATTCTGTAAATGCGCCGCTACATGCTTGACACAAACATGGTGAGCTATCTCCTAAAGAAAAAATCTGCGGCGGCAGAGTCGCGAATCCTCGGCCTGTCTCCAACAGAGACGGTCTGTATTTCCACCATCACAGAGGCAGAGCTGCTCTACGGCATCGCAAAATCGGGTGCCGGTCCATCCCGTCGCCGGCAACTCAGCTCACTGTTCGCGCTGCTCCATGTTCTTCCGTGGGACAGTCGGGCTGCCGCAGCATATGCGGAACTGCGAGTGCGACAGGAGGCAATGGGTAGAACCCTGAGCCCCTACGATATGCAAATCGCGGCTCATGCACTTTCCGTCGAGGCTTACCTGGTCACCGCAGACAAGGCATTCACGTCCGTCAGCGGTCTTGCAGGCGTCGAGAACTGGGCTACAGATATTTCCTAAGCTAGTAGCCCATCTGAACGGCCCATCAATCCTGGTGCACAGGCACTTATGGCTTGCGTTGCCGAGGCGAGGCACGCATCTCAGAGATAATCTTTAAGGCGTTTCTCATGGCTCTGCAGCATATTGTTTCCCGCGTTCTTGTCACCGTTATCAGCCGCGCCATGCTGCTGCGCAACTGGCTGCGCGGTGCCCGCCGGAAATCACAGCGGGCAGTGCCGGTGGCTGGCCGTGCGGAACGCCTGAAGCTGCGCAGTGGCAATGACGTGCTGGATGCGGTTCTGGTGACACCCCTGCAGGGGTCTCCGCGTGCTGCCCTGTTGCTCTGCCACGGCATCGGTGAAACGGTGGACGACTGGTTTGCCGTACAGCAACTGCTTGCGGCGCGGGGCATCGTGAGCCTTGGCTTCAGCTATGCCGGCTATGGCCGCAGCACCGGCAGGGTTTCGGCGGAGAAATGCGAGCGCGACGCGCTGGCTGCCTATGCCGAACTGCGCGGCAGAGCGGCGGCCGCGCCCATGGCCATGCTCGGCTATTCCATGGGCAGCGGCGTCGTGGCTGCCATTGCGGCGCATGTGCCCGTGGACATGCTCATCCTTGGCGGTGCGTTTCCATCGCTGCGGGAGGCCGCGCTCAGCATCGGTGTGCCGCGTCGGCTGGCCATGCTGCTGCCCGATGTCTGGAGGACGCGCGACACTCTGGCCTCCCTGCGCATCCCTGTGTTGCTGCTGCACGGTGAGGAAGACCGGCTCTTTCCCGTTGCCATGGCGCGCGAACTTGCCGCGTACGGCGGCCACGCGTGTCAGCTGACCGTTATTCCCGGATGCTCGCATGACGCTCCCATCTTTGGTCCGAACGCACCATTTTGGGAAGTTGTGGTAACCGAAGTGCTCCGCATGCCGTCGCATTGACGGCCAGACCCTTGTAGGCTGAAGGCCATGCACCTGCGCGCACGTTCCGCAGCCTTCATCCTCTGGCTCACGCTTCTGCTGTGCGCGCCTGCGGCGCACGCTTATTCGGTGCTCACCCATGAGCAACTCATCGATCTCACCTGGGACAGCTCCATCGTCCCGCTGCTGCGCAGCCGCTACCCAAACCTGACCCCGGAACAGATTGAACACGCGCGCGCCTACGCTTACGGCGGCTGTGTCATTCAGGACATCGGCTACTACCCGTATGGTGACCCATTCTTTTCCGACCTGACGCACTATGTGCGCAGCGGCGACTTTGTGGTGAACCTCTTTCGCAATGCCGGCAATGCCAACGAACTGGCCTTTGCTGTCGGCGCGCTGTCGCACTACATCGGCGACACCATCGGCCATTCGCAGGCGACCAACCTTGCCGTGCCGGTCGAGTTTCCCAAGCTGGCCGCACGTTACGGACGTGAGGTGAACTACGCGCAGGGCGAACGGCAGCATGTGCAAACCGAGTTCGCCTTTGACATCAATGAGATTGCGCATCACCGCTTTGCGCCCGTGCACTACCTGCGGCACGTGGGGCTGGAGGTGCCGACGAAGCAACTGGCCATCGCCTTCTATCAAACCTACGGCATCGGCGAGGATTTCGAAGATGGCCGGGGCCGCCGCATCAACGTGCGAGGCTACCGCTTCGCCGTGCGGGCGTTTCTGCCGCGCATTGCTTATGCCGTCACCATCCTGCATCGACGGCATGAGCCGGCCGATGTGCCCAGCGCCGACTTCGACCGCATGCAGAGCGAACTCGCCGCGGTGGCCCAGCGCAACCACTGGGACGAGTACCGCAAAAAGCCGGGTATCGGCACCTACTCGCTGGCCGGCCTGCTGTGGATACTGCCCAAGGTCGGGCCGATCAAGCTCGCCGCCGTGAAGGGCCCCACCAGCCAGACCGAAGTCGAATACGTGCATTCCGTGATGCAGTCGACCGACGCGCTGAACCGCGTACTGCGCCGGTTTACCCCACCGCCGGCCACGCGGCCCACCGCTGCCGTAGCCGCCGCGGCCGACAACGCTAAGGACAAGAGCCCCACCGCCAAGGTGCCGGCGGTCCTTTCCGGCAGCATGCCGAATGCGGCAACCAACGCGCTGCACCCGCTGGCCAATCGCGATCTGGACACCGGTCGCGTGGTACGCCCGGCCGGTTATCCGCTTACGGACCAGACGTTTGCCAACCTGCTGCACCGCCTGGCCGCCCAGCCCACGCAGCCCATTCCGCCCGGCGTCAAAGATGAAATCAACACGTACTACGCCGACTTGAGCCAGCCATTTGTCACCAAGAAGAAGCCGGAGCAATGGGCCGCCTTGCAGAAGGATCTGCAGACTCTGCAGACCATGCCGACGGCCAAGGCAGACGTAGTCTTCACCACCTACGGCGACGACGCCGGCGAGCAGTAGCGCACACGCCGCAACGATATACTCGGCGATGGCGGAAGTACGCGGAACACACAAGGGAGAATGCATTTGCAGCAGGCAGAGATCGGCATCATCGGCGGCAGCGGTTTGTACAACATGCCGGGCCTTACGGACACCACGGAAGTCAACGTCGAAACGCCCTTCGGCAATCCGTCCGAAACGATCGTGCTTGGCACGCTGGAGGGCCGCAAGGTTGCCTTTCTCGCCCGCCACGGCCGCGGCCACCGCATCCTGCCCTCTGAGCTAAATTTCCGCGCCAACATCTACGCCATGAAGAAACTCGGCGTCGAGTTCATCCTTTCCATCTCTGCCGTCGGCTCGCTCAAGGCGGAGCACAAGCCCACCGATTTCGTGATTCCCGACCAGTTCATCGACCGCACCTTCGCACGCAACGCCACCTTCTTCGGCGACGGCATCGTGGGCCACGTCGCCTTTGGCGATCCCATCTGCGCCGTCACCGCACAGGCTTTCCAGCAGGGCTGCAAGGAGGCCGGCGTCACCGGCAAGCTGGGAGGCACCTACGTCAACATGGAAGGCCCGCAGTTCTCCACGCGCGCCGAATCCAACCTGTACCGCAGCTGGGGTGCCGACGTGATCGGCATGACCAACCTGCAGGAAGCCAAGCTGGCCCGCGAAGCCGAGATCAGCTATGCCACCCTGGCCATGGTCACCGACTACGATTGCTGGTATGAAGGTCATGACGACGTGACTGTCGACCAGGTCATGAAGGTCATGCATGACAACACAGCCAACGCGCAGAAAGTCCTGGCCGGAGCCATCCGCGCCCTGCCCGCCTCCAACGGGGGCACACCCGCATCCAGCGCGCTCAAATTCGCCGTCATGACGGACCGCAAGCTGATTCCGCCGGCGACGCGCGAGAGGCTGGCCATCTTCTTGGACAAGTACGAGCGGTAGCGTCGGTACCAGGCGTATTTCCCAACCGCCATCCAATCAAAACAGGACTTCTCTGCAATCCCACTCCGTGGACTTCCATTTATTCCGGTCGGCGTAGTTTTAAGGGAAAGTGTTCTCCGTGCCAATTACCCGCGAAAAATTCATCGAGTTGCACCCGACACTCTTCCATGTCTCATTGGCCGGCTGGGATCAGATACAGCAGCATGGCTTGTTGAGCACAAGCGCTCTCCTGGACCTCTTTGAGTACGACAACACCCAACGCTTTCCTCTTGAGAGTCGAAAGAGACCGGAGCGGGTTCAGTTGCATCACCCTGTGCATGGCAACGCCTGGCTCAATGACCAGAAGCCTTTGCACGAAAACATCCTCGCAAAGTCCTGCCCGGCTGCGTTCACCCCGCAACGATGGATAGAGTATCTGAATCGCCGGGTGTTCTTTTGGCCCAGCACGGATCGCCTGAACAAGTTGCACAATGCGCGGGCGGCACGGCAGTACGAGCGTATCGTTGTCCAGATCAAAACCCAAGACCTGTTGGACCACTTTGGAGACAGAGTGGAGTTGTCCCCGATCAATTCAGGTGCAACTTTTCCTTTGGGTTCAGCACCCCGGGTCGAGTTCTTACCGCTTGGCGGCTTTCCTTTTGACTTCTGGAGTCAAAAGCGCGGCAGCGGCAAAAAAGCGATCGTTGAAGTGACTGTTCCGGATGCAATGAACAAACCAGAATTGCTTTCTATCTATGCATCCGATCAGCGCTCTCGTCCGGAAGTATTGGCTTAGGTGGTTCTCGCTTGAGTGTGATTTGCGCTGATCTGCCGTGAGAACGATTGGGGCCGGACAAAAAGCAGGTTTCTCCACTTCGCTTCGCTTCGGTCGAAATGACAGAGATTTACCTATGCGGGAAACACTCTAGGTGTTCGACATCTTCGCATCGAGCACGCCGGTAAATCCCTCCTATCACTCAACCGGCAGCGCCATCGTTTCGTGCGTCACGGTGCGGCTGTGTGCGGCTTTGTCGCAGACGTCTCTGTGCTCAGGCCCAGGCCGTCCGCATTTGCAAACCGCATCATCAGTCCCCAGCCATACTTCGTTCTCGGTCGAAGGTCATCATGCACGCCGGCATACAGCGCAACGGCGATCTCGTTCCTGCCCGCCTGCAGCGGCAGGTCGAACGATCCGTTCTCAAGGGAAAGCCTGCCGTCAGGATCGCGCCGTTTGTTCTCCGGATCGTAGAAGTTCTTGCCGCTCGTCACCGGCTTGCCATTGGCAAACACCCACACCTGTCCAAGCCACCCGAGCGAAACCCGCCGGCTGCCGCCCTGCTTCGCATTCACTGAGAAGCGCAGCCAGCTAAGCGCCGGTGGCGCATCGCTCAACTGGTAACGCCGGTTCAGATTTACCAGTCCGCCTCGCTCCGCATCCACGATCTGCCAGGCCGCGGGCTCTTGCGGCATTTCGGCGTAGGCCGGTGTGCGCACTTTGCCGAGCGGCTGCAGCGCGGACATCTGCCAGTGCCGCACCATGCCGCGATCCGCCGCCGTGGGGTCCGGTTCCGGTTGGGAGGGCAACCCGTCCACCGCGCCCGGCGTGATAACCAGGTTCGCAAAGACAGCAGGCCCGCGCAGATGCACGGCACCCTCCGCCGACCCGCTTTCCAGGTTGCCCACCGTGAGCACCGGCTCCGCTAACCGGTTCACGTAAACCCGCATCCGGTGGCCGGAGACGACCAGGCGCACATGGTTCCAGCCATTCACCAGCGGTGCGGGACCCTGGTACTGCGGGTATACATCCCACAGCATGAAGCCATGGATCATGGGAGCGTACTGGATGCCGTCATTCGAGGCGCGCTCGTCGCCAAACATGCGCAGGTACACCTCTTCGCCATCCGGCAGCTTTTCCGGCCCGCTCACACGGAACTGCAGCCCCGGCATGTCCGGTGCCAGCGGCTTGAAGTCGTAGTCGATCGTGCCATCGCGGAAGATCACTCCATCCAGCGCCATCGACCCTGCCTTTAGCACAAGCAAGCCCTGCGGAAAACCCTCTTTGTGCAGGAACTGTGCATCGCCCTTCGGCCCCATGCTGTCCTCCGGCAGCACGTGCCAACGCCCGGCCGACATGTTAACCCGGACAGGCTCAGCCGCGCGCGCAACAGCACCCCACAAAAACACGAGCGGCAACATAGCAGTGAATCGCGCAGCGCGCTGACAGCAGGCGCGTGCATACACAAAGAGATCCGGCATGGCTGTAGTCTATCGCCGCAGAGTCACCCGTCCCGGAGGCGCGCCCACATGTCCCCTGGTTCGCGCAGGACAAGGTGCACGTCAGCAGAGCGGCTCGCGGCGGCGTATGCCGGCGTGCAAACAACCGCACCGCTCACTTTTCACGAATCACGCATCTTACATACCGATATGGCAGCTGGTGAGTCAATTCCTCTCAGGCGCTTCGGCAAGACCGACGTGCAAATCTCAGCGCTTGGCTTGGGCGGCCACCACCTCGGCGCAGCCGCTGATGAAAAGAACGCCGTCGAGATCGTGCACCGCGCCGTCGACGGCGGCATCACCTTCTTCGATTGCTGCTGGGAGTACAACCGCGGCAAGTCGGAGGACTGGCTGGGCAAGGGCCTGAAAGGCCGCCGCGATAAGGTCTTCCTCATGACGAAGGTCTGCACCCATGGCCGCGACGGCGCGCTTGCAATGCAGATGCTCGACCAGAGCCTGCGCCGGCTGCAAACCGATCACCTGGACCTGTGGCAAATCCACGGCGTCTCGTTCCAAAACGATGCCGAACTCTTCATGCGGCCGGGCGGCGCGGCGGAGGCAATGCTGGCCGCGAAGAAGGCCGGCAAGGTGCGCTTCCTCGGCTTCACCGGCCACAAGGATCCCGAGTACCACCTGTCCATGCTGAACACGAAGTTTCCATTCGACGCGGTGCAGATGCCCCTCAATCCTTTCGACGCCAACTTCCGCAGCTTTGAGAAGGAAGTCTTGCCGGTTCTGAACCAGCGCGGCATTGCACCGCTCGGCATGAAGCCCATTGGCGGCCACGGCGAGCCGGTGCAGAAGGGCATCTTCACCGCGGAAGAGCTCTTGCGCTATGCCATGTCGCTGCCCGTCACCACCACCATCACCGGCATCGAAAAGATGGAAATCCTGCAGCAGAACCTGAAGATCGCGCAGGGCTTTAAGCCGCTCAGCCCGGACGAGATGCAAAAGCTGTGTGACCGCGCCAAGCCGTATGCGGGCGACGGCCGTTTCGAGCTCTACAAGACCTCCATCAAGTTCGATAATCCGGAAGCCCGCATCGCTCACGACTTTCCCTTCGATCTGCAGCAGATTGAGGTCCGCCAGATGGTCAAGGCTACCGATAACACCGGCATGCCCTACCCCGAAGTGAAGGATCCGTCGAAGTCACCCTTCCCTCAGACGATGGAGTTTTAAGCTTCCCGTAACTCGCGATTGCAATCCGCCGGTGCGCTTGCCGCCCGGTCATGCGCAGGAGATTTCCAAATGTTCGATGATCCTCAAAATGACAGGAACGCTGCGGAACTCTCGCGGCGCAACTTCCTGAAAGGTGCCGCGGTCGCCGGAGCGGCCGCGGTGGTTCCGGCGGCTGAGGCGGCTGCCCAGGCGACGAACCCACGCGGCTCCAGCCGTAACGCGGAGCGGGATGCAGCCAGGCTGCCCAACCCCGTGGTGCCCAACGCTCCGGGCGAGTACGGCGAACCGTCCACGGCTGCCTTCCAGATACCCAAACGCCCCATGGGCAGCACCGGCCTGCAGGTCTCCATCCTTGGCATGGGCGGCTTTCACCTGGGCACGGCCACCTCGCAGAACGAAGTCAACGAAATGGTGGCAAAAGCCATCGACCACGGCCTTAACTTCTTTGACAACGCCTGGGAGTACCACAAGGGCCTCAGTGAAGAGCGCCTGGGTACGGCGCTCAAAGGCAAACGCGACAACGCCATTGTTATGACGAAGGTCTGCACCCACGGCCGCAAGAAAGACGTCGCCATGCAGATGCTGGAAGAGTCGCTGAAGCGCCTGCAGACCGACCATTTGGACGTATGGCAAGTCCATGAAGTCGTCTATTACGACGACCCCGAAAAGCACTACCAGCCGGACGGCGTGCTGGAAGCGCTGACAATGGCCAAGCAGCAGGGCAAAGTGCGCTTTGTCGGCTTCACCGGCCACAAGAACCCGTCCATTCACCTGGACATGCTCAATCGCGGCTTCAAGTTCGACACCGTGCAGATGCCGATCAACCCGTTCGATCCGGGCTACCGCTCGTTTGAACTGAATGTGCTGCCCGTCGCGCGCTCCAAAGGCATGGCCGTCTTCGGTATGAAGAGCATGGGCGGCTCGGGAGAGTCCATCGTCAACGGTGCGCTCACACCCACGGAAGCACTCTCTTACGCGATGAGTGTGCCGGGCGTTTCCACCACCGTTTCCGGCATGGATTCCATGGGCGTGCTCAACCAGAACCTCGACATCCTGCGCAGCTTCAAGCCGCTCGGCGATGCACAAATGGCACAGCTGCGCGAACACGGCAAGCAGTTCAGCGACGGCCGCTACGAACTCTACAAAAGCAGCGTCAAGTACGACGCCGCGGAAGGCCGCGAACAGCACCACTATCCAACAGTGGATGAACTGCCGGCGTAGATCAGATGATTGCGAACCGGGCGCGCCGAAGCTGACAGGATGTGCAACGCCTTCAGCCGCCGGGGTAGTCGACGAAACACAAACAACCACGGCTTGAGCCGCCGGAGTAGTCGACGAAGCCTAAACAACCACGCCTTCAACCGCCGGAGTAGTCGACGAAGCCTGAACAACCACGCCTTCAACCGCCGGAGTAGTCGACGAAGCGCAAACAACCACGGCTTGAGCCGCCGGGATTGCGAATCTTTAAAGCATTTCTCGCATAGGTAAAGCTCTGTCATTTCGACCGAAGCGAAGCGAAGTGGAGAAACCTGCTTTTTACCGCTTCAGTCGTTTTCACGGCAGATCAGCGCAACTACACTCAAGCGAGAAACGCTCTACCCCGGCGATGAAGCCGCTTTCAAAGCGGTTCTGTCTCCCTGCGAAAGTTGCCCTTACGCCTTCTTCGCTTCCTGAATCGCCGCCAGCACTTCTTCGCTATGGTTCCCCACCTTCACATCCGGCCAAACCT
>CAXTPQ010000019.1:25975-56894 GCA_964246215.1 uncultured Terriglobus sp. | reverse complement strand
ACCCATCAGCCGAGCCGGACTGGATCAGAACAACCTGTTGAGACACCACAGCTAAAGCCGCTTTCAATACTTCTCTTGCTGTGCGGAATAGATACAAAGACGACTGTCTGGCGTAAGGCGGGCAGTGTCTCAATCGACCACATCGATGCTGCTGTCGAGGATGGCGGCTCCCAGTCCCAGCAGGATACGCTCGGCGGCGGACTCCACCTCGGCAAGCTGGCCCTGCAGGTAATCTCGCGAGTTGCTGATGGCGACGATGCCGATGGTCGCGCGGTTCCATAGCGTTGCTTCGTCGAGTTCGGCAACCGAGATATTGAAGCCTTGGCGGAGCTTGTCTTTGAGGGAACGCACCACCTGACGGCGGTCCTTGATAGATTGCGCGTGTTCAATGCTGATTTCAAGCGTGAGTTGGGCGATGGGCATGGCTGAGTTTTGAGATGACATGTCTTCACGCAAGGTGCACCGTGGCGTGAGACCCTGAAGACGGTTGAAAGCCAGGTGGCCCATGAAAGCGAGCAATCTGTATGTATTCTTTTGCGTGATCGGCACGATCCTGCCCATGACACAATTTGTGCCGTGGTTCGGCGAGCATGGACTGGCGATGCATCTTTTTCTGCAGAGCGCCGTCGCCAATCAAGCCAGCACCGGTCTGGCGATGGACTTGGTTGTGGCCGCCACGGCGTTTATTGCGTTCGCGATCATCTCCGGGCAGCGCGGCGTACGGTTCTGGTGGCTGCCCGTTGTGGCGACATTTCTGGTCGGGCTCTCGCTGGGTCTGCCGCTGTTGCTGCTGCTGCGGGAACGCCGGCGCGCCTGAACTCAACGGCTTTCCGCCAGACCTTTGCCCTCGGTAACCGTGTAGATGGCGTCGACACCGGGCAGCTTTACTTGTTCTGTTGTGCCATCGGGCCAGTGGATCTCGCAGGCCTCCACCACGGCAGAAGTGCCCAGGCCGAAGTGCAGACGCTTGTCCGGGCTGGAAGCGAAGGAGCCACCGGCGATCACGTCGGCACGCTGTTTGAACCCGTTCGCGGTCAGATAGACCGTTGCGCCGACCGCGTCGCGATTGCTTTTGGCTTTACCGTCGATAGCGCCGATCAGGTGCAGCGTGACCCAGTGATTCTTGTCGGCGTTCACGTTCTGAAACAGGGATGGCGTGTCGTCCATGTTGTTGGTGATGACATCGACACGGCCATCGTTGAACAGGTCTCCATAGGCCATGCCGCGGGCGGCCTGCAGTTTCGCCAGGCCGGTGCCTTCTACGGGCGGCACAAAGGACAGCTTGCCCGCGACGTTGTGGATCAGCAGCGCGCGCTGTTTGAAGGTGGTGCCCCAATTGTTGCGGTCGGCCTGGGGGTAGACGTGGCCGTTGGCGGTGAAGAGGTCGAGCCAGCCATCGTTGTCGTAATCGAAGAACGCCGTGCCCCAGCCAAGAAAGGGCACGGTCGGTTCGGCGATGCCGAGCTGGAAGGAGACGTCGGTGAAGTTGCCGTCGCCGTCGTTGTGGTAGAGCGGCTTGTAGTCGTCGCTGAAGGTGGTGTTGAAGAGATCGATGCGGCCGTTGTGGAGGTAGTCGCCGGCGGCGATGCCCATGCTGGCGGTCTCGCGGCCGCTTTCGTTCAGGGCGTAGCCGCTGGCATAGCTGGCGTCTTCAAAGGTGCCGTCACCCTTGTTGATGTAAAGGTAGTTGGGTGTGGAGTCGTCGGCGACGAGGAGGTCGGGCTTGCCGTCGCCGTTCACATCGATAAAGAGGGAAGCGAGGCCGAAGTAGGTGTTGTGGTCGGCGACGCCGGCCTTCTCTGAAACGTCGGTGAAGGTACCGTCGCCGTTGTTGTGGAAGAGCTTGTCGCCTTCGCCCTTCAGGCCGTGCGGGCCGCACATGGTGGGCACGCCGCGGAAGGAGCAGAAGGCGATGTTGGCGGCGGCGGGCTGGTTGGGGTTGCGGGTTTCCGGCATCTGGAAATGCACATAGCCGGGCACGAAGAGGTCAAGCTTGCCATCGCCGTCGTAGTCGCCCCAGGTGGCACCGGTCGCCCAACCGTTGAAGGTGACGCCGGCTTTTTCGGCCACGTCGGTAAAGGTGCCGTCGTGGTTGTTGTGGTAGAGACGGCTCTTGCCGTAGTTGCTGACGAAGATGTCGGGGTAACCATCGTTGTCGTAGTCGGCCGAGACGGCGCCGATGCCCCAGCGATTGTTGGCGACACCGGCTTTCGCGGTGACGTCGGTAAAGGTGCCGTCGTGATTGTTGTGAAAGAGCGCGGCGGAGGGCTGCGCGGCCTTGCCGGCCATGGCGATGTAGGTGCTGCCGTTGACGAGGTAGATGTCGAGCCAGCCGTCGTTGTCGTAGTCGAGCAGGGCCACGCCCGAGCCGAGCGTTTCGAGGATGTAGCTCTTTTCCGGCGTGCCGCTCACGTGGTGGAAGCTGTTCAGGCCGGCCTTGGCGGCAATGTCCTGAAAGACGATCGGGCCGGTTTTGACAAAGCCGCCGGCGGTGATGGGCCGGTGCTCCGCGTCAAGAATGGCGGCATGCGCTCCGCCGGTGGAGGAGCCGCTGCTGGCGGCGGGCTGGGAGCCTTCCACGGGCTTGCCCGGGCTGCCATTGTTGGTTTGGGCGAGGGCTGGAGTTGCGCAGAGGAGGGCGGCGCAGAGGAGCCGGACCCATGTCCGAAGATCCGGAGATGGAGCACAACTTCGCGTTCGACTTGTCCGAGGGGAAGGCGTGTGGAGGACGGTGCTCATTGGTCTGGATCCTCCTTCGGCTTTGCCGTGGGTGCGGGTGCCGCTGCGGTCTGCTTGGACTTTTTCAGTGGTTTCTTTTGCGCTTCCAGGAAGTCGACAAGTTGAGAAATCTGGCCGTCATCCAGGGCGTCCGCGAAGGGCGGCATGCCGCCTCCACCGTTGTGGATGCGCTTGGTGAGCTGGTCGCGCGTTAGATCTTTGCCGACGCCGTGCAGGTCCGGACCCTGGTCGGTGCCGCTCCAGTCCTCGCCGTGGCACTGGGCGCAGCCGGCGGTGTGAAAGGTGGCCTGGCCGGCGGCACGGCTTTCCTTGGTGGCGGCGTGGAGGTAGCCGGGCAGAGCGAATGCAAGAACGAAAAGCAGACGTGTGCATGACATCATGTGCCGGTTCAGGCGCTGTGTTCGACTACTCGCGTTTTGTTTCCACTGCTGCGACGCGCTCATGCAACGACACCATTTCTCTGTAGACGAGATCACGCAGGGAACCCACTTTGCCCCGGAGCAGACCCAAGTCCGATTTAAATTCCGTTCGGAGTTCGTGACGGGTTTGGATACTTTCGGATCGCAACTCAGCACGAACCTTTTCCAAATCTGCTAGCAGACGATCCTGGCCTTGCTCAAGCCGGGATGTTCGCGCGCTGGAGTTGATCCACGAAAGAATGACGAGAACACCGGAGCCGAGTGAGGCACTCAGCACTGTGATCATCTGCCACTTGTCCATGACCCCTCCTCTCGACCTGTTGCACCCATCCTCTCATAAGCTTACGGCTTTGCACTGACCGCTTCCAGCGTGTTGATGTGCCAGCTGACCGACTCATTTGCGATGTTCTGGTCCTTGCGCAGGTACTCCAGAGCGTAGGTGTTGGCGGTGGGATCGTCCTTTTGGTCGGCGAAGGCGGCGGCTTCGCGCGTGGCCTCCGGCTTCATGTTCAGGCGGCGGTAGACGATGGACAGGATGTAGTGAGCGGAAAGGTCATCGGGGTCGATGGACTGCACGGCCTCGTACTCCGCGCGGGCCTCAGGATATTTGTGCTGCTGGTAGTAGCTGAAGCCGAGTTCGCGGTGGGCGTCGCGGGAGCGCGGAAACTGCTTTGCGACGGCGCGGAGGTCATCGATGGCCGCATCCAGTTCGCCGCCGTTGCGCTCGACAAGGGCGCGGTAATAGAGGGCGCGTGCGTTGTTGGGCGAGAGTGAGAGAGCCTTTGCCAGGTGTGGACGCGCGTTGTCATACCGCTCCCACTGGATCTCCACGATGGCCATGTTGGTGTACGCGTCGGCGTAGTCGGGGCGGAGCTTGGCCACGTGCTGGAAAGCATCGACCGAAGCCGCGTACTGCTGCGCGTCGAGGAGGCCAATGCCGTAGTTGTTCCAGCGCATCCACTCCTTATTCTGGTTGGGCAGGTCGGCGGCCGGCTTGTTCTCACCCACGTGCAGCATGCGCGTCGTTGAGACCATATCCACCACAGGCTGCTCGTAATGCTTGCCACCCATGCCGAAATCGATGAAGTGCTGCGCAAAGCGGCGGTACTTCACGCTGGCTGTTACCGTAAGGTCACCGGTTGCGTCCGCCGGGATGTTAAAGCCGTAGCGCACGATCTGGGAGCGGCCGCTCTGGATGGAGTTGTTGTACGCAACAATGCGGTTGTTCCAGACCTCATGCCGCAAATTGAGCGTGCCTTTGATGTTGACCAGGCGATTGGTAAAGCTGTGCGCGCTGCCCTCCAGTTCACCGTTGGGCTCGGTGCCGCCGCTCTCCATGATGACTTGGCCGGTCGAGTCCTTGACCGTGAAGGCCGTCCAGCTTTCATACATATCGCGCTGCTCGGGCACGTGGGAGTGGGCGATGCCCTTGTTCTGGATGACCACGTCCACGACAACCGGCTCACCGGCGCGCAGGGCGTAGCTCACGTTGCCCAGCGGCGCGGTCAGGTTCGCGTTCGGTGTGTCGGGTGCCGCGTTGCCACGCTCGATGCCGAAGACGTCGACGTTGAAGACATTCGCCTTCAGGAACTCGGTGATGCGCTTGGCCTGTTCGTCAAACTTGTAATACTGCGGCACGACCGTGTTGGCACCCAGCCAGCGATGGCTGACAAGCTGGCCCTTTTTCGCGCCCGGGTCGGTGCCGATCAGCTGCTCGCGCTGCATGTGGCAGGTCTGGCAGGTGCTGACCGAATCCTTGGTGTAGAAGGGCAGCGGCGACTGCTTGGCGAAGGAGCTGTTCTGCCACTCATCATAGAGGGAGATCGCCCGCTGCCACTTGTAGCCGTTCAGTGTCTTGGGAAGCGCGGCCTTGTGGCAGCTGGAGCAGTACTCACTCGTCTTGTAGAACGGCTGCATCACTGCCTTCGAGTGGCGGTCGAGGTGCGCCAGGATCTCCGCATCCGAAACCTGCCGCTGGATGGGCGCGCCGTTCTCATCCACCATTACGGCGGGTGTGCCCAGAACGTAGGAACCGGTGCCGCGTGTGTCGACTGACTTGATGCTGTGGCAAACCGAGCAGGTCACGCCGTCCTGATCGTAGGGCCGCTTCTTGGGTCCGCCCTGCGTGAGTGCGCCGGCAACCGTGGCAATCGGGTCATGGCAGCCCTCGCAGTGACGCGAGAACTGGATGCCTTTTTCGTCATTCAGCAAACCCACGTTCTTCAGGTACCAGGGAGCGCGGTTTGAGTTAGAGTGGGCAGACTCACGCCACTGCTGGTGCGATTCCTTATGGCAGTGGCCGCAATACTCTGCCGTGGGAAAGCTCTTTGGATCCATGAACTCACCGGTGTCGGTGGTCAGGTTCGAGGGCAAAAACGGATTCTCCTTGCCCTGGTAGTAGTTGTACTTCGCCGCGACCTTCTCATGATATGCATGGCGCGCCGTGGCGGCCGCCTCGGCTTCCGTGCCGGCCTTTACGCCGCGCGGCATGGCCAGCCAGAACAGCATAGCCGTTAAGGCAAGCAGCATGGCCATCGCACATTTGTATTTCTGAGATGGAGATTTCGGCATGGATCGGTTAGCAGACCAGCCACGATCCTATGGAAGCGCTGTAACGACTGAATACCGTCCCTGGAGGGACGTGCCTCTCCATCTTTCGGAGGACATAGCCGAAGATGAGACGGGCTGCTCTATCTACACGGCAAGTGGCTGACGCTCAGGACCGGTACGCCGGTGCAGACCGCGGGCCAGTGCCCGCTCAGGCGGGCAAAAAGAACCAGTTGGTGCGCGCTTCGCCCGGCTGACGCGGCTTGAACTCACCATCGTCCAAGGAGCAAGTGCGGTAGCCCAGACCATTCATGATGGTGAAGGTCTCCTCATGCATGACCTCAATCATGACGGCTGGACGTGCGCGGCGCAGCAACTCCAGGCCACCCTTCAAGCAGGAAACTTCGTGGCCTTCCACGTCGATCTTGAGAAAGGCTGGTGAGAGATCCGGAAACAGTGTGTCCAGCCGCGCCGTCTTCACGTGCACATTGCCGTGGGTGGAGAGCGTGGCTTCGTACAGGTTCTCGCCGCCCGTGGCGTAGTCGGGGACGTGCATGGTGCGGTCCTCGCTGTCCGCGTCGGATGCGGCCACATTGATACAGGTCACATTGCGCAGGCCGAGTGCTTTCACATTGCTCTGCAGATAGGCAAAAGTCTGCGGCACAGGTTCCAGTGTGAACACGCGGCCCGACTGCCCCACAAACTCGGAACAGAAGCGGCTATAAACGCCGATGTTGCCGCCGATGTCCAGCACGGTGTCGCCGGCGTGAATCAGCTGCTTGCACCCCAGCAAATCCGGCTCTTGTGAGATGTCGTAATCGCGCAGGCTGCGCCGGTAGTGGATGGATCGGGCATACTGCAAAACCGGCTGCGGCAGGTAGCGAAAGGCAAACTGTTTCAACGTGGACGAAGCCATACATCTCCTGACTGCAGCAAGCATACTTGGCTGCGGCCGAGTGCCGCATGCTCCTGCTCAGCAATACTCAACAGCAACGTGCGTCCAATAAAACGAGCGTGATCGATGGCATGTGTCTTCGCAATAGCTTTGTGAGCACGTATCTTTCTTGGAACCCTGTATGCGCAAAGTCTTGTGCCTTCTACCAAGTCATTCAGCGGGATCAAAATGATCCATGGGTGGGATACCGAAACTGGCGGATCTACTTGTAAACTTTCGGTCACTATGTCTCGAGGGATGCGTTGTTTCCTGAGTGCATTCGCACTTGTGATTGCTGCTTCACTGCCTGCTCAGGATGCTCCAGTGCTGGGCGGATTCGTCACCCGCTCCGGCAGCCCGGCCGAGTATTACGTCAACGAGCACGCCGTCAGTTGCACGCCCGGAGTCACGCTTGACGTCACTGTCACAAGAGGCAAGCCTGACCTGAGCAGCAAGGCCTGCCCGCAGCGCATCCTGGGCGAGTCAGTGGCGATCTACGGCTCACACAACGGCAAGAACGGCCCGGTAATGGCCACGCGTGTTGAGACGGACAAGCCGATCGAAATTGCCGTAGATGGCTTTGCCATTGTGGACCGTGTCATGACACCTGTCACCGATTCGACCGCGATACTGCGGGCCGATGGCTACTCCATTCAGATCACGCCGGCGACCAAGGTGACCTTCGCACAGGAGAGCGGCCTGACCCTGGACAGGATTGGCACAAATGTTTGGCTGCGCTATGCGGGAACCCTGAAAACGGATGGTTCTGTCGTTGCCTCCTCCGCGCTCTTTGCACCAAACACAACGAGCCGGGTCGAGGACAAGATGCGCTCGAAAAGTGAGTACAACGCGGCGGCTGTGAACGAGGAGGACCGGCAGGGGCGACTGAGCAAATATGTGCTGGGGCGCAATTTGAAAAAGATTCCGGCTTATAAAGATGACGCGATGCAGAAACGGATCGAGCGGATCGGCAATAGCTTGATTCCGGCATTTCAGCGGGCGTTGCCGCCCAACGATCCATCCAGGATCGATTTCCGTTTTCAATTGGTGGATGAACCAAAAGAACGGGATGGCCTGGATGCGCCGAGTGGCATTGTGCTGATGCCGCGCCAGGTGGTGCAGGCATTGCCTGACGATTCGCAACTTGCGGCTGTCATGTCCGCCGACATTGCCGAAGTGATGGAAAAGCAGGCGATTCGCAGCGTGCCGGCACGGAACATGATGGCTGGTGCGTCACTTGCGGGAACCGCCGCAGGATTGTTTGTGCCCGGCGTGAGCACGGGCGTATGGCTTGCAAATAAAAAGGCGAGGTCCGTGATCGAGCGCCACCACATGGAGCAGAGTACCCGCACAGGCCTTACCTGGATGCAGGATGCCGGGTACGACCTGACCCAGGCTCCGTTGGCATGGTGGACCATGGCGGACAAGAACAGGAAGGGACTTGCAGCCGTAAGACTGCCCGACCGGACGCAGTATCTCTATCAGGTGCTTTCGACTGCCTGGCGGAACGACTTGTTGAAGAAGTAACCTGAGTTCAGGAAGACGTTGCCAGGGCCATCCGGCGGCTCTTACGGCTCACCGCCGCCGGATGGTTTCTCCTGACCTTCCCGCTCTCATTTATTGCAACCGTGCCAGGTGGACGCCGTTGTAGAACAGGCAAAAAATCTGCTGGCCGCATGCAGCGAGTGCGGCCAGGTGTCACTGAACTGACTCTCCAGCCCGTGCCAGCTTTGCTGGTGAACGGAAAGAGCAGGGCATCCTCATGGTTTCAGCCGACCGTGCTCCAATCGACCGAGTTCCGGTCGTCGCCGCTGGACGACCTTTGTTTCAGTCTCCCGCTTGAGGGAGCATGTTTGAGTTGGTGGCCGGTTGCCGCCGCCTCAGGGCATCCAGCACGGTGCTGAAGATGACATACAGGACCGGAATAAAGAAAAGATTCAGGATGGTGGACGCGGTCATGCCGCCGACGACCGCAGTACCCACGGAGTGCCGGCCCAACGAACCCGCGCCCGTGGCGAAGTAGAGCGGCATCACACCCAGAATGAAGGCGATGCTGGTCATGAGGATGGGCCGCAAACGCTGCTCGGCGGCATGCTCAGCGGCTTTGCGGATGCTCATGCCGGCGCGGCGGTTTTCTTCCGCAAACTCCACAATCAAGATCGAGTTCTTCGCGGAAAGACCGATCAGCATCACCATGCCGATCTGGACGTAGACGTCATCGGTGAGTCCGCGCAGAGACACCAGGGTCAGCGCGCCCAGGATCGCCGTTGGCACGGCAAGGAGGATGATGAATGGCAGCGCAAAGCTCTCATACTGCGCTGCCAGCGTGAGATACACGACAAGAAGTCCCAGGCCGAAGATAATGAGCGTCTTGCCCTGCGACTCGATCTGCTCCAACGCCAGACCTGTCCAGGAGAAGCTCATGCCGGGCATTTTATGCCGGTCGAAGGCGGCCTGCATGCGCTCAAGACCCTGTCCCGTGGAGAGCCCGGGTGCCTGCGATCCGTCGATCTCCGCCGAGCGGAAAATGTTGTAGTGCGTGATGACCTGGGGACCGCTGGTTTCTTTCAACGACACCAGATTGTCCAGCGGCACCAGGCCGTTGCTGTCGGAACGGACGTAATACTGGCGCAGGTCGGCCGCGTTGCGCCGGAACTTCTGGTCGGCCTGGATGTAAACCCGGTAGGAGCGGTTGTTGTAATCGAAGTCGTTGACATACGTCGAGCCCATGTAGGTGCTCATCGCCGTGGTGATCTGGGAGAGCGGCACGCCCATGGCGCGGGCCTTCTCACGGTCGATGGTGATGAACAACTGAGGATCGTTTGCACGGAAGGTCGTGTTCAGGTTCGTCAGGCCGGAGCTGGGATTGAAGCCTTCAGCCACGATCTGGTGGGAAACGCGGTCGATGTCTTCAAAGGTGTTGCGGCCGGAATCCTGAACCAGGAATTGAAAGCCACCGACTGTGCCGATGCCGTTGATTGCCGGCGGCTCCGTTGCGAACAGTATGCCTCCAGGAACGCCGAAGAGCTTGGGAGCGAGGTTCGCCACGATTGCGTGTGCATCATGGCCCACACCCTTCTTCACGCGCTGGCCGGCGGACTTGAGCGGGGCGAAGATGATGCCGGAATTGGGAGATGATCCGCCCGCCAGGGAGAAACCCATGACGGAAAAAGTGCCGTAAACATCCTCATTTTTCCGGATGAGTTCGGCACCGCGGTTCGCGAACTCGGTGGTGTAACTCAGCGATGCGCCCGGGGGCGTTTGCACAATCACGATGAAGTAGTTCTGGTCTTCCTGCGGCACAAAGGCTGTCGGCACGGCGGTGTAGGTGTAGGCGGTCAAGCCAAGCAACCCGACAAAAATCAGCGCAAAGATCCACCGCAGACGGATGGCAAACTGCACCGCACTGGCATACGCGCGGATAACCCAGCGCAGGCCAAGCTCGAACCACTCCACCGGTTTACGGATGACATAGGTGACCGGCTTCAGGATGCCCGGCAGCAGTTGCTTCTCCCGCTGCAGCAGGATGGCGGCAAGGGCCGGTGTGAGTGTCAGGGCGTTGAAGGCGGAAATTGCGATCGAGAAGGCGATGGTGAGCGAGAACTGTTTGTAGAGAATGCCGGTAGTGCCCGGGAAGAAGCTGACCGGCACAAAGACGGCGATCAAAACGAGCGAGGTGGCGATCACGGCGGAGGTGACCTCAGCCATGGCGACGCTGGTGGCGGCTAGAGCGTTTTCAGAACCTTCTTCCAGGTGCCGCTGCACGTTTTCGATGACGACGATGGCGTCGTCCACCACCAGGCCGGTGGCCAGGATGATGCCGAAAAGCGTTAAGGAGTTAATGGAAAAGCCGAAGATCTTGATAAAGGCGAAGGTGCCGATCAGCGAGACCGGAATGGTGATGGAAGGAATGATCGTCGAGCGCCAGTCCTGCAGGAAGAGAAAGATGACCGCGATGACGATCAGGATGGCTTCCAGGATGGTCGTGCGGACTTCCGTGATGGAATCCGAGACGACCGTCGTTGTGTCAAACGGGATGTCCGACTTCATGCCGGGCGGGAAGCTTTTTTGCAGCTGCTCCAGCGCCGCTTTGCACTTCACGTCGACGTCGAGCGCATTGGCATTGGTGAGCTGTTGCACGCCGACGCCGATGGCTTCCCGGCCGGAGAACAGCAGGCTTGTGTTGTACGTTTCGGCACCGACTTCGGCATAGCCGACATCGCGCAGTAGAACCAGGCCGTTGGTATTGGTCGCCGTGCCGGCTGGACTCGCGGCGGCCGAGGCTGCCGTGGCGGACGCACTTTTCAGGATGATGTTGTCGAATTGATGCGGGTCAGAAAGCCGGCCGACCACGCGCACCGCCATCTGGTAACTCTGACTGTCGGGACTGGGGGGAGCGCCCAGCTGGCCGGCGGCGACCTCCAGGTTCTGCTCCTGCAGCGAGCTCACCACGTCAGAGGCTGTCAGTTGCCGGGCTGCCAGCTTCGCCGGATCCAGCCAGACGCGCATGGCGTATTTGCGCTCGCCGAAGATGACAACGTCGCCCACACCGGGAACACGCTTCAGGGCGTCGCGCACATACACATCCAGGTAGTTGGAGATGAAGGCGTTACTCAGGCTCTTGTCCGGCGAATAAAAGGCCGCTGCAAAGACGAAGTTGCTGTTCGCCTTGGTGATGCTGATGCCGGTGTTATTGACGGCCGCGGGCAAACGGCCCTGCGCGGTGGCGACGCGGTTCTGCACGTCCACGGCGGCAATCGACAGGTCATAGCCGGTATTGAACGTGATGGTGATGGCGCTGGTGCCGTCATTTGAGCTCGTGGAGCTCATGTAACGCATGCCTTCCACGCCGTTGATCTGCTGCTCCAGCGGGATGGTCACAGCGGATTCCACGGTCTCGGAGTTCGCACCGACGTAGTTGCAGGCCACGATCACCTGTGGCGGTGCCAGCTGCGGGTAGAGCGAGATCGGGATCGACGGGATGCTGACCGCTCCGGCCAGCACAATCAGCAGGGCGCAGACGGTGGCGAAGATGGGTCGCCGGATAAAGAATTCAACCATGTATTAACTCGCTTTTATTGCCGCGGACGTGATTCGCAGGATGTTCACGGCCCCGTTCCTACCCGTTATGCGCCGCACCTATTTTGTTACTCAGAGACGTAAGGTCCCGTCTTTGAATCCCTTGCTACTTCGCACCCGATAGCGATGGAGCACTTCGCCATCGCCTCAGGTTTCTTACCCCAGCGGCTGCACGGGCGCGCCGTCCTGCAGCAGTTGCAATCCGGAAACGATCACGCGGTCGCCCGGCGCAAGGCCGCCCGTCACTGGATAATTGTTGCCCACGGGTTCTCCCACGGTAATTGCTTTCTGGTGCGCGATAAAGCCATTTCCAGCAGGCTGCGCGACAAAGACAAATGGCAGGCCGCCGATACGCGTGACCGCAAGCACTGGCACTACCGGCATGGAACGTGTGGACCAGGTAACGCGCGCTGTCAGGATCTGTCCGTTGCGGAGATTGCTGCCCGCGGGTGCCGGTGCCTTGGCAAGAATGCCTTGCAAGCCGTTATCCACTTGCGGTGAAACGAAGTTGATGGAGGTGGAAGCGAGCTTTGTGCCGCTTTCATCCAGGAGGTCGACAGGCAGGCCGGCCCGGGCCTTTGCTCCACGGTCGGTTGGAAGATAAATGTAAGCCTCCAGGTCCGACTGCACATCCACCGTGGTCAGCAGCGTTGTGGGTGAAACATAGTCGCCCACGTGCACTGGAACATCGCCAACAACGCCCGCGAAGGGTGCGCGAATCTGGTAATAGGCAAGTGCTTCCTGCTGTGTGCGGGTTTGCGCGACCGTGCTCTGGTAGGCACCCTCGGAGTTACCCATGGACTGAACGGCTTGATCGTATGCCTGGCGTGAGATCACGCCCGCTTCAAACAGCTGCCGCTGCCGCTGCACTTCCGACTGGTTGTATTGGTAGCTGGCGCGGCTCTGAATCTCAAGGCCGCGCTGCTGTTGCACTGTTGCCACCTGCTTGAGCGGGTCAATTTGCATGAGGACCTGCCCGGCGGAGACGCGCTGGCCGCTGCGCACCAGAATGCGCGTCAGGTGGCCATCGACCTGCGGCTGAATGGTGCTGGAAGTGCGGCTCTTGATCGTGGCCACAAAGCTGTCGGTTTCAGGGGTCTCGGTCGGCGTCACCTTGCTGATCTGCACGGGCATCGGCCCGGCCATCTGCTGCTTGGGCGGTGCGGCTTTCTGGCAGCCGCTCACCAGCAGCAGTGCGGATGATGCGAGCACAAGAACGCGAATATGGGAAACCAGGAATGTCACAGCGAAAGCTCCTTCAGCAGGCGTCTCGCCGCTTGGGGCGTTCCGCGGTTCTGCATTGTTTCGGCCTGATTTGGATGCTGCAACATTCTCCCGGTTGCGGAAATCACAGGATCGCGAAAAAACGTGCTCGCAATGTTGCGCATGGCGGGGCCTGTATGGAAGCATCGCTGTGACGTGCCGGCCCCTGGGCAGCTGGGAGCGGGAATGAGGTTTGCATGAATCGTTGCGCAACTGGTGGGATGGGCCGCCATGGCTTTTGGAAAATCTTTCGTTCTGCCGCGCTGTGTGCGCTCCTGCTGGTCACGCCTCTGGCGAGTTCACGTGCAAGCACATTCGCCGCCGATGCTCCACAGATGAATGCCGCGCCCGGCACACCGTCACTTGCCACCGGTATATTGCCCTCCGTACAACTGGAACGGCTCTTGCCGCCGAGCGTGTACTTTCAAGGACAGTCCGCGCCTCTGCAATTGCGCAATGCCGCGGGTTTTCGCGATGAGCGACTCGGCATTGTGTGGGCCGGCCTGGTGGACAATTCCGGCTATTCCACCGGTGTGCGTGAGCGCTACCAGTTTTATTTTGTGAATGAATCAGCCGTGACCATCGCCGGGCAAAAGCTCCTCGCCGGCGCGTACGGCGGCGGATTTTTGAGCGATGGCAGCCTGCTCATCATGGATCTGGGCGGCCATGATCTGCTCAAGGGGAAGGTCGAGAACGATGCATCGCTGAAGCGTCCGCGACCGTTGCAGATGGTTGCGGACGGCCCGAATCTGCGGCTTTATGTGGGCCGGCAGTATGTGACTGTTTCGCTTGGCTGATGGTGTGGATCTGGTAGAGGTCAAGCTGCGGGATGTAGCTCGAGATCGGCTCGTGAAACTTGCTTCGCGCCGGCGTTTGGTGTGCCTCCTCGGTCTTGTTCTGTGGAGCATCGTACTGATTGCCCATGGCCAGACGGCTCCTGGCGCGCGGGGTGCGGACGCCGCCGGCGATGCCTTCCGGGCGGGCATCGCCGCGGTGAACGCGCACGATCTCGCCGCGGCGGAGAAGGACTTCAACCGTGTGATTCGTCTCGCCCCGGACGTTTCCGCCGGCCACAGCGCGCTGGGTGCCGTGCTGGTGCAGCAGGGCCGGTTCACCCAGGCCCTGCCGGAGCTGCGGCGTGCGCTGGAATTGGATCCGAAGGATCGCCCCGCGCAATTGAACCTGGGCATTGCATCCGCGGATGTGCTTCCCGCACTTGCCGCCTCGGACCCTACCCGGCGGACAACAATCGAGAGTGGTATTGCGGCGTTCACCGCCTGGCAAGCGCAAGGTGCGGCGGGTAGCATGGCAGGGCTGCCGCCGGATGCGGCCCTTGCGATGGCAAAGTTGCAGCTGGCGGACGGACACGCCGATCTGGCGAAGCGGGCGCTCGAAGCGGCACTTCAGGCCGCGCCGCAGGAGGCTTTGCTGCTGGACGCCATGGGCCTGATGGATGCACAGGCGGGGCAACTGCCGGAGGCAATTGGCCTGTTTCGCGCCGCACTCTCTGCCTCGCTGCAGGCGAGACCGCCAGTCGTTGAACCACGTGGGGAGATCGAACTGCACCTGGGCGCTGCGCTGCTGGCCGCCGAGGACGCGGCGGGTGCGGTGAATGAGCTGATGGTCGCCGTGGAACTGCGGCCGGAGGACACCACCTCCCGGGTGCAACTGGGGACGGCACAGTTTTCCGCCGGGCAGGAGGCCGCGGCGTTGACCACGCTTCGCGAAGCTCTGCGCCGTGATCCTCATAGCGATGCCGCCGCTTACCAGCTTGCGCTCACGCTGGAAAGCAGTGGTAAGGCGGAGGAATCTATCCCGCTGTTCGAGCAGGCGCGCAAAGTTCGCGGCAATGATCCGGTGCTGCTTACGAATCTCGGACTTGCGCTGGTGCAGGCAGGCCGTGCCAAAGAGGCCGTACCGATCTATGAGACGGCCCTGCGGCAGTCGCCCAAGGACGCTACCGTGCATCAGGACCTGGGCGTGGCCTACCTGCAGCAGAGCGACCTGGACCGCGCGATCGCCGAGTTCCGCCGCGCGGGAGAACTGGATAGGAAGAGCGCGGAAATTCAGTATGACCTGGGACTTGCACTCAAGTTAAAAGACAACCTGCCGGAGGCCATCTCGGCTTTTCAAAAGGCACGTGTGCTTGATCCAACGCTCGCCGATGCGCCGTACACGTTGGGGGTGCTGTACATGCAGCAGGGCCAGTTCAATGAAGCCGTTGTCAGCCTGCAGCAGGCGCTCCAACTGCGGCCGGAGAACGCCGAGGCCTGGTCGATGCTGGGCTCCGTGCTGAAGCAGGACGGCAAGGTGGCGGAAGCTGCGGATGCCCTGCGTAAAGCGATCGCGCTGGATCCGGGGCAGCCCGGTAATCATGTAAACCTCGCGTCCGTTCTGGTTGAGTTGGGGCAAAAGGACGAAGCCGTCCGAGAGCGAAAAACCGCAGCCGATTTGAGCCGCGTCGCCACGGCGAAGCAGAAGGAACGCTTCGCGCTGGACAGCGGCAAGCTGCTGCTGAGCCGTGGCCAATTTGCCGAGGCGGTGACGCAGTTCCGGAACGCCGTTGCGGCCGACCCAAACGATGCCGCCGCGCATCTTGCGTTAGCTGACGCGCTTGCGCAGTCCGGTGCGAGGACAGAGGCGGATGCGGAGCGGGCAAAGGCCAAGGCGATCACACCAAAGTAGCTTCAATACAGGGGATGGGCACAAGGTCACCGGCAAACTCCTTCCTCCACTTGTGTAACCTTTGCGCCACCTGTGTTCATGTTGTTCTAAGAACGCCATGCTGCAGAAACGATGCGGCGTAACTTCTTTCCATTTCCTATACTTGACAGAGCCGCAGCTGCGGCTCAGAGGTCCGGCCGCATGCGGCAGAGTCGCCGTGGTTTTCTGAAGTCCCTGTCTCGAACGGCTCTTGTCCTGTCGCTGGAGGACGTGTTCTCGTTGGCCGCGCCTGCACACGGACAGATGAACACGCCGCAGCAGGGACCTTCCGGCAACTCACGCACGGCTTTCGACGTTCAGCCGCATGCCGCCAAGCTGAAGCCCTCACCCGTGCTGGGAACGCCGCTAGGCTACAGCTTTCTCGACGTGGCGAAGTCCAGCGGCCTGAACAGCAAAACGATTTACGGCGGCGAGCACCGCAATCGTTACCTGTTGGAAACGACCGGCTGCGGCGTGGCTTTTTACGACTTCGATCACGACGACTGGATCGACCTTTTTCTGGTCAACGGCACCCGGCTGGAGGGCTTTCCCAAAGGCCAGGAACCCGTCTCCCGGCTTTTCAAGAACAACCGTGACGGTACCTTTACCGACATCACGGCGAAGAGCGGCATCACGCGCTCTGGGTGGGGCCAGGGCTGTTGTGTGGGCGACTACGACAATGACGGCTTCGACGACCTGTTCGTCAGCTACTACGGCCAGAACGCGCTGTACAAAAACCACGGCAACGGCACTTTTACTGACGTCACCGCAAAGGCCGGCCTTTCGCAGAAGACCACGCGATGGAACTCGGGATGCGCGTTTCTGGATTACGACCGCGACGGCCACCTCGACCTCTTCGTCGCTAACTATATCGATTTCGACATCAAGACCGCGCCCGTGCCGGAGGCTGCCGGATGTGCGTACAAGGGCATTCAGGTCGCCTGCGGTCCGCCCGGCCTGAACGGCGGAAAGAACTGCCTTTATCGCAACAATGGCGACGGCACGTTTACCGATGTGAGCGAAAAAGCAGGCATGATGGACACCATCGGCACCTACGCGCTGAGCGTCACGGTGGCCGACCTGGACAACGACGGCTGGCCCGACATCTA
This sequence comes from uncultured Terriglobus sp., assembly GCA_964246215.1. Lineage (GTDB taxonomy): Bacteria > Acidobacteriota > Terriglobia > Terriglobales > Acidobacteriaceae > Terriglobus. The sequence continues at coordinate 40,101 of CAXTPQ010000019.1, read as the reverse complement.
CGTTGCCAACGATTCGACCGCGGCGACGTTCTATCGCAACCAGAAGAACGGCACGTTCAAAGATGAGGCGATCGAGTCCGGCATCGCCTACTCACCCGATGGCAAGCCCCAGGCGGGCATGGGCGTGAGCGTGGGCGACTACAACCGCGACGGCCTGCTCGACATTGTAAAAACGAATTTCGCCGGCGATACCGATTCGCTTTATCAGAATCTTGGTGACGGCAATTTCGAAGACCACACTTACCTGAGCGGCCTTGGTGTGAACACGCGATTCCTGGGCTGGGGCGTCGGCTTCTTCGATCCCGACAATGACGGCTGGCCCGATCTTTTCATGAGCAACGGCCACGTCTATCCGGAGGTCGACGGCACGCACATCGATTCACCCTACGCCGAGCACAAGTATCTCTACCGCAACCTGCGCGACGGCCAGTTCGAAGAGGTGACGGCACGCGCGGGTACCGGCATCACCGACGCCGTGCCCGCGCGCGGCTGTGCTTTTGGCGACTACGACAATGATGGCGACATGGACGTCGTCGTGAACTGTATCAACGCTTTCCCGCAGCTCCTCCGTTGCGACCGCACCAACGCGAACAGCTTCCTAAAGGTGCGGCTCGTCGGGACAAAGAGCAACCGCAGCGGTATCGGTGCCCGCCTTGTCCTCACGGCGCAAACCGATCCCGCGGCAAAGCAGCCGCTGCGGCAGATCGATGAGGTCCGCAGCGGCGGCAGCTACTACTCGCAAAACGATCCGCGCGTCCACTTCGGCCTGGGCACGGCGAGCAAGGCCGACCTGGAAATTGAGTGGCCTTCCGGCACCAAAGACATGTTGAAGGATTTAGCCGCGGGCAAGCTTTACGTCGTTCAGGAGGGTGGAAAGATCCTGAGGACCGTCGCCATGAACGGCATGGACAAGAGCAAGGCCTAACAAAGCATCAGACCTGCAATGTTGGGGGAGCACCTAGTTTTAGCTTTACTGCAAGCGAAAGCGTTCCACCATCAATCGTTGAAAACGCGGCTTCCAGATCAGGTCATAGGCAAGCTCCTTGCCGGGAAACATGGCGAGGGCGGCTTCACGGCTGTCCGCGATCATGCGGGAAGCCTCATCCACGGTCAGCGTGCCGTCCTGCGCGATTACCTGCATGACCATGTTCATCATCATCTGCAGCCGGCGGATCAGCTTGCGCTCGTCTTCGCGCTCCCTGTCGGTAACTGGGGTCGGTAGTGCTGTCTTTGGCTCAATCTCCTGATCCATCCGTCTCTCCCGCTTTGCATCCGGTAAGGTTTAGCGTTGCGTTGCACCGCCTCCACTTAGGATGTTCGTTTCAAAGCTTCCGTCGCGGTGCAGCAGGTACTGCGTGGCACCCATGGTATCCGTTCTTGCGGTGAGCACGTGGGCAGCCTGCAACCGCTGCAATACGGGCATGCGCGGATGGCCGAAGCGGTTGCCGCGCCCGCAGGAGATGATCGCCGCGCGCGGCATTACACGCTCCATCAAGCCGTCCGTGGTGGAGGTGTTGCTGCCATGGTGGCCCACCTTCAGCAGCGTGACCGGCTTAAGCGTGCCATCCTGCACCATCCGGGCTTCGCTCGGCCGTTCGGCGTCACCCTCCAGCAGGGCAGACGCAAGGCCGTATTCGATCCGCATCACCAGGGAGTCGTCGTTGGTGGGTGCGTCCTGCGGCGTGTAGGAGGGCGATGGGCCAAGCACGTCAATTTGCGAACCGCTCCAGGAGATGTGTTCCCCCGCGCGCAGATGCCGGACTTGCACACCGTTTACCTTGGCGAGTGCGAGCAGCTCGCGATACGTCTGCGAATCCGGATCGACGCTGACCCACAGCTCACGTGGGCGGAAATTGCGCAGCACGGCCGCCATGCCGCCGATGTGGTCCATGTGCGCGTGCGTCAGCGCGAGAACGTCCAGGCGGCGTATGCCGCGGCTCCAAAGATACGGCGAGATCACCTGCTCGCCTGTATCGAAGTTCGCCAGACGCGTGCGGGCGGCCGCCTCGGAGCCGACCACGCCACCGGCGTCGACCAGCATGGTCTCTCCTTCCGGTGCCGCAAGCAGAATCGAATCGCCCTGCCCGACATCAATGGCCGTGACCTCGAGCAGATCATGGTGCAGCAGCGCCGCGTATGGCAGAAAGATCAGCGTTGCGATGAGCGGCAACGCTGCAACGGCGGCCCACCCAGGCGCACGGCGACGCGACCGCACAGCCGCGAGACACATCGCAAACAGCAGCAACGCCCCGGCTACCGCCACGGCCGGCGGGGCAGGCAGCCTCCAGTCTGCCTGCGGTAAACCGCCCACGCCATGCACCACCGCAGCCATCCAGTGCAAGAGCAACGCGGTGACCATGCCGGGCAGCAGCGCGAGCCAGTTCGAGACAAGTGCCAGCAGAAAGGTCGTCAACGCCGCAGCCATCAGGAACGGCAGCAGCGGAACCAGCAGCAGATTTGCCGGCAAGGCCAGCGGAACCACGCGGTGGAAGTAAACGGCCATCGGCACGGCCATCACGCACTCCGTCACCAGCGACAGAATGCAGAACTCCACGGCAAGGATGAGGACACGCATGCAGAAGGCCGGCGCGGCTTGCAGAGGCTTGCCCCAAAGCCGCGCGAGCGCCAACCCGAGCGCCCGCAGCGACGACCGGAACTGCGCGATGCGCGGCGGTGCGGCGCGGTCAACCCGGACGGAGCCGATGCGCCGGCAGGCGCGGCCATACGGTGCCAGCGTACGCTCCAGCAGCGGTGCCGCCACGCCACCGATGGTGAGCGCCACCAGCACCGTCATCTGCAGGCCCGCGTCAAAGAGAGACTCCGGCTGGAAGACCAGCATGGTCAGCGCGGCTAGCCCGACTGCGTTCAATACACTGCGCTGCCGCGAGAGCAGGCGTGCCAGAAAGAAGGCAGCCGTCATCAGCAGGGCGCGTTGCACTGGCTCGCCGAAGCCGGTGATGAGGGCGTAGCCGGCCGTGAATGCAAGCGCCAGCAGGACCGCCAGCCAGCGTGGGCAGCGCAGCTGCAGCAAGAGCCAGTACAGCCCGCCGGCGACGATGGAAACGTGAAAGCCTGCCACCACAAACAGGTGAAAGGTGCCAGTCCGCTCAAACTGCACGCGAAGGGAGCGCTCCAGCTCGACGCGGTCGCCCAGCAGCATGGCATTGACCTCACCCGCGTCGGCAGCCGACCAGCGTAGCGGCCCGGGCAGGCGTGATTGACCCCGCAAGCGCGGCCCGCGCTCCCACTGTGCGAAGCCCGTCATGCGGGCAGCGGCCCAGGTGCGTGCCTGCTGCACACGGCACTGGAAAACCGCCGCACCGGCGCCTTCACGCTTTGCCTCGGAAAGCTTTGCATTGCCGACCGCGATCACGCCCGAGGCAGCCAGGTACGTGCCCCGCTGCCATACGCCAGGATCGCGGAACTGCTGTGGTGCAAGCAGCCGCGTGGGGATACGTAGGAGATCGCCGCAGCGTATTGCGAGCGCCTCGGCCTCGGCCGCCGTCCCATAGAGGGTAAGCCGCACGCCGCCGCTCTCCGGCACCATGGTGGACACATCCGGCGTGACCTCTTCGACCGCGTTGAGCGCCAGATCGACCGACCAGGCCCGCTCCAGGGCAGCCGCGCCGGCGATCTCCTGCGGTGCATCCGGCGACTCCCACGGATGCACGGGATCCTCGGTACGAGTCTGGTCCGGAGTGCGCGGCGGCAGGGCCTCAATGCGAAGAACACTGCCGCGCACATCCCGCCGCAGGCCATCCTCATACGGCAGCAGCGCTGAGGAGGTCACCGGCGGCGGCCGCATCTCCGCGCATGCCCATCCCAATACAACCCACACCGCCAGCACGCACGGCAACGCGATGCGCGGCGCACGAAGCGTGGCGATGAGAGCCAACAGTGCTAACAGCGTGGTTGTAACAACCAGCATGGCCGCGGGCCGCCAGAAGTGCGCCAGCAAAATGCCGCTGGCAAAGCACATGGCTGCGGCGAGCATGGGCGAGTTGCGGAAGCCGAGAGGTGATACGGCAGAGAACGCAGCACCGTGCGCGGGCAGCTCACGCGCCAGCAACGAAGGCGCGCCTCGATCCAGTCTTCCCAGGCTCATCCCCTGCGTGCCGCCGGCGCTCTTGCCGGGGACACCGGTCAGCGCGGGTGAAAGACGGCGATTGTCTCCATGTGAAAACTCTGAGGGAAGAGGTCCAGCAAGTGCAGCTCTGCGACTGCGTAGCCGGATTTTATCAGCGCCTGTGCATCCCGCGCGAAGGTTATCGGGTCACAGGAAACATACACCAGTTCCTGTGGCGCAAGCCGCAGCAGTTCACGCACCACCTCCGGGCCAAGCCCGGCGCGCGGAGGGTCGGCGACGATGAGATCGGGCCGTTGCCGCGCACCTGGTTTGAGAGCGAGCTGCAGTGGCCAGCGGCGTAGGAACTCCAGCGTGGTCGCCCGTTCCGCACGGTGCTGCGGGCCGGCCTTTTGCATCAGCGCGGTCAGATCCGTGGCGGCCGGTTCACCTATCTCCACCGCGATCACGCGAGAGAAGCGCTCCGTCAGCGCCAGCGAAAACAGCCCCGCGCCGGCAAACAAATCCAACGCCAGATCACCGCCGCGATGGCCCGCAACCAACTCCACCATGCGCGCGGTCAGGAAGCGGTTCACCTGGAAGAAAGCACCACGCGAGACGCGATAGCCGCGGACACCCACGCGGTAGGTGATGGCTGAGTCGCCCCACCTGGCCACCTCCACACGTTGCCGCTCCTGGACTCTTTTCGAGGCGCCAGATGTTTTTGCGGCAGCCTCCGTCTGCACCAGCAAGCCTGCACCGCGAAGCTCTGGCAACTCAACCTGCAGCGCGGTGCACAGTGAGCGGAACTCCGTGGGAGCGTCGCGGTCCATCGCCGGCACAGTCGCTTCCAGGTGCACGCTCATCTGCAATGCCGCATCGTCATCGGTTGCGAAGAGTTCCACTTCAGAAATGCCCACCGGCCATCGTGCTCTTCCTGAGGTGGTGAAGCGCAGCGAATTCTGCGCTGCACGCCACAGCAGGGGTGAGACGATGGGGCATTCCGCGATGGGTAGGAATTCGTGGGAGCTACGCCGGCTGTAACCCACCGCACCATCGTGGACGCGCAGACGCATGCGGTTGCGGTAGCCATACGGCTCGGACGTGTGCAGTTGCAAGCCAGCTGATGGCAACGCGATCTTCGCTTCGGCAAGAAGGGAAGCCAGGATCGATGCCTTGACCTGCAACTGCGGCCCGGCCTGGAGATGCTGGTACTGGCAGCCGCCGCACTCGCCAAAGTGCCGGCAGCGCGGTGCTGCCCGGTCTACTGACGCCTGTAGGATTTCCAGAACTTCTGGCTGGGGTTTGCCACTCGCTTTCTCGAAAGCCGCTGGAGCGATGCGGACGAGTTCTCCTTCCGCGACAAAGGGTACGGAGACGCCACTCGTTTCTGGGTTCTCGATGGACGCTTGCCAGTTGCCGCCGTACAAGGGCTTGCCGATACGGATCTCCAGAGCTTCTTTGCTTGCGTCAGGCTTCACATCTGGCTCCAGAGAAGAGCGAACGCGGGGTACGCAAAGTTTCCGCGGAGTGCGCAGAGTGTTCTGTTGCGGACGGCGGTGCATGCAGGGTGGAGAGCGCGCGGACAGCCCATGTGAGCCATCAGCGGTGCTCCATGTAAAAGAGGCTTAGCCGCGGCAGACCACTCGCCTCCAGCATGCGTTTGTGCAGAAACTGCTCCGTTACCTGCTTGAGTTGTGCGGTCTGCATGCGTCCCCTGTAGGGTGCAAGCTCGCGTGCCGCCTGCTCGCGCCAACTCACCAGCGCGGCCTCGTCTGCCGTCACCATCAAGGCGGCGAAGAGTTTTTCTTCCAGCACGGTCAGGGTGCGTTCCAGATCTTCATTGGCGCGCGCGTCCGTCTTGTTTTCACGAAGCTCATCCGCCAGTGCCCGCAGCCGGACCACGATGGCCGCCACCATGGCTGCACCGGGCTCTGCGAGTTTGGCGCGATCCAGGGTCTTCGCGTTCCGCAGCAGATAATCGGCGATGCGCTCGCCGTCAAAGCCGCTCTCACGCGCGGATGGTACGGCGCTCGCACCCGCATCGGCGTTCGTGGCTCCCACGGCCGCCTCCTGCATATCGATGGCCGCATCCATCACGGCCTGCGCCGCCCAGGCCAGGCCGTTCACCTTGCGGATGCGCCGCGTGCCCTTTGCCTGCCGCTCGTCATATTTGTCGAAGGCCTGGTCGATACCGCGCAGCACCGCTACCAGCGGGATGCCGGCCTCGCGCCACGTCTCAATCAACGCCCAGTCCAGCGTGCTCAGCATCGTCAGCGTGCCACGCCGCTGCTGAAAGCGGTCCTCGATCTCTGTGAAGTAATTGAAATAGTTCCGCAGATCGGCACCCTACTTTGCGTGCGTGGGCACGTCGGTTTCCGTATTGCCATGACTTTGTTTCCGTTTTGCACGTTCGCCACTTTGCATTGCGTTTTGGGCGTTCCGCTCCATGTTCTTGGCGTTGCGTTCATAGATCAGGCGGACACCGTCCAGCGTCAGGTGCGGATCGACGGTTTTCAGATAGCGCGAATCCGGTGCGATCATCTGCGCGAAGCCGCCCGTTGCGACCACACGCGTCTTCGGATCCATCTCCGCCAGCATGCGTTCACAGATGCCGTCCACCAGCCCAATGTAGCCGTAGTACAGGCCGATTTGGATGTTGTCCGCCGTGCCCGTGCCAATGACCTTGGAAGGCTTGCGGATTTGAACGCGCGAGAGCCGCGCTGCCCGGTCGAACAAGGCATCCGCGCTGATGCCGAGCCCCGGAGCGATTGCACCTCCCAGGAACTCGCCTTTGCCGGAGATCACGTCAAAGGTCGTAGCCGTGCCCAGGTCGACAACGATGCATGGGCCACCATAGCGCGCGAATGCCGCGACACAGTTCACAATGCGGTCCGCGCCCACCTCCGCCGGGTTGTCCGTCAGCACGGGCAGGCCCGTCTTGATGCCTGGCTCGACAAACATCGGGCGCACATGAAAGAAGCTTTCCGTCACCTCGCGCAGCAAATGGTCCACCTGGGGCACGACCGAGGAAATAGCGACGCCATCCACGTCGCTGACGGTCAGGCCGTTCAGCAGCAGCAGGCCGTTCATCGCAATGCGAAGTTCGTCGGGAGTCTGGTGCACCGGTGTGGCCAGCCGCCAGTGATGCACCAGTTCCGCCGGTACCTCCGCCGTGGCCGGCCGGTACAGGCCCAGCACCATGTTCGTGTTGCCTACTTCGATCGCCAGCAGCATCGCGTCCTCTCTGCTTGTCGTCTGTGAAAGGGTGAGAGTGAAGCTTTAAAGTTCGCGGACTCCGCCATGGCGCACGAGACGTTCGGTGCCGTCCGGGCAGCGCACCCGCAACAGGCCCGCCGCCGTAAGTCCAGCCGTCAGGCCAGTATAGCTTTCGCCTTCGGCTACCTGGACCGCCTTGCCCGTGACCCAGCTGCTTTGCGCGGCAAAGCGTTGCAGCACCTGTTCCGCGTTGTTTTCCAGTTCGTCCAGTTCCTGGTGAAGGCCGGTTAACAGTGCGATGGCAAGCTCTTCGCGGTTGGTGCGCGCCCCACATTCCAGCAGCAGGGAAGTGGCAGTCGAGGCCAGGCCTTCCGGCATTGCGGGCTGGTTCAGGTTCACGCCGATACCGATCGCGGCATAGCGAAGAAAACCACCGGCGTCCATAGCGCTTTCGGTCAAAATGCCACCAAGCTTGCGGCCGCCATCGCGCGTGACCAGGTCATTGGGCCAGCGCAGGTCAACGTTCAATCCACTCACCTTGTGTACCGAATGCTGGGCGGCAAGCCCGGCCGCCAGAGAGATCAGCAGCACCTGCTCCGCCCGCAGCCCGGGCCGCACCAATGCCGTCAGGTAAAGGCCGCGTTCCGGCTCGGAGTGCCACGCGTGCCCGCCGCGTCCGCGCCCGGCCGTCTGCTCGTCGGCAAGATAAACCTGCCCTGTCTCGGCACCCGCCTGAGCATCGGCAAGCGCCCGTGTTTGCGTGGAATCGATCACGGAAAAGTGATGCAGCCGGCCATGGAAGATTGTTCCGGCCAGCCCCGCATCGACGCGCCGCAGATCGAACCCGGCGGAACTCCGCCCCGCCCGCTGCACGCCGTCAGTACACATCCGCGGTAATCCGCATGCTCAGGTCGACGGCCATGGCGGAGCGTGTCAGGCCGCCAATGGACAGGAAATCCACGCCCGTTTCGGCGTACTCGCGCGCGGTCTCCAGGTTCAGGTGGTCGGCCACTTCCAGCAGTACCTTTGGCGCCTCGGACCGCGCCGCTTCCACCGTCAGGGCCACCTCGTGTGGACTCATCTTCACCAGCAGCAGAACGTCGGCACCGGCCTTGATGGCGGTTGCCGCTTCGCCGCCGCTGGTCACTTCCACCTCAATCTTCTGGCCGGATTTGCGGCCCTGCAGAGCGCGGGCGATCGCCGTCTCCAGCCCACCGGCAAGCGCGATGTGGCTTTGCTTCAGCAGAATGCCGTCCTGCAAATCCAGCCGGTGATTTTGCCCGCCTCCGCAGCAAACGGCATATTTGTCCAGCAGACGCAAACCGGGCATGGTCTTGCGCGTGTCCAGTACCTCTGCCTTGGTGCCTTCCACCTGGGAGACGAACTCGCGTGTGAGCGTGGCGATGCCGCTCATACGTTGCAGCAGGTTCAGGATCACGCGCTCGCAGGAAAGAATGGTGGCCGCGTTGTGCCGGATGACGGCCACGGTCTGACCCTTGCGCACGCGCGCACCGTCAAAGATTTCCGGGTGGCTGACAATGTCGTACCGGCCGCGGCCCGGCTGGCTGGCTCGCGCACTCAGGCTGGCAAACGCCTCAAAAACGGCGGCAATCATGCCCAGACCGCAGATGACACAATCCTGCCGTACCAGCACCGTGGCGCTTGCCCGCTGCTCCGGGTCGATAGCCAGGGCTGTTGTCAGGTCCAGTGTCGCTTTGTCTTCCATCAGCGCGGCTTCGGCAATCGCCGCAATCTTTCTGCTCTTCCAATCCATGACGTGACAATCCTACAGCCGCGACGCGCATCTGTAAGTGAGAAGCCAGAGGCGAAGTTGACCTTTTCGGCCATCCGATTCACAAACGCCGCGCAGAGCCATGCATCCAGATCTTGTCAGCAACGCGCTTTCGCACCAGACCGCCATGCTGTTGCTGCTGGCGATTCCCATTGCCTGTGCCAGCTGGACGGTGACGCACGAGGAAGTTTTCCGCGAGCCGCGCGATTTTTGCAAGGATCAGAGTCAGAAGGCGGCTTCGCTGCCCCGCCGCAAGTTTTTCTACCTATTTACCTGCGAGTACTGCTTCTCGCACTACGTTACGGCGCTGGTGCTGCTGCTTCTGCGATACCAGCTGCTGTACGCCGGCTGGCGCGGGTATGTGCTGGCGGAGTTTGCCCTGGTCTTTGTCGCAAATACCTACATGAGCCTGTTCAACCGCCTGCGCCTGGACATCAAGCACGAAAATGTGACGATCGCGGTGGAGCAGCAGCAAGTGCCGAAGCCGCTTTGACGCAGCGGCGTAGCTTCCGCCGCGCGGACCGCAAGAATAAATGTGCGAATTGTGGAACGGCGCATCGTTTCTCTTGTACTATCAAAGGTGATCGCAGGATTCGATTCGGTCACGTATTGCTTGTTTGCTTCACCGCACTCGCAAAACACTACCAATTGCGTTCATCGGTACATCTTGCTCCACCGTGGGCAAACAAGGAATACATCATGGAAACAGGTACAGTGAAGTGGTTCAACGACGCCAAGGGCTTCGGTTTTCTCAGCCGCCAGAACGGTGAGGACGTATTCGTCCACCACACCGCCATCCAGAGCAACGGCTTCCGTTCGCTTCAGGAGGGTCAGACCGTGACGTTCAACGTCGTCAAGGGACCAAAGGGATTTCAGGCCGAGAACGTTCAGGCCGCATAACTTCTAGCCGCATCGCTGCGGTGCGGACAGATTAGAAAGGGCAGCCCACCGGGCTGCCCTTTTGCATGTCGATCGATCCGCCTTCCGGCTTCTGTCACTTCGATCCGGGCGGCGTGATGCCATTCAGGCGAAGATACTCCACCATTTGTCCGTAGTGATCGTAGCCGTGCGCCACACCGAAGGCGGCGAGAGTGCCTTTTGTCTTGATTCCGTCAACGTCAACTGGGTCATTCTGGTTGTCCACGGTGAGGTTTGCCAGCGCCGTGTGCGCAAAGGCGAAGGATTGTGTGAGTGCATTCACAATCTCGTCCTTCGTCTTGAGCGAACCGATTGCCTTGATGTCCGCCGTGGGCTTGGTGCCGCCGGCCGTGCCGAAAAAGAAATAGTTTGTCTGAGCGATGTGTTTGGCCTCGCTGGCGAAGGTCCGCACGCCGTCGTACTTCGCGCCAGGGATATTCAACGATGCTGGCGTGAAATCATACTTTTCCGCGGGCATCGCCTTGGCGACTGCCATCACCTGCTGCTCGAAGACGCCCAGCAGCGTGTCATTGGCCGAGGTGAATGAGGTCTTTGTTGCAGACGGCTGTGCAGCCGTGGTGCTGGCTGGTGCGGTCTGTGCGCTTGCACCCAACGTGCAGGCTGCTAGACAAACGACTGCCGCAAACCATAATTTCTTCAAGTTATCCTCCTGTGCAATCGGCTCAAGCGTAGCAGAACATCCTGCAGCCGGCGAACCAAGGTGGAAGCGGCTCGGAGCGGGACGTCTAGTGACATCCGGGGCGCTGTGACGAAATCGGCTGCGCAGGACCAGAGCAGTTTCTCGCTTGAGTGTGATTGCGCTGATTTGCCGTGAGAACGATTGTGTTAGGAAAAGCAGGTTTCTCCACTTCGCTTCTGTCGAAATGACAGAGCTTTAGCTATGCGAGAGTTGCTCTAAACCGGCAAAGCCTGCAGTGCGGCCTTCGCCTTCTCAGAAAGGGCGGCGGTCTCTGCCTGTTGCTTCTTGAGCCCATCCACCACGGCTGCCGGAGCCTTGGCCAAAAAGCCGGCATTGCCAAGCTGCCGTTCCGCCGCTTGCAGACCTTTTTCGAGCCTGGCGATTTCCTTCGAGAGACGTTCGCGTTCGGCGGGGACATCCACCTGGCGCTCGTAAAGGACGGTAACGTCGAAGCCCGTACCGGGGCGGGCTGCCGGGCCGCTCAGCGGTTCTGGGGAGAACTCGACGTCGCTCACCCGCGCCAGCCGTGCCAGCATGTCGCGGTTGGCATCCGCCAGCGCCAGCACGCGGTTGTCGCCGTGCAGCAGGATGGGTGCCGCTACTTTCTCGGGCACGCCAAGTTCCTTGCGCAACGCTCTCACTGTGACGATCAGCTCCTGCAGCGTGGTCATTGCGGCAGTCGCGACCGCGTCGGTGGGGAAGTCGGCAGCCTGCGGGTAGCGTGTGAGTGCGATCGACTTTGCAGGAGGCTGCCCCTCGTAGAGTGCGTGCCAGATCTCTTCCGTGAGAAATGGCATAAAGGGAGAGAGCAGCCGCAACGACGCCTCAAAAACGCCCACCAGTCCAGCCAGCGAGACGGCGGTTTCCGGGTTTTGAATCGACGGTTCGGCAGCCATCGCGCCCTCTGGCACGGCCGGGAAGTCTAGCCGGAGTTTGACCAATTCCAAATACCAGTCGCAAAACTCACCCCAGAAAAATTGGTAGACGGCGTTGGCTGCCTCGTCGAAACGGTAGGCCGCAAGCGAGCGCTCCACCTCACCACAGACTGCGCCAAGCCGTGCAAAAATCCAGCGTGTTTCCACGGGAGTGATCTCGGGCAGCGCAACAACGGTCGTGGCCGCGCCCATGCGCAGGTTGTAGCCCGCGGCCTTTGCCCGTTCCATTTGCAGAAAGAGAAAGCGGGCCGCATTCCAGATCTTGTTGGCAAAGGCTCGATAGCCCTCGGTGCGGCCTTCAGAAAAGGCAATGTCCGTGCCGGGCGAGGCTTGTGAGGCGAGCGTGAAACGCACGGCGTCCGTGCCGTATTGCTCAATGATGGCAATCGGATCGATCACATTGCCCTTGGTCTTGGACATCTTCTGGCGGTCAGCGGCGCGCACCAGGGCGTGAATGTAGACCTCTCGAAAGGGCACGGCGTCTTTCAGCTCGCGTTTCGATCCGTCCGGCATGGGAACATCCAGCATGAAATGCGTGCTGAGCATGACCATGCGCGCCACCCAGAAGAAGAGGATGTCGAAGCCGGTGACGAGCAGATCGGTCGGATAATAGCGAGCCAGGTCGCTCGTCAGCGATGCGCCCCCTGTTCCCTGTTCCCTGTTCCCTGTTCCCTGCTTTTGGGGCCAGCCAAAGGCGGTAAACGGCAGCAGCGCGCTCGAGAACCAGGTGTCGAGTACATCGTTGTCCTGCTGCATTTCTGCGTGGTCGCAGGAGCCGCAACGCTCCGGCTTTGTGCGGCTGACGCACATGGTGCCGCATTGCGGGCAGTAGTAGGCAGGGATGGGGTGACCCCACCACAGCTGCCGGCTGATGCACCAGTCGTAGATGTTGCGCATCCACTCGAAGTAGGTCTTCTGGTACATCGCCGGGGTGAACTTGATGTGACCCTCTTCCACGGCGGCAATGGCCTTATCAGCGAGTGGCTGAATCTTGAGAAACCACTGTTTGGAGAGGCGCGGCTCGATCACGGCGCCGGTGCGCTGTGAGGTGGCCACGGCCATGGCGTGATCTTCGACTTTCACGAGCAGACCGGCCGCGTCGAGATCGGCAACGATGCGTTCCCGTGCCGCCGTCCTGTCCATGCCGTCATAGGGTGAGCCGGGCAGCGCGATGCGCGCCATCTCATCCATGATGGTCAGGTTCGGCAGGCTGTGGCGCTGGCCGATGCTGTAGTCGTTGGGGTCATGCGCGGGCGTGACTTTCACGGCACCGGTGCCGAACTCAGGCTTGGCCCAGTCATCGGCAAGGATGGGGATCTCGCGGTTCGCGCCGCCGTTCACGCCACTCAGCGGCAGGGTCAGCAGCTTGCCAACAAGTGCCGTGTATCGCTCGTCAGCGGGATTCACCGCAACAGCCATGTCGCCCAGCATGGTCTCCGGCCGTGTGGTTGCGATGACGATGGAACCGCTGCCATCGGCCAGCGGATAGCGCACGTGGTAAAGCTTGCCGGTCGTGTCTTTGTGCTCAACTTCGAGGTCGCTGACCGCGGTCTGCTGCACGGGGTCCCAGTTCACCATGTAAGTGCCGCGATAAATCAGCCCCTGCTCATACAGGCGGACGAAAGCCTCCGTCACGGCGGCAGACAGGTCGTCGTCCATGGTGAAGTACTCGCGGCTCCAGTCGACGCTGGCACCCAGGCGGCGCATCTGTTCCGTGATGGCGCCGCCGTACTCCCCGGTCCACTTCCAGGCGCGCTCCACGAAGGCCTCGCGGCCAAGCTCTTTGCGGTCGGTGCCCTCGCTGCGCAACTGGCGCTCCACCATCATCTGCGTGGCAATGCTGGCGTGGTCGGTGCCGGGGACCCAAAGGGCTTCTTCGCCGCGCATGCGATGCCAGCGGGTGAGAATGTCCATCTCCGTCTGATTGAGCATGTGCCCCATGTGCAGGCGGCCGGTGACGTTGGGTGGGGGCAGCAGCATGACGAACGGCTTGTTTGGCGTGACAGAAGTGGCAGGGTCATCCGGATCTTTGGTCGCGGCAGTATCGAAGATGTGTTCGCGGACCCAGTACTCGGCCCATTTCTCTTCAATCAGGGCAGGGTCATACGCTTTGGGCAATTCAGTGGGCATAAGAGGTGGGAGCGGACTCGAAAGGAAGCCGCTCTTTACAGAGTATCGTGCGGACGGCCTGGAGCTCAGCTGCGCTGGATGTCTAAATCAATCCCACCGTACTCGCGGCTAATTGCAGTGAGTTCGGAACCGGGCAGGACTAATCGGACGGCCGTACTGCGGCCTCCAGCATCTCCCTGATCTCAGCTTCGGTACTCCGGCCATGCTTGATCGCGGGCAACTTGATCGCGTGATGAGTTGCCTCCGGTAGATCCCTGATTACTACGGATGCCACGCTGCCACCTTTCTTGGTATTGCAGGCGACCAGGCGACACACTCACTTCCAAAGCAGCTGCGAAAAGCTGATCAGGTTGCCGCGCCACACCATCC
>CAXTPQ010000019.1:24592-25875 GCA_964246215.1 uncultured Terriglobus sp. | reverse complement strand
ACTCACTTCCAAAGCAGCTGCGAAAAGCTGATCAGGTTGCCGCGCCACACCATCCAGGTGTGCATCCCGGGGGTGGAGTTCACGCTGACTTTGCCCTTTACGTTTTCCTTGGCCCAGGCACCGAACTTCTCATTCACTGGATAGAGGCCGTCCTCCGTGCCGCAGGAGATCCAGAAGAGCTTGGTAGCGGACTGGGACTTCGCGTTGGGCACGATGCCGCTGAAGGCCTGCTGGTAGAGGGCGTCAGAGATTTCGCCGGGCTTGGGATGGTTGCTGGGTTCGAGCGGCGAGATGATTGCCGAGGAGAATGCACCCACGTAGCCGAAGGTCTCCGGATGGTTCAGGCCGGTGACGATGCTGTGGCCGCCGCCCATGCTCAAGCCGGCGATGGCGCGGTGGCCGGCGTCATGCGCCACGTTGTAGTGGGCCTCCGTCATGGGCAGGATTTCCTTCAGCATCATCTCGGTGAAGAGACGCTGATTTTCCAGGGGCACCGTGTAGGGCGCGCTCCACACGCCCCAGTTCTGCTGAATCATGCGCATGGTGCCATAGGCACGCGGCATCACCATGACCATGGGCTGAATTTTGCCCTGCGCGATCAGGTTGTCCAGGATCAGGTTGGCCTGGCCGGCCATCACCCAGCCTTCCGCACCGTCACTGTATCCATGCAGCAGGTACAGCACAGGGTAGGGCTGCTTACGCTTCGGGTCGTAGCCCGGCGGCGTGTAAATCCAGGTGTCGCGGTCGTGCGCACCGGCTTCGTCGGTGGCCAGCTTTGAGATGTACAGGTCATGGTGCACCTCGCCGTGCGGCACGTCGGTCAGTTCCCACGGCTCGGGTGTCTCACCCGGCACGTGAACAACGCTGGCGGGATTCAGCAGGTTCGGGCGGATGTCGGCGTTCTTTGAATCATTCACATGCTCGCCATCCACAACGAAGCGGTACCCATAGACTTGCGGCGGCATCGGCTCAGTTGTTGCGGTCCAAATGCCATCACTACCCTTTGTCATGGGCAGGTTGTTGGCCTGGCCTTCCAGGTTTACAGAAGCCGTGGTGGCATGCTCATCTCGCAAGCGGAAGGTGATGCGGCGGTCCGGGGAAACCTCCGGCGACTTAATCTCGACCGGCCGGTTGACGGGAACCGGGTCAACCATGCGAGTTTTGGGCTGGGCCGGAGGCATGCGCGGCGCGCTCTGTTGTGCCAGCAGGGAAGAACCGAGAAGGACCGCGATCGACGACAGGGTAAGCAAAACGCGCATGATGCGTGAGTGTACCAAGCCAGA
>CAXTPQ010000019.1:18257-24492 GCA_964246215.1 uncultured Terriglobus sp. | reverse complement strand
CGATCGACGACAGGGTAAGCAAAACGCGCATGATGCGTGAGTGTACCAAGCCAGACAGACGATGGGCGAGAGGGTAGGTGGGGTGACGAAGGCTGGGACTATTTACATAGCTTCAGTGCCACCAGTCTTTAAAGCCATCGAAGCTTACGCGCCGAGCAGGGAGTCGATGAAGTTGTCGCCGTCGAAGGGCAGGATATCGGTCATCTTTTCGCCCACGCCGACGAAGACGACAGGCAGCCGCAGCTCACGGGCGATGGCGATGACGATACCGCCTTTGGCCGTGCCGTCGAGCTTGGTGAGCACGATGCCGGTGACGCGGGAGGCCTCCAGAAAGAGGCGGGCCTGCTGCATGCCGTTCTGGCCGGTGGTCGCGTCCATTACCAGGAAAGTCTGGTGCGGCGCGCCGGGCACCAGCTTCTGCGCGGTGCGCCGCATCTTGTCAAGCTCGGCCATCAGGCCGGCTTTGTTGTGCAGGCGGCCGGCCGTGTCCACGATGACGATGTCGGCTTTGCGCGCCCTGCCCGCAGTGAGCGCGTCGTAGAGCGCGGCACTTGGATCGCCGCCCTGTTTTGTCTTGATGATGTCCACGTTGGAGCGCTTTGCCCAGACCTCCAGTTGCTCGATGGCGGCGGCGCGGAAGGTATCGGCGGCGCAGAGCAGGGCCTTGCGGCCGTGGGTGCCGTAAAGCGCGGCCAGCTTGCCGCTGGTGGTGGTTTTGCCGGTGCCGTTCACGCCCACCATCATGATGACTTCCGGGCCGGTGGAGGGATGGTTGGTGGGCTGTTCGACCTCGTTCAGGATGGCGCGCAGCTGCTCGCGCAGCATCTGTTTCAACTCAGTTCCATTTGCCCGTTCGCGCAGGGCACGCGTGCGCAGATTTCCCAGAATCTCCTGCGTGGTGGTCATGCCGAGATCGGCGGTCAGCAGGACTGATTCGAGCTCGTCAAATGTCTCTTCATCTACGGTGCGTGTGAGCGAAAGCACGCTGTCGAGTGACGTGGTGAACTGGTCGCGGGTGCGGCTGACCGCCTCGCGCATGGCTTGCAGGTAGTAGTTGTCCTCCTCCTCGGCGCTCGCATAGCCGCCGAAGGAGAAGTTGGTGTTCATGGGCCGCAGGCCAAACTCGTTGCGCTCGGGCTGCGGCGGGGCATCGCGATGGGCGGCCGCGATGGCAGGTGTTGTGCTTGCGGCAGCCGGAGAGAGCTCTGCCGCAATGGGTTCGTCAAAGGAGGCAAGCTCAGCTGCGAACGACGTACCGATAGTGGTGAGTGATGCGGGTGCGGCTGGAGTTTCCACGCCTTCAACTTCGGCCAGCTCCTCCTCAGAGCGCGGCACCAGGTCGTCGATGAGGACGGGTGAGGTGAATGGCGGATCGGAGGAGGGCTTCGCCTCGGGGGTGGACTGTGACGTGGCCGGGATGGCGGCTTCAGCAGGCTGCGGCTCCGTGCTTGCGGGGCTGCCGGTGATAGCTTCGCGAACGCGCTGGAAGAAGCTCGGCTTTTTAGGTTTGTCACCAGAGCTGAAAAGGGCCATAAGGTTTAGTGTATGTTCCCGGTGGTCGGCCAGCGTGGGCAGTCGAGGCAACTCAGTGTGCCGTGGATGTGGCACCTGCGGCTTCGACTCCGCCCTTCACAATGTAGTCCAAGAATATGGCACCCAAGGTTTTGCTGTGGGCGCTCCGGAGTCGATGGGCACTGGGACCGGGCTATTGCCCTGGTGCTGTGTAGACCGGGGCGTCCGTTTGCGCGTGGAAGGCGCGGTTCATGAGGAAATAGTTGACGGTGCCGACCAAGAAGCCGAGGGCGAGCACGCCGAAAAACCAAAGTTGCGCGTTTTTGCCACGCTTTGCCCACGGATCGTTCATCTTCCCAGGAAGAAGAATGTCCAAAACCAGCAAGCCGATAATGCTGACGCCGACGAAGGGCATACCGAGGGACATCTTTGGCCAGTATTCGCCGGAGATGCGAAGGTGGTGCCAGTCGTAGATCCAGTACGCGAACGGCGCGAGAACTACCAGCGCGAAGATGACTACGAATTTGAGATCGCCTTTTTTCAATGTTCCCCTCTGAGCGGACGATGCACCTACGCTTGCACCGCAGCTATCGTCAGCTTGGCTACTTTGGCGGCCATTCCAGGACCGTCCGGCTCAGCTGTTAGATGAGCGGTGTATTTCGACAGATTGGCGGTCACTTTGATTTGCAGATACATACTCTGACCAGCCGGGAGATCAAACGTGAGTGACCCTGACTCATTCTCCGCCATCATATTCGTGCCTTTGACGGCAGCCCGGGCGGTGTACTGACCGGCGGGCAGCGTCCACTTGGCAAAGGCGGCCGGGCGAAGTTCCGCAACGCCGCTGACCGCCACGGACGCCTGGACCGCCACAGGAGCGGTGAACGAGGCTTCCCTGTAGATGTACACATTGCCGTACCCGGCAGGCAGGGCAGCGGTAAGACTGGCTGTGCGGTCTGCCGATTGTTGCCGGCGCTCACCTGCATTGAACGGGAACTTCTTCGCTAGAACGAGGTAAGTGACATTGAAGCCAGTTGCCACAAGAATCATGACAAGAAAGGTTCCCGAGCTTACGGCTTTGGTGACAAAGCCGAGCATTGCCGCAAAGAACAAGACGAAGCCGATGATACGGAGATTCGAGGCCAATGTATGACTCCACAATGTACGCGGCTAAATCAGGAACAGACCCGCAGTGCGCGAACAACAGTGGATGCAAATTCGCACTGTGAAAGATGCCAAAGGCTCACTCGTCACGGCCTGGTCTTGTCATGAGAATGCGAATGGCTTCGCGCGGCGACAGGCCTTCATGCAGGATCGCGTTCATCTGTTGCGTGATGGGCAGTTCAACACCGTGCAGCTGCGCCAAGCCAAGGGCTGCACCGGTGCAGCGAACGCCTTCGGCCACCTTGCCGTTGAGCGAGGCCAGGATGTCGGGCAGTTTGCGGCCACGGCCAAGCTCGACGCCCACGGTGCGATTGCGCGAAAGAGTACCGGTGCAGGTGAGCACCAGGTCGCCATACCCGGCCAGTCCGGCCAGTGTTTCAGGTTGCGCACCGCAGGCAACGGCCAGACGCGTGATCTCCGCCATGCCGCGCGTAATCAGCGCGGCGGCGGCGTTGGAGCCAAGTTCCAGGCCGGCCACCACGCCGGCAGCCAAGGCGATCACGTTCTTCAAAGCGCCACCGATTTCCACGCCAATCACATCGTCATTGGTGTAAACGCGCAGGCTTTCGGAGGAAAAGTCCTGCTGCAGCTTCTGAGCCAGGGCGATGTCAGTGCAGGCCAGCGTCACGGCGGTGGGCAGGCCGGCGGCGACTTCCTTGGCGAAGGATGGACCACCCAGCGCCGCGAAGCGCACCGGTGACACCGCAGCTACCACCTCGGACATCAGGCGGTGTGTTCCATCCTCGATGCCCTTGGAAGCGGAGATGTAGACATGCTCGCTCTGAAGTAGTGATGCGATTGCCGCGATGGTTTCGGGCAAGTTGACGGACGGCGTAACGGAGAGCAAGATGTCGGCGCGTTCCACCAGCTCCGGCAGTGAACTGGTGAGCGCAACGGTCTCGGGCAGGGCAAAGCCGGGCAGGTAACGGGAGTTCAGACGAGTGCGCGCCATCTCCGCCGCATGGTCCGGGGAGTGCGCCCACAGCGTGACTTCGTGGCGTTGCTGCCGGGCAAGCGACACGGTCAGCGCCGTTCCCCAGGCACCCGCTCCGATTACTCCAATGCGGCTCATTTCCGCTTGCTCATTTGCGCTTGCTCCTACGTGATAGCGGGACGTTCGCCGAATCTTGGCTCGGTGCGGTGGATCAACCGCTGAATGTTTCCGTGATGCTTGGCGATGACCAGCAGCGGTATGGCGATGTAGACCAGGTCGACGACCAGGCGGTGCTTGCCGTCCGTCAGGATGGCGATGACCGGGTAAGCAATCGCGGCGATGATGGACGCGAGCGACACGATGCGCGTAAGAGCAAAGACGGCCGTAAAGATGAGCAGGATGGCCAGCGCGCTCATGGGTGTGAGCGCGAAAAAGACGCCCAGCGCGGTGGCCACGCCTTTGCCGCCGCGAAATCCAAGCCAAATGGGAAAGATATGGCCGATGACGGCCAGCAGGCCCGCCAATGCCGCAACATCATAGCCCTTTGGAAAGGCACCGTAGTGCAACGCCAGCTGCTGCGCGACAAAGACGGCAAGCCAGCCTTTGAAGGCATCGAGCAGCAGCGTTGCGGCAGCCAGACCCTTTGCGCCTGTCCGTGCAACATTGGTCGCGCCAATGTTGCCTGAACCGGTTTCGCGGATGTCCTGATGGTGCAACGTGCGCACAAGAATGTAGCCAAAGGGAATGGACCCCAGCAAGTAGGCAGCCCCAAGCGAGATGATCCAGAGTGCCGTGTCGTTCATCGCGGTTTTGAGTGTAGCAGCGGTCGGCGAGTGAAGCCCACCTCAGCAATGCAAAGATGGGTTTCACGTCCGGATCACATGGAAGGACTGGCTGCTTCAGCTCAGGCGCTTGCGCAACTCCACCAGTGCATGCTGCGTGCTGAACCAGCGGATGCGGTCGCGGTCACCCATCAGGTTCAGCTCTAGCGATTCGGTATCGTGTTCATCGCAGATGGCCAGGTGGACACGGCCAACCGGCTTGGTGGCCGTGGCACCGCCCGGCCCGGCTACGCCCGTAATGCCGATGCCGATGTCAGCCCCGGTGCGCCGGCGGATGCCTTCGGCCAGTGAGCGCGCCACATCATCGCTCACCGCGCCATACTGCTGAATCATTTCCTTGGGAACGTCGGCAAAGAGCGTCTTCATCGCATCGGAGTAGACCACGGCACCTCCCACAAAGGACCGCGACGACCCTGGAATGGAGGTCAGCCGCTGCGCGAGCAGACCGCCGGTGCAGCTTTCCGCCACGGCCAGGGTCAGGTGACGCATGCCGAGCATGAGCAGCACGACCTGCTCCAGCGATTCGTTCGCCGCGGAAAAGACAACGGCTTCCATCTCATGCTCGCAGCGGTCCAGCAGCTCCTGCACACGAGCCTGTGCTTCGTCGAGCGTTGGCTTGGCACACAGAAAGTGCAGCTGAATCTCGCCTTGCGTGCTCAGGATCGTGGTCTGCACGTCGGTGTACCGCGTGTAAATGGGGGAGGTGCGAGCGTCGACCTCACTCTCGGGCACCACGGCCATGCGCAGCGTGCCGGTGGCAATGTGGATTTGTGGAACGACGCGGCGCAGGCGGGCTTCGACCTGGTCGGTGTAGAGCGCGGTCAGCTCTTTCGGCGGGCCGGGCAGCAGAATGATGATGCGGTGATTGCCTTCAAACTCGGTGTCGATCCACTGTCCCGGCGCGGTGCCGTTGGCATTGGGCAGCAGTTCGGCCCCGTCGATTACGTCGCCCTGCTTGAAGTTGATCTCACGTATGGCGATGCCACGCTTTGCAAAACGCTCTTTCAGGGACTCAACGACGCTCTCGTCGCGGGTTATGCCAACGCCCAGCGCAGCGGCCACGGCCTCGCGAGTCAGATCGTCTTCCGTGGGGCCCAAGCCGCCAGAGAGGAGGACGATGTCGGCGCGGCGAAGCGCAATGCGTGCGGCTTCGGTGAGCTGTTCGAGTGAGTCACCCAGGATGGTCTTGAAGGCGACCGAGACACCCAGCTTATTCAGCTCGGCGGTGAGCGCGAGCGAGTTGGTGTCCACGCGGAAAGGCGTGAGCATCTCGGAACCGACTGCGATGATTTCAGCGACCATGATCTTATTTAATGAAGAGCTCACTATGGCTGCCCAGGCGCACGAGCCATATCTCATCTTCGCCCACTTGCAAAAAGATGAGCAGCAGGTCTGGATAAAGATGGCATTCTTCGTGACCGCGCCATTTGCCGAGAAGGGTGTGCCGCCGAAATCGGGCATCGAGCGGTTCGCCTTGGGAGAGCAGATTGCTGACGCGCTCTACCAAGTTATCCACGTCGTTATAGCGGGCCTGCTTCAAAGCTTGCCGTAAGTCACGCTTGAAGCGTGAAGACCACCTAATCGTCTTCACGCAACTGCCGCATCATTTCTGTGACGGAATGCGCGCTATATCCACCGCCCTGCTCCAGTTCGTGCATAGCTTCAAGGGTTTCCGCGTTCGGAATGCGATAGATCGCGGGAACCACGCCTTCGTGAATGATTTCACGGTAGAAAGACTCGATCGCCTCGGACTCGGACATGCCCATTTCGGCGAAGATCTGTC
>CAXTPQ010000019.1:0-18157 GCA_964246215.1 uncultured Terriglobus sp. | reverse complement strand
TAGAAAGACTCGATCGCCTCGGACTCGGACATGCCCATTTCGGCGAAGATCTGTCTTGCATTGGAGCGGACTGTCTCATCAATGGCAACTTCAATCATGCTGCTGGTTGTCATGTCTCTCTCCTTGCTGGATTATCTCGCGCCGGGCTATTTGACGCTATCGCAGCAAACGTCCCTGCACGCCCATGTCCACGTGGTACAGCGCGTTTGTCGTGGTGAGTGCGGCGGCACCGTCCTCCATAAAAGCCAGCCCAATCAGGCCGCTGCCGCTCACAGCCACGCTGCTCTCACGTTCCGGCGTGATGCGATGAATGCCTCGCTCGCCCCGGTGCGATGCGGCGACGTAAATGTTGTTGTCGGCATCCACGGCCAGCCCCTGCGGACGGCCCAGCCCCCGGAACCAGATCGTAACCTCGCCCGTGGGGGAAATGGCGTGGATGACCTCGTTGGAGGAGGTCGTCGGCCCGGTGACAAAGAGCGTTCCCGCATCGTTGAAAGCCAGGTGATAGGCCGAGACGCTCGGTTCCAGCGTGGCAAAGACGAAGACGCTGCCGCTGGTGTTGATCTTGAAAATGGTGCCGCTGCGGTCGCCTACGTAAAGATTGCCTTCGCTGTCAAAGGCAACGCCGGTGGCCACGCCCATGCCCTCGGCCCACTGCACCATGGTGCCCTCGGGCGAGATGCGATAAACCGTGCCCTCGGCACGGGAGGAGCAGTAGATGTAGCCGTCCGGACCCACGGCCAGACCGCTGGCATTCTGCAGCCCACGCACGAAGGGCCTTTGCTGGAAATCGCGATCCAGCCGGTAAATGGAGACGGGCACAGTTTGCCCGCGGCTGCCGCTGAAGGTGGTGTACAGGTTGCCGTCGCTGTCCACGGCGGGATTCGCAATGGGGTGCAGATTGTCAGAAAGGGGTACGGCGACCTGCACTGGCAGGGGGTTGGAGCGGTGCTCGCCGATGCTGAGCGTCAGCTCACCGGCAAGCGCTCCTTCCGGCACGCGGACGCTCAGCTTTTCGCGTGAGCTAAACGTGACCGGCATCGGCATTTCGCCAAGAAACGCCTGCGGCACAGTTGTGGATGCGAGGTTGATGCCATGAACGTCAAAGACACCGCCCGGCATCGCCGCCGTTGGGGTGACAGAGTGCAGCAACGGAGTAATCGGATCGGCGTGGCGAAGATGGTCAAGCAGGGACATCGTCTTTAGGGTAGTGCAGTGCGGAGCAAAAGAAAAAACTGCCCAGCCAAGAGCTTTGTTACTTGAGATGCGCCGTTAGCAGCGGCTGCAGTATGAAGCCGCCCAGAAGTGCCGCGTACATGCCGGCCGCCAGATCGTCCACCACGATGCCGGTGCCCTCCGGCAGCCGCTCCAGCTGGCGGACCGGCGGCGGCTTCAGGATGTCGAAGACGCGGAAGAGAATCAACGCCAGCAAAGCCAGCAGCGGCGTGGGCAAGGCAAAGGTGAGTGCCAGCCACTGGCCGGCAACCTCGTCGATGACGACCATTTGCGGGTCTTTGCGGCCGCTTTCGCGGGCAACGCGCGTTGCGGCCGGTATGCCGATCAGCGTTGCCGCCCCGGCCATCGCAAGCGTGACCCAGGGCACGCAAGGCAGCGCAACGTGACGCATGACCGCATACCAGATCAGCGTTGCCGCGATGGAGCCATAGGTCCCGGGGCCCGGTTTGAGCGCGCCCAGGCCGAAGAAAGTCGCGGTGATCCAGGCCCAACGGGTGCGGCGCACCCCCGGCAGATGGCCCGCTGCGAAAACGGCATCGTTCACAAGGCGGTCTTGAGCGGCGTCCGGTATACCGACCGGGCCAGGGGAGCGGCGGAGCCGAGGGATCAATCTGCGCATGCGTTTGTGCTTAGGATGCGCTCCCCAGCAGAACTGCTGTGCCGAACGGTCAAGGCAAGCGTACAGGCCAGGCGTGCTGGACCGGGTTAAGCGTCGTCATGGGCCTGCTGCGGCAACTGTCCGCGCTCCAGGTCTTCCAGGAGGTCGG
Organism: uncultured Terriglobus sp.; assembly: GCA_964246215.1. GTDB lineage: Bacteria > Acidobacteriota > Terriglobia > Terriglobales > Acidobacteriaceae > Terriglobus. The sequence continues at coordinate 16,154 of CAXTPQ010000019.1, read as the reverse complement.
GGTCCAGCACGGGCGAGGTAATCCTGTAATCGCCGCTGGCCCACTTGCCCAGGTCGATGCGGCGGCAGCGGTCACTGCAAAAGGGATAGTCCTCACCGCTCGCGGTGACCAGCGTTTTGCAGGTGGGGCAGCGTAGTGCCTTGTTCGCCATCTGTGGTGCGTCTCCTCTTATTTCGCGGCGGCCGCTTTCCGGGCGGCCAGCATTTTCACCACGCCGTCAAAGCGTTTCTGCGCGGTTTCACAGGCCTCCATCACCTTCAGCGTCTGCGGCATAAAGACATTGCCCGTGGCGGCCTGCGAGAGTTCAGAGAACTTCGCACGGAGGAAGAAAGGCTCGGTGTTGGTGGTCGAGTACAGCTCCACATCCACGCCGCCCTGCACAGCCAGCGCGGAGGCCATCTCCCAATAGCTGATCAACTGGCGCCAGCAGACGTTCTGCGGATGCGTCGACTGATGGATCGCTGAGAATTCCTCGGTGGTTTGTGGGTTGAACTCGTTGCCGACGAAGCGGCGTGCTGTCCGCATCGTCTCGTCGCGGCGAAGTTCGTACAGCTTCAGAATGATTTCAGCGTCGGCCGGGGTTGCCATTTATGTTTCCTTACCTGTTAGAGGCTATTCGATGATGCGTGCAACCACATCGTAGTCATGTGCTTCGGTGATTTCCGCGCGATAAAAAGTACCCGGTACCAGCCGTTCGTGGTCGCCGAAGTCGTTCAGCAGCACGTGGCCGTCGATCTCCGGTGCCTGCTGCATGGTGCGCGCCTGCCAGAGCAGATCGGTCTCCTCGGACGGGCCTTCGACCAGCACTTCCACGGTGCGGCCCACCTGAGCCGCGCGGGCTTTGGCGCTCATCTTCATCTGCAGCCGCATGAGCCGGCGGCGGCGCGCTTCAATGGTGCGCTTCGGAACTTTTGCGCCCAGGGCAAAGGCGGCGGCACCTTCTTCGTCGCTGTAGCTGAAGACACCCAGCCAGTCGATCTTTGCGGCGCGGATAAAGGCCTCGAGTTCGGCGAACTCCTCCTCGGTTTCACCGGGAAAACCGACGATGAAGCTGGTGCGGATCGCGATCTCCGGCACAATGCCGCGGGCCTTCTCGATCATGCGCAGAAAGATCGCGCCGGAGCCGCCGCGCTTCATACGCTTCAATACGCTTGGACTCGCATGCTGCAGCGGCACGTCCAGGTACTTCGCGATATTGCCGTGCGCGGCGATGGTCTCCAGCAGCCTGGTCGTGACCTTGTTGGGATAGGCATACAGAAAGCGCAACCACTTGATGCGGCCGATGCCTTCCACGTGCAGCGTCGCCAATGCTTCCAGCAGCGCCGCCAAGCCGTCCTTCATGCCAAGGTCTTCGCCGTAGCAGGTGGTGTCCTGGCCGATGAGCGTGATCTCGCGCACGCCCTGCCGCAGCAGGTTTTCTGCCTCATTCAGCACGGACGAGACACGCCGCGAGCGGAACTTGCCGCGCAGCTGCGGAATGATGCAAAAGCCGCACGGATGATCGCAGCCCTCGGCGATTTTGATGTAGGCGGAGGCGCGTGGTGTGGTCAGGATGCGCGGCGTTTCGTCGCTGTAGAGATAGCTCGGCAGAGCGGCGGTGGCACCGTCCCAGGCATCGCGGCTAAAGCGGCCCTGCTGCTCGCGGAGAGTTCCTTCCGGACGTGAAGCTTGCTCCGGCATGTCGAGTTGGGAGTGCTTGCGCACGGCGCTGGAGGCTCGGTCGATCAGGTTCGCTGTGTCGAGCTCCAGTGAATCCGGTGCTGCTTCAATCTTCTGTTCCAGAAGCGGAACATGGGGCACCCGGTCCGTGGCGGCGGCCTCTGCTGGCTGGAGTGTTGAGGTGACCTGCTGGCTCGGTGCCGATGTCAAAATCTGGAAGGGCGAAGTGGTGGGCACTGGCTTCGGCTGCAGGCCGGCTGCTGCCAAAATGCTGTCCAGCTCGCCCGTCCCGAGAACTGCGTCCACATCGGGAATGTTCTTGCGGATCTCGTCGCGATAGCGTTCCACCAGGCAACCGGCCACGATCAGTTTCTGCGCGCGGCCACCATTTGCGGTCTTGTGGTTCGCCATCTCCAGGATGGTATTTACGCTCTCCTGCTTGGCCGAGTCGATGAACGAACAGGTATTGACCACGATGATGTCGGCATCTTCGGCGGATGGCGTCAGTTCCGCACCGGCGTGGTGCAACAACCCCATCATCACCTCACTGTCCACCAGGTTCTTTGGGCAGCCCAGTGAGACGAAACCGATGCGCAGCCGCGCCGGCGCGTCACTTATCGCAAGCACCGGCGGCTCATTTTCCGCCACACCCGCGGTGGGCATATGGTCGACAATCAGGTCAGTAGGCACTCTTTCCATCCTACCGCGAATGCGGTGTAGACTAACTGGGAGCCGGGCCCTACGCGACGTAATCCCGCCAACCCCGCCAGGCCCGGAAGGGAGCAACGGTAACGGGCTAGTACGTGCGCAGTAGGTTCCCCGGTTCTTATATGTTCAGAATGGTCTTCCCGCGCCAACACTCCATATCTGGCGATGTTGGGACGGCCTTCGACACTCTCTCCTCCCAGAGTTTTCCCAATTACCCGTAAGGCTATCTTCCTCGTACCTCTTCGGCGTCCCCCGGCATCGTTCGCTCGTCTCACTTTCCAAGTGACAACCGGTATGCTCATCAGGTGTGGTGATCGCCGGGTGCAGGCGTCCACCAGAAGGATTGTGCATTGAGCTTGCAGCCCCAGCCGCGAGTCGCGCGGCGCGCCAAAATTTCATCAGTGGGAACCTACGTGCCTCCCCGGCTGTTGACAAATGCGGATTTGGAAAAAATGGTCGAAACCAACGATGAGTGGATCGTTGAGCGTACCGGCATACGTGAGCGGCGCATTGTGGAGCCGGGCGTGCCCACGAGCGAGCTGGCATCGTTTGCGGCGATGGACTGCCTGGAGCGCCGTGGGCTTGCCGCAAGCGAACTGGATTGCATCATCATCGGCACGGTCACGCCGGACATGCTCTTTCCCTCCACCGCTTGCGTGGTACAGGACAGAATAGGTGCGAGCCGAGCGTGGGGTTTCGATGTTTCCGCAGCCTGCTCCGGTTTTATCTACGCTCTGCAGCTCGGCGCAAAGCTGGTGGAAAGCGGGGCGCACCGCCACGTACTGGTGATTGGTGCCGACGTGATGAGTTCCATCATCGACTACACCGACCGGTCGACCTGTATTCTTTTCGGCGATGGCGCGGGCGCGGCGCTGCTGGAGCCCTGTGAGGATGGTGAAGTGGGCCTGGTCGATTTCGTGCATGAGGTGGACGGCTCCGGCGCAAAAAGTTTGTTCATGCCAGGCGGGGGCAGCCTGCACCCCGCGTCAGAAGAGACTCTCCGCGAAAAGATGCACTACGTTCGCCAGGACGGTGGTGCCGTTTTCAAAACCGCCGTTCGCAAGATGTCGGAGCTGAGTGAGGCCGTGCTCCAACGCAACCAGGTGACCGGTGCTGATGTGGACTGCTTCATTCCGCACCAGGCAAATCGCCGTATCATCGTGGCCACCGCGGAACGGCTGAATATGCCACTTGAGCGCGTGGTGATCAACATCGATTGCTACGGCAACACAACGGGTGCGACCATTCCTCTGGCTATGCGTACAGCCATGGATGACGGACGGCTCAAAAAGGGCAACACCGTCCTGCTCGCCAGTTTCGGCGGTGGATACACGGTCGGCTCGACGCTGCTGCGCTGGGAGTTCTAGAAGTTTCTTCAGGTGTCATCCCGAACGAAGCTTCTCGGAGTGTGCAATCAGAAACGAAGCGGGTCTTTGTTGCAGATCCTCAGACGACACACCTTCGTCTGAAGAACGTAGAACGACTCAGGTGCTGGCTACAGCATTCTGCATAGGCCCGCTCCGTCTGGAGTTCCGCAGCTTCACAATCGCATACGCAATGGCGAAGACCACCGAGCCCCATACAACGATGAGCAGAATCCAGCCGTACTGGTTTGCCAGCTTCAGGTAGAACGGCAGGATCGCCCGGCCGTAATGTACGCCCAGCCACGCAAAAAACGCATGCCGCAGGAAGCGGCTCACCAGGAAGCTGGAGTAGAACTTGAGCCGCGGCATGCGTACAGCTCCCGCCGCGATCAGGAAGGGCATCAGCGGCGCGGGTGGTGGAAGCATCGCCGGCAGTGAGACAGAGAGCAGGGCATGTTCCGCGGACCAGTGCTGGATCCGCTTGCGAAATCGCTTCGGCACGTATTTGTCGACCAAGGCGACACCACCCACAACGCCGGTCTGGTAGCTGACGATGCTGCCGATTGCCGAGCCAAGCGTGGCGATCAGCGTTGCGAACAGCCAGCTATGCCGTTGCGCGGCGAAGAGGGTCACCAGAATGTCCGACGACCCTGGGATCGGCAGCGGAATCGGCGAGCTGTCGATGACGGAGATGAGCAGAAGTCCAAGCGGGCCCAGCCGCATGAAATATCCGATCAGCCCGTGCCGGTGTTTGATCTGCAACAGCAGCGCTAAGGTGTAGGGAATCATTTGTACCCGTTCAGACGCCAATCGATCACCGCTGGTCGCGTGAAAGCTTGAATCGCGTGATCTTTGGCGCAAAAGCGGCGTTCAGGTGGAAGAGCTTGTCACGGGGTTCATGCTGCTTTTGCGTACATTCACCGGTTTACCGTCAGCATGAGTGGCCGGTGGCCCTCAAATGCCGCCAAAGTTGCAAGCGAAAGGGATAAAGGCGTTATGGGAAACGGTGCAACGGACTGTTCTTCTGTCGTTGGCTCGATTACGTCCGGCTATGGTGATTCTCTTCATGAACAAACTTTTCCTGCTCGTTACGGCATTCCTCCTCTGCTTCGCTCAGGCGCGTGCGAACAGCATCACCTACTCGTTCAACTTTTCCGGTAGCGGCACCACATCCTCCGGCTATTTCACGACGGTCACGGGCACAGGTGGTGCTGACGACATCACCGGCATCTCCGGTGTCTTCAAGGATGTTCCGGGCGGTTTCTCGGGTACGATCACGGGGCTTGGAGCGGGCTCGTACAGTGCCACAAATCCGACGAGCAGTAACAATACCGTGTTCGACAATCTCTACTACGCTCGGGGATCTTCTGCATCCTGTTCCGGGCAGCCAGGTGGAGGCGTCTTCGATTTCTGCGGACTCGATTTCTTTGTCCGGAGCGGTTCCGGCACATTGTACGAAGTGAACCTATTTGGTACTGGGGGCACGGGTACCGGCTATCAGATCATCGATCACCTTGCAAACAGCAGCACAACCATCCAGAACAACGCGCCTGTGACTTTTACAGATGTCGCGATCGCCCCCGAGCCGGCCAGCTGGAGCATGGTGCTCACGGGTTTGCTGGGCGCCGCCGGTATCGCGAAGCGCCGGTTTGCTGTCGATTCCGCGGTGTGAAACGGGGCGTTACGGCGTACTTACAGCAACAGTGGGAGCCGATATGCGGGCAAGATGCCCGTGGACGCGGCGAGTTCATAGAACCGCTCAATCGCCAATAAGCACTGCTCGTCCAAGTGGTAATGGATGTTGCCTGTCAGGTATGCCCGGATTGTTTCGGCTGGAACAGCGATACGGGAGAGCCATTCAGCGGTAATCTCCCCAATGTGGGTGATGCCCATATCGCGAGAAGCTCTTAAATGTTCGCAAAGTTGCTGAGGAGACACGGTGTCTTTCGTAAGCGCCGCGCACCGTACTGCCCAGACTGCGGCGACCCAGGGCAAGCCTGTCATGCTATGCCACAGGCCGGCCAAATCGATCCATGTGCACTCGGAAAAGGTGCCGTACTGGGCGCGCTCTTCAAGTGCAAGCAGCGCGGGATCACCGATCAGCAACGCGGCATCAGCGACACCAAGCATCTTCGCCAGGTCGGCTGGCATGCTCATGATCTCTGGATCAGTCTTATAAAAAGCCCGCAGCAGGACGCGCACGTAGCTGATCGATGAGCGCGAAGCTGTATCCGCTGCCAAGGTGCGGATCTCCGTGAGGGCCATCCCGGGCCGCAGCACAAGCTGGATGGACCGAACCAGTCCCAAAGAAGCGATGACGCAGCCCGGGACCGCCGCCAGCCCTGGAATGTAGGGCAAGGCACCGATCGGAATCAAACCCAGGTCTGCTTTCCCGGTACGCAACTGCTCCGCACACAGAGCCGGACTGGTGTAGTTCACCTGGTATCGCTCCCGCAGCTCCGATGACGTGGGTTCATGCTCGAAGTTGTAGAGCAGCGGTGCCGGATTCAGGAAGTCGATGGCCGCCATGCGCAACCGTGTTTTTGCTTCGGCACTCATCTGCGGCTTTGGATGAACGCGGAGCGTTCGCCGGTGCGTTCTGCTGTGACGTGGCTTCTCTCTTCAACACCTGGGGCACAAAAGTTTCACAGCGGACACAGATGCCACCGTGGTGTTTGTGCAACCTTTGTGGTCTTTCTGTTCTGAAGCACCTGTGCGAGAGTGCTGGTGTAGTTCGATATCCGCTGCGGGTGTGTTCCGCGGGAGGTGCAATGTCCACAGCTGTAACCGTGACAGAAGTGAATGGGAACCAGTCCGCGTCTCGACCGGCGATCAGCACCGGCCGGCTCGCATGGATGGCGCTTGCGCTGACACCCGCCATGGGACCCACGCGCGTGCTTCGAGCGATGGGAAGAGTCCATGCTGCCGCGGATGTGCTCAGCATGAGCTTGACGGAGCTGGAGGGACTGGGCATTCCCGCTGTTTCCGCCCGCTTCGTCTTTGAGGGCAAGGCACGCGCCGCCGCCGAGGAGGAGATTCGCCGCACGGAGGAGCAGGGTGCCGGCTTTCTGACACACGACTGCGAGGAGTATCCAGACCGGCTCAAAGAAATCTACGATCCGCCGCCGATCCTCTGGTATCGCGGTGAGCCGGCGCTGCTCTCTTTGCCGGGCATTGCCGTGGTGGGCACGCGCCATCCGTCTCCCTATGGCGCGGGCATGGCGCAGATGCTCTCACGCGACCTGGCCAACCGGGGGGTGGTGATCATGAGCGGCATGGCGCGCGGTGTGGACACGGAGGCGCACAAGGGCGCGCTTGAGGTGAAGGGAAAAACCGTCGCCGTGTGGGGGACCGGGATTGACGTGATCTATCCCAAGGAAAACAAGCGCATTGCCGAACAGATTCTGATGAATGGCGGATGCATCATCACGGAGTTCCCCACGGGCACCTTTCCCGCGCCGCAGAACTTTCCCCTGCGCAACCGCGTACTCAGCGGCATGAGCGTGGGTGTGCTGGTGATTGAGGCGGCAGAGCATAGCGGCACCCGCATCACCGCGCGCTGTGCCATGGAGCAGAATCGCGATGTGTACGCCGTGCCCGGCAATGTGACGAACAAGAACGCCTGGGGACCCAACACGCTTATCAAGCAGGGAGCCAAGCTGACCGCCACGTGGGAGGACGTGTGGGAAGACCTGCCCAGCCAGGCCCGCCTGGAGTTGGAAAACCGCCTGCAGCAGTTGGCCGGCGGTGCCGTTGCATCGCAGGAAGGCGGTGCCGCATCTCTATTTGCCGAGCAGGAAATGCCGCCTACCGAGCGTGCCGTCTACGAACAGCTCCGCGCCGACGAATCCATTCAACTGGATGAACTGATCGAGAAACTCGAGGGACAGCTGCCATCCGCCGAGATATTCACAGCTTTGTTTGAGCTGGAATTGGCGGGCAGAATCCGCCAGATGCCGGGCAAGAACTACGTCCGTACCTTCTAGGAACCTGCCTTCTTTGTTCTACTTGCAAGAATTCGCAATGCCTGACTCGTTCAGGCGCATCTTCCTCGAATGCGCAAGTCCAACACGTGCAGGGAGGATGACGCGACGTGCGCTTCGTGGTAGCGTCTCACCGAGACGGGGAAGAAGAAAGCGCCTCAGCCGAGGCTCGAAGGCAATCAACGGTTTCTAGCAGAGCAATGCCGGGTGGTTCCGGCGATGCCGCCCGAATCTGGCGGCGAAAGCAAGGTGAAGTATGAGTAAGAATCTCGTGATCGTGGAATCGCCCGCAAAGGCGAAAACGATCAACAAATATCTCGGCAGCGACTATACGGTCATGGCCTCGCTGGGCCACATCATGGACCTGCCAAAGAACGACATCGGCGTGGAGTTGAAGCGCCGCACCTTTGAGCCGCACCTGATCATCTCGCCCGGTAAGGAGAAGCTGGTCGATCAATTAAAAAAGGCCGCCAGCAAGGCCGATGCCGTCTTTCTGGCACCCGACCCTGACCGCGAAGGCGAGGCTATCGCCTACCACCTGCAGATGCAATTGCAGCCATCGCTCAAGAATAAGGATCGCATCCAGCGTGTCACTTTCAATGAAATCACCAAGAAAGCCGTGATCGACGCCTTCACCCGTGCCCGCAAAGTGAACGGCAACCTGGTGGATGCGCAGCAGACCCGCCGTGTTCTGGACCGGCTTGTCGGTTATGAAATCTCGCCACTGCTGTGGGACAAGGTACGCCGCGGCCTTTCCGCCGGCCGGGTGCAGACCGTCGCACTGCGCCTGATTGTCGACCGCGAGAACGAAATCAAGGCTTTCCAGCCGGTGGAATACTGGCCGGTGGATGCACGGTTCAAGCCGCAGGCAGGCAAGCAGGAGTTTACGGCGCGGCTGCATACCATTGACGGCACACGTGTTTCCGTCGAAACAGTGGGTGCCCCCGCGCTGCCCGACAAGCTGAGCGCGGAGCAGGCCAAAGCCGAGATGGAGCGCGCCAAATGGAGCGTTGCCAGCGTGGATGCAAAAGAGCGCCGCCGCAATCCGCCCGCGCCTTTTTCCACCTCGCAACTGCAGCAGCAGGCGTCCAACCGGCTCGGCTTCAATGTAAAGCGGACCATGGGCGTGGCGCAGCGTCTGTATGAAGGCGTCGAGATTGGTACTGAGGGGACTGTCGGCCTGATCACCTACATGCGTACCGATTCGACCCGGGTTTCACCGGTGGCGATAGAAGATGCGCGTCAGCACATTGCGACATTGGGCCCAAAGTACCTGCCCGCCAAGCCGAACGAGTTCAAGGGCAAGAAGGACGCACAGGATGCGCACGAAGCCATCCGCCCGACTAATGTTGCCTACACGCCGGAAAGCATCCGGCGCCACCTGAGCGAGGAGCAGTTCCGGCTCTATGACCTGATCTGGCGGCGCTTCGTGGCGAGCCAGATGACGGCAGCCGTCTACGACCAGACCACGGTCGAGATTAACGGCCGCGCTGGGCGCAGCTACGGCCTGCGCGTTTCAGGTTCCGTGCTGAAATTTGACGGATTTCTGAAGATTGCCGACCCGCGTCTCGGCAAGCAGCAGGTTGCTGCCGCCAAACCGGAAGGGGAACGCAGCGAGAGCGATGACGAAGCCGACGATGCCGCGCTGCCGGCTCTGCGTCAGGGCGAGGCGCTGGATTTGCTGTCGGTTCTGACGGAGCAGAAGTTCACCGAGCCGCCGCCCCGCTTCAACGAGGCATCGCTTGTGAAGGAACTGGAAGAGCGAGGCATTGGCCGGCCGTCCACTTACGCTTCCATCATCAACACGATTCAGGATCGCGACTACGTCAAGAAGCTTGCGAAGAAGTTCGTGCCCACGGAAATCGGCATGGTGGTCACGACGCTGCTGGTCAAGAATTTCCCCTACATCTTCAACATGGACTACACGCGCCGGCTGGAAGAAGAGCTGGACCGCGTGGAGGACGGCGAGGAGAAGTGGACGGACCTGCTGGGCGGCTTTTACGGCCACCTGACCGACGAGATCAAGATCGCCGAGAAGTCCATGGAGGAAATCAAGCGCTGGGAGAAGCCGACCACCGACCTGTGCGAAAAATGTGGTTCGCCGCTGGTCATGCGCTGGGGCAAGTTCGGCTCCTTTTACTCCTGCTCCAACTACACCAAGGCCAAGCCGAAGACGATTGCCGTTTCGGCATGGAAAAAGGACACGGTGGCCACGATCAAGCGCGCGAAGAAGGACCTGACATATCCCTTTCGTGTGCAGGGCCTGGATGTCGACACCATTGAGTCGGACGAACTCGTGCACTCCGACAAGGAGTTGAAGGCTGCGCTGGGTCTGGCGGCAAAAAAGGGCAAGTCCATCCGCATTGAACCGGAAAGCTGCGATTTCACCAAGGAAAACTTCGCGGACAAGCCCGATCTGGCCGCAATGGAGCAAGGCGACACCGAAGAGGAGGAGTTCTGCGAAAATTGCGGCAAGCAGATGGTGCTGAAAAACGGTCCGTTCGGTCCGTTCATGAGCTGCCCAGACTACAACGCCGATCCGCCGTGCAAGACCGTTCGCCGGCTCAGTCAGAAGGTACAGTCCAAACCACCGGAGCCTACCGGCGAGCCCTGCCCGGAGTGCGGCATGGAGTTGGTCAAGCGCACCGGAACCTATGGGGAATTCGTCTCCTGCTCGGGCTACCCCAAATGTAAGTATGTGAAACAGAACTTGTTGGAGGTGCCCTGCCCCAAATGCGGCGGTTCGCTGGCAGAGCGCAAGGCCCGCACGGGAAACTTCTTTTACGGCTGCACCAACTACCCCAAGTGTGACTTCACCAGCAACCAAAAGCTAATTGCCGAGCCCTGCCCGAAAGGGAACAGCACGTATCTTGTGGAGGTTCTTAACAAGCAGGACGGTTTCCTGCATGAGATCTGCCCGCACAACCACGACGCGTTGCCAAAGCGGCGACCGAAAAAGGGTGCCAAGGAGGAGCCGGTTGACCCAGTCCAGTGCGACCATGACCACCGTACCAGCCGCAAGCCCGAGGTGCAGGCTCCCATTGAGATCCCGGCACTGAAGATACCCAATCCGGAGGAGACCCGCGCGCTGGTCGAGGCGGCGTAGTCGGCGATAGCCCATCCTAAGTAGGAGTCTGGGGAATCCTTCTGCGGGGTACTTTGCTCTAATAGATACTGGCCTGTTCATCAACAGGCACGGTTTCATTTGTGCGTGACCGCTCATCGTGAGTCAGAGTCGGTGCGGCGCGTAACTTATTGAGGAAGTGAGTTTCTGCAATGGCAAAAGCGATGTGGAACGGCCAAACCGTGGCCGAGAGCGAAAAGTTCGAGACAATTGAAGGCAATGTCTACTTTCCCGAGGAATCCGTAAAGCGAGAGTTTCTTCGCCCCAGTTCGACGACCTCCTCCTGCCCCTGGAAGGGCCAGGCGCGGTACTTCACGCTCTTCATCGACGGTCAGGAGAATCCTGATGCAGCCTGGTACTACCCAGATCCCAAGCCGGCCGCCCGCCAGGTGAAACACCACATGGCTTTCTGGCGTGGTGTGGAAGTTACGAAATAGCTGGGAAGCAGGATAGGCAGCCCCGGCCTGTACCGGGCTTCTGCCCGTTCATGGCTGGTCAGGCTTTGCGGGTACAGGCTCTGCCACGCTGGACGATGCAACTGGAGAGCCTGAAACGATTCTTGACTCCACGTGGGTTTTCTCGAAGCCGTTGTTCACCGCCGACATCGTAATTTGGCGGCTAAAGAAAAAGAGCACATGAATCTTGAACTCGGTGCCGAAACTGGTGGGAAACCACGTTCCATCCGGCTGCGGAGCGTAGGTGACAGCAAAGCCCAGGCCAGGTATGTTGGTGCCGAGCATCGTCTTTACGAGAAATGGCATGTTCCTTGAGAGCCTGGTCCTAACGAGCACGGGCTGAAAGGCTTCCGAGTCGATCCATGCGTCGCCCATCCAGCCATAGTCGCCCGTTGCTTTCGGTGCAAAGGCGATGTGGAAAGTCTCTCGCCCATTCATGCGTTCGCGGCCAACAAGGCGGTAATCGTAGGAACTTTGAGCTTTGGACGTAAGCGGGAAGAGTCCGGCGGCTAAGCCATCCTTGGAATCTCGACTCATCAGGCCTTCCCGCAAACTTTCGACCAAACCGACATCCGTGTTCTCATTCTCCGTTTCCACTACCTCTACATTTACTGCATCGTCAGACTTGACGTGAGTGTTGGAAAGAAGCCTGCCGTAAGGGACGTAGTGGTTACGTTGCCAAAATTTTCCTTCAAAGCGGAGGAACTCCCGGTCCGATCCGGAGCTTTGTGGCAAAACACGGCTGTCCGTCACTTCTTCACAGAGCAGCCTTTTGCCTTTGAGCGACGCCACACGCGCGTGCTGGACATAGACATAGTGTGCGCGTTCCGACTCGGCACGCTCCTGGTTGGCGGCCACGCGACGCATGATCTCAGCGGCGGTGGTGGGCGGTGCCTCCGCTCCTAGCAGGGGGCCACCAAGGATTCCGAGGATCGCAAGAGAGCACACAGGACGCATCATTACCGAGCTATACGCGCCGTGGGCCTGATCTGTTCCTGAAATCTTCAAAGCCAGCTGCAGGCTTGCCGCCGGCTGCTCTAGTAAGCTCCGGTTTGCTCCACCGGTAGCCGGACCTGAAAGCAGGTGCGTCCTGGCGCGGACTCGACGGTGATCTGGCCGCGGTGTTTGGTCACAATGCTGTTCGCAACGTCCAAGCCAAGACCGAGCGCGGAACCGACCGTCTTTGTCGTAAAGAACGGCTCAAAGATGCGGGAGCGGATATCCGGTGAGATTCCCGGCCCATTATCCCAGAACTCCAGCAACACTGCCTGGCCTGCAAGCCGGGTCTGTATACGCAAACAGCGGTGCTGTTCGGCGGGCAGCATGTCCATGGCATCCAGCGCATTCTCCAGGATGGCTGTCCAGACCTGATTCAGCTCGCTGCCATACGCCAGAATGTCCGGTGTATCCGCACTGTACTCACGGGTGATGCTCACGTTCGCCAGCCGCGAGGTGAACATGGTGAGGGTGCTGTCGATGCCCTGGGCCAGATTCACCTCCTGAATCGGCGCCTGATCCATGTAGGAGTAGTCCTTAATTGCCGAGATCAGTTCGAAGATGCGGCGTGTCGAATCGATCACCGCATCCGTCATGCGCTCGGCATTCAGCGCGGAACTAAAGGAGGCAAGAGCCACCGGCAGCGCCTCGGGCGGCAGCGCTTCGGCAAGCGAGTCGAGATGCGCGATCTCGATCTGTGTTTCCGCCAGCGTCGGTGTGATCTTCCAGGCGTCAGGAATGCTGTGTGCCGCCATCCAGCGATTCATCGCTTCTTCGCGGTCGCCCACGAATACGGCGTCCGAGCGCAGCGGCCGGCTGTCGGCACTCAGCAGCGAGCGCACCGACTCCATCCAGTCGGCATACCGCTTCTTCATCTCCGGGGTAAAGCACATCGAGCCCAGCTTGTATTTGCTATCGCCATAGTTGCGCAGTTCCGTCCATAAATTATTTGCGGCGGAGCGGGCGGCCGAGGCCGGATTGTTCAATTCGTGGGAAAGATTCGCGGCCAACTTGCCAAGCGCGGTCAGCTTTTCTGATTGCTGCTCGATGCGTGTCACTTCGCGCACGCGGTCCAGCAGCACGCTGACGCAGCGCTGACCCATGGAAGGGATTGCCTTCAGCATCTCCGGAAAGAGCGACTCATGCAGGCTGAGGAGCCAGACGTCGCCGGCGGCGTAGCCATCACCGCCGTACACTTTCATTCGGCTGTAGGGAAGCTTGCCCGTGAGCTGGCCGGAGCGGCCGATGAAATAGCTCACCGGCCCAGTCTGATGGCGGCGTACATGAATTTCACCTTCCAGCAGGATTCCCATGTGCTCCGTGGGCGCGCCCGACCGGAAGACGGTTACGGTATCCGCGAAGCGCTCCATTGTGCCGTGAGTTGCGAGCCACTCGTACTCCGCCGTGCTCAGGCCGTCAAGCTGGCTGATGCCGCGTAAGGCCTTGACGACTTCATCAGGCGTGCATGCGGACGGGTCTTCCTTTTGAAAGTCGATGGGTGCCGTAGCGCTGGAGGACTCCCAGAGCGGGTCGAAAGTTGCCGTGGTCGCCATCTTGTTTCCTCCGCACTTCCTTATGCTATCGAATCCCGGTGAAAGCTTTGCACAATTCTGCTTTCCATGGAGACCGCATGGATCACCCACTAGCGATGATGCATTTCGTCTTTTCGCATCGGCATGGCATCGATGGTTTGGCAGAGCTTCTCTGTGCCAAGGGGAGTGTTGCTGCGCAGTTTCTCCTCGCCATCCTTGCCAACAAGCACGATGGTGAACTGACCTGGCGAGATGCGGAAACGTTGGCGAAGAGCCTGGTCTTCTGCATGGGAGAAGTGTGTGGTCTGCATTCCGCCCTCGTCCGTTACAAAGTCCAGTTCCGGCGGGAGAACGATGATGACGTCACGCTGCCGCAGGCCAGGCGTGTCTAGTCGCAAAAGCCGTCTCTGCTCTTCAAGCAGCGGAGTGCCGGGTTGCGCAAAGATCAGCAGCGGCCGCGCGGTGCCGCGAAGGTCAGCCAAGCCGTGCTCTTGTGACAACGCCGGAACTGTCAGGGTCAGGACAGTGGCAAGAGCGATGAAAGAACGCATAAGTATTGCGATGCGTCAGGGCAGGGTAATGGCTATTTTGCCGAAGTGAGCTGCGGATTCCAAATAGCGAATGGCGTCTTTCGACTGCTGAAAAGGGAAGACGCGGTCGATCACTGGGCGAATTTCAGTGGCAGCGATGGTTCTGGCAAGTTCCTGCAGCATGCTCCTTGAACCGACATAGATGCCCTGCACGCGCAGCGACTTGCCAAGGATTTGCAAGACGTCCAATGGTTGCTGGACTTCCGTGAGAATGCCAATGACGCTCACCTGGGCACCAATGCCGGCAGACCGCAGCGAGAGGGGCAGCGTGCCGGCACCGCCGACCTCCAGCACGTGCGTAACACCCTGCTTTTCCGTCAGACGGCGGACCTCTTTGTCCCACTGCGGATGAGTTTTGTAGTTGATCGTTTCATCGGCACCCAATGCGCGCGCATGCAGCAGCTTTTCGTCGGAACTGCTGGTGATGATGACGCGTGCCCCGCGCAGTTTGGCGATCTGCAGGCCGAAGATGCTGACTCCCCCTGTGCCCTGGATCAGGGCCGTATCTTGTGGGCCAATGGCTGCCGTGCTGACCAGTGCATTCCATGCGGTGACGCCGGCGCAGGGCAGCGTGGCCGCTTCCTCATAGCTTAGGCCTTCCGGCACTGCGACCAGGCTGTCTTCCGGCAGCAGTTGATGCGTGGTGAGCATACCGTCCACGGAGCCGCCCAGCGCATGGGTCTGCTTGGCGTGGGTGGGGGGCTCATCCTGCCAGTCCGGAAAGAAGTTAGGCATGACGCGGTCGCCTGGCTTGAAGCGTGTGACGGCGCTGCCCACGGTGACGATTTCACCCGCGCCGTCCGAGCACGGAATGCGAGGCTTTGCAACGTTGGGATCGTACTTGCCCGTCACGAGCAGCAGGTCGCGGTAGTTCAGCGAAACGGCACGCACGGCTACCAGGACTTCATGCGGCTGTGGTTCGGGCAGGTCGATTTCGTCGAAGGTGAGCGCGTCGATGCTGAAGTCGGAGCTAAGGCGAAGGGCCGTGGCTTGCATGGTAATTGGATGTCTGCCCGCTTAAAGCTGACTCGACAAAGAGCGACCGCAAAGTACGCTAAGTCTTCGCAAAGTACGCAGTGCCATACGCATACTTTGCTGTCGCTCTTCTTTTCTGAGCTTTCACGCCTTGACCACAGTCCCGTTTTCGACCTTCACCGGATCGAGGAATGGCATGGCCTTGCGGAGTTCCGCACCGACTTTCTCAATGGGGTGCTCGCGGTCCTGCTCGCGAAATTTCTGGAATTCTTTGCGGCCGCTGTTCTGGTCCTCAATGAAGCGCTTGGCGAAGCTGCCGTCGCGAATGTCGGAGAGCAGGCCACGCATGGCGTCCTTCACGGCAGGCGTCACGATGCGCGGCCCGGCCACGTAATCGCCCCATTCGGCGGTGTCGCTGATGCTGTAGCGCATGTACTCCAGGCCGCCGCGGTACATCAGATCGACAATGAGTTTTAGCTCGTGCAGCACTTCAAAGTAGGCAAGCTCGGGCTGGTAACCGGCCTCGGTCAGCACTTCAAATCCGGCCTTGACCAGCGCCGCGGTGCTCCCGCAGAGCACGGCCTGCTCGCCGAAGAGGTCGGTCTCGGTTTCCTCGGTGAAGGTGGTTTCGAGAACGCCGGCGCGGGTGCAGCCGATGCCCCTGGCATAGCTCAGCGCATTGGCTAATGCGTTGCCGCTGGCATCCTGCTCCACGGCGACGAGCGCCGGGACGCCGCCGCCCTCGGTGAAGACCTCACGCACGCGATG